>MGUK01000029.1 GCA_001799995.1 Elusimicrobia bacterium GWF2_62_30
AGGCTGCCCGGCCTGCCGCAACACCGGCTATCAGGGCCGCATGGGCATCTTCGAGCTGATGTTGATGAACGAGGAGATCCGCAAGCACATCCTCGACCGCGCGCCCACGGACGTGATAAAGCGCACCGCCATCCGGACCGGCAAAATGCGCACGCTGCTGATGGACGGCATCATGAAGGCCCGCTCAGGCTCCACCACGCTCTCGGAGATAATCCGGGTAACGGCGTCGATGGTTTAACAGAGCAGGCGGCCCCTGAACGGGAAGCGCGAACCGTGACAGCCCACGAATCCGCTTCCCGTTTTACTTTACCTGACCAGACAATGAGCATCATAATCATAAAATTCGGCGGCAGTTCGCTTGCGGACCCCGGCAAAATACGCCGGGCCGCCGCGCTGGTGCTGGGCGCCAGGCGCCGCGGCCTGCGCCCCGTGGCCGTGGTCTCCGCCCCCGCCGATTCCACGGACGACCTGCTGAAACTGGCCTGCCTCACCGGGGGGGAGGATCGGCCCCCGCGCGAGAACGACGCGCTGCTGGCCGCCGGGGAGCAGATCAGCGCGGCCCTGATGGCCATGGCCCTGGAGGCCGAAGGCGCGCGGGCGGTCTCGCTCACGGGCCGCCAGGCCGGCATAAAGACCGACGCCGCTTTTTCCTGCGCGGACGTGACCAGTGTCGACGCGCGGCGCCTGAAGAAGGAACTTAAGGCCGGGCGGATCCCCGTGGTGGCCGGGTTCCAGGGCATATCCCCGGCCGGCGACATCACCACCCTGGGGCGCGGGGGATCGGACCTGAGCGCCGTGGTCATAGCGCGCGCCCTGGGCGCGGCCGCCTGCGAGTTCCGCACGGACGTAAAAGGCATCTACACCGCGCACCCGGCCATAGTCCCCGAAGCCCGGAAAATAAAAAAGATCTCCTACGGCGAAGTCATCGCCCTGGCCGCCCTCGGCACGGAAGTGCGGCAGCTGCGGGCCGTGCGCTACGCGGCGCGCCATGGCATCACGCTGCACCTGCGGTCCTCCTTCCACGACGAACAGGGAACGCTGGTAACAGAGGGCGGCGGCCAGGCGGGGGTAACCTGTCTCTCAATCGAGAAGGCCGGCGCTTCCGGGAAGGTTTCGCTGATAGGCAGGGGCCTGGGCAGGGCGCACCTCGAGAAAGCCCGCGCCGCCGCTAACGCCGCCGGCATCCCTGCGGGCAAAGCCGGGACCGCTAAAAACGCGCTGTGCTTCACCGTCCGCGCGGCTCAGACCGAGGAGCTCCTCAAAATCCTTCACCGCGCATTTATCCGGGCTTGATACGGCACCTGCGCATGCATTGGCCGCCCGATGGCCAGAGGCCCTGTTGCGGCACCTGCGCATGCATTGACTTAACCCGGTGAAATCTATAGAATTATTCCCATGGCATACATTATACGCGCCGTTTTCGCACTTTTCTGGCTGATCGCCACCAGCTTCCTGGCTTTCCTCGCATTTATAGTCATGCAGACGGAAGGGAACCCGCAGGTCCTCTGGGCCTGGCTCACCATGTGCGCCATCACCTTCGTTTCAGCCACCTTCCTGGCCTACACGATAATCTTCAGCGGCCACACCGGTCATCCGCAGCACGCGGAAGGCTGAGCGCTCCATAAAGACCCCGATGTTCGAGCTGGCAATACTTGGCGGCAAAGTAGTCAGCGGCGCAGGTGTCGCCGCCAGGGACGTTTTTGTCAGCGGCGGCCGCGTCGTTTCCCTGTCGCCTTCTTCCTCTAAAAAGCCGTTCAGCGCCGCCCGCGTTATCGACGCGCGCGGCCTGCTCGTCCTGCCGGGCATAATAGACGCGCATGCCCATTTCCGCCTAAAAATGGGGCCGGGCAAATATACGGCCGACGACTTCACCTCCGGCTCGGCCGCCGCCGTCTGCGGCGGGATCACCACTTTCATAGATTATACGGGGCAGGGGCCCGGCGAAAGCCCCTTGGCCGGGCTCCAGGCGCGCGTAAAAGAAGCCGCGGGGCGCTCCTACGCCGATTTCTCCTTCCACTGCATGCTCACCGGCTGGGCCAAGCTGAAAAACCCGGCCGCGCTCATGGGCGCGGCTGTAAAGGCCGGCGCCCCGACGTTCAAGATGTTCACGGCCTACGGCGCACGCGGGCTTATGGCCGATAACACCGAGTTGTCCGCCGCGCTGAAAGCCGCGGCCAGGCTGGGCGCCCTTATCTGCGTGCACGCCGAGAACGGCCCCGCCATAGATTTCCTCGCCGGCCTTTACTCCGGCAAGAACGGGATAAAAGCCCTGCCGCTGTCCCGCCCGCCCTTCACGGAAACCGAGTCCGTCTGCCGCGTAGCCGCGCTGGCCGCCGGAGCAAAAGCCCCGGTTTACTTTGTACATCTCTCTACGGAAGGTTCGGCCGCCATACTTGCGGCAGCCAGGAAAAAAGGCCTTAAAGTGATGGGGGAGACCTGCCCCCAGTACCTGGCCCTGGATGAAAATATTTTTGAAGGCCGGGACGGCCACCTGTATTCCTGCTGTCCGCCCATCAGGACCGCCGGCGACAACGCCGCGCTCTGGTCGGCGGCCGCGGCCGGCTCCGTGCAGACCATCGCCACCGACAACTGCACTTTCACCCGCGCGCAGAAGGACGAATGGGGGGGCGACGTGCGCAAGCTCCCGATGGGCCTGCCCGGCTCGCAGACACTGCTGCCGACCGCTTACACTTACGGGGTAAAAGCCGGGAAGATAACTGTAGAGAGAATGGTAGAACTGCTCTGCGAGAACCCCGCCCGCATCATGGGCCTAGCCGGCCGCAAAGGCTTCATCCGCCCCGGCTTCGACGCCGACTTCGCCATAGTGGACCCGGCCACAAACACGAAGGTGGATTGGCGCAAACTTAAACACAACACGCAGTATTCACCCTGGCAGGGCAGGATGCTTTACGGTTTCCCCAAATACACCGTCCTCCGCGGCCAGGTAGTAGCCGAGGCCGGCGAGCTCACCGCCCCCAAGACCTTCCTCGGCCAATTCCAGCCCCGCACCAAACCGCAGCTAATCTAGCAGGCCGCGGAACTCCCCGCTCCTGGAATGGCTGGGCGGGTATTGCGCGCGCCCGGCGCTTTCGCAACAGCGGCGTCGGTAAGCCGTGTGCGGGGAAACCGCAAGCATGGTTTGAAAGGTGGAATTGGAACCGGGCTGGAGCGGCCCGCGCCAACTTCTATTTACTGCAGCTCCGAGGCCGGTGGTGAATACCTCCCTGGTCAATCCAGCAGGGAGAGATTATTCCAGAACGAGGCGGCCGCGGCGCGGAGAGTGGTATCGCAGACCGCAGCGCAGACCTGCACGAGGTAGAGGTCGTATTGCCTGATCGCGTCTACTTTTGCCATCACGCGGAACTTGCGCCCGTGGTCGAGTATCACTTCGTCCTCGCCCTGGTCGATAAGTATGCCTTTTTCCGGGCGGGTGAGGTACAGCACGAATATGGCCTTGCGGGAAGTGGAGGGTTCGTCCTGGCAGGCGTTCATCCCGATGGCGAAATGGCGCGCCACCTTGTAGGAGACCGAGGTGGAGACGTAGCCCTTATCGACGAATTCTTCGCCGACGGCGTAGGGGCGGCTGTCGCGGAACCCGAGGTCCAGGCCGCGGAACAGCGCCAGGTCAGCCGGCACTTCGGGGACGCGCGTGAAGACCTTATCTATGTTCTTCACCATCACGCGGGCGTCTTCAGGGCTGGTTCCGCTCCAGTCGTAAGGCGCCGGGTAGTAGCGCAGGTAGCCGTTGACCTCTTGATAGAAGGGGTCGTGCTTGCTGGTATAGCTGGTCAGGTCCAACACTTCGTCTTCGGTAGCGCCGAAGTGGGCGACGGCCTGCACTTCGTCGCGGCCCTGCAGGGCCGGGTAGCCGAGGGTTTTCCACAGGGTTTTGAAATCGTAGGCGCGCAGCGCGCCGGCCCGCGGAGCGAGGACCGGCGCCGGCACGGCGGCGGGAGCGGCGAATTCGTAAGCGGCGGCCAGCGGGGCCGACGGGGCGTCGAAAGAAAAGCCTGCGGCCTGGGCCCGGGAACAGGCTGCAACCAGCAGGGCCGCGATGGTAATAGTTTTTGCGAAGCGGGCTTTCACCGTAATAGTATACGCGCCCGCTCAGATAAAGCGTTGGGCCCTTAGGCCGTATTTTTCATGACTAAGGGCCCAGGAAGTTGGCGCTTCCAAGGAAGGGCTGGGATTCTCTAAATGATCACCGTGCGGCCGCTTCCAACTCGCGCAGGCGCTGCGAGAATTCGGGGCGGCCGTACTTGGCGGCTATGCCGCGCAGGGTGAAGCCCCTGAAGTCGGTCATGGTCAACAACTTGGGCAGGTCGTCTCCAAGCTTGGCGATGTTCTTCTCGAACACCTCCATGTTGTCGTAGATGATGTTGGCCCGCAAATGCTGGTAGCGGAAGGTCAGTTTTGAGTCTATGCCCAGGGCGAAGGGCAGGTAATCGTAGCCCAGCCAGGCTAGGTCCTCCTGCGTCAACCCCTCGTTGAAAGAAACATAGCCGCTCATCACCGGGTAGCCGCCGCCCAGGGCGGTGGTCACCATCTCGAACTCCGTGGCCTGGTTCTCGAAGGCCGCGAAGGCCAGGTGGCTGACCTCATGCAGCAGGTCCTGCGCCATCAGCTCTACGCCGGGAGCATAGCCTTCGCACAGGTGGATGATGTTCTTTTTACGGGAGGAGGATTGCGCCGCGTAGAACTCCGCTTTCTTGGTGAACATCAGGAAGCGGTTGCGGCGGCCGCCTTCGCAGGAGGCGCTGCGAAAATCAAATTTGTTATCGAAGGCCGCGCGCAGCTCCTTAACTTTCGTCCAGAATTTCTCCTTGGGATAGTCGCCCTGGCGCAGCAGCGCGGCATCCAACCAGGCCTGGGCCCGGGCCACGGCTTCGCGCTGCGTGACGGGACCGCCTTTGGCTGTATACCCCTCAGCGGACGGCGGCGGCGCGGTGAATTCCGCGACCGGCGCCCCGCCCGAAAGCTGACCCAGGGCCGCGCCGGCGCACGCAGGGGCCGGCAGCAGCAGCAGCAGGTATAGCGGCAGGGGCTTCATATTGCTAATGTTATGGAGCATAATTTAATATTTGTCAAGTGTTATTGGGCCCGCCACCGCCTGGAAATTACTACAGATAAGAGACCTTATGTTTCCTACAGAGAAGTTCCGGAAATCCCGTTCATCCGCCCGGATGATCGACTTGTAGCGGTAGGCCTGCTCGCCGTTTTTCAGTAAAGCTTCGTCCGAAGCGAGTATTTTCTCTTTAAGCCCGACGGGCAGGCCTTTCAGGGCCGGGAACTCACGCAGCATACGGGCTACCGGACATTGAAGATTTGGGAAGATTTGGGGGAAGATTTGGGGACATAATACTTAATTCCTCCGTTGAATTAAGTATTGTGTCCCCGGAATAGATAGGGTCCCCGCTAAGGGCTCAGGCGCCTTGCGGCCGCCCGGGGATGGAAAAAAAGAAGGAAGAACCCTTGCCCGGTTCTGACTTGAACCAGATCCTCCCGCCATAGTACTCTACGATCTTCTTGCAGGAGGCCAGGCCGATGCCGGCCCCGTCCACCCCTTTGCCGTGCAGCCTGCCGAAGAGCTTGAACAGTTTCGCCGCGTGAGCGTCCTCTATTCCCATGCCGCTGTCCCTGACCTGGAAAGTCCACCCGCCCTCTCCCGCCTTGGCGCTGATGCGTATCAGCGGTGCGCCCCCGTTCCTGAACTTGATGGCGTTGCTTACCAGGTTCTGGAACAGGCTCTCCATGTGGCAGCGGTCGGCGCGCAGGACCGGCAGGTCCCCGCGATCTATCACCGCCCCTGACGTAGAGATGCTGTCCTGAAGAGCGGACAGGACATACTCGAGCGCCTCACCCGAGTCCACCTCCTCGAGGTGCAGCGAGGCGTTTATCTTTGAGTATTCAAGCAGGCCGCGTATCAGGGCCCGCATGCGCCCCACGGCGCCCGTTATGAACTCCACGTGCTTTTCCGCTTCGGGGCCGAGCACAGTCCTGTACTTAGCCTCCAGGAGCTGTATGTAATTGGCTATGGTGCGCAGCGGCTCCTGCAGGTCGTGCGAAGCCACGAAGGCGAAGCGCTGGAGATCCTCGTTGGAGCGCGCCATCTCGGCCTCGTATTTCTTCCTCAGGGTTATGTCCCTGAACACTACAACTATGCCGGAAATGCCCTCGTCGGTGTCCTTAATGAATGAGGCTGAAGCGACTACCGGGATCCTGGTGCCGGACCCGGTAACCAGGATCGTCTCATAATCCCGCAACGGACCTTTTTCTTTTAATAAACCAAGCCAGTTGCCGGATACCTGGTTCTCTATCGGGAGAAACTTCAGTATATTCCGGCCTTCCAGTTCCCCGGCGCCCAGCGCCGCGACGGCGGCCCGGTTGTGTTTCTTGATCGTTCCATCCAGGCCCGTCACAAGCAGGGTGTCGACCATATTGTCCAGTATGGCGTTCAGATAATTTTTTGAAACGATGGTCCCTGAGAGCGTAGCTGACATCTCGTTAAAACTGCGCGCTAGGTCGCCGAATTCGTCGGCTGAGGAAACCGTTATCAAGCCCCCGTAATCCCCTAGGCGGATGCGCTCGGTGCCTTCCATCAGCCGGCGTATGGGCCGCAAGGCCGCGCCGGTCAGCAGGAAGGCGGCAAGAAGTATGGCCGAGTAAACCGCCGCCAATATCGCCAAGGTCTTGCGGGCGATATACTTCTCCGTCTCTATGCTTTCCCTCAGTGCCGTGTATATCACTAAAGTGCCGAGGCGCTTTGCGCCCGCCCCCGGCCCCAGCAGCGCCAGTTCTTCCGGGGATTCCGCTCCCCGCTCGGTCACAGATACATAGACCTCCATGTGGCTGCCGGAGTTGTGTTCGGGGATCAGGTAGCCGCCTTCGCCTGCGAGGAATTCCCGGGAGTTCGCGGACGGGAGTTTCTTCCCGGCCATGGCCACGTCGGTATGCGCCAGTATGTTCCCCGCGGCGTCGGCGAAGCAGGCGTGCCCGGCGTTCAGGCCGGTCTTCAGGTCGTAGAGGAACGGCAGCAGTTTGTCTTCGCGCGGGGCAGCGAAGTCCGGCGCGGCGGTTCCCAGAAGCCTTGTGGCGCCGGCCGTTATTCTCCCGGCAGTTTCTTCGTGAAGAGTGGTACAGACCGCGCGGCCGGTCAGGTAATTGATTATCAGCCCGCTCAGCAGGAGCGAGGGGAAAAGGAGGAGCAGCAGTTTGGTGCGGAGCCTCACTTTGCCTCCCCTGCCGCCGGCAGTTTTATCGGCAGGCCGCACTTCTTTATGAAGGGCTCGTTTATGGTTAGTTCGGGGCGCGGGACATATATCTTTTCCGGGAGCGGCTTCCCGGCAAGGGCTTTCTTGAGCGCTTCGGCCGCCGCGGCGCCCGCCTCGCTGAAATTCGGCGCGAAGGCCGCAGCGGCCCCGAGCTCGGTGAGGCCTCCTGACGGCGCGTAGAAAGGCATCCTGCTGGAGCAGGAGAACTCGGAGAGGACCATAAGGGAGGTCCTGTTTATCAGCCCCGGCTCCGGCAGCAGCCAGAAAGCGTCGGCTTTCCCGGCCAGGCCCCTCAACTTATCGGGGAACTCCGAGGGGCCTGCAAGGCTGACAGGTATTATTTCAATGCCGAAGGGCGCTGCCGCGGCGGCCAGTTCGGACGGGTATGCGCCCGCTGACCTGGTATCGAAAAGTACCGCGAGCCGCTTTAGGCCGGGCTGAAGTTCGCGGTAGGCCGCGAGGGCCTGCGCAGGCTCGGGGAGCGCGGCTATCTTGGTGAATCTGCCGCCTGTGGTTTTTGGCCTGTATCCCGGGGCCAGGAGATAAATAACTTTCGTCCTTGGCGGGTATTCGAAGGCGGCTGCCAGCGAACCGAAAGCCACCGCCGCTTTGAGGTCGGACCGGAAGCGCGGTTTTTCCTTTGAAAGGTCGGAAGAGGTGATCGGCCGGCCGAGGGCCTTCTGGAAAGCGAGAAAAGTTTCGAAGTACAGCCCGGACCCTTTTGAAAGCACCGCCGCGGCTTCCTGCGCCCGGACGGCGGCCGGCGCAAAAAGACACAGCGCCGCGAGCAGCGGCGGCAGGGCCGCGCGTCTCACGGATGTAATAATGCGTTCTGTCTCTTTTTTCAGCATGGCGCTAACCCAGGCCCCGGCACACGGCCTAAAATCTGTAAGACACCCGGGCGCGGACTTCCCTCGACGGGCCCGGCAGCGGGGAGTGCCCCCCGTCGTACGGCTGTATGTAGCTGTAGCCGGAATTGAAGATGTCGTATACGCCCAGGCCCAGGTCCATCCTGCCGCTCAAGAGGTTCCTTAGCGAAAAATTGAGGTTCGCCAGCAGCATGTCGTTAAAGCGCCTGGTCAAGCCGGCCGAGTAATAGCCGCGCCTGCCGGCGTAATAGACCGCGGAAGGGTTCACGCTGAAGTCCGGCGAAAGTTTCACGCTGGCGTTCAGTGTGAGCTTGTGCGGGGCGAACGCAAGCAGAGAGTCGCTGCCGGCTCCGGCATCGTAGAAGTCCACGCCGCTCTCCGTAGCCGTGTAATAGGAATAGGTGAAGTCGGAATAGCCCCAGTCCTTTTTCAGGCGGGCCGTCAGTTCGCCCCCCCTGGTGCCGGTGCGTCCGTAATTGCCGTATTTCTGTACCGAATTCTCGACATAGAAAACTATGGGTTCATCTATCTGTATGTCGTATACATTGGCGGAAAGGAAAAAGTCCTCCCCGAATTTGTAGCCGGTCTCGAATTCCACCACGGTGGTCTTCTCCGGGTTGAGGTCCGGGTTAGCGTCAAGGTTGTCTATACCGGGGGCTCTGAAAGCCTTGCTGTAGATCGCTTTCAGGTGCAGCCGCTCGAAGACCTTGGTCCAGGCCAGCCTGGGCGAGAAAGCGCGGCTGAATTTCTCGTGCTTGTCGCTGCGCGCGCCGGCCGAAAGCATGCCGAAAGGGTATTCGGCCACCCCTTCCAGGAAAACCGCAGTGTTGCGGTAATGGACGCTTTTTGTGCCGTTCTTGAAGTACCAGGCCGCCGGTGTCGTGTCCGCTAAAATGGCCTTGTCGGCTGAGACCTCGGCCCCTGCCGAGAATTTCAGCTGTCCGGAGGGCGTATACGCGGCGAGCAGCGTTCCCTTAGAGAAATGGCTGGACTTGTCCCTGGGGTATTCAACGGCGTCGAAGCCGTTGTACGGCTCCTGGTAGCTGTAATTGAAGGAGGGCGTGACGGTCAGGGTTTCGCCCAGGCTGAACTCGCGGCTGGCTTCCGCGAAATAGGCGTCGAAATTCCTGTCAAGCGGGCGCGGCAGGATGGAGTCATCGTAATGGTCCCGCTGGGTGGTGCGGTGCAGGTCGGCGATCAGCCGCAGGTTGACCTGGGCGCTCTTCAAGCCGAGATTCAAACTCCTGGAATGTATCCCGGAGGCATCCTTCATCGAATAGCTGCCGCCGTTGAAATCCGTATAGCGCCTGTCGCTCCTGTTGAGGTCGGCGTGGTAGACCTGGACCGAAAGTTCAGAGCTCTCGAAGGTCCTGCCGAAAGCCAGGTTCCCGCTCAGACCGGCGGACGTCTTCGCCATATAGCCGTAGGAAAGGGCCGCTTCCGTCCCGCCGATGGCCTTCGCGCTCCTTGTGGTTATCTTTATGACGCCGAGTTCCGCGAAACCGCCGTAAAGCGCCGAGCCGGGGCCGCGTATGATCTCTATCCTTTCTATCTGCTCCGGGGAGATCCGCTCCAGCTGCGCGGTGCCGAAGAAGGATTCATTGTAGCGCTGGCCGTCCACCATCACCAGTATTTTTCCCTCGATGGCCCAGTTGCCCCTGACGCCGAGCCCAAGGCCGCTCTCCACGTCCACCCCGAAGTCCAGCCCCGGCACCAGCCTGAGCACGTCCATGAGGTTTCTGGCTCCGGAGTTGATCATCTCCTCACGTGTTATCACGGTGACTATCCCTGGCGCCTGCCTTGCGGAAAAATCCAGCCGCGAGGCCACCGCGGTCTTGATATTAAGTATGTCGTCGAGCGAAGCCCTTTCGAAGTCGAAGAAGTCCAGCTCTCCCGCAGGGGCGGCTGAAGCAGTGAGCACGGAGAAGAGTATCAAGAGGGCCGGCAGCAGGATCTGTTTCATTAGCGGCTTATTTGCCCCTGCCGCGGAGCTTTCCGGCCTGCTTGCCCTCGCCGAGTTTTACCACCGAGAACCAGAACTCCTCGATCAGGCCGACTATGGCCATGAAGGATTTGAAATCCACGGGTTTTACTACGTAGCAGTTGGCGCCCTCGGCGTAGCACTTGGAAACCTCCGTTTCTTCTTCGGAGGAGGTCAGCACTACCACCGGCAGGCTCTTCAGGGATTTGTCAGCCTTTATCGCGCGCAGTACCTCTCCCCCGGACAGTTTCGGGAGGTTCAGGTCCAGCAGCACCAGGTCCGGCCGCTCGGCATTCTGGTAGGGCGGTTCTTTCTTCAGGTATTTAAGCGCTTTTTCCCCGTCGTCGAGGGCAATAAGGTTGATCGAGAGTTTTGAGGCCGCCAGTGACTGCCTTGTTAATTCGGTGTCCCCCGGGTTGTCTTCCACAAGAAGCACGTTTATCTGTTTCATGCGTTAGTCTCCTCAATAGCAGCGCAATATAGGCCTGTTTGTAGCGTCACAACGCACTTGGATTATACAATTTCTTCAGTATCATTCTTCGCGGCAATATTGACCGCCGGCCGGACTTATGCCAGAATATCGGTGCATGAAATCCTTTTCCAGCCCGCGCGGTTCCAGATCCGAAAGCTCCGCTCCCCGGCTTGATCCCGGCGGCCTGTACCGCGTCATCTTCGAGCAGGCCCGTGATTCCATATTGGTGCTCGAGCTGCCGCCGGAAGGCGTGCCGGTGATAAGGGACGCTAATCCCGCCGCGCTCATCCTCCACGGCTACGCCCGGGAAGACCTGGTGGGGAAGCCGGTCACGGTACTGGGCGCGTCCTTGAACCGGGGCCGGTTGGCCCGGCATGTAGGCAGCTCGGCTTTCGAGGTGCTGCAGAAGCGCAGTGACGGGGCCCCTCTTATAACAGAGGTTACGGCGCGCAACATTGAATTCGGTTCCGTGACCTACGGTATCCTGATAGAGCGGGACGTCACGCCGCGCCGGCGGCAGGAGGATGAGGGGCGGCGGCTGTCCGGCCGGATAATGCTGGCCCGGGAGGCTGAAAAGAAAAGGCTGGCGGCCTCGCTGCATGACGCGATAGGCGCCATTCAGGTAGGGATGGCCTCAGAGCTCCTGCTTATCGAGGAGGAATTGCGCGGCGGAGATAAACGCCGTGCTTTTGCGCGGATAGGGCACGCACGGAAACTCCTGAAAAAAGTCACTTCCGCCGTTAAGGGGGCCTGCGTCGAAAGCTGGCCCCCGGCGCTCGCCGTTTCCGGGCTTGACGCCGTCCTCCGCGAACTCCTCTCCGGCTTCTCCCGCCGTTCAAAGATCGCGGTGCGGGCCGACATCAGCCTGCCCGAGGCGGAACACGCGTCGGAGAGCCCGCTGGCCATAGTTCTTTACCGCCTGGCGCAGGAAGCGCTTAGTAACGCCGAGAAGCATTCCGGGGCGAAAAAACTGGACTTTTCCGTAACCTGCGCCAACTGCTGGATGACCCTTTCCGTGCGCGACGACGGGCGCGGTTTCGACATGGCGAAGGCCAGGAATAAGAAAACCAGCCTCGGTTTGAAAATAATGGCCGAGGCGGCCGACTCGGCCGGCGGCTATTTCTCGGTCTATTCCAAGCCCGCCGGGGGGACGCTGATCAAGGCCGAACTGCCCCTCCGCCCGGAGCCCGCCCTCTGACCATGCGCAAGAAAATCCGCGTTATCCTGGCTGACGACCATTCCATAGTTATAGAGGGCCTCAAGGCCGTGCTCAAGAAGACGGCGCCGGATATCCTGGTTGCCGGCGAGGCCCGTGACGGCCGCCGGGCGCTCGCCCTCGCGCGCCAGTCCCCGGCGGACGTTTACGTGTTCGATATCTCCATGCCGGTGCTCAACGGACTGGAGACGATGGAGCGCCTTCTGCGTGCCGACAGCGGCGCTAAAGTTATAATGCTCAGCATGCACGACGACCGGCCCACGGTAGAGAAAGCCCTGCGGGCCGGGGCAAAGGGTTACCTTGTGAAGGAGAGCGCGGCCGGGGAAATAGCGCGCGCCCTGCGCATAGTACACGGCGGGGAGCGATATTTAAGCCCTTCCGTTTCAGCTTTGCTGGACGCCGCCGCTCCCTGTTCCCGCGACGGGGGGGCAATAAACCACGAGTGGTCCCTGCTTACCGCGAAGGAAACGGCCATAGTGCGGCTTATCGGGGAAGGGCTCGCCAACAAGCAGATCGCCGTCAGGCTTTCCATCCGCAGCGGCACCGTCCAGGTCCACCGGCGCAACATCGCCCGCAAGTTGGACATACACAAGCAGACCGACCTTGTGCGCTACGCCATCCGCGAAGGGCTATCGAAGCCCTGATCCCCGTTTTCCCGCTCTACCCTTTATAGGGTATTACATTCCGGCACCTGCGTCAGGTATCCTATATCAAACCATGCGCTCCATGCTCCGGGGGTGAAGGCGGCCTTTAGTAGAAGGCGGTCCTCGCTGTCCGGAAGTGAGCGGGCGGTCTTTTGCTCAGTGTTCCCTGCAAACGCGTAAACAACACCGGAAGGACTATGACCGAAAGAACCGAAAAGCCCGCCGTGCTTGTGATCAATGACAACGAAACCGGCCGCTACCTTATCGCCAGATTGTTGAAGCCGTACTTCACGGTTGAAGAGGCCGCGACCGGCGCGGCCGGCATAGAAAAGTCCCTGGCGAACCCGGACCTTATCCTGCTCGACGTGAACCTGCCGGATATCAGCGGTTTTGAAGTCTGCCGGAAGGTCAAGAAAAATCCGCTCACCGGGCATATCCCCGTACTGCACTTATCGGCGACTACGCTTGACGCCGCGTCCCGGGCCGCCGGCCTGGAGAACGGGGCCGACGGCTACCTGACGCTCCCGGTGGAGACGGACGTATTGATAGCCACCATGAACTCCCTGCTGCGCATAAAAAAGGCCGAAGCCGCCCTGCTGAAAGCCCTGGCGGATAAAGAGCGGGAGGAAAGACTGAACCGGCAGATGCTGATGGAAATGGCCAGTATGCAGAAGATAGAGTCGCTTGGGCAGCTGGCGGGGGGGATAGCGCACGATTTTAACAATATCCTGGCCGGCATAACAGGCAACTTATCGGTGCTTAACGCGCACAACACCCTGAGCGAAGAGGACAGGGCGGCCATAAAGGATATGTTAGCGGCCTCGGAGAGCGCGCAGAGAATAACGCGCCAGCTCCTTAATTTCGCCAGGGGCGGCCAGCCGGTGAAACAGGTCTTCAACCTGGGCGAGGCGCTTTCGTCATGGTGCAGTTTCTCGCTGCGCGGTTCCAAGTCGAAGGTGGTGATGAGCATCGCCCCGGGACTGTGGCCCGTGAACGGCGACGAGGGCCAGCTGAACCAGGCCGTCAACAATCTCCTGAGAAACGCGCTGGAAGCCATGCCGCGGGGGGGGATAATAAGGGTGACCGCGGAAAATATCACGCCTGGCGGGGCGGCGGACCAGGGACCGCCGGCCGCGAACCATATAAGGCTGACCGTGGCTGATAATGGCGCAGGGATACCGGCGAAGAACCTGGGCAGGCTCTTCGAGCCTTACTTCACGACCAAAGCGCAGGGACACGGGCTGGGTCTTCCAATGGCTTATTCGATAATAAAGAACCACGGCGGAGAGATGAAAGCGCTGTCGGAGCCCGGTTCAGGCGCGGAATTCACTATCTTGCTGCCGGCGGCCGCGGCGGGCGTCCGGCCCCGGCGAAAAGCGGCCGCCGAGGCGCTCAAAGGCTCCGGCCGCGTGCTGGTTATGGATGACGAGGAGATTGTGCGTAAAGCTGTGCGGCGTATGCTCATCTTTTTGGGCTACGAATGCGTATGCGCCACCGACGGGGAAGAAGCGCTGAAGCTCTACACGGAGGCAATGGGCGGCCCCGGCGCGTTCAAGGCGGTAATAATGGACCTCACCATCCCGGGCGGGCTGGGCGGCGCGGAAGCCGTAAAGCGTCTCCTTGAAGCCGATCCGGGGGCTAAGGTGGTGGTTTCAAGCGGCTACGGTGAAGATAACGCGATGGCGGATTATGCCGCCGCCGGGTTCTCGGCCGCGCTGCTTAAGCCGTATGAATATTCGGACCTGGCGGCCGTACTGACAAAGCTTATTGCCCCGGGCTCTCTCCGCGAAGGCCCCGCCAAGCCCTAACAGCGCACCTTCTCCATATTTTCGGGACTACCATAAAGATGGTATATAATCCGCTACCCGCAATCATGTAACCTGATAAAGACAAGGGGGCTTCGCTTCACGAGGAAGGGGCTTGCTTTGTGGCGGCCGTCCCCGGGGGGTGACGGCCGTCCAAGTTTTAGCCCGTTACGGCGTTCCCGCTCTTCGAAGATAAACCGTTTTTCCAAGGTGCGGGATAATTATTTGAAGAATTTACGGGCGGCGGCGATGTCGGATTTGATGTGTTCGATGAGGGATTCTCTGGAGGAGAACTTGCGCTCGGGGCGGATGTGCCTGAGGAAGGTAACCTCGAGAGTCTTGCCGTAGATCATGCGGGAGAAATCCAGCAGATGCGCCTCCAGGACCACCTTCGAGCCCAGGGATTCCACCGTCGGGCGCTTGCCCACGTTGAGCACCGCGTTGAAGCTTTCCCCGTCCACCTTCACCCGCGAAGCGAAGATCCCCGGCGGCAGGATCTTGGCCGGGTGCACTCCCACGTTGGCCGTGGGGAAACCTATCTGGCGGCCGATGCCCGCGCCCTTTATCACCGGGCCGGAAGCGCTGTAGGCCCAGCCCAGGCAGATATTCGCCTCTTCCACGGCGCCGGCGCGCAGGTGCGCCCGGATAAGGCTCGAAGAGATCTTGTGTCCCAGCCGCCGGGCGAAATTCACCGACTTGAAATACATCCCCGAAGCCATGCAGGCCTCGCGCAGGAAGTCCAGGTGCCCCTCGCGCCCCTTGCCCACCGCGAAATCCGGCCCCACACAGAGCCCGCCGGCCCCGAAGCGGCCCACCACCAGGTCCTGGAAAAAGTCGCCAGCGTGCATGGACGCCAGTTTGCGGTCGAACGGCAGGGCCTCCACGCCGTCGGGCCGCAGGTCCGACAGCAGCTTCTCCCGCTCCGCCGGCAGCGTAATAAGGCAGTTGGTTTTTTCTCCCGAAAAAAAGAATTTTGGGGGGACCGGGAAATAGACCACCCGGCTTTTCATGCCGCGCTTGAGGGCCTCGCGCATGGCCGTGCGTATGATCTTACGGTGCCCCAGGTGCACGCCGTCATAAGTGCCGATGGTAAGGAAATTCTGCATGGTCCGTCAGTTCTCAGGCGCCGGCAGCAGCTTAGCCCGCGCGGCCTCCGGCGTCATGGCGCCGAATTCTTCCGCGCCTACCGCGTCCTTCACGCTCCAGGTACCTATAGAAAGGCGGCGCAGGGCGGTCAGATGCGCCCGGGAGCCCATCGCGCGGCCCAGTTCGCAGGCTATGGACCGGATGTAGGTGCCCCCGGTGCACTCTATCTCGAAATCCAGCGCCGGCGGGCGGGCGGCCCAGGAGAGCCAGCGCACCTGCACCTCGCGCCTGATCTCCGGGATAACCTCGTTGCGGCGCGCCATTTTATATAAATGCTTGCCGTTCAGGCGCACCGCCGAATACGGCGGCACCTGCTGGCTTATTTTCCCGTCGAACGCCGCCACGGCTTTTTTAAGATTTTCCTCTCCCAGGTCGGGCGGGGGGGCCTCGGCCACGATCTTGCCCTCCGCGTCCCAGGTGTCGGTTTCGGCCCCGAAAAGTATGGTCCCGGAATAGACCTTGGACGTGCCCTGCATGCGCGCCTGCGCCGACGTGGCCGTCCCGGCCAGGAGTATCAGCAGCCCCGTGGCCATCGGGTCAAGCGTGCCGGTATGCCCTATTTTCCTGAAGGAGAGCTTGCGGCGCAGCAGGGCCACGGCGTCATGGGAAGTGATGCCTTTGGGCTTGTCGAAAAGAAAGACGCCGGAAGGCGCCGTATCGGATTGGGGCATGTTCATTTATCCCGGGCGGCCGCCGAGGCTACTGCACCAGCCGCGTCAGCACGGGCAGCACTTTTTCGCGCGCGGCCTGGAGAGTGGTTTTCATCCGGCAGCCCGCCGCGTTGCGGTGGCCGCCGCCGCCGAAAGACTTGGCGACCAGGCTCACGTCGAGATGGCCCATGGACCGGAACGTGATGTTTATCCGCTCCGCGTCCTCCCGGAACATGACGGCGGCCTTCACCCCGGGGGGCATGAGGCCGTAATTGATCACGTTCTCGCAGTGCTCGGAGCGGGCGTCGAAAGCTTCAAAATCCGCCTTGAGCAGCGTCAGCACGGCCAGGCGGCCGCCGGCTTTCAGCTCCAGGCTTTCCAGCGCCCGGCCCAGGATCTTCAGCGCTTCGCAGGCCTTGGTCGCGTAAAGCTGGTCGTTCACGCGCGAGAATTTGAAGCCGGTCTCGAGCAGGCGGGAAGCCACTTCCAGGGTGCGCGGGCTGGTGGCGGCGAAATGAAAGCGCCCCGTGTCCGTAACTATGCCGGTGTAAAGGCAGGTGGCCTCACGGCGGCTGATGTTAACCTTCATGTTATAGAAAAGGCGGTAGACTATCTCGGCGGTGGAAGAGGAATGCGGCTCCACGATATTTATGTCGCCGTAGAACTCGGAGGTCTTGTGATGGTCGATGTTGACTATCTTGCCGGCGCGCCGCAGCACCTGCTCGAGGTCGCCGCCGCGCGCGGGATTGGAGCATTCCAGCAGGATCGCCACGTCGAACCGCGACGACGGCAACCTGGACTTTATCCCGCGCGCATGCGGCAGGAAAGCCAGGTTCTCCGGCACCGGGTCCTGGGAGAAGAGGCGGACCTTCTTGCCCAGGCGCTTGAGCACCGAAGCGATAGCCAGCATACTCCCTATGGTGTCCCCGTCGGGGTTCAGGTGGCCCGCGAGAAAGAAACTTTCCGAAGCCGCTATCAGGTCCTCGAGCCGCTTGAACTCGGTCTCAAGGTCGAGTGTTCTCATCTGTTGTGTCATGTTCGGAGCGTAAATTGTCCAGCAATTTCTCTATATGCGCAGCCTTCTGCGGGGTCTCGTCGAACTTGAAGGAGATCTCCGGGACCGATTTCAGGCGAAGCCTCTTGAACAGGATGGTGCGGATCTCGCGGCTGTTCGCCGTGAGGATGCGCTGCTTCCTGGCCTGCTCCTCCGGGGTGCCGAGCACGGAATAAAAGACGTCGAGGGTCTTGTCATCCCGGCTCAGATCCGCCCCGGTTATGGTGAGCAGGCCTTTGTCGTTGAGGCCGTGCACGTTCCTTAACGCCAGGGTTATCTCCTGGATGAAAAGTCCCGTCAGCCTCTGGTGGCGTTTAGACATTGGTCAGGCGCCTTACCCTTTCCTCGCGGGTTATAGCCTCTACCACGTCGCCGACGCGGAAGTCTTTTATCCCTTCGAGGAGGATGCCGCACTCTATGCCCTTCTCTACGTCCCTGACGTCTTCCTTGAAGCGCTTGAGGCCGGAGATCTTCCCGGTCCCCGCGGCCACTCCGGCGCGCATCAGGCGCACGGCCTGGTTGCGCACCATCTTGCCTTCGCGCACAAGGGAACCCGCCACGCGGCCCGAGCTGAGGTCGAAGACCTGCTGTATCTCGGCGCGCCCGGTCACGAGCTCCACGATCTCGGGGGCGAGCATACCGCTCATGGCGGCGCGCACGTCCTCGATCAGGTCGTAGATTATGGTGTAGCTGCGGATCTCCACTTCGGCCGCCTTGGCCGCTTCCTGCACCTTGGAATCAGCTTCCACGTGGAAGCCCATTATGATGGCGTTGGACGCTTTTGCCAGCAGCACGTCGGACTCCGTCATATTGCCCACGCCGGCGTGAAGTATCTGTATGGCCACTTCCGCCGTGCTGAGCTTTTCGAGCGAGTCCTTGATAGCCTGCATCGAACCGAACACGTCGGTCTTGAGGACCACGTTAAGGTTGCGCAGCTGGTTCTGGTCCACCTGCGACTTGAGCGAGAGCAGGCTGACGTGCTTCTGGTGCGACATGGCCTCTTCGCGGCGGTTCATTTTGCGCTTGTCGGCCACGTGACGCGCCTCTTTTTCGTTCTCCGTGACCTTGAGGACGTCGCCCGCCTGCGGCACTTCGCCGCTGATGCCGAGCACCTCGGCCGGCATGCTGGGCTTCAGCTCTTCGAGCCGGTTGCCCCGGTCATCGAGGAGCGCGCGCACTTTACCATGCGCGGCGCCGACGGTGAACGGGTCGCCGATGCGCGTCGTGCCGGTGATGTTTATTATGGTCGCCACCACGCCCTTTTTCGGGTCCAGCCGCGCCTCGATAACTATGCCCTGGCCGGGCTTGTCGGGGTTGGCCTTCAGTTCCATGATCTCGGCCTGGATGCTCACGATCTCCAGCAGCTTGTCCAGGTTAAGGCGCTTCTTGGCGGAAACCTCCACCATCGGCGTCTTGCCGCCCCATTCTTCGGGGTTAAGCCCGTGGTTGGCCAGCTGCTGCTTGATCTGCTGCGAGTTGGCCGTAGGCAGGTCGATCTTGTTGATCGCCACGATGATAGGCACGCCGCCGGCCTTGGCGTGGTTTATGGCTTCCAGCGTCTGGGGCATTACGCCGTCGACGGCGGAAACCACCAGCACTACCATGTCGGTCACCTTCACGCCGTGGGCGCGCATGGCGGTGAACGCCGCGTGGCCGGGCGTGTCGAGCACGGTTATGATGCCGCGCGGGGTGTGCACCATGTAGGCGCCGATATGCTGCGTTATCTGGCCGGCCTCGGAGTCCACCACGTTGGATTCGCGCAGGGCGTCGAGCAGCGTGGTTTTGCCGTGGTCCACATGGCCCATTATCGTGATGATGGGCGAGCGGGGCTTGAGATCTTCGGACTTCTCGTGCTCTATCTCTTCCTTCAGTTCGTCCTCGCCGTACATGGGGACAAGTTCCAGGTCATGGCCGTAATCCGCCGCGATAAGCACCGCGGTATCCTGGTCGAGGCGCTGGTTAATGGTGGCGAAAACGCCCATGCCCATCAGTTTCTTTATGAAGTCGGTGGGTTTGATGCCCATCTTTTCCGCCAGCTCGCGCACGACCACCTGGGTCGAGATCTTAAGCTTGGGCAGCGCGGGCTTTTCACCTTCCGCCAGCGGGGCCGCCGCGACGGGCTTCTCCGCGGGTTTCGGGGGAGGCGGAACGGCGGGCTTGGCCAGCGCGGGCCTGGCCGGGGGAACTCCGGGACGCGCGGGAGGGACGGTACCGCCTACTGGCCTGGGGCCCGGGGGAATATAAGCGGGCCTCGACGGGACGAAGGGCTTGGGCGCCTGCACAGGCGGCCTTATCAGAGGGGGAATAGCCGTCCTCGGGGCGGCGGGCCTGGGGGCCAGCGGGGGAACGCCGGGCCGGGCCAGGGGCGCGGGAGCGGCCGGCCTTGCGGGCGCGGGCGGCACCCCGGGCCTAGCCACGGGGGCGGGGGCGGCCGGCTTTACGGGCGCGGGCGGCACGCCGGGCTTGGCCTCCGCGGGCTTTACTTCGGCCGGCTTGGGCGGCTCCACCGGCTTTTCCGGCGGCTTCTCACCGGTGGCGCCGGAAACTATGGCTCCGTCCGCCGTGGAATGCGAGAAAACGAAACGCTTCAGATCGGGCTTCTTGGGAAGCTCGGGCGGAGGCGGCGGTTCCTCTTCCTTGACCTTTTTGGCCCGGGAAGGGGGTTTCGCGGCAGGCTCTTTCTTCGGCTTAGGCTCGGCGGCTTTTTTGGCGGCGGGCTTCTTTTCCGCCGCCGGTTTGGCGGCGGCTTTCTTTTTCAGGGCGGACTTCTCCCCGGTCTCAGCCTTCGCCTCCCCGGTTTCAGCCTTCGCCTCCCCGGTCTCTACGGGCGCCTGCGCCTGCGCGTCTAAATTCTCATTTGCTTTCGGTTTCTTCGGACTCATTTTTTACCTCTTCGCTCTTGGGAGCTTCCTGGGACGGCTGCTGGCCATAGTTGGGGTTCTCTTCGAGGAATTTCTTGGCGCCGGCGATTATTTTCTGCGCGGTCTTCTCGCCGATCCCCTCGAGGGAACAAAGGTCCGCTTCGCTGAAGCCGGACAGTTTGCGTATATCCGTAACGTTCATCGTTATCAGGGTCTCCGCCACTTTGGCCCCTATGCCGTCGATCTTGAGCAGGTCCTGCATCGCCAGGTCGTTGGTGCGCTTGGTCTCCTCAAAACGCTGCCCCTCGGATTTTACTTCTATCTCCCAGCCGGTGAGGCGGCTGGCCAGGCGGATGTTCTGGCCTTCGCGGCCTATCGCCATCGCGAGCTGATCGTCGGAAACTATGATCTGGGCGCGCTTGCCCTCCTTGTCCAGGATACGCACGGAGCTGACCACAGCCGGCGAGAACGCCTTGGCGATAAGGGTGAGCGTATCCTCCACGTAAGGAATAAGGTCGATCTTCTCGTTCGAGAGCTCGTTCATTATAACGCGGATGCGCGAGCCGCGCATGCCCACGCAGGCCCCGACGGGGTCTACCTTGGGGGAATTGCTGCGGACCAGCACCTTGGCCCTGAAGCCGGGGTCGCGGACCATGTCCACTATCTCTATTACCTTTTCGGAGATCTCGGGGACTTCGGCCTCGAAAAGCGCCTTGAGAAAGCCGTTAGAAGCGCGGGAGAGGACTATCTGCAGGCCTTTATTCTCCTTATCGACGCGGTGGATGATGGCGCGCACCCGCTGGTTGACGCTGTAATGTTCGCGGCGGATCTGCTCGGAGAAGGGAAGTATCGCTTCGGCCTTGCCCAGGTCCACGAAGATGTCCCGGCCGGCCACGTGGTGGACGAGCCCGGTTACTACTTCGCCTTCGCGGGGCTTGTACTCGTCGTAAACGCGGACCTTCTCGATCTCGCGCACCTTCTGGATCAGCACCTGCTTGGCGGTCTGCGCCGCTATGCGCGAGAAATCCTGGATCGGCACGGGGATATGCACGTCGTCGCCGAGCTTGGCTTCGGGCTGGTGCTTGACGGCCTGGTCGAGGGTGATCTCCAGCTCGGGGGTCACGACGGTCTCCACGACCTTTTTAACCAGGAAGCCGGCCATCTCGCCGGTCTCCGGGTCGATGCCCGCCATTATCTGGGCGGTCTTGCCGAAATATTTGCGCAGCGCGCTGACGAGCGCGTCGGTAATGGTCTTAAAAACGTCTTCCTGGCGTATGCCTTTCTCGCGCTCCAGCTGCTCGAGCGCAAGCAAAAGTTCCGATTTATTCTTCTGGTCCTTGGTCATGTAGTTACCCCTAGTGTGATTTGCCCCGCAGGATATCTTCGTCGGCAGGATGAAGCCTTGCCTCTTCGATATCAGCGAGTTTGAATTTTAAACCGCCGGAAAGCGCCAGCTCCCCGTTTTCAAAGCCGGTTAGCGCGCCGTAGAACACCTTGGCGCCGTTTACCGGCAGCTTCAGCCGGACCTTAACGTTCTGGCCCGTAAAGCGCTTGAAATCCTTTTCCTTCTTGATCACCCGGTCGATACCCGGGGAGGAGACTTCCAAAAAATAGCCGTCCTCGTAATAGTTGTTGGCGTCCAGGCACTCGCCGACTTTTTCGCTGGCCGTCCCGCACTCGTCCAGGGTGACGCCGCCGGGGGCTTTATCCACGAAGATCTGCAGCAGGGGCTTGCCGTTATGGCTGGCCAGCTTCAGGTCCACCAGCTCGAAGCCGCTCTCCGCCAGGACTTTTTCCACTTCGCTTTCCATTTTTGCTCTGTCCATAAAAAAGCCGTCCGATACAAAAAAAAGCGGCCGAACTTCAGCCACCTTCAATGTAATATTAGCAATTCCGGAGAAAAAAAACAACAGCTGGGGGAGGGAATTCAGCGCGCCATGGAACCGGGGTCGGAGAACCGGTAGCCGAATTTATCCACGGATTCCACCCAGGCCGCGGCTTTCGGCCCCAGCGCCCGGCGCAGGCGGCTGACCGTCACGTCCACGGCCCTGGTGTTGGCGGAACTGGCCATGCCCCAGACGCATTCGAGCAGGTACGGGCGGTTCAGGACGCGGCCCGCTTTGCGCATCAGCATTTCCAGCAGCTCGAACTCGCGGGGGCGCAGGACCACTTCTTTGCCGGCCACCAGGCACCTGTGGCGGGAGGAATCAAGTTCGACGGGGCCGAGCGTCAGCGCCGGGATCACGCGCTCGGCGGCGGGGGTGTGACGCCGAAGCGTGGCGCGTATCCTGGCGGAGAATTCCCTGGGGTCGCAGTGCCGGAAAAGTATGCAGTCGTCCGCGCCCAGTTCGAAGAACCTCGCCGTTTCCTCGGCCCCGAACTTTTCACCGGCGGCGATCACGGAAAGGTCCTTGCCCTCGCGCATCTCTCTTAAAATTCCCAGCCAGGACAAGGCGTCTATATCCTTTACGGCTATATCCAGGAACACCAGGTCGGGCCGGCCGGCTATTATCGACTTGAAGCCCTGGGCCCCTGTCGCGGCGATATCCACGGTGCAATTCGCCTGCTTGGCGAACCCCTGTATCAGGCCGAGAAGGGAGGGGTTCTGCGTAATAGCGAGAAAAAGCTGGTTCTGTTTCTGTTCCATAAGCAGTCCGGAATTTTACCATATGTATCATACCAGATACATGTTACACAGATGTTACACTGCTGAAACCGGCCTGTATCCGCCTACCCTTTATAATATTGACGTCACTATATTCAGCTAGGAGAAATTTATGTATCGCATACTTTCCGTGGAAGACGACCCGATAATGCAGAAACTCCTGAAGGACACCCTCCTGCTCGGGGGCTATGAATTCCGCCTCAGCCCCGACGGGCGCGGCGCCCTTCCCCTGGCCCTGGCCGAGAAGCCCGACCTCATACTGCTGGACGTCAACCTGCCCGACATGACGGGCATAGAGGTCTGCAGGAAACTGAAAGCCGATCCCGGCACCAGCCATATCCCGGTGCTGATGCTCACCGGCGAGGCGCGCGAAGTAGTGACGCGCGTGGAAGGCCTGGATTCCGGCGCCGAGGATTACATGTTCAAACCCATAAGCCCGCGCGTGCTGCTGGCGCGCATAAGCTCGCTGCTTAAACCCCAGGCCGGTACGGCCAGGGACTAGACCAGGCGGATAAAGAAATGCCCGGAAAACTGAACAAACTGATACTCGCGGCGGCGCTGCTCCTGGCGCCGGCGCGGGCGGCGTTTTCCGGCATTCCCATGGCGGGCGGCGACAACTCCATACGCCGCAGCCTGGTCTCCGGCGGCGGGGCCATCTCCGCCGGCGCCGGCTTCTCGCTCAACTGCGCGCTGGCGGAAAACGTGGTCAGCACCTTCACCGGGGCCGGTTTCAAGTTCAGCTCCGGCCTGATGCCGCTGGCGGCCCAGCCCGGCACCATCACGGCGCTGACCGCGGTCACCAAGAGCACCGGCACGCTGGAGCTCAACTGGACCGCGCCCGGGCTGGACGGCTTCCAGGGCGCGGTAGCGGGGGGGACTTACCGCATAGACACCACCTCCGACCCGGCGCATGTTTTCGCGCCTACGGTGTTCGTGACGCAGTTCTCCACCGCGGTAACGCCCGGCGACCAGCAGGCCTACGTTTTCAGCGGCCTGCAGGCCAACACCACTTATTACACGCGCATCTACCTGGCGGACATCCGCACGGTCGTAGCCGAAGATTCCGACCACAGCGACGAATCCACCCTGGCGAACCTCCCCGTCACGCCCGAGCTCGCCGGCGTGTACGCCTCCAGCGTCTCGTTCACCTGGAACGTCCCCGCCGGCGCCGCGGAAGGCTACAGGGTGGCCGGCTCTTCCGGCAATTTCGGCGCGCTGTTCCCCGGCGGCGTGGTCTACACCTCCACCACGGAGAACGGGCTGCTGATGACGCTCACCGTAAGGGGCCTCCGCCCGGAAACGACCTATTACTTCAAACTGGCCAGCCTGAACTGGCAGCAAGAGACCAATTACGGCGTGATAATCGCCACCTGCACGCGCCGGCAGCCGCGCCCCTACCAGATAGAGGGCCTCACCACGCACCCGCTGGCCCTCGCGCGCAAGGTCCTGTTCAACTGGACCACGCCCGACTACCCGGACCTGGCCGGCGTGCTCGTGCAGACCAGCACCGCCCCTATAACGCAGGAGCTCGAGGACTACACGGCTTACAATAACGGCGCGGTGCTCGCGGACGGCTCGGTGGTGCTGGCCAGCGCGGCGGCGGTGGCGCAGGCGCATACCGGCCTGCTGCTGGACAGCACGTACTACTACAATTTCTCCAGCAAGGACGCCAACAACGTCTATTCGCTCGTCGTGTCCACCGAATGCCTGCTGGACCTGCCGCCCATGTCCCCGGGCGGCCTGCAGGCTTCGCTCGATCCCGCCCGCACGGAAATAACCATCAGCTGGAGCGGCGTTACTTCTAACAACGACGGCTCCATGTTCAGGTTCTCCGGCGAGCCGCTGGAACTGGCCCGCTACGAGATCTACCGCGCCACGGGCCTGATGAACTCCAACTGGGCCCTGGTAACGTCCGTGGCCGTCTCGTCGATGAACATCACCGTGCCCGTGCCGGACCCCGCTTCGGTCTACTACTACAAGGTGGCCGCGGTGGACTCCATCGGCGTACCCGGCACCTCCATGATAGTGGACACGGACAAGAACCTGTACGCTATGGCCCCGGATATGATCTCCCGCATCAGGATCCCGGCGGACCTGACCCGCGTCGTCACCCCCGGCGGCAATTCCGCCGGCAGCCCGCTCTTCTTCGCCGCCCTGGACAGGACCGCGGACGAGGGCGGCAAGGTGATGAAAGCCGTGGAGTTCGCGCCGATACAGGCGCCTTCCGGAGCGGAGCTGGACGCCTTCACCCTCGACACCCCCAGGATGGACATAGTCCTTCGTTACGAGACGGAGGCCGGGATGGTCGTGCCTTCCGGGCTTAAGGGCGCCGCGCCGGAAGCGCTTGCGGCCTATAAGCCCTCCGTGGACGCCTCGGACGCTTCCTCATCGCTGGGCGCGTACTGGTACAACGGCAAGGACTACGTTAAGGTCTTCGGCTCCGTCAACACCGCGGACCAGACAGTGACGGTCCGCTCCGCCGTTCCGGGCAAGTACCAGATCCGCACGCTGGCCAGGAGTTCCGGCGTGAGCTTCGACGTGAAAGAAATGTCGAACAAGGTGATCACGCCCAACGGCGACGGGCGCAACGACTACGTGGTCTTCACGCTGGACAACCCGCGCGACTCTTCCATCACCGGCAAGATCTACGACCTGAGCGGCGCCTTCGTGGCCGACATGAAGCCCGGCACGCAGATAGCCGATACGCTGGCCTGGGACGGGAAGTCCAACGGGTCCGTGGTGCCGCGCGGGGTTTACGTCTACCAGATAAAGGCCGAGGGCAAGACCTTTAACGGGACGCTGGTAGTGATACGCTGAGCGAAATTATGAAAACGCGCAAGATCAGAACGGCGAAAACGGGGACCAGCCTTCCCGCGGCGCTGCTTTGCGTCCTGCTGGCGTCGTCCTTCTGCGCCACGCGCGCCTCCGCGGCTTTCGAAGACCTCGGCGCGGGCGCGCGCGGGCCCGGCATGGGCAACGCGATGGTGGCCGTGGCCGACGACGTGTACGCCGCCCACTACAACCCGGCCGGCCTCGGCACGCTCACCCGCCCCCAGTTCACCGCGGCCTACACGCAGTATTATGCCGGCCTGACCGACGGCTCCAACCTCGGCACGTCCTTGCTCGGCTACGCGCACCCGCTGGGCGACGGCAAGCGCGGGACCCTCGCCGCGGCGTTCAACTCGTTCACCCTCGACGGCGGGCTCTACCGCGAGAACACCCTGTACCTGTCCTACGGCCGCCTGGCCTATTCCCGCCCCGGCGGCGACCTGTACCTGGGCGGCACCATGAAATACCTGTACAGCTCCTTCGGGAATTTCGCCGAGAGCGCCAACGCCACCAACGGCGTGATGACCACCAACCAGTCCGACCCGCTGCTGGGCGGGGGCAGCAGCCACAAAGCCTTCGACACCGACCTGGGCGTGCTCTACAGCTTCCTGACGCATTACCAGGCAGGCCTGCAGCTGACGCACGTGAACCGGCCGAACATGGCTTTCGGCTCCGGGGATTCCGACCGCCTGCCCCTGGGCGTCAAGCTCGGTCTGAACTACAAGAGCCTGATCTCCAACCTGGTGGCGCAGGCGGAGACCAGGAGCGCCCCCGACGGCAGCGCCGACAACAGGCTTACGGTCGCGGCGGAACGCTGGTTCCCGAAAACCTTCGTCGGGGATTTCGGCGTGCGCGGCGGCATCGGCGTCGGCAGCAGGGAGTACAAGAACATCAGCGCGGGCCTTTCCTACCGCAACCGCAGGATGCAGCTGGATTACGGCTTCTCGCTGCCGCTGGGAACCATCGCCTCCACCTCGGGGAACCACCGCATGGCCCTCACCTTCCACTTCGGCAAACCCACCGACGACGAAGAAACTCTGACCATGCTGATGGAGACCCTGCGCGGGCTGAGGACCGGCAGGATGCCGGCGTCAATCGTACAGAAGACCACCGTCACCGTCTTTGCCGCGCCGGAGCTCTCCGAGACGGAGCGCGCGATAGCCGAAAGGCTGGCCGCGGCCGAGGAGGCCGTAAAGGCCGGCCGCTACCGCGAAGCGGTCAACCTGGCCAGCACCGTGGTGGAGCTGGATCCCTCCATAGCGGCGGGCTGGCAGAACATGGGCATAGGCTACCTGGGGCTGGAGAACTACAAGAGCTCGCTCTACGCCTGGAACAAAGCCTATGAGTGCGAAAAGAGTCCGGCCCTGAAAGAGGCGATCAAGGGCTACATCAAATCCATTTCCAGGCTGGAGCAGTCCGGCCGCGCCGCCAAGCCCCAGGAACGGCCGGCCGCGGCCCGCAGGCCTTCCCTGTCGCGCGCGGAGATCGACATGCTGCTGGACGCCGGCGTGAATTACTACGTGCTGAAGGACGCCGCCAACGCCCGCGCGGCTTTCGAAAAGGTCCTGCAGGCCGACCCGGACAACGTCGAGGCGCTGAAAGCTCTGCGCCGCCTGAACGAAGAAAGAGGCGAATGATCATGAAGATACGCCCCAAATACCAGCTTATAACCGCGGCCCTGATCGTCTCGGTGGTGGTCTCCATAGCCGCCATGGTGATGCACACCCAGCGCAAGGTGCTCCACGCCCAGGGCATACGGCGCCTCGAGGCCGTAATGGAAGGCGCGGGGCGCATCGCCAAGGAGTCGTACGACAGCAGCGACAGGCTCATGGCGGTCAGCTACCTGATGTTCCTGCAGAGAACCTACCCGGAGATCGCCTTCGCCTCCCTTTCCTACCGCGGGCGCAGTTATGACATCGGCGCCGAGAGCGGGGACCTGCTGTACCTTGAGCGCGGCATAGAGGCGCAGGGCGGCCCCGTGCGCTACACCGTCTCGGCTTACCCGTCCGGCGGCGCCTCCCGGAGCACCTTGAGCGTTTCCACGGCCGGCGTGTCGCTGCGAGTATCGGGCAGGGCCACCGTGAAAGTGGAAGAGCCCGGGGGCGGAACCGCCGGGCAGGTGCGCCTCGGCTTCATCCGCAGCGTTATCGACGAGAACGTGAACCAGGAACTGGCCCCGCTGCTGCGCTGGACGGCCGGGATAGCCGGCTTCTTCCTGGCGCTCGGCCTTATGGTCAACGCCTGGGTCGCAAAGCTTCTCACCGGGCCCATAGAAGCCCTGGCGCAGGCCACGGGCCTGCTCGCCGCGGGCCGGATGGACGTCTCCGTGCCCGTGCGCGGCCGCGACGAGCTCGGCACCCTCACCACCAGCTTTAATTCCATGGCCGGCCGCCTCAACGAACTCCTGCAGTCCCGCGAGGATATCCTGCACACCCTTACCCATGAGATCAATACGCCGCTCAGCGGGCTCAAGGGCTACCTGGAGCTGTGGCAGGACGCCAAAATGCCGCAAGCCTCGGGCAATTCCGCCGAAATACTTGGTACCATGATGGGTGCCGTACTGCGCATGGAGAACTCCCTGGGCAACGCGCTCAGGCTTTTCTCCGGCGAGGCAAAGCGGCAGGAAGACGCCGAGGTGAAGCCATTGCTTATAGACCGGATCTTCAAGGACGCACTCACGATCTACATGCCCATAGCCCTGGCCAACGGCGTGAACGTAAGACCGCTCCACAAGAGCTTTACGGCTTCGATAATGGCGCAGGAAGAACCGGTAAGGCAGATAATCAACAACCTGCTCCTGAACGCCATCAAGTACACGCCCTCGGGCGGAGAAGTGAGCGTGCACATAACGGAGAACTACGAGGAAGTCACGTTCCACGTGCGCAACACCGGCCCCGGCATCGCGCCGCAGCATATCCCGAACCTCTTCACGAAATTCTACCGCGCCGGGCGGGAGAACGAGGGGAAGAAAAAGATCCCCGGCACCGGCCTGGGGCTGAGCATAGTGCACAAGGCCGTCACCGCGCTGGGGGGAACTATCTGGGTGGAAAGCCAGGTGGACAAATTTACGCTGTTCCAGGTAAAGCTGCCGAAGTGGAAGAACGCCTCTTTGGAAGATTTCAGGAGAAAATTATGAAGACCTCAACTATTTTAAACACGCTCATCCTCGCGGTGCTGCTGCTGGCCCCGCCGCCGCCGGCCGCGGCGCAGACGCCTCCGGGCCTGATGAACTTCCAGGGGCGCCTCACCGACGCCAGCAACAACCCGCTCGCCGGCCCGCACAACTTCACCTTCGAGATCTATGACTCGCTCACCGGCGGGTTCCAGCTCTGGACCGAGACGCAGAACGGCGTTACCGTGGTCAACGGCGTGCTGGCGGCGCAGCTGGGCGCGTCCACCGCCCTGACCCCCTCGGTTTTCACCACGTCCAACGCGTACCTGCAGATCACGGTCGACGGAGTAACGCTGACCCCCAGGCAGCGGCTTATCACGTCCCCTTACGCTTTCAACGCCTACAGCCTCGGCGGGCGCCAGTACGGCGCCTTCGTGTCCACGGACGCGGCCGCGCAGAGCATAGCCGGCGATAAGACCTTTACCGGCTCGCTCATCCTGACCGGCAACGGCCTGTCGGCGACGCAGGTGCGTCTTTCCCCCGGCGTGGTCATTTCCTCCGAAGCCTCGCCCGCTATAGGCGCCGGGGTGCGCGTGTCGAGCAACGTCTTTATAGTGGGCTTTTCTTCGGCCGCCAAATATTACGGCGACGGCGGCGGCCTTTACAACGTCTTCGCTTCTTCCCTTGCCGCGGACTCGGTCTACGCCGGCGCCCTGAGGGATAACTCCGTCACCAGCCCTAAGATCGCCGACGGGACCATAATCGCCGCCGACATCGCCCTGTCCACCATCTCGCTCGACCGCCTCTACCAGAGCGGCTGCACCAGCGGCCAGGTCGCTAAGTGGAACGGCTCGGTCTGGGCCTGCTCCTCGGTCAACAACTATACCGCCGACGAAGTCAGCCTGCACATGGATGGTTCCAATATCTTCAGCGCCAGGGCCTCCTCCGTCACCCTGCAGGGCAATATCTTCAACGGCGTCAGCCAGCTCGTTCAGCTCGATTCCAGCGGCTACCTGCCGGCTCTCAACGGCTCGCTGCTCACCGAGCTCACTCCGGCCAACGTGGCCAACGGCACCCTCGGCGCCGGCGTTATAGCTTCCTCCGTGGGGGCCAACGGCGTGCGCCCCGGCTCCATAGCCGCCGGCGCCATCGTGGACGCGGATATCAATGCCGCGGCGGACATCGCCATCGGCAAACTGGCGGTCACGGGCATCCTCGGCGCCAATGTTATAGTTTCCTCTATAGCGGTCGGTTCGGTTTACGGCAACGCCTTGCAGGACAATACCGTCACCTCGGCCAAGATAGCCGACGGGACTATTATCGCCGCCGATATAGCCGTGTCCACCATTTCGCTTGACCGCCTCAACCAGAGCGGCTGCACTTCCGGCCAGACGGCCAAATGGAACGGCTTCGCCTGGGCCTGCGCCGCGGACATCGACACGAACACGACCTATACCGCCGACGAAGCCAGCCTCCACCTTGACGGCAGCAACATCTTCAGCGCCAGACCTTCCTCGGTAACGCTGCAGGGCAATACCTTCAACGGCGCCAGCCAGCTCGTCCTGCTCGACTCCGCCGTCAGGCTGCCGGCGCTGGACGCGAGCCTCGTGCTAAGGGTCTCTTCCATCGCCGCGGGCGCGCTGACCGGCAGCGACCAGATAGTTGACGGCATTATAGCGGGGTACGACATCGCCGCGGCCACTATCACCCTCGACAGGCTCAACCAGAGCGGCTGCGTCAACCAGCAGATCCCCAAGTGGAACGGCCTCGCCTGGACCTGCGCCAATGACAGGAACAACACCTATACCGCCGACGAGATCACCCTGCACCTGAACGGCGCCAATAAGTTCAACGCCATGGGCTCCTCCGTAACCCTGCAGGGCAACGCCTTCAACGGCGCGGACCAGCTCGTCCTGCTCGACGCCGGGACCAGGCTTCCCGCCGTGGACGCCAGCCTCGTGCTTAACGTCTCCTCTATCGCGGTGAACGCGATAGACAGCACCAGCCAGATAGTTGACGGCACCGTGTCCAACGCCGACCTGGCCGGCTCAATAGAAGACGGCAAGCTCAACCAGATAGCCACCGCCGATAAAGTGGCCCTGACCGCGCTGGCCGCTGGTACCCTGGCCACCAACGTGGTGGCTTCTTCCGTAGCCGCCAACGGCGTACGCCCCGGCTCCATAGAGCCCGGCGCCATCGTGGACGCGGACATCAATGCCGCCGCCGCCATCGCCATCGGCAAGCTGGCGACCACCGGCACCCTCGGCGCTAACGTTGTCGCGTCCTCCATAGCCGTGAACGCTATAACCAGTTCCGCCCAGATAGCCGACGGCGCCATCATAGCGGCCGACATCGCGGTGTCCACCATTTCGCTCGACCGCCTCAACCAGAGCGGCTGCACCAGCGGCCAGGTAGCCAAATGGAACGGCTCCGCCTGGGCCTGCGCGGCCGACCTCAGTACGCCCGTTGACTACGGGGCGGACGAAAGCAGCCTCCATATGACCGCCGGCGGCATCTTCAGCGCCAGGGCGTCCTCCGTCACCCTGCAGGGGAATATCTTCAACGGAGTCAGCCAGCTCGTCCAGCTCGACAGCCTCGGCTACCTGCCGGCGCTCAACGGCTCGCTGCTCACCAGCCTCACCCCGGCCAATGTGGCCGACGGTACCCTGGGAACGGGCGTGATAGTTTCTTCCGTCGGCGCCGGCGGCGTGCGCCCCGGCTCCATTGAGGCCGGCGCCATCGTGGACGCGGACATCAGCGCCGCCGCGGCCATCGCTATCGGCAAACTCGCGGCCACCGGTATTCTTGGAGCTAATGTTATAGTTTCCTCTATCGCCGCCGATGCCGTGTATAACGGCGCTATAGCGGACAATGCCGTAACCTCTTCTAAAATAGCCGACGGTACGATCATCGCCGCCGACATCGCCGTGTCCACCATCTCGCTCGACCGCCTCAACCAGAGCGGCTGTACCAACGGTCAGATAGCCAAATGGAACGGCTCGGTCTGGGCCTGCGCCGAGGACAACAATACACCTACCGCGTATACCGCCGACGAAACCAGCCTGCACATGGACGGTTCCTATGTCTTCAGCGCCCGGCCTTCCT
>MGUK01000030.1:0-8955 GCA_001799995.1 Elusimicrobia bacterium GWF2_62_30
GCTATAATCCCAAAATGCTCCTGCCGCGCCTCCTGCTGCTTCTCTGCGCCCCCCTCTCCGCCATGGAAAGCGGGTGGAACACCGCCTGGTCCCCCCATTTCATGATACACCAGGAGATCTCCGGGCCCAAACATGCCGCCGGCGCGGACCTGGAAAAGGTCTTCCGCGTGCTGCACAAGGACCTGTGGACGCTGAGCTCCTGGATGGACACGGAAAAAGTGGAGGTCTATCTCTACAAGGACAAAAAGAGCTACCAGGGCGGCCGCTTCAAGCCCCCGGCCTGGTCCGGCGGCATGGTGCACCATTCCGGCCAGCCCGGCTCGGCCTGGTCCCTGGCCATTTACGAGCCGCTCGACAAGCGCATAGCGGCCCATGAGCTGACCCACCTGTATTTCAGGAGCTTTTTCAAGAACTCGGCCGGGCGCATCCCGCTGTGGCTCAACGAGGGCCTGGCTGAAATGATGGCGGAGGAAGCGGCGGGCTCCGGCCGGGTCCCTGCGAGCGGCCCGGCGGTGAAGAAGCCGTCGCCGTTAAAAGATTTTTTGGCCCTCCGGCAAGTGCCGGACGGCGCCTCCGGTGAGTTCTACCCCCAGGCCCACAGCCTGGTGCGCTTCCTCAAGAAGGCCAACTCCCCCCTCAAGTTCGAGAAGTTCTGCCGCCAGCTGCGCGATGGCGAGCAGCCCGGCCGCGCCATGTTCAGCGCCTACGGCTTCATGACCACGGCCGACCTGGAAAGCGCCTGGAAGAAATGGGCCGCCAGGCCCGCCCCCTGACGGCGGCGATACCCGGCAGCCGCGTTTTTTATAGAATCTTAACTAGATGGCGTCTAAAAAACTGGATTTCAAAAGCGGCCGCACGCTTATCTGCGGCATACTCAACATCACGCCGGATTCTTTTTCCGACGGCGGGCGCTACCTGCCGCCGGAGGCGGCCGCGGCGCGGGCGCTGGAGCTGCAGGAGCAGGGCGCGGACCTCATAGACATAGGCGCGGAATCCTCCCGCCCCGGCAGCGAGGGCGTAAGCGCGCAGGAAGAACTGGCGCGCCTGCTGGGGCCGCTGCGCGCGGTGGTAAAAAAGCTGCGCGTGCCGGTCTCCATAGACACCTGCAAGCCTGAAGTGGCCGCGGCCTGCCTGGCCGAAGGCGCGGACTTCATAAACGATATATCCGGGTTCACCGACGAGGGCATGCTGCGGGCCGCCGCCGACGCCGGGGCCGGCGCCATCGTCATGCATATGCTGGGCCGGCCGCGCGATATGCAGAAGGCCCCGGTCTACCAGAACGGAGCCGTGCAGGACATCCGGGCTTTCCTCGCCGGCCGGGCCGGGGCGCTGCGCGCGGCCGGGGTTAAGGACATAATACTGGACCCGGGGATCGGCTTCGGCAAGACTTTACAGGACAATCTGGACATTATGGCCGGGCTGCCGCGTTTCAAGGAGCTCGGCCTGCCGGTGCTGGTGGGCGTCTCGCGCAAATCTTTCATAGGCGCGCTCAGCCCGTCCGCCCCGGCGGAGCGCCTGCCCGGCACCCTGGCCGCCTGCGCCGTCTGCGCCCTGAACGGGGCCGACATAGTGCGCGTGCACGACGTGCGCGAAGCCGCGCAGGCCATGGCCGTGGTCGACGCCGTAAAGAACCGGGCGGCGGCATGATGAGAGCCTTCCTGGCCCTGGGCTCCAACCTGGGCGACCGCGCGGGCAATATCAATAAAGCCCTGGAGCTCCTGTCGCGGAGCTGCCGCCTCCTCAAAGTTTCCTCCCTCTACGAAACGCCTGCCATGTACTACACGAAGCAGGGCGACTTCTTCAACGCCGTGGCGGAAATAGAGACGGACCTGCCGGCGCGGACCCTGCTGCGCGCGGCGCAGGCCGTGGAGAAGGAGCTGAAGCGGCGGCGCCTGTTCAGGAACTCCCCCCGCACGCTGGACATAGACATATTATTTTACGGCCGGGAAACCATTAATTCTCCGGCCCTGCAGGTGCCGCACCCGAAACTTGCCGAAAGGCCTTTCGTGCTGGCGCCGCTCTGCGAGATAGCCCCGGATCTGCGCCACCCGGTCTCGGGCAGGACGGCCGGTGAAATGCTGCGGGCCTGCCCCGGCGCCGCGGGGGCGCGCCGCCTGCCCGGGAATTACGCCGAAACCCTGCACTGGCTTAACTCGCTCCCCCCAAGCGCCTCTTTTACTACGGCGCCGATGAAGGCCGCGTTGAAGGCCCTGGCGGACCCGCAGGATTCTTTACGCGCCGTGCATGTGGCCGGCACCAACGGCAAAGGCAGCGTCTCAGCTATGATAGCCGGCGCGCTGACGGCCTGCGGCCACAAGACCGGGCTGTATCTGAGCCCGCACCTGAGCGGCCCGCGCGAGCGCATCAGCCTCGACGGCAGGCAGATACCGGAAGAGGATTTTCACAGGCAGTTCCTGGCCGTTAAGTCGTTCGGCGTAAAGCTTTCCTACTTCGAATACCTGACGGCCATAGCGCTGCTCTGGTTCAAAGAGAACGACGCTGACTTCGCCGTGGTCGAGGCGGGCCTGGGCGGCAGGCTGGACGCCACCAACGTTTTCAAAAGGTCCCTCGCCGTGATAACCAATATTTCCCTGGAGCACGCGGCGGCGCTGGGGGGCTCGCTCAAAAGCATAGCGGCGCACAAAGCCGGGATAATACGCCCCCGAGGCGCGGTCGTCACCGCGGCTTCGGGCCCGGCGCTGACCGTGATACGCCGCAGGACCGAGGCCGCCGGGGGAAAGCTCTATACCGCGGAGACCGACCCGCGTTTTTCGGAAAAGGACGGGAATATCTTTTTCCGGACCGCGGCCGGCCCGCGCCCGCTCAGGCTGGCGCTGAAAGGTTCTTTCCAGCTGCCCAACGCGGCCCTGGCCCTGAAGGCCCTGGAGGTATTAAGGGACCGCGGCCTCAAACTTCCCCCGGCAGCCGCGGCGGCCGGGCTGGCCGCGGCCAGGCTGGAAGGGCGTTTCGAAACCTGCCAGGACGGCGGGCTGGAGCTCATCTTCGACGGGGCGCATAACCCGGCCGCCCTGGCGGCGCTGTTCCAGGCGCTGCGCGCGGCCGGCTACCTGCGCCCGGTCACGCTGGCGGCGGTAATGGGCGACAAGGACGCGGCCGCGCTGGTCAGGCTGCTGGCGGAGAATTCGCGCGAGCTGGTCTTCTCCGGGGTCAACTCGCCGCGGGCCCGCAAGCCGGCGGAGCTGGCGCGCATAGCCCTGCCTTACGGGCTACCCGCGCACTCCCGCGAAAGCTCCGCGGCCGCCTTCGCGCTGGCGCGCAGGCTGGCCCTTAAGAACGGCGCGCCCCTCCTCGTCACGGGCAGCTTCTACCTGGCGGCGGAGATAAAAGCCGCCATAAAAAAAGAAGCCCCCCCGGTCTTCCCGGGAGAGCTCGCCCCCTCCTAAGTTCATTCCCCGCGGCCGCCTCAGCGGCTATTACCGCGCTTCGCGGGCCAGGCCGGTTTATAGAACAGCGTAACGCTGCTTTCCGGTCCCTGCCAGCCGAATTTAGTAAGTATCCTGGCCGACAACTTGTTGAAGCCGGGAGTCAGCTCCCCGGCCATTCTTTCGGGGGCTTTTTGCCAGGCGCCGTCGTTAAATTTCACCAGGAAAGACCCGAAAGCGGGGGCCTGGTCATGGAGCAGGACGACCTTTATCCGGTTGTCCTGGTCTTTGCTTTTTACGATGTTGATTATCGTCTGATTCAGCGGGCGGGTATAGGTATCGGAATCGGTCAGCAGCGGCCACATGGTGAAATTTTCCCCGGCATAGTCGTTCTTGAACGCCACAGCGGTGTGGACATACGTCACCTGGCTGGGCCCGGCGCCGATCTGCGGGTAACGGCGGAAATCCGGCGCGTGCTCCAGCTTCTCGCTCTTCCCGTTGCGGGTCATGCTGACCGGGTTGGCCAGTTGATTGTTGCGCAAGTACAGCGCGTACATCCGGAACAGTTCGATATCGGATTTTTTTATCTGCGTCCTTTTATAAGCGGAATCCACGCTGTATAAGTTCTCTCCCCCTGTTTTCCAGTACGCTTCACAAATCTCCCGGGCGTTCAGCGGGATCCCGTTCTTTTCATAATGAAGGTCGAAATTCGGGTCCATAAGGATCCATTTGTCGAATTCGTCGGACCAGACCTCGGTGACAAAATGCCCGACTATGTCCAAGTACCGGGCGTGTATTCCCATGGATAAACACGCCTGCAGGAACACAACCCCGTATTGCGCGCAGAAACCGTAGTTCTTATGCTTCCGGGCCAGGTCGAGTATTTCTACGGCGTCCCAGGGCGGATAAAAGAACTTGCTGCCCGGGGGCCATTGGCTCCTTGTCCATTTCCGCAGCGCCACGATCTTTTCGAATTGCGTTCGCCCGGAAGCGGTTACGCTTTCCAGCTTTTCCCGCTCCCTGAGGAACCGGAGCCTGGGATGCAAGAGATCCTCTTCTACGGCCTGATGCTCGGGCACCGAGAACCGGCCGTTCTTTTCATTTATGGTTACGATGAAAGTTGACCGCGCCAGGCTGATCAGGAGGACGAAGAGTATCCCCGCGCCGATCTTCCAGGCGGAAAAGGCCTTTTTTGCTTCCGGCTTCCTGCCCGGAAATGTTTTTTTCATTTTATAACGCAAGCCCCGTCAGCAGCTGAGGTTACTTGTCTTCCTTGTACGTCGCCACTGAGCTGTCGGTTTCCCAGAAGCGGACCTTGCTGACGGGAAAGCCCAGCTTCTTCATCTCGAAGAACACCAGCTCGGCCATGCCCTCGGCGGTGGGATTGTCTTTGGTCTCGAAGCAGGCCTGGCCGGCGTCCCTCAGCGTTTTAAGCAGCGGGTCGCGCGAGCAGAGTATCACCTTGTGGTCGAAATTGGCGTCCAGCCACGTCTTGAGCGCGGCGCCCACGGTGGTGAAATCGGCCACCATCTTTTCGGCGTTGAGGGCGGCGGCGGCCAGGGTCAGCTCGACGCGCCCGTTATGGCCGTGCAGGTTCTCGCACTTGCCCTTGTAATCCAGCAGCCTGTGCCCGTAGGCGAATGAAACCGTTTTGCTTATCTTGTACATGGCAGTTCTCCACGCGCTCTTTTGTCAATATCATACTATACTTGCTATTTGGTAAAATATCTCATGAAGTTCCCCGGCAAACGCAAGAACAAGCATTATTTCCCCGTAACCGATAAAGGCCGCGAAAGCGCCGACCCGCACTCCCTGCAGACGGAGCCCTTCTACGTGGCCGGCATAGACCAGCTGCTGGTGGACATAGAGTGCCGCGTCGGGCCCGAGTTCCTGGCAGCCCACGGCCTGAAAAAGGGCGAGTCGCAGATCATGAACGACGCCGAGGCCGAGACCGCCTACCGCCAGCTGAAAGCGGAGGGCAAGGTGCAGGGCGAATACGCCGGCGGCTCCGTGGGCAACACCCTGCACAATTATTCCGTGCTTTCCGACGAGCGCTCGGTGACGCTGGGCGCCATCACGAAAGACATAACCGTGGGCGACTACGCCTTCAAGTATATCCGCAACACCAGTTCCAAGGTGGACCTCTCCTGGCTGCAGCCCTCCGCCAACCCGATGGGCCGTGCCATGTGCTTCGTCACGCCCGACGGCGAGCGGACCTTCGGCATCAGCAAGGGCTGCATGAACGACCTCTCCCCGGACTTCATCCCGGAGGACGTCATCGCCAAAGCCTCCGCCCTGCTCATCTCCGCGTACATCCTGCGCGACGAGAAGGACCCCATCTTCGACGCCACGATAAAAGCCTGCAAGATAGCGAAGAAGGCCAAGGTCCCGGTGGTAATGACGCTGGGCACCAGCTTCCTGATAGAGTCCAAGCGCGATTTTTTCCGCGAGTTCATCCGCGAATACGTGACCTGCGCGGCCATGAACGGGGAGGAGGCGTTCGCCCTCACCGGCATCAAGGACCCGCTGCTGGCCGCCCAGAGCACCCTGGACCTGACGGACCTGGTGCTGCTCACCGTCGGGGCGCACGGGCTTTACCTGGCCGGCTACGTAGACGAGCCTTTCGCCCGGCGCACCACCTACAAGCTGCACACCAAATCCATTGTGGAATACAACATGTACGAGTTCAGCCGCCCCATGCGCAGGTGCGACTGCCTAAAGCCCGTCAAGATCTACACGCATATCAACCCGTTCATGGGCGGCCCCAATATCATCAAGAACACCAACGGCGCCGGCGACGGGGCGCTGGCGGCCATCCTGCACGACCTGAGCGCGCGCAAATACCACCAGACCAAGGTGCCGAACTCGCCCAAGAACCTGGTGAATTCCCTGACCTATTCCTCGCTGTCGCAGATCTCCAAATACGCCAACCGCGTCAGCTTCGAAGTGCTGGCGCAGAATTCGCCGCGCCTGATGCGCGCGCTGCCTGAAAGGGAAGATAACCTGCAGGAAGCCTACTGGGACACCTAGCGGCTCATTTCTCCGCGTCCTTAAAAAGCCACAGGAAAGCCGCGGGGAAACGCCGCGCCCAGTCCTTTTCGTTGTGGAGGCCGCCCTCGTCCACCACGAACTTCAGCGTAACGCCTTTTTTAGCGGCCATCAGCTCCGCCATGGCCCGCGCGTCTTCGAGATACGCCTCTTTCATGTCCCCCTCTTCGGTCCCCACGTCCATATAGACCCGCAGGCCGTCCGGCAGCCGGGCATTTTTCACCAGTCTTTCGGCCGCGCCGCGCGCGAACCAGAAGGACGGCGAGAACACTCCCGCGCGGGAGAACACCTCCGGGTGTTTGAAAGCGGCGTAGAAAGAGATGATGCCGCCCAGCGAGCTGCCGGCTATGCCGGTGGTTTCGCGGCCGGGCAGGGTCCGGTAGCGCTTGTCGATGAGCGGCTTAAGGTCCTCCACGAGGAAGCGCGCGTAGCCGGCCCCCTTGCAGCGCCCGGTGCCGTCGGCCCTGGTCCAGGGCGAATATTCGTCCCAGCGCTTCTCGCCGCCGTTGTCGATGCCTACGACTATGGCGCCGCGGGTCTTCTTTCTGCGGCAAAGGCCGTCCAGTATTTTGCCCACGCCCCAGTCGCCGCAGAAGGAGGTCTCCGGATCGAAGAGGTTCTGCCCGTCGTGCATGTACAGCACCGGGTAGCGCAGGCCGGAAGTTTCGTAGCCGGGCGGCAGGTACACCCAGAAGCGCCTGCCCGGCGCCCGCAGCTGCGGGATGTCCATGTTGAAGGTGACTACTTTTCCGGAATTTTTTATTGATGCGGGGTTCATGTCGTTAATTTAAGCCTTGTTGTCCGTCATTGCGCCGCCAAGACGCCGCTCCAATTGAACAATAAATCCCGCCTGTATAGATAGCACCCCGGCGCGGGGGCTCAACCCGTTCGTTCATTTAACCCCCTGGCACCAGTCCGAAAGGGCTTAACCCATTATTTAAGGTAATAATCTATTGATATATCTTAAGCATATTGATTTTTAATATATTATCTGGTATATTTACTTAATAGATTAGCCAAAGGGAGCCCCTATGTCAAAAACCGACCGCGCGGAAATAACACCCCTCAAGAATTTCCTGGAGATACCTTACGATGAGCTGGAAACGCTGAACCTGGAAGCCGCGGAGGCGGCGGAAAAGCTCTCCCCCGCCGAACTGGAGAAAAAATATTGTGAATACCTCCGCCGCGAGAAGCGCCTGAAGGCCGTGACCGTCTGCTTCACGGACATCGAGGGCCGCTTTCACATGCTGGACTACGACAAACAGTTCTTCCTCACGGCCAACGATAACCTCACCTTCGACGGCTCCTCGATACGCGGCTTCTCGGCGCAGAAGGAATCGGACCTGCGCCTGGGCATCGACTGGGGCAGCATAGTCTGGCTCCCCTCCGACGTGTTCGGACCCGGCAAGGTCATAATGTTCGGCACCGTGCTTAACCGGGACAAATCTCTTTACGACTCGGACTTCCGGGCGCGCCTCTCGGAACTGGCCCGGGAGCTGAAGAAGACGAAAGGCCTGACCGCCAACGTGGCGGCCGAAGTGGAAGGTTTCCTGGTGAAGGGGCTCAATTCAGAACAGGCCTACAACGAGACCGACGGCTTCCAGCTTATCTCCACCGGCGGCTATTACCATTCCCTGCCGCTGGACCCGCTCAAGAAATTCATAGACACCGCGGCCGAGGCGCAGCGCGCGATGGGCTTCCGCAACGAAAAGGACCACCCCGAGGTGGCCCCCTCGCAGTTCGAACTGAACTTCTCCCACGCCCACGCCGTGCGCGCCTGCGACCTGATCCAGCTCTACAGGCTGGTCTGCCGCCAGGTGGCCGCCAACATGGGCATGACCGCCACCTTCCTGCCCAAACCGGTCTCCGGAGTGAACGGCAGCGGCATGCACCTCAACCTGTCCTTCTCCAAGGGCAGCAGGAATATCTTCTTCGACGCCAAGGGCGAGGACGGCCTGTCGGCCGGCGCCTGGGACGCGGTCTCGCGCATCCTCAACCACGCGCAGGAGCTGTCGCTGATACTGAACCCCAGCGTGAACGCCTACCGCCGGCTGGACCCGCATTTCGAAGCCCCCAACCAGATAAAAGTCTCTTCGGTGGACCGCGGCGCCATGATCCGCATCCCCGCCGGCAACGAGCGCTCGGCCCGCCTGGAGATACGCTCGGTGGGCCCGGACGCCAACCCCTACCTGGCGCTTTTCACGCTGATCAGCACCGCGCTGCACGGCGAGCCGCTGACCAAGGACGAGGGGAAGCGCGACCGCGTGCGCTACCTGCCCGGCAACATCCACGACGCGCTGCGCCTGTACCGCGCCAGCGAATTCCTGAAGAAAACGATGGGCGAGGCTCCGCACGATAAATACGCCCTGCACAAGCAGGCCTCGGCGGACCGGAACCCCAAAGAGCTGGGCAGTATAGTGAAGACTTCGGAAGTGCTCTTCCACCACGACGTGACCACGCAGATGCTCTGGCATAAGTTCTAAGCCGGAACGCGCGCAAAAAAACGGCGGGAGCCTCAAGGGCT
>MGUK01000030.1:8963-40392 GCA_001799995.1 Elusimicrobia bacterium GWF2_62_30
TCCTGCCTATGACACTCGCCGGCTTCCTGTTTTTTATCCGTGCCGCATTCGGGGCATTTCTCCCCGCCGCAGCTATCGCAGTACATGGTGCCGCATTTCTCGCACTCGTACACCGTGAACGAGGCGCCATGGCCGGGCGTACGCCCGCAATTAGGGCACTCCTCGAATGAACTCATAAGCCCCCCTCTCCGGCTGCCTTAACGACGCCGCCCCGAAGCCGGCCCCTCTATATTTTCTACCACATCCCCGCCCGCTTGGCAATGCCCTGCCGGTAACAGCCGCTTAGCGCCCTTTTACGTCCCGCCACCGGAGTTCCCTTAATTCTTTAAGCAGAGCGGGATCGCTCGCGGCCAGGAGCCAGTAGGAGTGAGCGCAGCCCCAGTCCAGCGGGCAGTAGCCGCTCTTTCCCAGCAGTTCCACGCCGGCGCCGGAGCAGTGCGCCCCCAGCCGGGCCTCAAGTTCCGCCGCGTGCCCGGTGGCGTGCACCAGCAGCGCGCCGTCCTTTTTGAGCTTCGCGCGGTACAGCCCGAACGCCTCTTTGGAAACCATGTGCCCGGGGATCTCCTTCCCGGTATAAACGTCCACCAGCAGCAGGTCGAACTCCGAATCCAGGGCTTTTTCCAGGGTTTTACCGGCGTCGCCCATGACGAAATTCAATCTGCCCTTGCATTGTTTTATGGCTGAAAAATAAGTGCGGGCGATACGCGCCACTTCCAGGTCCAGCTCGTAAACCGTCCACCAGGACCCCTCTTTCGCATAAAAGCACATGGCCCCGGTCCCCAGTCCTAACATGGCCACCCGCCCGAAAGAATGCCGCGCCAGCAGCTCGCCGGCGGGAGAGGCCGGGCTGTAATACGACGCCGGCCTGGACGTCCCGTCCGGGGCCTCCAGCAGCTGCCCGCCGTGGTTCACGTATTTATTGAGCAGGACGCGGCTGCCCATAAGCTTGTCCACCACCCTGTATTTCCCGTATTTAGTCACGGTCTCATATACTACCCTGCCGCGCCACATCAGGGCGAGCCAGGCGCACATGAGCGGCAGCATCACGGAATACGCCGCAACGCCGGCAGACGCGGCGCGGCTGTGGGCCCAGACTATGCCCGCCCCGCCCAGCAGCGCCCCGCCAAGCGCGCCCAGCCCCAGCATGACGAAGAGCCGGCCGGACCCGGGCGCTTCCGGCCTCAGCGAATATATCCTGCCGCCCCAGTGGAGCATGAGCAGGAAGAACAAAAAAGGGAGAAGGCCGGAGGAAGACCTGATCCCCGTGAGCGCGCAGAGGACGGCGCCGGCGAGCACCACCTGCACCGGGCGGCGGCGCAGCGCCGGGATGAAATTGGCCGCGAACGCGAAGAAAAAAAGGTATTGCGCCGCGGTCCCGGTCTCCGGGCCGCCGACCAGGAACAGGACGTACTCCGACGCCACGAACCAGAGCGCGATGCCCGCGCCGGTCAGCACGGCCTCCAGGTCCCCGCTTTCGTCCGGGGCTTGCGGCGGAGGTCCGGCCGGCCGCGACAGGGAGGCCACGGCCGCCGCGGCAAAAACGAGGTAAAGCCCCGTCCAGGTCCTCTGCCCGGCCAGCCAGGCTGCCGGCGAGCTCAAAAGCGCGGCGGCCGCGCCGGCGCCCAGGCAAAAGGCCCCGAAGAAGCGCATAGAAGAACCCCGGGCCTGCCGCGCCTCCGGCCCGGGCGCGGAGTTTTTCCCGGCCGCCGGGGCTATAGTTTCAAGTTCGGAGAGCAGCACCGGAGCGGCGGCCAGCACCGCGAAGGTAAGGCCGTAGAAGACCAGGCATTTTACGAAGCAATCCCAGAAAGCGTTGGTCCCCCAGGGCGAGGCCGGGACCGGCAGGCGCGACAGCAGCAGCGGCAGCAGCAGGAGGACGCCGCAAAGATACCTGCCCCGGCGCAGGTCCAGCAGGAGCAGCTGCGCCCGGGCCAGGTAGCAGCCGGCCAGCGCCGAAAGCAGCAGAAAAAAGTTGAACCCGGCATAGAGAGAGACGGCCTGGCCGTACGCGCCGGCTATCTCGGCTTCGACGCCCGCCCGGAGGAGCACTAACAGGAAACCGCCCAGGAACGCCGGCAGGGCCGGCAGGAAGAACGGAAACGATAGGCTGGCGGTCATAAGGAGCTATCTTACAAAAAGCGGAACGCTTTTCAGAACAGGAACGACATGCCGGCGAAAAAGAAGAAGAACGAGACCAGCAGGTACGCGGAAGGCAGCTTGCGCTCCAGCGCGCATTCGAAAGCCGAGGCGAACAGCGTGCCCGTGATAGCTATCCCCGAGATGGCCGCCAGCGCGCCGGCGTAGCGCACGGCGCTCAGGTAGAACATCAGCGATAAGTAGGTGCCGGCGAAGCTGCCCGCGGTTATCCACAGCAGGCTCGCGCGGCTCAGGCCCGAGAGCCTGGAGAAAAAGTTAAAAGGCTTGAGGCGCGACAGCGCCGCAAAAAGCAGCAGCGCGCCGATGGCGCGGTAAAAATTCCCCTCGGTGGTCCCTATGCCCGGGTTGGCGTTGAAGGCGAACCGCGTCAGCACCACCCCGACGCCGTCGAGCATTACCCCGCCCAGGGCGAAAAGGCCGGCCCTGGCGTTCCAGTGGCCGTGCCGGCGGAAGGATTCCAGAGAAAAGATGAACAGGCAGGCCACGAAGAACAGCACGGCCGTCAGCTGGCGCGGGTCGAGGGCCTGCCCGAAGGCGAAATAGCTCAGCACGCCGATGATCAGCGGCTGGAAGCCGAAGATCATCATGGTGCGCCCGGGCCCCATCAGCGAAAAGGCCTCCACCAGGCAGACGTCGGCCAGGCCGAGGCCGACCATGCCCGACAACAGGAAGAACCCGGCCGAACCCGCGCCGATCTGGTGAAAGCCGCCGCCGAGCAGGACGGTGGCCAGGAACAGCGCCGCGGCTACCGCGGCCTTGAAACAGTTGACCCAGAGACTGGAAAGGAGCCGCGCGTAATGCGTGAAGAACTGCACCCCGATGGCGAAACTCAGGTTGGCCGCTAGCGCGTAAACGTAGACTTTATCCATAAAACAAAGGAGACCGCTCCCGCGGCCCCCTATAATAATAGCAAAACCGCCGGGGAGCTTCCCCGGCGGCTTGCTGGCCGGCGATGAGCGCCGGGCTCAGGTCTCGTCGTGGAAGGCGTTATCGCCCACCACTTCGCAGCGTATCGTGTTGGTCGGGCGCCCCTTGCCGAAGGGGCTCGAGGCCATGAACACCAGCTTGTCGCCGTTGGAGATGGCGCCCTTGTTCTTGAGGAGGTCCATGGTCTTCTTGGCCACCTCGCTGAAGCGCTGCCCCTCAGGGTTCTCTATCAGGAAGGGCACCACGCCCCAGTTGAGCGCCAGCTGGTGGTAGAGCGCCTCGTCGTGCGCGAACGCGTAGATCGGGATGCTGGGGCGGAACTTGGACAGCGCCCGCGCGCCTATACCGTTGGCGGTCACCACGGCGATGGCCCTGGCGTTCCAGTCGTGCCCGGTGTCCACCGTGCTGTAGGCCATGATGTTGGTGATATTGTCGCGGTCCACGTAGTCGTGCGTGATGCGCGCCAGCGTGCGGTAGTCAATGGACGCCTCGGTGCGGTCGATGATGCGCCCCATCATATTCACCACGCGGGCGGGGTGCGAGCCGTTGGCGGTCTCGCCGGAAAGCATCACGGCGGAGGTCAGCTCCACAACGGCGTTGGCGGTATCGGTCACTTCGGCGCGCGTCGGGTAGGGCTTGTCGGTCATGCTTTCGAGCATCTGCGTGGCCACGATCACCGGCTTGCCGGCCAGGTAGCAGCGCTTGATGATGTTCTTCTGCAGGCCGGGCAGTTCCTCTATCGGCACCTCGATGCCGAGGTCGCCGCGGGCTATCATGATGCCGTCGGAATCCTTGATGATGTCGTAGATATTGGCCAGCGCCTGCTTGTCCTCTATCTTGGCTATCAGCCTTATGGGGGAATCCGGCCTGACGGACTTGATAAGCTCTTTTACGTCGGCGATATCCTTGCTCGTGCGCACGAAGGACAGCGCGATGTATTCGAAATCGTTCTCCACCGCGAAGGCGATATCCTTGCGGTCCTTGTCGGACATGAAAGGGATGGGGTAGTCGGCGCCGGGTATGGCCAGGTGGGCCTTGTCCTTGAGCTTGCCGTCGTTGAGCACGCGCACGGTCACGGCGCCGGGCCACTCGGCGTGCAGCTGCACCACCTCGGCCTCTATGAACCCGTCCTGCAGCAGCACGCGCGAGCCTATCTGGCAGAGCTTGTTGATGCGCGGCAGGTTGGTGAAGAAGCGCTTGTCTTCCGGGGGCAGCTGCGGGATGTCATCAGGCTGCTTGTCGGTGCTTTCGATGTAAAGCGAATCGCCCTTATTGAGCAGCACGGGCTTATTGTAGCCGAACATGCGGACCTCGGGGCCCTTGGTGTCGAGCATGATGGCCAGCGGCATGTCCAGCTCGGCGCGGGCCTCGCGCAGCATCTTCACCCTGTTAAGGGCCTCGTCGTACTTGCAGTGGGAGAAATTTATGCGGGCCACGTTCATCCCTTCCCTGAGCAGCTCCCGGATGCAGCCGGGGTTCTCGGAGGCGGGGCCGATAGTGCAGATTATCTTGGTCCGGCGGGTGGTCTGGGTCCTGACAGGCGTAGGTGCGAGCATCATGTATATGTTTCCTTTACGGGCCTTGTGGTCCGCCAGTGCTTATATCAATGCTGGATTTAAGATCGCGAGGATGGATACATCACTTATTACTTACATTATACCTTTTTGCCGGCCCCCATAGCCGCTTCCACGGCCTTCAGGGCGTCGGCGGCGGAGCTGGTTATGCCGCCGCTGTAGCCCGAACCTTCGCCTATGGGATAGAGGTTGCGCACGTTCACCGAGCAAAAATCTTTTCCGCGCCTGATGCGCACCGGCGAGCAGGTGCGCGTTTCCGGTCCCAGGAGCAGGGCGTCGCCGGAGACGAACAAAGGGCTCTCCTCCTTCCATTGCCGGAAAGCGGAGCGGAGCGTGGCGGTTACGAAGTCCGGGAATAGGCCGGCCAGGTCCGCGCTTTTCGCGCCCATTTTATAGGAGCCGGGGGTTAAAGCGGCGGAGCGCGTCCCTCCCAGGAAATCCCCGAGGTTCTGCCCCGGCGCCCGCCAGTCCCGCCCGCCCGCCAGGAAAGCTTTCCGCTCGATACCCTTCTGAAAACTGAAGCCGGCCAGCGGGTGCGCGGAGCCGTAATCGTCCGGCGCGCAGGTCACGGCGATGGCGGCGTTGGAGAACGCGGAATCCCTGGCCGCGTAGCTCATCCCGTTGAGCGCCAGCAGGCCTTCTTCGGAGGACGCGTTGATGATCTCGCCGCCGGGGCACATGCAGAAGGTATACGCGCCGCGCCCGCTCTTGCGGTCGGTATAGTTGAACGAATAAGTGGCGGCCCCGATGCCTTTGTATTTCGCGTACTTGGCGCCATACCTCAGCAGGTCGATTGTGGCCGCCGGGTGCTCCAGCCTTACGCCCACCGAAACGGGCTTCTGCTCCAGCTCCACCCCTTTTTCATGCAGCAGCGCGAAAGTATCCCGCGCCGAGTGGCCGATGGCCAGGTAGATGGCCCGGGCCGGGTACTCCGCGGCGCCGTTTATCACCACGCCGGAAGCCGCGCCGCCGGAAATAAGGAGATCGGTCAGCTTTGCGCCGTAATGGATCTCACCGCCGCGCCCCAGGATATGGTCCCTGATATTGGCTACTATCCTGCGCAGCACGTCGGTGCCGAGGTGCGGCTTGCTGATATAGGCGATCTCCGGCGGCGCGCCGAACTTGACGAAAGTGTCCAGCACCCTGCCGGCGTAAGAGGTGTTCTTGCGGCGAGAGAACAGCTTCCCGTCGGAATACGCCCCGGCGCCGCCTTCGCCGAACTGGATATTGGACTCCGGGGCCAGGACCCGTTCTTTAATGAATTTTTGGACGTCAGCGTGGCGCTCGTCGAGCCTTTTGCCCCGTTCGAAGATCCTCGGCTTCAGCCCGTACTCCAGCAGCTCCAGCGCGGCGAACATCCCGGCGGGGCCGAAACCTATCACCGCGGGCCGCCCGGCGGCGGGCGCCGGCTTATACCGCGCGGCGGGTTGCGCCGCGTAGCGCTCCAGGCCGTGCTTGTTCACGTACCCGGCGGGAACGCGGACGGCGAGCGAGAGCTCGTAGTAGAATTGCCGCTCATCCGTGAAGACCGGCGTTTTGGCCAGGATCCGCACCACCTTGAGCCCGGCGGCCGGGACCCCGAGCCTGCGCGCGGCGGCTTTCAGGTACTCCCCGGCCCCGTCTTTTTCAACGGGCACCAGCAGGCCGTCAATTATCAATTCCCGCGACATACCCTAATAATACGATATCCGCCCCGGCCAGTTCGCTCCCGTCGCCGGAAACCGGGGCGTTGTATCCCGCCGCTATTTATTATAATCTGTGGGCTATGGAAACTAGTCCAAGGCCGGAGGGCGCAAGTTTTGCCGCCCGCATAGCGCTGCCCAGCGCGCTGGCCATCGTCCTTTTTATCGGGGCCACTTTCCTTTTTATAATCCCTTCTTTCGAGCGCAACATGATGGACCGCAAACGCGAGACCATCAGGGAACTGAACAATTCCGTTCACAGCCTGCTGCTTAAACTGCATCAGGATGAGAAGGCGGGGCGGCTTACCAGGACGCAGGCGCAGAAGCGCGCCGTCGAAAGCGTGCGGACCCTGCGCTACGGCCCGGAAGACAAGGACTATTTCTGGATAACGGACCTGGCCCCCAGGATGATAATGCATCCTTACCGCCCGGACCTGGACGGCAAGGACCTCTCGGATTTCCAGGATTCCCACGGCAAACGCCTCTTCGTGGAGTTCGCGGAGATAGGCCGCCGCTCCGGGGCCGGCTATGCCGATTATATGTGGCAGTGGAAGGACGACCAGGAGCGCATAGTGCCCAAGCTTTCCCATGTGCGCCTTTTCGAGCCCTGGGGCTGGGTGACCGGGACCGGCATCTATATCGAGGATGTCCGCGAGGAGATGGCGCGCCTGGAAAGCAGCCTTATAAAGATCTCCCTGCTCATAGCCGGCATCATAGCCTTGATACTTCTTTACGTCAACCACCAGAGCCTGCGCATAGAGCGGTCCCGCCGTAAGGCGGAGGAGTTGTTGTCCCAATCCGAGGAAAAATACCGCAAGCTGGTGGAGGCCGCCACCGAAGGCATCATAATGGTACTGGACGGCCGGCTGGCGTATTCCAACCGCACCGCGCAGGACATGCTGGGCCGCCCGCGGGAAGAGCTGGAAAAGCTCTCCCTGTCGGACATCCTGGCCCCCGGGTCCGCGGCCAGCGCCGAATACATCGGCGAGCTGCTCGAGAGCGGCGGCGAGCCGCCGCAGGTGGAGGCCGCGCTGCGCCGCAGCGACGGCGAGACCCTGCGCGCGCTGCTTACCGCTTCCGGCCTGGTCTTCGGCGGGAAGAAAGGCTTCATCCTGTCCATCCGCGACATAGACCGCCACAAGGAAACGGAAGAGGAGCTGGCCGCCAGCCGCGAAAAATTCCGCGTCCTTACCGACAGCATAAACCTGGGAGTATTCAGGGCGGAATTCCCCGCCGGGGTCACCGAGGCGAACCCGGCCGCGGTGCGCATGCTCGGCTACGGCACTTTCGAGGCCCTGAAGGCCGCGGGCCGCGGGCCGCTGGAAACCCTTTCCGCGGAAAAACTTCTGAAGGAGACCGAAGAAAAAGGGACGCTCAAAGAGGCGCCGGTCTCCATAACGGCGGACGGGGTGCTGCGGCACCTGCTGGTCTCCGTGCTGCCCGTCCCGGGCGAAGGCGCCGACAGGCGCTTCGACTGCCTGCTCGAGGACGTTACCGCCCGCCGCCGCGCGGAGGCGGAGCGTGAAAAACTCCTGGAAGACCTGCAGATGTCCATAGGTTCCCTTAATCAGTCGGTAAAGGGCGTGGCCAGGAAGGCCCCCGAATGCCCGCTGTCGGCCCCGGTCTCCAGGGCCGCCGCTATAATGACCGCGGCCGGCAGCAGTTCCGTGCTGGTGGAAACCGGTGGCGAGGTGGTCGGCATACTCACCGACCATGACCTGCGCGCCCGCGTGCTTGCCGGCGGCCTTACGCCGGAAACCCCGGTGTCGCGCATCATGACCTCGCCGCTGGTCAGCGTGCCCGAGACGGCCCTGCTTTTCGAGGCTGTGGCGGTAATGCAGGAGCGCAGCATCCGCCATCTCGCCGTAAGGGACGATTCCGGGAAAGTGGTCAGCGTGGTGGACGAAAGGGAACTGCTGGCCCTGAAGTGGTATTCCCCGGCGGTCATAATGGAAGAGTTCTCCAGGGCCGCCACGTTAGAAGAAGTGCTGGCGGTAAAAGCGCGCCTCCCGCGCCTTGTAAAAACCCTTTCCGACAGCGGGGCCGCCAGCGTCGGCATTACCAGGCTCGTCTCCGCGGCGGCCGACGCCGTCGTTTCCCGTTTTGTGGACTTCGCCGTAAGGGAACTTGGCGAGCCCCCGGTCCCGTTCGCCTTCATGGCGCTGGGCAGCCAGGCCCGCTTCGAGCAGACGCTGGCCACCGACCAGGATAACGCCCTGGTCTACGCAAACCCGCCCCAGGGCGGGGAGAAGGCCTGCAGCGAGTACTTCCAGGCCATGGGAACGAAGGTCTGCGCCTGGCTGAACGCCGCCGGCTACCCTTTCTGCAAGGGCGGGGCCATGGCCTCCAACCCCAAGTGGTGCCGCCCGCTGGCCGACTGGAAGGGCTATTTCGATTCCTGGGCCGCGATCACGGACCCGCAGGCCCTGCTCGACGTGAACGTCTTCTTCGATTTCAGGCGGGCCGCCGGCGAGAAAGAGCTGGAGTCCGAACTGAGGGACTACGTGGCCCTGGCCCTGAAGGACAAAAAGATATTTTTCCTCAACCTCACCAATAACGCGCTGCAGTTCAAGGTGCCGCTGGGCTTCCGGAGCTCGCTGACGCTCGATAGCGACGGCCCTTCGGCCGGCTCCTTCGACGCGAAGCAGCTGCTGCGCGTGATCACGGATTTTTCCAGGATCTACGCCCTGCGTGCGGGCCTGCCGGACCTGACCACGGCCGGGCGCCTGGCCGCGCTGGCCGAAGCCAATGTCCTGGACCAGGCCGAGAAAGAATCTTTCCTGCAGGCACTGGACGTCCTGATGCGCCTGCGCCTGCGGCGGCAGTCGCAGCTTGCCGCGGCCGGCGCCCCCCCCGACAACCGCATAAAACCCTCCGAACTCTCCCAGGCGGACGGCCAGGCCCTCCGGGAAGCCGCCGCCTCCGCAGCCGGGGCTATCAATAAACTGAAGGATTTGATAAAATTCCTCATCGTTTAAATTGTTACGGACGCACTGAAGTCTCAGAGCGCCTTTTTTTTGAGGAGACAAAATGCTTCATGAACCTGCCAGCCAGTGCGGGCCAGACGCTTCGGCGGAGTACAAGCAGAACATAGGGGTGTGGATGTTCCTGCTGTACGCGGTAGTGTACGCCATCTTCGTGGCCATCAACCTCCTCAGACCCCTGTGGATGGAAAAGACGGTTTTCATGGGCCTTAACCTGGCCATGGTCTACGGCTTCGGCCTCATCGTCTTCGCGCTGGTAGAGGCGCTGATCTACAACCACATGTGCCGCACGCACGAGGCCGACAATAAGGCCGCCCCGGAGGCGAAATAACATGGCTATAGCTATTTTCCTCACCTTCGTGGCCGCGGTGCTCGGCCTGTCGTTCTACTTCGCGGCCAAGACCAAGTCCGCCAGCGGCTACTTCGCCGCCGGCGGCCAGATCCACTGGGCCGTCAACGGCATCGCCTTCGCCGGCGACTATCTCTCCGCGGCGTCCTTCCTGGGCATCTGCGGCATGATCGCCACCTCCGGCTACGACGGCTTCCTCTACTCCATCGGCTACCTGGCCGGCTGGATAGTGGCGCTGTTCGTCGTCGCCGAGCCCATGAAGCGCCTCGGCAAGTACACCTTCACCGACGCTCTGGACGCCAAGTTCAACTCGCGCGGCATCAAGCTCGCGGCGGCCATCAGCACGCTGGTGGTTTCCGTGTTCTACCTGATCCCGCAGATGGTGGGCGCCGGCGTGCTCGTGGAGCCGCTCCTGGGCATCCCGCATTACGCGGGCGTCATCATGGTGGGCGCCATCGTTATCACGATAGTCGCCACCGCCGGCATGACCTCCACCACTTATGTGCAGTTCATCAAGGGCGCCATGCTGGTGGTCTTCTCCTTTGTGGTCTGCGTCGCGGTCCTTTACCGCGGCCTCTCCACCGAGCCCGACCAGGGCGGCCGCGTGCCCTTCTACAAGTACGCCACGCTCGAGGCTAAAGAGGCCAAGGGCGCGCTGGTAGTGAAGGACTACAAGGTACTCGCTTCCGTGCCGGCCAAAGCGGAAACCTACGTGAAGCTGGAGAAGGGCGGCGTCGAGACCTGGTGGCTGCGCTCCGACCGTGACGGCAAGATCGCCCTGAAGGAGACCCAGTACGAGGTGAAGAAGGCCGACGGCAGCAAGCTCGTCAACGGCCTGCCGGCGACCAAGGAGAACATCCTGCGCCAGAACGGCGGCCTGGAAGCTATCAAAGGCAAAACAGGTCCCGAGGCGGCCACCGGCAAGGTCGGTCCCTTCGAGTTCCTCTCCATCCTCAGCGACCCGGAGACCAAGATCAACACCTGGAAGATAGTGAAGCTCTCCGACGGCGAAGATAAAGTGACCGTCTACGCCCCCAGCATTAAGCCCGGCAACAAGATGATGCGCCCCGGCCTGAAGTTCAAGGTGGAAGGCACGCCCATCCAGAAGCTGGACTTCCTGTCTTTGATGCTCGCGCTGTTCCTGGGCACGGCCGCCCTGCCGCATATCCTGATACGCTACTACACCGTGCCGAGCGCCGCCTGCGCGCGCAAGTCCACGATAGTAGCTATCGCCGCCATAGGCTTCTTCTACGTGCTGACCATGTACATGGGCCTCGGCGCCGTGGTGAACGCCGCGCTGAACCCGGTGACGGATAACATGTCGGCGCCGCTGCTGGCCCGGACGTTCGGGACCTTCCTGTTCGCGGTCATCTCGGCCATAGCGTTCGCCACCGTGCTGGGCACCGTCAGCGGCCTCATCATAGCCGCCTCGGGCGCCGTAGCGCACGACCTGATGGACCGCTATATGCAGCTCGGCCATACCGAGAAGCAGAAAGTGCGCGCCGGCAAGATCGCGGCCTTTGTGGTGGGCATCATCGCCATCATGCTCGGCATCCTGTTCCAGGGCATGAACGTCTCGTTCCTGGTGGGCCTGGCCTTCGCCGTGGCGGCGTCGGCCAACCTCCCGGCCATCATCATGATCCTGTTCTGGAAGAAGACCACGGCCAAGGGCATCGCGGCCTCGATAGTCACGGGCATGGTGTCCGCCATCGGCATCATCATGTTCTCGCCGTCCATGTACGACAAGTTCGGCCTGGACCCGCTGACCGCCCCGGTGCCGCTGGACAACCCCGGCATCTTCTCCATACCGCTGAGCTTCCTGGTGCTGGTGGTGGTCTCGCTGCTGACGCAGAAGAAAGAAGAGAAAGCCGCGGCCTGAATGCGGTAAAATAAAAGGGAAGGGGCAAAACCCCTTCCCTTTTTTATTTATGAAAATAGTGGTATTCACGGACGTCCACGCCAACCTGCCCGCCCTGCGCGCCATGGCCCGCGAGATACGCCGCGAAGGCTACGACGCGGCTTTCCACACCGGCGACGCGGTGGGGATAGGCCCGTGGCCGGCCGAGACCGTAGAATTCCTGGGCGAGCTGCCGCGGCTTCAGCTGCTGACGGGCAATCATGACGCCTGGCTGTGCGGGGGCCTGCCTAAAGGGGCGGCGCCCTGGCTGGAAAACCATTACCAGTGGATGGCCGGCCAGGTGGCCAGCCGGCATTTAAACGCCGTGGGCGCCTGGCCTTACCTTACCGAGCACGAGTTCGAAGGCGTGCGCGCGGCCTTCGTGCACTACGCCCTGAGTTCCTGCGGCCGGCAGGTCTCGCTGCCCATAAGCGCGCATGTACCCAACGACCTGGACGCGCTGATCGGCCGGCACTCCTCGCTGCTGGTGTTCCACGGCCACCGGCATAAATCCTCCGACGTGAAAGGCAAGGTCCGCTACGTCAACCCCGGCTCGCTCGGCTGCTGGCACAAGCCCGCCGCCCGCTACGCCATAGCGCGCTTCCACAAGGGCAAGGCCTCCATACAGCACAAAACCGTGCCCTACGACTGGGAAGAGCTGGTCAAAGGTTTCTCCACAAAAAAAGTGCCCGACCGGGCGCTGATACTTTCTTCATATTTCGCCGGTTGAGGCAAAAAAAGACCCGGCTTTTTGGCCGGGTCTCTTCTTTTATCCGGTCCCCTTATCAGAACGGGAACTTGAAGCTCATCTGGTAGTGGAGGTTGTCGCGGTTAACGTAGCCGGAGGCCAGGTGGTATTCCGTGACCTGCCTGGCGGCTTCGAGGGTGACGGTCACCTTCTCGTAGACCAGGCAATTGGCGTTGGCCAGCAGCGTGGTGTTCTTCGTTTTCGCCGTGGCCCCCGCCGCTATCTTGGAATTCAGCGGGTTATCGACGCCGTAGGCGACGTTATAGGAGAAGCGGCCGGCCGGCTTTGCCGCCAGGTTGGCGAAGCCGCCTGAAGCCTTGACGGCCGACTTGCCGTACTGGTTATAGCCGATACCCCCGAGGAAGTCGTAAAGGTTCTGGCCGGTCCACACCTGGCCGTTGAGCGTGAACACGGAAGTTACGGGAATATTGTAGCCGAAGTCCAGCAGTTTAACCTCGCCGGTCTTTCCCAGCGAAGCGCCGGAAGTGGCCCGCCACTTTCCCATGGCGCCCATCAGGGTGAACTTGGCTTTTCCCACCTTCAGCTGGGCCTGCGCCTGGGCCTGCGGCAGCCCGGAAGCGGTGCCCTCGGAGTCGGTAAGCTTGCGGGTAGGCCGTACGGCCGCGGCCGCGAAGGAAAGCTTGTCGCTGGCTTTATAGGTAAGGCGCAGCTGGGGGGCGCGCATCCAGAGTACGCCGCTGTAGCCCAGGGCGAACTCGTTATTGGTGCCGGAAAATTCCAGGGGCAGCAGATGCCAGGTCTGGCCCGCCAGCACCTCGAATTTGCCGGCTTTCAAGGCCACGTAGGCATGCCGCAGGCGCAGGTCCGCCGTGGAGCCGCCCGTGGTCGTGATGGTGGAGGTCACCACGTTCTCGCTGAGGCCCAGGAAGTCCGTTTCGATCTTGGCGGAGACCTTGTCACCGTCGGTGATATCCAGGCCGAACCGGGTCCCGCGGGCGCTGGCCCTGAAATCCCGCTCAATACCTTTTTCAGAAGCCACGTACATAGCATAATCATCCGCGGCTACGCCGTGCGCGTCATAGCTGACGTCGCTCTTTATCTGCCCGTAAAAATTAACCTTGTATTTGCCGGTCGCGGTTTCCTCGGCCGAAAGACCGCCGCCGCAGAAAGCCGCCATACCCATCAGAACCGCCGCGCATATTATTTTCCGCATTTAAGCTCCTTAATTACCCGGCTGCCGGGTGCTTTTTCCCGCTCATCGTATTAACAGATTACGATGATACAACTTTGGAACACCGGCCACAAGGGGGCTTCCTGCCGTCCATTTCCCGGAAATAAAAAACGGGCGGGTCTGCGGCCGGGGCTACTTATTGCCCAGCTTTTTCAGGATGGAGCTCATTTCGGAAGCCGAATAGCCGCCGCCCGGCGCTTTGAAGGCGCTGAGCTTTTTCGCCGACGGCAGGAAACGGGAATTCACGGCGGAACCTATCAAGCAGGAGACCACGCCGCCGGCCATGGCGGCCGCTACCAGGTACATCATCGCGCGGCTGTTCATCCGGCGGCCGCTCCTGCGTTTCCATGGCATATTACCACCCCTCCGGTCCCAGTCCCCGCCTTTATTATACCCAACCCCGGTCCCCCCGGGCAATCCGCCCCCCCGGGTTCCCCAACACCCCCGCCCACATATTTCCTAAAATATAGGAACCAGGTATTTTTGACGCAGACGCAGCCGGGGATAAAAATATGGCCAAGAAAAAAGTTCTCCTTATCATACGCGACGGCTGGGGGATGTACCGGCCCGACAAGTACAACGCCGTGGTCAACGCCAAGACCCCCAACATGACGCGCTTCCTCAAGCATTACCCCAATTCCGTGCTGGAGCCCGCCGGCGAATCCGTGGGGCTGCCCAAGGGCTACCAGGGTTCCTCCGAGGTCGGCCACCTCAACATCGGCGCCGGCCGCATAGTGATACAGGAGCTCAAGCGCATAAAGGACATGATCGAGGACGGCACCTTCTTCGGCCGCCCCGCCCTTAAAGCCGCTCTCGACAACTGCGTCGCCAAGGGCTCCGCCCTTCATCTCATGGGCCTGGTGCAGGACGAAGGCGTGCACGCCCACCAGGACCACCTTTATTCCATCCTGCGCGAGGCAAAAAAGCGCGGCATAAAGAAAGTGTGGGTGCATTTCTTCGCCGACGGCCGCGACACGCCCCCCCGCTCCGCCCTCTCCTTCGTAAAGATGCTCGACGAGGTCCTCAAGGAAGTAGGCAACGCCGCCGTGGGCACGCTCATGGGCCGCTACTACGCCATGGACCGCGGCGAGAAATGGGCCCTGACCGACCAGACCTACAACACCCTCACCAAAGCCGAGGGGCTCAAAGCGGCCTCCGCCGAAGCCGCCCTGAACGACGACTACGCCACCCTCACCAACCCCAACGGCCAGCCCATCGTGGACGAGTACATCCCCCCCACCGTCATAGAGGGCTACCCGGGCATGGCCGACGGCGACTCCGTGATACATTTCAACTTCCGGCAGGACCGCGCCATACAGCTGACCAAGGCCTTCGTCGAGGATGCTTACCCGGGGAACCGCTGGAAAAAACTGGACATAGTGTACTGCGGCCTCACCCGTTATTATGACGAGTTCAAGTTCAGCGCGCTGCCCCCCATGGACGAAGGCGGCGGCATGGACAACCTGCTGGGCCAGATAATTTCCGAAGCCGGCCTCAAGCAGCTGCGCCTGGCCGAGACGCAGAAGTTCAAGCATGTCACTTCCTTCTTCAACGGCAAGCGCACCGAGCCCTACAAGGACGAGGACCAGGTGGAGATAAAGGGCAGCTGGGACCCCTCCACCTTCGGCGAACACCCCGAGATGGACGCCCCCAAAGTGCGCGAGCGCGCCCTGGCCGAGATCGCCTCCGAGAAATACGATTTCATCGTGGTCAACTTCGCCAACTGCGATATGGTCGGCCATACCGGCATCTATCCCGCCACCGTCAAAGCCGTGCAGATCACCGACGAGGCGGTGGGCCAGTTGACAGCCGAGGCCCTGAAGCATAATTACACCGTCATGGTCAGTTCGGACCACGGCAACGCCGAGGAGATGTGGAACTACAAGCTCAACATGCCCATGACCGCCCACACCACCAACCCGGTGGAGTTCATCTATATCGCCAACGACGCCGGCGGGGTGAAGCTGCGCCCGCGCGGCATCCTTTCCGACATCGCCCCCACCGTGCTGGAGGTGATGGGCCTGCCGCAGCCCAAGGATATGACCTCGAAGACCCTGCTCCTGAAGCAGGCTCCCGCCGCCGGGCCGCTGGCGCAGGCCGCGGAAGAGGAAGAAGACTCGAACGTGATGGATTCGATGCGCGACAAGGGCTACGGGAACGCGCTTTAAGCCGTAAAGCGCGAGCTATGTTCATTAAACTGCGCGTTCACCCGGACTCCAAAAGGGACAAGGTAGTAAAAAGGAACGCGGACACCTACGAGATCTGGACCAGGGCCAAGGCCGAAAGGGGCCTGGCCAACGCCGCGGCGCTGCGCGCCCTGGCGCTGGCCCTGGGCATAGACATGAAGAAGATCCTGCTCGTAAAAGGCGCGCATTCTCCCGCCAAGATAGTAAAGGTTTTGTAGTATAATTTCACTATGACGATAGCCAAGAACGGGCGCCTGGCGCTGCTTGCCTTTGCCCTTATTTTCATCTCCACGCTGTCCGTGCTGCTGGCCCGCCGCCTCAACATGGGACCGATGAGCCCCGTCCCCGCCTGGCGGACGTTCGGCCCGGAGAACGCCGCCATCCAGATCTACGAATTCACCGATTTCGCCTGCCCCGCCTGCCGTGGCGCCTCGGAGACCCTGACCGAAACCCTGCGCGTCTACGGCGGCGATATCCGCCTGCGCTTCAAGCATTACCCCCTTATTCACATACACCCCTGGTCCATGCACGCGGCGGCTTACTCCGATTGCGCGGGCGAACAGGGAAAATTCACCGAATACGCGGAACTGCTCTTCGCCACCCAGGAGAACTGGGGTGAGGCAAAAGAAGAGCCGGCGATCTTCGGCGAACTGGCGCTAAAGCTCAAGCTCGACTGGCCCAAGATGCAGGCCTGCGCCAACTCCCCCGAGGCCATCCGGCGCGTAAAGCTCGACATGGCCGAGGGCGACCTGAAGGGCGTGAACGCCACCCCGACCTTCTTTATCAACGGCAAGCGGTCGGTGGGCGGCGGCCAGCTCCTGGACAAGGTGCGCAATTTCGACAACCTGCTCGGGAAGAAACGATAATGAACGAACGAACGAATTTCAAAGAGATACTGGGCCTGCTGGCGCGGCTGGCGGTGGGCGGCGTGTTCGTCTACTCCGGCGTGATAAAGGCCATGTCCCCCGCCGAGGAATTCGCCTACGCCATAGAATCCTACAAGGTGATAGGGGCCGGCCCGGCGCTATGGGCGGCCTACGCCGTGCCCTGGATAGAACTGTACGCCGGGCTCCTGCTCGCCTTCGGCATCTTCACGCGCCGCTCGGCGCTTTTCATCGCCGCCATGCTGGTCTTCTTCGAACTGCTGCTCGGCCAGGCCTGGCTGCGCCACCTGCCCATCACTTCCTGCGGCTGCTTCGGCTCCGCCGGCTCCAATTCCATCGGCCGCGAATTCATGCAGAACCTGGCGCTGCTGGTCCTGCTGTGGCCGGCCGCCCGCAGCCGCCGGCTCTCGGCCGATGAAACGGTAGGGGCCGATGTTTAGGACGCGCTGCGCCGCGGCCGCCGCCCTGCTGCTGGCCCTGGCCGCCGGGTCGCTCTTCGCCCTGCGTCCGCTGGACCGCACGCGCAACGCCAAGGCCATCTGGATGACCGTTTCCTCGATAAAGACCGGCCAAAGCTATTACCTCGAGGTTTCGATGGACGGCCGCGCCGTCCTGCGCGAGGACAGCCCGAAACAGGCCGTGACGCGCCGCGGCGCCATCCCCGTGCAGCTGATAAAGGATTTCATCCGCGAGACGGAGAACAGCGAAACGGTCTCCTCCAAGGACATCAAGCAGCACAAGGCCGCTTTCTACCGCGGCGAGATACTGAAGATCTCCGCCTACATCAGCGGCGAACTGACCCACACCGAAGCGCCGCTGGACGGTTTCGGCGAGGCCTTTTCCTACGCTTTCGGCGAGCTGCGCAAAGCCGTGGTGAAACTGCCGGTGGACACGGCGGTGCGGGCCTTCCTGCGCGCGGAGCTGCTGGAAGGCGACGACCTGGACAATTTCACCAACAAAGCCGCCAAGGACGGGGAAGTGCCCACGGTGGAAACCTACGAGATCCAGAAGATGAAGCCGCTGATGGCGGCCATCAAGGACGTGAACCGCTTTATCCCGCTGGAAACCGACGCCGAGCTCAAGCAGCTGCAGGATTTCATCAACGCGCGCAAGCTCTACGGGCTGCGCACCCTGTTCTACCTGCCCAGCACGCGCGGCGTCTTCAAATGCATGGTCGTGGACGCTTCGAGACGTTCGGTGCTGGCGCCGGAGAAGAAAGAGAAGACGGACAGCAAGCCAGCGCGCGCGAAAAAGCGCTGACCGCGGCCGGAGGGCACAATTATGCCGGAAGAACGCAGAATAAAGATAGTCGCGGTGGACGACGACGAGACCATCCTGGAGATCTACGAGACTGGCCTGGCCGCCACCGGCTTCGAGATCCGCGCTTTTTCCGATCCGCGCAAGGCGCGCGACTTCTTCTTCCAGGCCAAGCCCGAAGAGATGCCGGACGTGATCCTGATGGACATCATGATGCCGGGCCTGGACGGGATCAGCCTGATGCACGACGTCCATTCCAAGGACGCTTCCGCGCATATACCGATAATAGCCGTCAGCGGCCTCAACGACGCGGCCACCCTCAACGACGCGCTGCTCTTCGGGGCGATGGACTACATGGTGAAGCCTTTCGACATGGACCTGCTGGTGGGCAAGATCCACAAGGCCGCGGAGCTCTCCCGGAAAAGGGCCCAGAAGCCCTGACCGCGCCCGCCAGCTTAAAAGCCCGGCCGCTTCGCAGCGCCGGGCTTTTTTTGCGGGTTTGCAGGCGGCCCGTATATTTTGGATAATATAGATAATGTTATTGTTACGGGGAGAATCATGTTAAAAACACTACACACCGTCTTCACGCAAAAAACGCATGAAGGCACCACGGAACGCCTGCTGCAGTACTCCTTCAGCTATTTCATCCTGTATGTGATTACCGGCTACCTGGCAAAGTATTTCGCGAAAACGCTCGGAATGGGCGGCAATACCTATACCGTTTACAACACCATAGGCGGCATGCTCATCTGCAACCTGGTGGTGATCGCCTGGGGCTGGTACAAGTTCAAATCCAGCGACTACACCACCGTCCTGGGCATCAGCATGCCCCGCGAGTTCCTCTACATCATCCCTTCCGGCATCTGCACGGCCGTCATCATCCCCACCACCACGCTGATGTACGTGCTGCCCATCTCGGTGATGGTCGCCATGATCATCATGCGCGCCAGCGTCATCATCATCAGCCGCATCATCGACACCATCCAGATAAAGCAGGGCATCCTGCATAAGACCGTGTACTGGGAAGAGAACGTGGCCGTGGTCTTCGCGCTGATCGCCGTCAGCATCAAGTTCATCTACGTCAAGCCCGGCGACTTCGACTTCCTGGGCAACGCCGCCGCGATGACCATCCTTACCGCGTACCTGACGGCCTATTCCATCCGCATCTACATCTTCAACTACTACAAGAACACCCGCAAGAAGGACGCCATCTACGATACCAAGGGATTCTTCGCGGTGGAGCAGATAGCCTCCACTATAGGCATCCTGATAGCGGGCACGATCCTTTTCTATTCCGTGGACCTCGCCATAGCCGACCCCAAAGGTTTCGGCTACCAGTTCAAGGACTCGCTGGTCAACACCCCGGCGCTGTGGAAAGAGGGCGTTCTCTCGGGCATCCCGTTCGGGTTCGCCGCGTTCTTCTCGGTGTTCCTGTTCATGTTCAAGGGCCGCACCGCCACCTTCGCCGGCCTGGTCAACCGCGTCACCTCCCTGGTGGCCGGCACCGTGGCCACGCTGGTGGTCTGGTGGCTGATAGCCGGCCAGAAGCCGCCCGCCATGGAAGACTGGTTCGGCCTGGCCGCCATCTTCGGCGCCATCTACTTCATGGGCAAAGCCGAGCAGAAGCGCGCCTGCGAACTGGCCAAGGCGCACGAGATCGAGCTTGAGAAGGACAGCGAAGTGGCCTGCGATCCGAACGCTAACGGCGCGGCGAATAAATAGTCAATGGAGCTGGCAATGAAAAAAACCAACAACGCTAAAGTCAATATCTGCATGGTCGGCACCGGCTACGTTGGCCTGGTCAGCGGCGCCTGCCTGGCCGAGCTGGGCCACCGCGTGGTCTGCGTGGACAACGACCCCGCCAAGATCAAGATGCTCGAGAAAGGCATCATGCCCATCTACGAGGACGACCTGGAGCGCGTGGTGAGTAAGAACGTGAAGGCCGGGCGCCTGCACTTCGCAAATTCCATCAAGGAAGGCATGCACCACGGCGGACACCGCGCCGAAGCCGTGTTCATCGCCGTGGGCACCCCGCCCCGCGACGACGGCTCCGCCGATCTTTCCGCCATAGAGAAGGTTTCCGAAGAAGTGGCCAAGAGCATGACGGACTACACCGTGATAGTGGAGAAATCCACCGTGCCGGTGGCCACCTGCGACTGGATCAACAAGACCGTTAAGCGCCACAACAAGAACCACTTGCCCTTCGACGTGGCCTCCAACCCGGAGTTCCTGCGCGAGGGCACCGCGGTGTGGGACTTCCTGGAGCCGGACCGCGTCGTGGTCGGCGTGGCCTCCAAGCAGGCCGAGGAACTGATGCGCCGCGTGTACAAGCCGATGAAGGGCGCGCCGATAGTGATAACCAGCGTCAAGAGCGCCGAGCTCATCAAGCACGCCTCCAACTCGTTCCTGTCCACCAAGATCTCGTTCATCAACGCCGTCGCCAACGTCTGCGAGAAGACCGGCGCCAACGTAGAGGACGTGGCCCGCGGCATGGGCCTGGACAAGCGCATCGGCGCCTCGTTCCTGAAGGCCGGCATCGGCTTCGGCGGCTTCTGCTTCCCCAAGGACCTCGAGGCCTTCTACTGGCTCAGCTCCCAGGTGGGCTACGACTTCGCCCTGCTCAAGACCGTCAAGGACATCAACGAGAACCAGAAGATGTGGCTCGTGAAAAAGATAGAGGAAGAGCTGTGGAACCTGGAGGGCAAGACCGTGGCCCTGCTGGGTCTCGCCTTCAAGCCGGAAACCGACGACATGCGCTTCGCCCCGTCCATCGACATCGTGCGCGAGCTCCTCAAGCGCGGCGCCAAAGTGCGCGGCTTCGACCCCATCTCGCAGGAGAACGCCAAAAAGCTGATCAAGGGCATGTATTTCGCCAAGGACGCCTACGACTGCGCCAAGGGCGCGGACTGCGTCTGCCTGGTCACCGAGTGGAAAGAATTCGCCAAGCTCGACCTGAAAAAACTCATGGTCACGGCCAACCACCCCATCATGGTGGACGGCCGCAACCTCTACGATCCCGCCAAGATGCGCGAAATGGGCTGGACGTACAAATCCGTCGGCAGGCCGTAATAAAACGCCCCCGCAGAAATCATGCGGGGCAGACTGCGACGGGAGACGGGCGGACCGGGTTAGCAAAACCTTCCGACGACCGAGCCTTGCGTAAGCGGCGAGGGAGGAGGATGAGCGACGGGCACGGTGTGCCCTAGCGCGTTTTGCGATCCGGTCCGCCCGGCGCCCGGCGCCGAACATAAGCCACCGCACCAACTGGAGCCCAAAAAATGAGAATCCTCGTCACCGGCGCCGCCGGGTTCCTTGGCAGCCACCTTTCCCGCTACCTGCTGGGTAAAGGCCACACCGTAATAGGCATAGACAATTTCATCACCGGCAACATCGCCAACATCGAGGACGTTCTCAAGAACCCCAAGTTCTCCTTCACCAAGTACGACGTCACCAATTACCTGCACGTCCCCGGCAAGCTCGACGCCGTAATGCACTTCGCCAGCCCCGCCTCTCCCATCGATTACCTCAAGTTCCCCATCCCCACGCTTAAGGTCGGCGCCCTCGGCACCCACAAGGCGCTGGGCCTCGCCAAGGAAAAGAAGGCCATCTTCATGATAGCCTCCACCTCCGAAGTGTACGGCGACCCGCTCATCAACCCGCAGCACGAAGGCTACTGGGGCAACGTCAACCCCATCGGCCCGCGCGGCGTCTACGACGAAGCCAAGCGCTACGCCGAAGCCATGACCATGGCCTACCACCGCTACCATAAGATGCAGGTGCGGCTGCTCAGGATCTTCAACACCTACGGCCCCAATATGCGCCTGCAGGACGGCCGCGCGGTCCCCAACTTCATGACGCAGGCGCTCAAAGGCAAGCCCATCACCGTCTACGGCGACGGGATGCAGACCCGCAGCCTCTGTTATGTCTCGGACCTCATCGAAGGCATCTACCGCCTGCTGCTCAGCGGCGAGAACGACCCCGTCAACATCGGCAACCCGCACGAGATAACCCTGCTGGAGCTGGCCGAAGCCATCAAGCGCCTCACAAAGAGCAAATCGAAGATAGTTTTCAAACCCCTGCCGGAGGACGACCCCAAGGTCCGCCGCCCCGACATCACCCGCGCGAAGAAAATACTTAAATGGCAGCCCAAAGTGGACCTGGAAGAAGGGCTGAAGCGGACCATAGCCTACTTCAAGTCAAAGGTTTAACGGACCGGCCGCGGCAAAAGAAAGGGCCCCCTCGCCAGACGAGGGGGCCCCTTCTTTTTATCTCTTTGAGTTACTTCGCCACGGACCAGTTAATGAACTCGTCCCACTTGGTGGCCGAAGCCCAGGCCAGCTCGCTATAGCCCGCAGCGGGCGCGGAGCCGGGCAGGTAGATGGCTATGCCGTGCGACTCGGAGTAGTCCTTGCCGCCGTACTTGCTGGCCTTGCGCTTATAATCCCAGTCGTCGTAATCGTCCCAACCGCCGCCGCCGCTGTCCGGCTGGTCGTTGTAGCGGTTGTGCATTACCAGTTCCTTCGAGATGAAGGCCGTCAGGTCCGCGGAAGCGGCTTTCACCGCGGCGTCCTGGGTCTTGCCGGCCACCAGGCTCACCAGGTGGTAAAGGTCCTTGTTCTCGGAGATCGCGTAGGACATCGCGGCCGAACGGGCGGCCGCCACTTCGGCCTTAAGGCCGGCTGCCATCACCGCGCCGGTCCAGGCGTCCAGCCTGGCAGCCAGGCCGGTAAGCGCGGCCGTCTTCACGAAGCTCTGCGTTGAGCCGGTGCCCTGTTCTTTATAATGGTCGCTGTAGGCGTCCACGGCCACCTTGGCCAACTCGGCGGGCGTCATCGCCGGCCGCGCCGCCACGGGGGCCAGGAAGGTATTGTAGGTATAGCCGTCGCCCGGCTCCGTCTCCTCGGAACCCACGATATAGTCGGCGTAATCCTTCAGCTCATAGTCCACCTCGGGCATCTGCATCAGGCAGGCGTCCGAGCCGTACACGTCCACTTTGCCCAGCTCTTTGAGCGCCAGGCCCAGCTGCGGCGTGGTCAGGTGGTTGTTGGTCTCGTCGTCGTAGGAGATGCCCTTGGTCACGCGCGCCTTCAGGCTTTTCTCCCAGCCGGAACCGTGGTTCCAGACTATCAGCATGTATTTTTTAGCGGGGTAGGCGGCCTTGGCCCATTTGCCGAAGGCGGCTACGCTCTTGTAATCGCCCATGTCGGTCTTGCCCAGGTCCTGCACCATTTTGGAGGCCACCTTTTCCATATCGGCGTCTTTCTGTATCAGGTAGCGGCGGGTGCCTTTCCAGTCCCCGTCCTCGTCGGAATAGCCGTCTATGCGGCCCACTTCCACCACGATATTGAGCTTGTCGGTGGAGCCCACCAGCTCCATTTCGTTCATATCCTTGAGGGCGTACTGTTCAAGGTTGTTCTTGCCGTTGATGAAGACCATCACGGTCCATTCTTTGGGAGCCTTGGCGGGCTTGCCGGTGAACCAGTCGAAAATGCCTTTTTCCTGGGCGGGGGCGGGAACGGAGGGAATGGAAAGACCAGAGTTCAGGTCAAGTCCCTGGCCGCGGTCGAAATCTACGGCGGATACCAGCGAAACCGAGAAGAGCGCTGAAAGGGCGGAAAGCCCCAGTTTCTTTAACATTAGTCCTCCTTGGCAACGGCTACCCTTACATTGTAACAAGCCCGCCGCGGCCGCAATAGGGCCAAGGGGGCAGAAAGGCGCGGGCAAAGGTCCTAAAGCGCCGGGCTCAGAATTCCGTCTTGCTGACGAAATTGAAGTCATTAACGGTGATGGGCGGGATGGAGGTGAAGACCATCTCCTTTTCCCGGCCTATCTCCGTTATGTTCTGCAGCAGGTCGAAAACGCTCTGGTTGAAACGGAAATTATTCACGCTCTGCGCCAGCTTCCCATCCTTTATCCGGAAGACGCCGTCGCGGGTCATCCCCGTGAAGATCCCGTCCATCATGTCCACCAGCCTGATGTACCAGAAGCTGTTCACGTACAGGCCGTTCTCCACGCCCGAGATGAGCTGCTCCAGCGGCTTGTTCGTGCCTTTGAAGATGATATTGGCGGGCGGCAGGCCGGTAACGGCGGCGCCTTTCTTGGCGCCGTAGAACCTGGAATACCAGGGCGAAGCCAGCTTCCCGTCCTTTATCATGTCGAATTCCCGGTAAGGCATGGCGTTGTCCGGGCAGAACGGGAACAGGCCCACCCGCCCGTGGTCGGGCTTGGAGTAGATGTGCACGTTCTCGCCCGCAATGCTGGCGCCGGCCCTTTTGGACAGGGCCGAGCGGCCCTCGTCTATGGCCTTCGCGTCGAAATTGTACCAGAGGAACATCATCAGCAGTTCTTCCACGGCCGCCGGGCCCAGCACCACGGTGTACTTGCCCGGCTCCTGCGGCGCAGGGTTCTCGGAAAGCCGCGTGCGCGCGATAACGTCCGCCAGGAAGGCTTTGCCGTTATAGTCGGAAAAGTCCTTGGTGACGTGGAAATCCTTGAAGGAGGAGTTCCCGGTCATAGCCGTAAGGTAGAACGTGGAGAAGCAGTTGCTGTGCTTCACGCGCGCGCCGCGGTTATTGTAAACCTCCAGCGTGTACGGGTTGGCCGAAAGGCTGCCGGCCGAGTTCAACCCCGCCTTCTTTATCTCGCCGAAAGCTTCGCCCAGGATGCCGTACAGCTTCTCGTCGGTAAGCGCGCCGAACTCCGGCTTGTAGTCCTTGAAGGTCTTCGCTTCCGCCTCGGTCACCGGCGGCATATACTCGGGGTCCTTGGGCAGCAGCTTGGCCGTCTCATGCGCCTTGGCCACCGCGCGCTTCAGCCCGTCCTCAGAAAGGTCGTTGGTACGGCAGGAGCCGGTGCGGCCGTCCACGCCCACCTCGGCCTTCACCTCTTCCTCCAGCTTGAACAGGTTCTCCCTGTTCACGGAATTGTTAGAGAACCGGATATGCTGCGTTTCGCTCTTGGAGTAGGAAAGCACCACGTGGTCCGTCACCGGGCTCTTCAGTATCTTTTCGATCGCGGAGTTGACCTTGTTCATTATTTCGCCCTCCGTACCATGATGTTGCGGAACCTCGCGGGGCTGGCCCCGTGCGTCATCTGGGCCGCCTGCATCGGGTCCCCTTTGCCGCAGGTGATGAAGCCCGCGCGCCGGAACTCGCTTTCGCCGCAGATGGCGTCGCAGCTGCGCCAGAACTCGTAGGAGATGGCGTTGTACACCACGTTCTTGAGCATGCCGGTGATCTTGCCGTTCTTTATTTCCCAGAAGGCGTCGCCGCCGAACTGCATGTTCAGCCGCATCTGGTCGATGCTGAAAGAACCGCGGCCTTCTATGTAGATGCCGCTCTCGGTATCGGCTATCAGCTGTTCCTTCGTCAGCGGCGTCTTGCCGGGCGCCAGGTAAAGGTTGGGCATGCGCGTTATCGGCACGTCGGAATACTTGGTGGCCCGGGTGGTGCCGTTGGCGCGCGGCATCTTCATCTTGTGCGCCAGCTCGCGGCACACGCCGTAGCCGCTCAGGATGCCGTCCTTCACAATATGCCATTTCTGGCATTCCACGCCCTCGTCGTCGTAGCCGATGCTGGCCAGCCCGCCTTCCAGCGTATTGTCCGCCACCAGGTTGACCAGCTCGGAGCCGTATTTGAAGTTATTGAGCTTGTCCATCGTGGCGAAGCTGCGGCCCGCGCAGGACTCCTCGTAGCCCAGCACGCGGTCCAGCTCGCTGGGATGCCCCACCGATTCGTGCATGGTCAAGGACAAATGCTCCGGGTCCAGGATGAGCGTGGTCGGGCCGCTTTCGCAGGACTTGGCGAAGCAGTGCTCGCGCGCCTGCTCGGCGATGCGGGCGGCGTTGGTCGCCAGGTCGGTACCCCTGAAATATTCGTAGCCCGCGTTCATGGGCGAGGGCAGGTAATGCCGCGACTTCACCTCGCCGTTGGCCCTGGCGGTGGCGTCTATCTCGGCCAGCACCGTGTAGATGTCCGTCTCTATCCTAGAGCCTTCGGTATTGGCGTATTTCTTGCGCATATTGCGCAGCACCAAATTGGAATTGGCCTTGATGATGTCTTTGACCTTGCGGATGATAGCGCCGGCTTCTATCAGCGCGTCCACGGGCTCGCTGATCTTCACGTCGAAGGGGTTTTCCTTTATCTTGGTGGCGAACTTGGCGATATGCTTCGGCTCGGCGGCCAGCTCCACCTTGAAATCCGTGCACTTGTCGGCGTGTTTGGCCAGGTCCAGCGCCTTATCCGCCGCCGCGCGCAGAGAGTCCATGTCCTTGGCGCAGGTGCAGGCATAGCCCCAGCCGTTGCCATAAAGCACCTTTACTCCCGTACCGTCTATATCCTGCTCTACGATCTGCTCCACGCGCGTGTCTTCCGTAAAGATCTCGCGCTCGCGGAAAAGATGCTCCCGGGCGTCCGCGAAGCGGGCCCCTTTCTTCTGCATGTAATTGACGATCTCGCTCAGGTTGTCCATAGTCTCCCCGTTGCAGGAATAAAGTGTTATAACTTATTTAACTATGATACAAAAAAGGCGGTAACAGGCGGTAACAGGGGACGCTGATGACTATATGACTTGTTATCAACATTTGACGCCCACAGTTAGGAGGGGACGTTGTTTACTATTTGATTATTTCTCCTAATAGTAACGCTCAACCTTCAGAATTTGCAATCTAACAATAGTTATGGCGCTTAGAAGGATTACTCACTACGCAGACCACGACCACCTGCCGAGAACAAATAGTCAAATAGTAAACAACGTCCCCTCAGGCGCCCTAATTGAAAGGCGGCCGCCACAAATTGCAGAATAGGGGACAATGTCTTCTCTTAATACCGCCGGGCGGCGCCCGCTCAAAAGAATCGTTCTTCTCGCGGCGGCCTTTCTCGCGCTCCCAGCGGCGGCCGAACTGCTTTACCGCGGCTGCTGGGCCGCCCGTTCCTGGCTGGAGCGGGACTCGGACGATAAGAGTTTCGTCCTTTACTCGGTGGGCGAATCCACCGCCGCAGGCGAGCCTTATGCTCCGGAAATAACCCCCGCCGCCCTGGTGGCCGGCATGTTCGGCGGGCGGATCGGCGGGCGGGGGATCCGCGCGGTCACCGTGGCGCGTTCGGGCGAATCCATCTATGCGCAGTACGCGGCTTTCGAACGGGCGCTGCGGTTCAGGGGCCGGGGGCCTGGCGCCGTATTCATATATTCCGCGCACAACGACGCCACGCTCAAGCGCGGCATACCGCCTTTCGAGCGCTTGCGGGAGAAGTTCCTTTCCCGTTCCATGCTGCTGCGCGATCTTCTCTTCTTCGCCGAGAAGCACCTGCCGGTCCTGCGCGCGCGCACCCTGGACACTTATGCGCACTACCTCCGGGGCGTGGTGGAACTCAGCCTGGAGCACGGGCTGACGCCCATCCTTTCAACAGCGGTCTCCGACATTTCCGGAATAGACCCCGGGCTGTTCCCCGGCGAAGGGCTTACCCTTGAGGAAATACGGGCCATGCTGAAAAAAGGCCTTGAGCTGGAGGCCGGGAAGCGGTGGAGGGAAGCCGTCGCTTACTATGCCGGCCGGGACGGAGCCCATCCCAGGATGCGCGCGTACCTGAGATACCGCATGGCCAGATGCCTCCAGGCAGCGGGCCGGCACAAGGAGGCGCTGCGGTACTACCAGGAGGCCGTAGAGCTGCCCGTGTGGGATAACTTCGGCCGGGCCAGGACCGCGCAGAACGAGCTGATCCGCGGCCTCGCGGCCGGTTACCGCCTGCCGCTGGCGGACGCCGCGGAGATATTCAGCCAGCGGTCCCCGCACGGCATTACCGACGGGTATCTTTTTATAGACGGCCATCACCCGAACATGCGCGGCTACCTGCTGCTGGCCGGGGGCTTTGCCGGCCGGCTTTCCGCGGTCGTCAAAGAGCCTCTTAGGCGCAATTACTCCGGCCCGGGGGAAGTCTTCCGCGAGTTTTCCTGCGGCGCTAAGTGCCAGGCATCGGCGTTCATTGCCAGCGGGCGCTGGCTGTTCACCTCGGCAGCGCTGCATGCGCGGCCGGAGGAAAGGCTGGGTCTCGCGCGGGCCCGCTTCGAAAGCGCCCTGGCCGCGGACCCGGGCAATTTTTCAGCCCTGCTCGGCCTGGGCCTGGCGGAAGCCGCGTCGCGTTCGGACCTGCTTTCCAAAAAAGAGGGGATCGACTGGCTGGCGCAGCACAGGCTGTATTACGGGGGAGACTACAGGGTGGCGGACGAACAGCTGGACGATGTCATAGAAAAACTTTCCGCCTGCGGCGTGCCCGAGAAGCTCCTGGAAAGGCTCTCGGCCGCCGGGACTATTCGGCCACCTGCACGCGCTGATCGGCGCTGAAGTGGATGGCCTTCGGGTTGTGGAAGACTATAGCCGAGACCGAGGCCTCCGGGTCCATCATGAAGCCGTCGGTAAGGCTGAGGCCCGCGTCCGCGGGTTTGAGCAGGTCGAAGAGTATCTTCTGGTTGGCCAGGTCCGGGCAGGCCGGGTAGCCGAAAGAATAGCGCTTGCCGCGGTACTTGCCGCGCAGCAGCGGGCGGGCCGGTTTTTCCTCGGCTATGCCCCAGTCTTTCCTTATGCGCAAATGCAGCACGTCGGCGAAAGCCTCGGCCAGGGTCAGCGCCAGGGCCTCCACCAGGTAAGACCTTAGATAGTTGCCCGCCTTGCGCTCGCGCCGGGCGAACTCCAGTATCCCCTCGCCGCAGGTAAGGGCGAAGAAAGCCGCATGGTCTTTTTTGCCGCCGGCAACCGGCGCGGCGAAATCCGCCAGGCAAAGCTTAACGCCCTCGGCCCTGCGCGGGAAGAGGAAGGACGCCGCCGGGGCGCCGTCCGCGCCGTAGACCAGCAGTTGGTTGCCGGAGCTGTTGACCGGGAAGAACCGGTAGACCGCGCGCGGCTTTATTAAATTCCCGGCTATTATTTCCTTCTTCATGCCGGCCAGCAGCTTAAGGGCCTCTTCGGCCTTCTGGGGCTGGGCTTTGTTGACCTTGAGGAACCGCAGGCTGAAAAGGTTGTCGTCGAGGTTGGCGAACAGCTCCTCCAGGTCCTGATCCTCTATAAAATGCCTTTCCAGGTCAGCCGGCGCGGGGATATCGGCGGGGTAATACTCCGCCAGGGGCTGTGCTGAAGAAGCCGATACCGCTGGCGCGGACCCGGCGGGTTTGCTGTCCGGAGTGGAAGCTTTGGACGCGCAGGCCGCGGCCCCTTCGGTGGCGTATTTCAGGGCGTAGTTGACGCCTTCCATGGCGTCGCCTGAATAAAATACCGGGCCCGGGTACTCGGTAGCTATACTGGAAGCCGTGAACTTTGCGGTGAGCGCGGCGCCGCCCACCAGCAGCGGGGCCTTTATGCCGGCCTTGGCCAGCTCGCGCGCGGTCACGGTCATCTGCTCGCAGGAACGCACCAGCAGCCCCGACAGGCCGATAAAATCGGGGTTGGACTTAACGGCGGCGGCTACAATGTCCTCCGGCGGCACCTTAACGCCGAGGTCCTCCACTTCGAAACCGTTGCTCTCGAAAATAATGCTCACCAGGTTCTTGCCTATGTCGTGCACGTCGCCTTTGACGGTGGCCAATAGCAGGCGGCCGCGCTTGGGCGCTTTCTGCGTTTTCAGCGCCGGGCCCAGGGCCGTGACCACGGCCTTGGCGGCTTCGGCGCTCTGCAGTACCTCGGTAACTATCAGTTCGCCGGCGGCGAACTGTTTGCCTACCTCGGCCATGGCCTGCATCACCGGGCCGTTTATTATCTCCAGGGGCGATTTTTCCACCAGCAGGTCGCAGACCGCCTCTTCCAGGCCGTTCTTGGAGCCGCTGAGCACCGCCAGCCGCAGCCTTTCGGACGGCGGGGCATTGTGCGCGGCGGGAGCGGGAGCGGCCTTCTTGGCGTCGCGGTAGCGCGCGGCGAAAAGCTGCGCGGCGTCGGGCTTGCGCGCGAAGATAAGGTCCTCGGCCAGGGCGCGCTCTTCGGCGGAGATGCCGGCGAAGCGCTTGAGCTTCTCGATATTGACTATGGCCAGGTCCAGGCCGGCCTTAACGGCGTGGTGCAGGAACACGGAATTGAGCACTTCGCGCGAAGCGGGCGGCAGGCCGAAGGAAACGTTGCTTACGCCCAGCACGGTCTTCACGCCGGGGAATTCTTTCTTTATCTGTTCTATGGCCTTTATCGTCTCGTGCGCGGTTTTAGTGTGCTCGCCGCCCACGCCCACGGGGAAAACGAGGGTGTCGAAGATGATATCTTCGGCCTTGAGCCCGCACTCTTCGGTGAGAAAAGCGTAGGCGCGGCGGGCTATGGCCACCTTGCGGACGGCCTCCAGGGGCAGGCCGTGCTCCTTGTCCTCGTCGATGCAGCCGAACACCAGCTTGGCGCCATAGATCTTCACCAGTTCCGCGGCCGCCCGCGGCTTGTCGGGGCCGAACTCGAAGTTGACCGAGTTGAGCATGGCTTTGCCGGGCACGGTCTTGAGCACTTCTTCCATCACGGCGGGATTGGTAGTGTCCGTCATCAGCGGCAGGCGCACCGCGCGGGCCAGCTTGGGCGCCAGCGTTTTCACATCGGCCAGCTCGTCGCGCTCGGGGTTGGCCAGGCATACGTCCAGCGCGTGCGCGCCGGCCGCGGCCTGCGCCTTGGCCAGCGCCACGGCGCCGTCCCAATCGCCGGCGGCCACCATGTCGCGGAATTTCTTGGAACCTATGGAATTGTTGCGCTCGCCCACCATCAGCGGCGGCTCTATCTCGTCGTAAAACAGCGCCTCTACCCCGGACACTACCCACGGCGCTTTCGCCTGCGGGACGCGGGGTTTTATGCCTTTTACGCTTTCAGCGAGGGCCTTTATATGCGCGGGGCTGGTGCCGCAGCAGCCGCCGGCGGCGTTGAGCAGACCTTTCCGGGCGTAGCCGGCCATTACGGAAGAGAACGTCTCCGGCGTCTGCAGATAGCGGCCGTTCTCGTCGGGCAGGCCGGCGTTGGGCATGGCGAAGACGGGGTACTGGGCGCGGGCGGCCAGGCGCTCCAGGCGCAGGCCCAGGCCCTCGGGGCCGGTGGAGCAGTTAAAACCGATGGCGGCCAGCGGGAAATGTTCCACGGCGGCGTAGAAAGCCTCCGCGTCGTGCCCGGAGAGCATCTTGTTGCGCCCGTCCATGGTGGCCGAAACTATCACCGGCAGTTCCCGGCCGGCCCTTTTGAAGGCGATATGCGCGGCGGCCAGCGCCGACTTCAGGTTCAGCACGTCGTGCGCGGTCTCGATGAGCAGCACGTCCGCGCCGCCTTCGATCATGGCGGAGAGCTGCTCCAGGTAGATATCGCGCAGCTCGTCGAAGGTGACCCCGCCGGTGACGAAGAGGGCTTTATTGGTGGGGCCGACGGAGGCGGCCACGTAGCGGGGGCGGCCGGGGGTGGAGAATTTCTGGGCGGCGGCTTTGGCCAGTTTGGCCGAGGCCAGGTTGAACTCGCGCACGCGGGAGGCCAGGCCGTATTCGGCCAGCACGGCGGCGTTGGCGCCGAAGGTGTTGGTCTCTATGAAGTCGGCGCCGGCGGCCAGGTAGTCTTCGTGGATCCTGGTCACGATCTCGGGCCGGGAGACGGAGAGGATCTCGTT
>MGUK01000031.1 GCA_001799995.1 Elusimicrobia bacterium GWF2_62_30
CACTACAGACTTGGTAACAGCATAATCAACAGAAAGGAGGCCTGGCCTGCGGGCTACTGCTTGGGTAACATTCTTAATTGATTTGACAGGGGGAACGTAACAATTGTAACAGCCCGTGCCGGCCTTAAATAAAAACCCCGGCAGCTGCCGGGGTTTTTGAATAGCGGGGGGCGCGGTTCAGTTGCTGCCGTAGTTGTAGGCCGCTTTGTTCCCGGAGCGGTCCGCTACCGCCCAATAGGAGTTGGAATAATTGTTGAGCCGCAGGTTGAAGATCCAGTTAACGCTGACCTTTTCGCCGCGGGAGGGCTGGTGCGGGCCGTTGTCCCTGACCAGGTACAGGTGGGCGCCGGGCATGTTCATCTGCTGCATGAGCTTCTTCGAGGCCTGCTTGAGTTCCGACTTGGTGGGCTTTGCTATGCCCATGCCGGAAAGTATGGAGGCCAGCGGGCCGGTGCTGTCGGAGTAGTCCGTGAGAAAGCTGTTGAGCGCCGAGCGCAGCGCCTGTTCGAAGCAAAGGCCGGCGGGGCTCTGCTGCATCTGCGATCCCACCTGCGCTTCCGGTATGTCCAGGCTTATGCCGGTCATGCCGAATTCCTTGATGAGGATCTCTTCGGCGGCGGAATAGTTTACGCCGTCCTTCGGAAGCGCTCTTACCGGGTTCCCGGGCGCCGGGACCGCGATGGCGCCGAGGGTCTCAGGCGTGACCAGGGGCGGCCAGGCCGAAGTCTGCGCCGCGCGGGCCGGCATCGCCGCCGCGAACGCCGCTAAAAGTATCGCTGAAAATTTCATTTATCTATCCCTCCGCTCTAACCGTCAAACCTTAAAGATAGTATATGAAATGCCCCCGGCACGCGCTTTGATTTGCGTCAGCCCGGCTATTTTTAGCACTCGGACACGGGTATTGACAATTAAGCGCGCAACGTGTATAATATTTTTAGCAGTCATGGGTTATGATTGCTATTAAAGCAAAACCATAGTGCTCACGTCGGAGCCGTGATATATATGAGAGTGCTCAAACCGGAAGTAGCGCAGGACAGGAAAGACAAGATCCTTAACTGGGTGGTCTATAACTATGTCAGCACGGGCCGCCCGGTCAGTTCCGAGCTTATCGCGGAAGAGGGCCGCTTCAACGTTTCCAGCGCTACTATAAGGAATATACTGAAGGAGCTGGAAGAGACCGGCTACCTTTACCAGGCGCACACTTCGGGGGGCCGCATCCCTTCCGACAAGGGCTACCGCGCCTACGTGGACAATATCCAGCGCCTGCAGCGCCTGGCCGCCGTGGAGAAGGAGCACCTGGAGGGGGAATACGACCGCCGCATCGAGCAGCTCGACGGCTTCCTTAAGCACACTTCCAGGATGCTGGCCGATATGTCCAAGTGGGCCGGGTTCGTGATGAGCGCGGATACGGACCTGGACAGCATCAAGCGCTTTGACCTCATAAGCATGGGCCCCAGGAACGTGCTTTCCGTGATGTTCTCCCATTCGGGCCTCATCAAGCACGCGCCCTTCGCGCTGGAACACCCGGCGGACAAGGCCTCGGTGAAGGCGCTGGCGCTTAAGCTCAACAAGCGCCTTAAGGATATGCCGGTTTCCGACGTGCCCGGGATCATTTTCAGCGAGTTCGTCTCCAAAGGCAGGGACAAGGGCCTGGAGGAGCTGCTGCGCAAGCTCGTGGAATATTTCAAGGGCCTTTCAAAGAACGACGACGCGCTGTACCTGGAGGGGCTCAGCCGCATCTACGCCAACCTCGAGGACGGCAACATAGAGGATTTCCGCAATATAGCCGCGGTGCTCGAGCAGAAAGAGCGCTTCTTCGGCCTGCTGCGCGAGCGCCTGCACGATTGCGCCGGCAAGACGAAGGCCCTGGCCCAGCCGGGCAAGCGCCATATCGTGGACGTGACCATTGGCTCGGAGAACAGCATCAAGGAATTCAAGAATTTCAGCCTGGTGTCCAGTTCCTACTGCATCAACGACAAGGCGGTGGGGCTGGTGGGGATACTGGGCTACAAGCGCATGGAGTACCCGCGCATGATCTCGCTGGTGGACACGGTCAGTTCCATGATGGAGGACATGCTGGGGGAATGGGACAAGATAGACTTTGACGAATAAGGCATATGAAAAACCATAAGGCTGAAGAGAAAAAAACGAAGGCTCCCGCGGAAGAGATAGAGTGCGTCTGCGGGGAAGCGGCCAAGCCGGCGGCGGCGCCGGCGGCGGAGCCGGAGAAGCCGGGCAAGCGGGCCGAGGACTATTACGACCAACTGCTGCGCCTGCAGGCCGACTTCGAGAATTACCGCAAGCGGGTGGAGAAGGAGAAACCGGAGTTGATAAAATGGGGCAAGGCCGAGATGCTGCTGAAGCTGCTGCCGCTGTACGACCTGCTGCTGGCGGCGCACCTTCACCTCAACGCGGCCGCGGACGACGGGGCCAACGGCGACGTGCTCAAGGGCCTGGAGATGATCTTCAAGGAGTTCACCAAGCTGTTCGAGGCCGAAGGCATCAGACCCATGGAGACTACGGGCAAACCCTATGACCCCATGGCCTGCGACATCCTCGGGGTGGTAGAGGGGACCGACGAGAACGACGGGCTGGTGGTGGAGGAGCTGCAGAAAGGTTTTTACCTGGGCGACAAGATCCTGCGGCCGGCCAGGGTGAAGATAGCGAAAAAGAAAGCCGCGGAGCGGCCGCCGGTACAGGAACCGCCGGCTGAGGAAGGAAAGTAAAATTTCAGCAAGTATTTTCTGGAGGATACTAATATGGCAAAGATAATAGGCATAGACCTCGGTACATCTAACACCGCCGCGGCGGTGATGGAAGGCGGCAAAGTCACCATCATCCCGTCGGCCGAAGGCACGAGCCTGGGCGGGAAGGCTTTCCCGTCCTACGTGGCTTTCGCCAAGGACGGGCAGATGCTCGTCGGCGAGCCGGCCCGCAGGCAGGCCGTCGCCAACCCGGAAGGCACCGTCTCGGCGTTCAAGCGCAAGATGGGCACCGACCACAAATACCAGATAGCGGGCAAGGAGTTCACCCCGCCGCAGCTGGCCGCCTTCCTGCTGCAGAAAGTGAAGCGCGACGCCGAGGCCTTCCTGGGCGAGAAAGTGGAGAAAGCCGTCATCACCGTGCCGGCCTACTTCAACGACAATCAGCGCCAGGCCACAAAGGACGCGGGCACCATAGCCGGCCTGGAAGTGGTGCGCCTCGTCAACGAGCCCACCGCGGCCGCGCTGGCCTACGGCATTGATAAGGAAGGCAAGGACCAGAAGATCATGGTCTTCGACCTGGGCGGCGGCACGCTCGACGTGACCATCATGGAACTGGGCAAGGAAGGCACGTTCGACGTGATCTCCACCTCCGGCGACACCCAGCTGGGCGGCACCGACATGGACAAGGCCCTGGTGGACTTCATAGCCGGCGAGTTCCGCAAGGACACAGGCATCGACCTGATGAAGGACGCCACCGCCACGCAGCGCATCAAGGAAGCGGCCGAGAAGGCCAAGATCGAGCTCTCCACCACCATGGAGACCGAGATCAACCTGCCGTTCATCTCCGCCGACGCTTCCGGCCCCAAGCACATGGCCCTCAAGCTGTCCCGCGCGCGCCTGGAATCGCTGGTGGAGGCCATCGTAAAGCGCTGCCAGAAGTCCATCGACACCGCGCTGGCCGACGCCAAGCTCAAAAGCGGCGACATCAGCCGCATCATCCTGGTGGGCGGCCCCACCCGCATGCCCATCGTGCAGAAGTTCATGGAAGAAGCCGTGGGTAAGAAAATAGAGCACGGCGTGGACCCGATGGAATGCGTGGCCTCCGGCGCCGCCGTGCAGGCCGCCGTCCTCACCGGCGACGTGAAGGACGTGCTGCTCCTCGACGTCACCCCGCTGTCCCTGGGCATCGAGACCCTGGGCTCCGTGATGACCCGGCTGATAGACAAGAACACCACCATCCCGGCCAAGAAGTCGCAGGTGTTCTCCACCGCGGCGGATTCCCAGCCCGCGGTGACCATCCACGTGCTGCAGGGCGAGCGCGCCATGGCCGGCGACAACGTGTCGCTGGGCAAGTTCGACCTCGACGGGATACCCCCGGCGCCGCGCGGCACGCCGCAGATCGAAGTGACCTTCGACATCGACGCCAACGGCATCCTGCAGGTGCACGCCAAGGACCTGGGCACCGGCAAGGCGCAGCACATCACCATCAGCGCGCCCAACAAGCTGTCCAAAGAGGACATCGACAAGTTCATGAAGCAGGCCGAGCAGTTCTCCGACGCCGACAAGAAGTACAAGGAGAAGGTGGAGGCCAAGAACGAGGCCGACGCCATCCTCTACAGCACCGAGAAGGCGCTGAAGGAGCACGGCGACAAGATCAGCCAGGACGAGCGCCTGGCCGTGGACCGCTCCATCGGCGAGCTCAAGGAAGCGCTGAAAGGCGACGACCTGGACAAGCTCAAGAAAGCCAAGGACAACCTGATACAGGTTTCGCAGAAGCTGGGCGAAGCCGTGTACAAGGCGGCCCAGGCCAAAGCCGGCCCCGGCGCCGGCGGCCCCCAGGCCCAGGAAGGCGCCAAGGCTTCCGCGGGCGGCAAGGACGACGTGGTGGACGCGGAAGTGGTCGACGACAAAAAGAAGTAAGCAACGGTATTGACGGGGACGGCGTATAGCGGGCCAGTGCGGGCCTCCATACGCCGTACCCCGCTCACTTTTTTATTATGGCTTCAAACGATTATTACCGCCTGCTGGGCGTCGCCCGCAATGCCGGCGACGACGAGATAAAGAGCGCCTATCGCAAGATGGCGCTTAAATACCACCCGGACCGCAACCCCGGCAACGACGAGGCCGAGGCGAATTTCAAGGAGATCAACGAGGCCTACGAGGTGCTCTCCAACTCCGATAAGCGCAAGATCTACGACCAGTTCGGGGCCGAGGGGCTCAAGAACGGCGGTGGCGGGCGCGGCGGTTTCGGGGGCTTTCCCGGGGCGGACATGGGCGACGTCTTCGGCGACCTGTTCGAGAACCTTTTCGCGCAGGGCGGCGGCCAGCGGGGCCAGCCGCGCTCCAGGCGCGGCGCGGACCTGAAATACGAGGCCCAGATAACCCTTGAGGAAGCTTTTAACGGGGTGAAGATCCCCGTCAGTTTCGACCGCACCGAGCTCTGCGCGGAATGCGACGGCACCGGCGCGCGCGGCAAGACCGGCGTGAAGAAATGTCCCACCTGCCGCGGCGCGGGCCGGGTGCAGTATTCGCAGGGCTTCTTCGCTTTCAGCCAGGCCTGCCCCGAATGCGGCGGCCAGGGCGAGGTGATAACGTCGCCCTGCAAGGCCTGCGGCGGCCAGGGCCGCAGCAAGAAGGGCGTTTCCATCAACGTCAAGATCCCGGCCGGCGTGGAAGAGGGGGCGGTGCTGCGCGTTTCCGGGGGCGGGGACGCCGGCGCTAAAGGCGGGGCCTCCGGCGACCTTTATATAGAGGTCCGCCTGAAGCACCATTCTCATTTCGAACGCAACAAGCGGGACCTGGTCTACGAATGCCCGGTGGCCGTCTGGCAGGCCGCGCTCGGCGGCGAGGTGGACGTGCCGCTGATAGAGGGCGGCCGCACCAAGATAAAGATCCCGTCCGGCACCCAGCACGGCAAAACTTTCCGCGTAAGCGAGAAGGGGATGCCCGGCCCGGGCGGCAGGCCCCGCGGCGACCTGATGGTCAAGGTGAAGCTGGAGATCCCGCACGACCTGACCCCGCGCCAGCGCGAGCTGTTCTCGGAGCTGGCGGGCCTCGCCGGCCACGAGGTACCGGAAGAAGAAAAGGGTTTTTTTAAGAAAATACTGGGGCAGTGACCGGCTTATGGCGCAATATCTTATCCCTGCCGAAAATATACGCAACGGGCAGTTCTTTTCCGGCCCCGACGAAGCCGACCACATAATAAAGGTGGCCCGCGCCAGGGTCGGCGACGAGATCTTGATCTTCGACGGGAAGGGGAACCGCTACCTGTGCGTGATCAAGGCCGCCGAGCCCGGCTCGGTGACCGGCCTGCTGCAGGAGAAACTGCCTAATCCGGAGTACAACACCAGGCTGTCCTTGTGCTTCGGGGTGGCGGCGCGCCCGGCCTTCGAGAGCATCCTCGAGCACTGCACCGAGGCCGGCGTGGAGACTTTCCAGCCGGTGATGAGCTCGCGCGTGCAGTTCGATCTTTTCAGCGCCTGGGAGCGCCGGCAGCCCCGGCTGGAGCAGATCACCGTGGCCGCCTGCAAGCAAAGCGGGCGCGGGCGCCTCCCGGCCATACTTAAGCCGGAAAAACTCGACGACCTCATAGCCGCGGGGGGGACCTGCGTGTTCGCCTCCCCGGACGGGGCCACGCCGGAGGAAACGGCGAAAGCCCTTGCCGGGAAGACCGATATCAAGCTTTTTGTGGGGCCCGAAGGCGGTTTTACCAAGGGCGAATTGGAATTTGTGCGCTCAAAGGGAGCGCTGTTCATGAGCCTCGGCCTGTATACCCTCAGGGCCGAGACCGCCTGCCTGGCCGCCGTTTCAGGGCTGCTTACCAGGCTGGGATAGCCGCCCGTCCAGGCGGAACTTTATAGAAGTCCTTAAAAGCCGCTTTTCCCTTTCCGATTTCTCGAACATCTTGCTTACGGCCTTGCGCAGGTCGCCGGCGTCTATGGGCTTGTTCAGGAAAAGGTTGGCGTTGGCGACGAGGCGGCTTTCGATCCTGGCCTCGTTGGAGCTGTTGCCGGTAAGGATTATCACCGGCGTCGCCCGCGTGCGCGGATTATCTTTTATCGTCCTGCAGACTTCCATCCCGTTCATGTCCGGCAGGCCCAGGTCTATAATGGCCAGGTCTATATTCCCCTCTTTCACCCAGTTAAGCGCGGTTTTGCCGTTTTCCGCGGAAATGATCATATAGCCCTGCGATTCAAGGCAATACTTCAGCATTTCCATGATAGACGGATCGTCTTCGACGACCAATATTTTATTCATAACGCTCCCCATGACTAACCCGACTAATATAATAGCATATCATACGGAAAATGGTGTTTGATTTTTGTTACACCCGTATTTCGCTATTGTGCCGGCCTTTATTGAGTATTATCTTGCCGCTCTCTTTTTGCTATCATTTCTATAATTATAAATGGGGCTTTTGGCGCATAGGCCGGCCCTTCCCGGAGGATTTATGGGTAAATTTGTGGAATGCGTACCGAATTTCAGCGAAGGCAGGGACCAAGACAAGATAAACAAGATAGTGGACGCGGCCCGGGCCGTGCCCGGGGTGCTGGTGCTGGACGTGGAGAAGGACGCCGACCATAACCGCACCGTGCTCACTTTTATAGCTCCCGTGGAAACCGCTTCCGAAGCCATGTTCGCGGTCACGAAGAAAGCGGCTTCCCTGATAGACCTCAACCATCATAAAGGCGAGCATCCCCGCATGGGCGCCACCGATGTCGCTCCCTTCATCCCGATAATGGATTCCACCATCGAGGACTGCATAAAGCTGGCCGAAGTCACGGCCGAGCGCATAGGCCGTGAGCTCAATATCCCGGTCTACCTCTATGACCGCGCCGCCAAATTCGAACACCGCAAGGACCTGGCCAAGGTCAGGAAGGGCCAGTTCGAGGGCCTGAAAGAAGTCATCGGCAAGGATCCCGAGCGCGTGCCGGATTTCGGGCCCAACCACATCCACCCCACCGCCGGCGCCATGGCCGTGGGCGCCCGCAACCAGATCGTCAATTTCAACGTCAACCTCAACACCACCGATATGGAGTTCGCCAAGATACTCGCCAAGAAGATCCGCACCTCCGGCGGCGGCCTGCCGGCGCTGCGCGCCAAGGAGATCTTCCTGGAGAGCAAGGGCCAGGTGCAGATGTCCACCGTGCTGACCGATTACCGCACCACCTCGATAAAGCGCGTGATGGACGAGCTGCAGAAGGACCTCGGCCCGAAGAACATCGCCGTGACCGGTACGGAACTGATCGGCCTGACCACGCAGGAAGCCCTGACCGACTACGCGGTGGAAAACCTGCAGGTGAAGGATTTCAACAAGGACGCGCAGGTGCTGGAGACCAAGCTCCTGAAGCTGCTCAGCTCCTGGCAGAACGGCGCGAACCTGTTCGTGGACGCGCTGGCCAACACGGACCCCACCCCCGGCGGCGGCTCGGCCGCGGCCATCAGCGGGGCCATGGGCTGCGCCCTCGGCCAGATGGCCATAGGCATAACCCTGCGCGGCAAGAAACTGGACGAGGCCAAAAAGCCAGCCCTCAACACCCTGCGCGACCGCCTGGGCGAGCACAAAGTGGAACTGCAGAACTGCGTCAGCGAAGATTCCTCCTCCTTCGACGTCTTCATGACGGCGATGAAGCTGCCCAAAGAGGACCCGGAGCGGAAGGTGAAGATGCAGGCCGCGCTGAAGTACGCGGCCGAGGTGCCGCTGAAGACCGCGCGCCTGGCCTCCGAAGCCATGAACGGCCTCAAGGTCTGCGAGGTCTCGATCTCGAAGTCCGTCATGTCGGACTACAAGAGCGCGGCGTACCTGCTGCGCGCGGCCATCCTTTGCGCGGTAGAGAACGTCTTCATAAACGCGGAGTCCCTGGAGGACAGGGCCTGCGCCGAAAAGCTGGCGGCCGAGGCGAAGGAATACGCGGCCCTGTGCGAGACAGCTAAAGTTTAACGGAAAAGATCTTTTCAAGGAGTTACTGAATGGCAAGTATCGATACCATATCCAGGAACCTGATGCTGGACAGCCTCAGGGAATACGCGAAGCGCCGCATCCCCTACGACCTGATCCGCGAGCTGGACGAAAAGAACGAGTTTCCCGCCGATATCCTGAAGGAAATGTACGAGCACGACGTGCTGGGGCTGCACCTGCTGATGGTGCCGGCCGAGTACGGCGGCGTTTCCGGCGGCACATTCGATATCTACCGCGTCTGCGAGATGCTGGCCCGCATAGACCTGGGCATAGCCACCGGCGTGTTCGCCACCTTCCTCGGCACCGACCCGCTCAACGTGGGCGGCACCTCTGAACAGAAAGAGAAGTGGCTGCGCCGCATAGCCAGCGAGAACCTGCTGGTGGCCTACGGCGCCACCGAAGCCGACGCCGGCTCCGACCTGATCAACCTGCGCACCCGCGCCGAGCAGGTGGTAAAGAACGGCAAGATCGCGGGCTACAACATCACCGGCAACAAGCAGTGGATCTCCAACGGCGGCGTGGCCGACCTTTATACCATCCTCGCCATGGCCCCCGGCGGCCCGTCGTGGTTCCTGGTGGAGCGCAACATGGAGGGCTTCAGCCCCAACAAGCACGAGGACAAGCACGGCATCCGCCTTTCCAACACCGCCGGGCTGTCGCTCGACAACGTTTTTGTGCCGGCGGAGAACCTGATAGGCATGGAGGAAGGCAAAGGCCTCCTGCAGGCCCAGGCCGTGTTCGGCTATACCCGCGTGATGGTGGCCGCCTTCGGCCTCGGCGCCGGGATGGAGGCGCTGGAGCAGGCCATCCGCTACAGCCAGCAGCGCATCCAGGCCGGCACCCCGCTTTCCGACAAGCAGGGCTACACGCATAAGCTGATAGTGCCCAACTACGTCAAATTGGAAGGCGCCAAGACCTATATCGAGGACGTGGCCAACCGGCTGGACTCCGGCGAACACGGCCTGCAGACCGAGGGCGCCATCGCCAAGTACGGCGCCTCCGAGTGGGGCAACAAGGCCGCCGACGACGCCATCCAGGCGCTGGGCGGCTATGGCTACACCAAGGATTTCCCCGTCGAGAAGATAAAACGGGACATCAAGATCACCTGCATCTACGAGGGCACCAGCGAGGTGCTGCAAATGACCATCTACCGCGGGCGCTGGCAGGAGCATTTGAAGTCCCGCGGGCGCTATTACCTGGATATGGCGGACAAGCTGGACCAGGTGCACGCCGGGGAGCCGGGCGCCGGGGCGCATGCCGCCGCGCTGGCCCTGAGGGCGCTGGCCGCCGTCCTGGAGGAGTGCCGCGTGCATAAGCTCACCCGGCACCAGCACGTCACCTTCAAGCTGGGCGCGCTTATCTGCGCCGCCGAGACCGCCGCCGTGTTCGCCACGGCCTGCGCCGCGCAGAAGTACGGCGAGACCGTCCGTTTCGACAGGCCGACCTGGCAGGCGATGTCCCGGGTGTTCGCGCGCGAGGCCGCGCTGGGCGTGGCCATGGAGGGCCTGGCGCTGGTGCTGGGAGCCTCCGAGAACGGCGGGGACCTGGCCGAGGCCGTGAATATGACGGCCGTGCAGGCCGAGCAGAAAGGCATGATAGCCGACATGGACCTGGTGGCCGCCAAACTGAAGCAGACGTTCAAGGCGAAGTGAATCGAGAATCGGGAATCAGGAATCAAGAATTCTGCGATCCCCGATTCACGATCCCAGATTCCCGATTGTTTTAAGGAGTTCACATGAATATCGTAGTATGCGTAAAACAGGTGCCTGACACCACCGAAGTGAAGATAAACCCGGAGACCGGGACGCTGATAAGGAACGGGGTGCCCAGCATCATAAATCCTTACGACCATTTCGCCCTGCAGACGGCGCTGGAGCTCAAGAAAAAACACGGTTTCAGGGTCACCGTCGTTTCCATGGGCCCGCCGCAGGCCAAGAGCGTGGTGCAGATGGGCCTGGCGCTGGGCGCCGACGAGGGCGTGCTGCTCTCCGACATGGCCTTCGCCGGTTCCGATACCTGGGCCACTTCTTACGCGCTGGCCAAAGCCGTGAAGAAGATCGGCAAGACCGACATGATCTTCTGCGGCATGCAGGCTATCGACGGGGACACAGCGCAGACGGGCCCGGCCATAGCGCAGCACCTGGGCATGGCGCAGGTAACTTTCTGCGAGCACGTGGAAGTGGACGGGCGCAGGATAATAGCGCGCAAACAGATAGACGGCGGGTACGAGACCGTGGAGTGCCGCCCGCCGGCGCTGTTCACGATGATAATGCACAAGGACTACGTCCCGAAGTACCCGTCCTTCCTGGCCGTGCACGCTTCGCTGGCCAAGCCCTACCACGTCTGGAGCGCGGAAGACATCGGCGCCGAGGCGCAGTATCTCGGCCTCAAGGGTTCCCCGACGCAGGTGAGCAAGATCTACCCGCCGCCGCAGAAGGAAAAGGCCGAGATGTTCGCCGGTTCCGGGCAGGCCGCCGCCGAGCGCATCCTGGAGATAATGCGCAAGGAACACTTTACGCAATAGACCCGCGGTTTTCCCGGTACAGATTTTTAAGGAGAAAGATCCACATGATAGAAGTTTCAAAGAAATGCATAGGCTGCGGTAAATGCGTGCCGGTCTGCCCTTTCGCGGCGATCAACATGATAGACAAGAAGGCGGTGATGAACGAGGCCTGCACGCTGTGCGGCGTCTGCGTCCAGATCTGCCCGGTGCAGGCCATCGCGATCACCCGCGAAGAAGCCTCCCGGCGGGACCATTCCGGCTTCAAGGGCGTCTGGGTCTACGTGGAACTGACCGAGACCGGCGATAAAACGCATCCCAAAAAGATAAAACCCGTGACCTTCGAACTGCTCGGCGCCGGCCGCAAGCTGGCCGACGAGCTTAAAGAAGACCTCTGCGCCGTGCTGCTCACCGACAAGGACCACGGCTACGAAAAAGAACTCGGCTCCTACGGCGCGGACAAGGTCTACATGGTGGAGCACGACGAGCTGTTCGAATACAACACGGACATCTTCTCCACCGTGGTGGTTTCCCTGGTCAACAGGCACAAGCCGTCCGTGATGCTGTACGGCGCCACGATCCAGGGCCGGGACCTGGCCCCGCGCGTGGCTTCGGCGCTTTACGTCGGGCTTACCGCCGACTGCACCGCGCTGGCCATCAAGGACGGCCTGCTCTTGCAGTCCCGCCCGGCCTTCGGCGGCAATATCATGGCCGACATCCTCAGCCCCAATTCCCGGCCGCAGATGGCCACCGTGCGGCCCAACGTGATGAAGATGAACGAGCCCGTGCACGGGCGCACGGCCATGACCGTGCGCGAGTCCGCCAAGCTCGACAAGAGCCTGCGGCGCGTGAAGGTGCTGGAGCGCAAGCTCAGCCACGACGGCGGCGGGGTCAGGATAGAGAACGCGAAGATAATAGTTTCCGGCGGGCGCGGCATGAAGACCAAAGACAAGTTTAAGCTGCTCGACGAGCTTTCGAAGCTGCTCGGCGGCGTGGTGGGGGCTTCGCGGGCGGCCGTGGACCTGGGGTTCAAGGAAAAGACGCACCAGGTGGGCCAGAGCGGCACTACCGTTTCGCCCAAGCTATACCTGTCGTTCGGGATCTCGGGCGCGGTGCAGCACATCGTCGGCATGAAGTCCTCGGACGTGATCGTGGCCGTCAACAAGGACCCTAACGCGCCCATCTTCAACGTGGCCAAGTACGGGATAGTGGGCGACGCGCACGAGATAGCTCCGAAACTTATAGAAGCGCTGAAGAAGAAATAGCCGCCGCCCGTCCGGCGCGGCCGGCGGCCCGCAGCGTTGCGGCCGCGTTCCGCCGGGAAACCGTCAGTTCAAGATAACGTGACCTTACTTAACCGCCTCCTTCTGGTGCTTTTCAGCGCCGGGCTCATCCCCATAGTCCCCGCGGGCTTCTTCCTGTATTATTACCAGGCGCAGGCCAAGAAGAACATCGTCGCCTTCGAGCAGAACGTTTCCCAGATGGGCGCGCTTATCGTCGAGCGCGAGACGCAGGATATCTCGCGCCGCCTGGAGCGGATGTGGGACCCGGGGGCCCGGTACGTGACGCAGGAGGGCCTGGAACGGGCCCTTAAGAACAACCCCGAATTCCTTTATATGGCCTTCACCGGCGCCGACGGCCGGGAGCTGTTCAGCCGCGGCGAGCCCGAGCTGCAGCGCTTCTTCGGCTACATCGACATAGCCAATACCCCGCTTTTCCGCAGCGCCGCCGCCAGCGGCCGGCCCGCCATGGGGCAGTTCGAAGTAATTTTCGACATGCCCATCTGCCGCATGGTCTACCCCCTGGGCGGCGGCTACTACGCTTTCGTGGCCGTCAACCTGCGCGACCTCGTGGAGAAACTCGGCTCGCAGCGCCTCGGGCTCTCCGGCGGGCTGCTGCTGACGGATTCGGAGGGGAATTCCCTGGTCTTTTCCCGGGCGCTCGAGAAATTCAGCAGGCAGGACCTGGCGCATATGGCCGGGCTGGGGCCTGTTTTCGAGTTCGAGGGCGGGAAGGGGGTCTATATCGGCGCCGCCACGCAGGTCCGGGGTTTCGAACTTTATTCGATGGCCCTGGAGGACCGGGGCGAGGCTTTTTCGGGGATAAACCGCATTACCTGGCTGATGGCGTTCCTGCTGCTTGCGGTGGCTACTACTTTCTATTTCTCGGCCCTGCTGTTCACCCGCGGCCTGCTGGGGCCTTTCGGCGCGCTCCTGGCGGCGGCCGGCAGGGTCTCCGCCGGGGATTTCAAGACGCCGGTGCCGGAGAGTACCGATTTCTCCGAACTGAACGAGCTGCTGGCCGCCTTCAACTCCATGATGCGCGAGGTGGACCGCTATCACGGCATCCAGGTGGAAAAGCTGTTCGAGGAAAAGCAGAAGCTCGAACTGCTGATAAGCCTTATCCACGACGCCATCCTGCTGTTCGACCTCAAAGGCGAACTGCTTTACGCCAATTCTACCGCGAAAGCCATGCTGGGGATCGGCGGGCCGGCCGGTCCCGGCGCGGAGGAGCTGCGCAGGAAGGTCTCGGGGCTGGTCTACAGCAAGGCCGCCTCCCGCGACGGCGTCATCGAGGTGGAGTTCCCGGAAGGCCGGAAGTACTGCCGGGTCAGCCTCGAAACCCTTTCTTCGAAGGTCCAGAGCCCGGCGGTCTTCATGGTGCTGCGCGATATTACGCTGGAGCGGGAGATCCAGAAGGTCAAGGAGGAATTCTTCCACTCCGTGGCGCACGACCTGCGCGCGCCCCTGCTCACCATGCAGGGCTACATCAAGCTGCTGGAACGGGAGTTCCCGCCCGAGGCCAAACAGGCGGGCTACGTAAAAAGCGTAAAGGAAGCCAGCGACAGGCTTTTCAAGATGCTGGAGAACATCCTCGATATTTCGCGCATGGAAGCGGGGCAGCTCAAGCCGGACAAGGAAAAGATCAAAGCCGGGGAGTTCCTGTCCTCCGCCGCCGAAAGTTTCAGGCCCCTGTTCGAGGAGAAAGGCGTGGAATTCCTGGTGGACGTCGCCAGCGCGGGCGACGCGGAATTCTCCGCCGATTCCGCGCTGCTCAGGCGCGTGATAGAGAACCTGGTCTCCAACGCCTGGAAGTTCACCCCGGCCGGGGGGAAAGTGACCGCTTCCGTGGCCAAATACGGCCCGGGGCTGCTTTTTTCGGTAGCCGACAACGGCCCGGGCATCCCGCCGGACCAGATGGACACCATCTTCGAGAAGTATAAGAGGCTGGACCAGGCCCACGGCGAGGCCGGCTTCGGCCTGGGACTGGCGATCGCGCGCAAGATAGTGGAACTGCACGGCGGCAAGATCTGGGCCGGGGCCGCCCCCGCGGGCGGCAGCGTTTTCTTCGTGAGGCTGGGCTGAGGTGCCCGTCCAAAGTGTTATAATTTAAGCCGGCGGGCAACCGGCTTATCCAAGGGGCTTAATATGGCTGAAAAAAAAGAAAAATCCGGGAAAAGAGCGCTTTATACCTTCGCTGTCGTGTTCAGCCTGGTCTGGCTGATCCTGGCGCAGGTGATGGACGCGGTGAAATCGTTCGACAACAAGTGGAGCGACGCCCGGAAGATCTTCCCCATGTACCTCTCCGTCCCGTTCACCAAGGACGGCAGCTATTCCTTCCTGTTCGGCAAATACATCAACCGGCCCGCCAGCGAAAAGATAACTATAACGGCCATCGACGATTACACGGTTGACAAGTACGGCTACCCGTTCAAGCGGAAATATTACGGCCAGCTCATCGACAACCTGAAGAAGCTGGGCGTAAAGGCCATAGGCATGGATGTGATGTTCTTCGAGCCCGACAGGGATTTCCCGGAGAACGATAAAAAATTCCTCTCTTCATCGGATAAGGCCGGCAACGTGGTGAACCTGCTGGCCATAGAGCGCGACCGCTTCACGGTAAAGAAGCCCATGAAAGGCGTGGCCGCGGCCAGTACCTACGTGGCCTACCCCAATTCCGACATCAGCCTGGACAACGACGGCCACGCCAGGAAGTTCTTCCTTTTCTTCCCGGCGGAAGACGCCGATATGGACGGCGTGGAGGAAAAGGCGCTCCTCTACGGGAACGTGGGCCTCGGCAAGCTTAAGTGCAGCCCGGACTGCGACAGCATACGGCTGGCCTCGCTCGGCATGGCTACCTACGCCATTTATACCGGCAAGCCGCTGCTCGAATACGAGATGCGCTACGGCGGCGAGCCGATGAAGCTCAATTACCGGTACCCGGTCTTCAGGAAATCACACCCGGGCTGGGACAAAGATCCGAAGAACATGACGGATTCGACGTTCCGCCATATTTCCGTGGCCGACATCATCGAGGGGAAGATCAGCCCGGAGGAAAAGGAAGCGCTCAAGGACGGGATGACGCTCGTCGGGTCCACGGCGCTGGGGACCTACGACCATTTCCCGTCGCCTTTCTCCACCCTGTTCCCCGGCGTGGAGATACACGCCACCTGCATAGATAACCTGATGTTCAGCGACTCGCTCAAGAGCATAAGCCCAGGTTACCTGGCGCTTTTAATGCTGCTGCTGCCCTGGATCCCCGTGCTCCTGGCCAGGTATTCCCTGCTGATGCTGGTCTCGGTCTCCGCGGCGCTGATGGGCTCCATGCTGTTCCTGGACTATCTGCTGCTCTGCAACCTGTATTCCACCCCGTTCATCTCCGTGATGCTGTCCTTCTTCCTTCCCTTCGTCTATGTTACCGTGGACAAGGGCATGTCGGAGGTCAGGGAGAAGAAGTGGATAAAGAACACGTTCGGGCAGTACCTGTCCCCGAAGGTGGTCGATATCATCACCAAGGACCCCTCCAAGCTCTCCCTGGGCGGCGAGAAGCGCGACATGACGGCCTTCTTCCTGGACCTGGCCGGCTTCACCACGATGTCGGAAAAGCTGTCCCCCGAAGAGCTGACCGCGATGCTGGTGGAATACCTGTCGGCCTTTACCGACGTGGTCCTCAAGCACGACGGCACCGTGGATAAATATATCGGCGACTGCGTCGTGGCTTTCTGGAACGCGCCGCTGGACCAGGCGGACCACCGCAAGCTCGGCGTAATGGCGGCGATAGACTGCCAGAGCGCGATGACGCGCCTGAACAGGGACCTTACGCAGTTCACCATAAAGCCCAAGTGCCGCGTGGGCGTGAACTCCGGGTACATGGTAGTAGGCAACATGGGTTCGAGGTCGCGCCTCTCCTATACGGTGATGGGCGACTCGGTGAACATGGCCTCCCGCATGGAGGGCGCCAACAAGTTCTTCGGCTCCAAGATCATGACCAGCGAGGCGACCTTCAAGGACCTGAAGGACCTCTTCGATTACCGCTACCTGGGCAGCATCCGTGTGGTGGGCAAGGCCATCCCGACCAAGGTCTACGAGCCTTTCGCCCTGAAGGGGGAAGCCCCGCCGGAAGTGAAGGCCATGCTCAAGCACTACGAAGCCGGCATGGAGAAGTTCTATAAGGGCGATTACGCCGGTTCGCTGCCCGACTTCAAGGCCGCGCTGGCGGCCAGGCCGGACGACGGCCCTGCGCAGTACTACATCGAGACGGCGGAGCAATACAGCAAGGAACCGCCGAAAGACTGGGACGGGTCGTTCAACCTGACTTCAAAGGGCTAAATGATCATCTTCTGGCGAATGTTCCTGGCGCACCTGCTGGCGGATTTCACGCTTCAGTTCGACGTGGTGAACAGGATGAAGCGCAAGAACGTGTGGGGCATGCTGCTGCACTGCTTCACGCACGTCTTCGTCTCCGTGGTGCTCACCTGGCCGTACCTGACGCAGACGTGGGTCCACATAGGCCCCGTCCCCGTCAACGGCTGGGGGGCGATAGCGCTGACGCTGGTCTTCCATTTCGTCATCGACCAGCTGCGCGTCTACAGCATGAAGCAGATGCGCTTCAAGGACGGCACGGTCAGCTTCCTCGTGGACCAGCTGCTGCATATCTACGTGCTGTTCATGATCTGCCCTATAGCCATGGAAGACCGCGGCTTTTTCCTCGCCGAGAAATGGATAGGGATCGCCAGCATGTTCGTGCTGGTCTCCCACGTCTCCACCGTGCTCATCTACTTCCTCGAAAAAGAGTTCTTCGGCAAGGCTTTCCCCGGCTTCGACGAGAAGTACTTCCTGATCTTCGAGCGCCTGGTTCTGTGGTCCTTCTTCTTCGTGGACGGCTACTGGTGGGTGCCGTTCGCCGCGGCCTGGGTAGTCCAGATACTTTACGTGCGCAAGAAGCGCATCATAGACCTTTCAAAGCTGAACGTGGCGCTGAGCATAGCGCTGACATGCGGGCTCGGGCTTTGGACGAGATATATTTACTACGGTTCCCTGCGCCTGTAGCCGCCCGGCGGCCCGGTCTTTAATGAACGACAACATCGAAAAACTCAGGATAGAGGACGCCATCTTCACCTTTATCGACGTAGAGACGACCGGGCTTTCTTCGCGCCGGGCGCGCGTCTGCGAGGTGGCGGCGGTAAGCTTCCGCGGCGCCGAAAGGCTGGGCGAGCTTTCCGAACTGGTGGACCCCGGCTGCCCCATCCCGCCGGAGTGCACCCAGGTGCACGGCATAACGGACGCGATGGTGAAGGGCCGCCCGGCCTTCGGGGCCATAACCCCGAGGCTCCTGGACCTGCTGGAGGGGTCCGTGCTGGTGGCACATAACGCCGAATTCGACCTGGGCTTCCTCTGCATGGAATTCTCGAAGGCGGGCCTCAAATTCCCGGAGAGGCCGGTGCTGGACACGCTTTCGCTGGCCAGGAAGAACTGGAAGTTCCAGAGCAACCGCCTGGGCAACATCGCGGCGGAACTCAGGATCCCGAACGACAACTGGCACCGCGCGCTGGCCGACGTGGAAATGACACGGAAGATCTTCGAGCGCTTCGCGGCGGAGCTGAGCGCGGCCGGCGCCATGACCGTCGCCGACCTGATTTTGAAAAGCGGGGCCGCCCCCAGGGTCCCGCAGAAGCAGGATACTTTTTAAGGAGGAGTACACAATGGCTATAAAAGTCGGAGCTGGTCCTTTAACGATAGAAGACGTGGTCAAGGTGGCCCGTCACGGCGAGAAAGTTGAGCTTGCCCCGGAGGCGGTCGAGCGTATCAAGAAGTGCCGGGCCATGCTCGAGAGAAAAATAGCGGCCCATGAAATAATGTACGGGGTCAATACCGGCATAGGCGAATTTTCCGAAGTGGTGCTTAACGACGAGCAGGTGCAGCAGTTCCAGCGCTACCTGATCTACAACCATGCCGCCGGCATAGGCGGGCCCTGCCCGATAGAGCACGTGCGCGCGGCCATGCTGAGCCGCATAGCGGTGCACACGCGCGGCCATTCCGGCTGCCGCCCCGAGATAACGCAGACCTACGTGGACATGCTCAACAAGGGCGTTACCCCGGTGGTATGCGAGAAGGGCAGCGTCGGCGCCTGCGGCGACCTTTCCCCGATGAGCCAGGTGGCTCTTTCCCTGATGGGCGAAGGCGAAAGCTTTTACGACGGCCAGCGGATGCCGACCAAGGCCGCCATGGAAAAGGCGGGCATCCCGATACCCGGGCTGCAGGCCCGCGACGGCCTGGCCGCGATAAACGGCTCCAACCTGATCACCGGCATGGGCTGCCTCGAGCTGTACGACTCCGAGCGCTGGCTGAAGCAGGCGGAGATAACCGCCGCCATGACGCTGGAAGCGCTGATGGCCAACATGAAGCCTTACGATTCCCGGCTGCACGAGCTGCGCGGCTTCAAGGGCGCCGTCACTTCCGCGGCCAATATCCGCGCCGTGGTGGACGGCTCCGACCTGATCACCGGCAAGCTCAAGGTCAAGGTGCAGGACGCTTACTCGATGCGCTCCACCCCGCAGGTGATAGGCGCGATGCGCGACCACCTGGCCTACGCGCGCAAGCAGTTCGAGATCGAGCTCAACGGCGTGGCCGATAATCCCATCTTCCTGCCGGACAGCAACACCGTGCTGACCGGCGCCAATTTCCAGGGCACCCCGATAAGCATGCCGCTGGATATGGTGGGCACCGGCATAACGATGGTGAGCGTCCTCTCCGAGCGGCGCCTCAACCGCCTGCTCAACCCCGCCCTGAGCGTGGGGCTTCCCGCTTTCCTGACCAAGGGCGCGGGGATGTTCTCGGGCCATATGCTGAGCCAGTATACGGCCGACATGCTCATCGTCGAGCAGCGCATTCTCAGCACCCCGTCCTGCATCCAGTCCATCCCGGCCGCCGCCGACCAGGAGGACTTCGTCAGCATGGGCATGAACGCCGCGCTCAAGACCCGCCAGATCCTCAACAACGCCAACGGCGTGCTGGCCATAGAGATGATAGCCGCCGCGCAGGGCCTCGACTTCCGAGACTTCTCCTTCGGCAAGGGCACCAAGGCCGCGCACGGGGCGGTCCGCAAGGTGGTGGAGCACCTGGACATCGACAGACCCCTCTTCAAGGACCACAACGCCATGTCCGACGCCGTAAAGCGCTGCGACGTGCTGGAAGCGGTGGAGAAGGAAATAGGCGAGCTGAAGAGCTCCTGGTAGAACTTCCCAAGGAGGAATGGTCCCGGGGCCGCGTGTCCCGGGACCGGATTTGACGCTATGATAAAAGACATAAGGGCCCCGCGCGGGAGCAGGATTACCTGTAAAGGCTGGCAGCAGGAAGCCGCCATGCGCATGCTGATGAACAACCTCGATCCCGACGTGGCCGAGCGGCCGGAAGACCTGGTGGTCTACGGCGGGCGCGGCAAGGCCGCCCGCAACTGGGACTGTTACAAAGCGATAGTCTCCTCGCTCAGGAAGCTGGGCAACGACGAGACGCTGCTGGTGCAGTCGGGCAAGCCCGTCGGCGTGCTGCGCACGCACGAACATTCCCCGCGCGTGATCATCGCCAATTCCAACCTGGTGGGCAACTGGGCCAACTGGGAGACCTTCGACGAGCTGGAGAAGAAAGGCCTGATGATGTACGGGCAGATGACGGCCGGCTCGTGGATCTACATCGGCACGCAGGGCATCCTGCAGGGCACGTACGAGACCTTCGCCGCGTGCGCCCGCAAGCATTTCAAGAGCGACCTGACCGGCCGCCTGACCGTCACCGGCGGGCTGGGCGGCATGGGCGGCGCGCAGCCGCTGGCCGTCACGATGAACGGCGGCGTGGCGATAGTGGTGGAAGCCGACGAGACGCGCATCCAGAAGCGCCTGGACACGGCCTACGTGGACACGATGGCGCGCAGCCTCGACGAGGCGCTGCTGATGGCGGAGAAGGCCATGAAGGCCCGCCAGCCGCTTTCCATAGGGCTGCTGGGCAACTGCGCCGAGGTGCTGCCCGAGATGGCGCGCCGCGGCGTGAAGATAGACGTGCTGACCGACCAGACCTCCGCGCATGACCCGCTGAAGGGCTACATCCCCAAAGGCTACAGCGTGAAAGCGGCCGACGAGCTGCGCCGCAAAGACCCGAAGAAATATCTCAAGCTTTCGATGGAATCGATCGCGATCCACGTCGAGGCCATGCTGAAGCTGCAGAAGGCAGGGGCGGTAACCTTCGACTACGGCAACAATATCCGCACGATGGCGTTCAAGCAGGGCGTAAAGAAAGCTTACGACTTTCCCGGCTTCGTGCCGGCGTACATCCGCGACCTTTTCTGCGAGGGCAAAGGGCCGTTCCGCTGGGCCGCTCTTTCCGGCGACCCGAAAGACATAGCCGTCACCGACAAGCTCGTTCTCGACCTGTTCCCGAAGGACCAGCACTTGAAGCGCTGGATGGACATGGCCACCAAGAAGGTCAAGTTCCAGGGCCTGCCGTCGAGGATCTGCTGGCTGGGCTACGGCGAGCGCCACCTCATGGGCCTGCGCATCAACGACCTGGTCAAGAAGGGGAAGATCTCCGCGCCTGTCGTGATAGGCCGCGACCACCTGGATTCCGGTTCCGTCGCCAGCCCGTTCCGCGAGACGGAATCGATGAAGGACGGCTCCGACGCCATCGCCGACTGGCCGATCCTCAACGCCCTGGTAAATACCGCTTCCGGCGCCAGCTGGGTGTCCTTCCACCACGGCGGCGGCGTCGGGATGGGCTACTCCCTGCACGCCGGGCAGGTGACCGTGGCCGACGGCACTAAAGAGATGGCTCTGCGCCTTGAGCGGGTGCTCACCAACGACCCGGCCATGGGCGTGCTGCGCCACGCCGACGCGGGCTACAAGATAGCGAAGGATTTCGCCAAAAAGAAGGGCGTGAAGGTCCCGATGCTCAGATAAATCGGGAATCGAGAATCATGGATCGAGAATCATTGATTCCCGACTCCCGATTCTTGATTCACGATTAACGATGTTAATGTTTAGGAGGATATAAAATATGGCTTCTGATTTTAGTTTTGACGTGGTTTCGAAGGTGGAGTATACCGTAGTGGACGAGGCTATCTCCATCGCGATGAAGGAAGTGATCAACCGCTACGATTTCAAGGATTCCAAGTCAGAAATAAATTTCGACAAGAAAGCCAATACCATCATGCTGCAGTCTTCCGACGTGTATAAGGTGAAAGCCCTTTACGAGGTGCTGCAGACCAAGCTGTCCAAGCGCGGGCTGCCGCTGAAGAACTTCGAGCCGCAGAAGATAGACAGCGCCCTGGGCGGCACCGCCAAGCAGGCCATAAAGGTGCAGCAGGGCATCCCGCAGGAGAAGGCCAAGGAAATAGTGAAGGCCATCAAGGAGCAAAAGCTCAAGGCCAACGTCTCGATACAGGGCGACACCCTGCGCGTCACTTCCAAATCCAAGGACGAACTGCAGAACGTGATGACCCTGCTGCGCGGCGAGGACTACGGCATTGCCCTGCAGTTCGACAACTTCAGATAACGGACCGCCCGGCGCCGTAAATTTTACACGATGGCAATTCTTTTTACAGGCATAAAGCAGCTCCTCACTTTCGCCGGTGACGCGGCTCCGCGCGCGGGCGCGGCCATGCGCGAGACCGGGCTGGTGAAGAACGCCGCCGTGCTCGTAGAGAACGGCCTTATAGAGGCCGCGGGACCGCGCGCCGCGGTACTCCGTCACCGCCTGGCAAAGAAAGCCAGGGTGGTGGAAGTGAACGGCGTCTGCCTGCCCGGCTTTGCCGACAGCCATACGCACGCCGTGTTCGCGGAGCCGCGCCTGAAGGATTTTTCGATGCGTACCGCCGGGGCGTCCTACCAGGACATCAAGGCTGCCGGCGGGGGGATAATTTCCAGCGTGGGCGCGGTGCGCGCCCAGCCGCTGAAGGCGATGACGGCGCAGCTTGCGGCGCGGGCCGCGCGCTTCCTGGAGTGCGGTACCACCACCGCCGAAGTGAAAAGCGGCTACGGCCTGAGCCTGGACTCCGAGCTTAAGATGCTGCGCGCGGTGCGCGAGGCCGCCAAGCTCACCCCGCTGGAGCTGCTGCCGACGCTGCTGGCCGCCCACAGCGTGCCGCCGGAATTCGGCGGCGACGCGCAGAAATACCTGGACTACGTTACGGCCGAGATCCTGCCCAAAGCCGCGGCGGAAAAACTGGCGGTGTTCGCCGACATCTTCTGCGAGAAGGGCTATTTCACTCCGGAACAAACCACCGCTTATCTGAAGGAAGCCGCGCGGTTGGGGCTGCGGCCCAAAGTGCATTCCGAACAGCTTTCTAATTACGGCGGCACCCGCGCCGGCGCGGCCGCGGGCGCGGTGAGCGCCGACCACGCCGACCATGTCTATGCCGAGGATATCGCCGCCATGCGCGACGCGGGGACCATCGCCACCCTGCTGCCGGCTTCCAATTTCTACCTGGGGCTCGCCAAGTATCCGCCCGCCAGGGAGCTGATCTCCGAGGGCGTGCCCGTAGCGCTGGCCACGGACTTCAACCCCGGCACCTGCCCGTGCTGGAACATGCAGTTCGTACTGGCGGCGGCCTGCACCCATTGCGCGATGACCCCCGAAGAGGCCCTCTGCGCCGCCACCGTCAACGGCGCCTGGGCGCTGGACCTGGGCGACAGGCTCGGGGCCGTCACGCCGGGCATGCAGGCGGACCTGGCCTTTTTCGACGCCGGGGATTACCGCGAGCTTTGCTATTATTTCGGCGCCAACCAGTGCGTGATGACCGTAAAAAAAGGGAAGATCGTGCACGGGAAGGGCCGTTAGCGGCGCCGGCGGAACGGCGGTATCCTGAGCTTTTAGCCGGAGACAAATCGTGAAAGTAGTCCTATTCGACATCGACGGTACGCTGGTAAAAGCCGGCGGCGCGGGCGCCCGGGCGCTGAACCACGCGGTGCACGCGCTGACGGGGCACCCGGAGGCCTGCAAGTCCTGCCAGCTGCAGGGCGGCACCGATAAGGCCAATTTCGAGAACGCTTTTGTGGCCGGCGCCGGGCGCAAACCCACCCGGAAGGAAATGTCCGCGCTGACGGAAAAATACGTGGCGCGCCTGCCCCTGGAGGTAACGGCCTCCGTGAAGGCGGGGAATTATTCCAAGGTAAAAGGCGTGGAGAAATTCCTGGCCAGGCTGTCGGGGAAAAAGGAAGTGCTGGTCGGACTCGGCACGGGCAACCTCAGGGAAGGGGCCTTCATAAAGCTGGAACCCTCGGGCCTGATGAAGCATTTCGCCTTCGGCGGCTACGGCTGCGATTCCCACCAGAGAAGCGAGATGCTGAAAAAAGCCGTCGGGCGGGCCGCTAAGATCGCGAAGACCGCCATAAAACCGGTGGAGGTCTTCGTGATCGGCGACACGCACCTGGACGTACAGGCGGCCCGCGAGGCCGGCTATCATTCCGCGGCCGTGCTGGACGGTTTCGGCGATGAGCGCCTTATCATGCGGTCCAACCCGGAGCTGGTGACGAAGGATTTCCGCGCGCTGAAGCCCTGGCTGATCTGGCTGGGCCTTGAAAAGGACCCGCGCGGGGTGCGGCGGGGCACGTATATCTGCCCGGATTCGCCCATAGAGCACGCGCAGCATGGCCGGACGGGCCTGGACCAGAAGGACCTGGACGAGGGCATCAAGCGACTCCGGGCGCTGAAGAAAAGGACGGCGGGCCGCTAGCCGCCGGTAGAACTTTTATGGACATTAAAAACACGCTTACCTACAGGGATATAGCCGAAATCCCGGACCTCCTCGAGGATTTTTCCGCCCGGGCCGGGGAACTTAAAAAGACCGCGCTGCGCTCGGAAAGAACCGTCTACCTGGTGGGCCGCGGCAGTTCCGGCAACGCCACGCTGTTCGCCAAGTATATATGGGAGACCTTCGCGGGCACTATAACGAATTTCATCCACCCGCATTCCATCTTCGAAGCCGCCAGGCCGCTGAATTTTTCGGGGCAGTCCGTCTGGGCTTTCTCTCAGTCGGGAAAAAGCCCGGACATAGTCGCCTGCCTGGAAAAGCTGCTGCGCTGGGGGGCGCGCGGGGTCGCCGTCACCAACGAGGCCGACCTGGAAAAGAACCCCCTGGCCCGGCGCGCCGGCCGCCACATACTCCTTTCCTCTTCGCCGGAACTGCCCGTAGCCGCTACCAAAAGCTTCATACTTCAGCTCTGGGCCGTGCTTTGGACCGCCCAGGTGTGGAGCGGGTGTTTTTCTAAGAAGGATTTTCCCGATACGATAGCCCAGGCAAGGCGGCTGGTCGCGGGCGCCGCCGGCCGCTCCGGGCAGGTCTTCTTCAAGAAGGTGAAAGCGGCGCAGATGATAGGCTTCGTGGGCCGGGGCCCGTATAACGCGGTGGCCGACGACTCCGCCCTGAAATTCCGGGAAATGGCCAAAGCCCACGCGCTGGGCTATTCGGCCGCGGAGTTCCTGCACGGGCCGGTGGGCGCTTACACGCGGAAGGATTTCGTTTTCCTGCTCAGCCCGGGCGAAAAACTCCCCGAAGACCTCCTGAAGGTCAAGAAAGCGCTGGACGAGCGGGGCACGCCTTACCACGCGGTTTTCCAGAAAAAGGGGAAATTCCCTTTCAACTGTCTGCTGGCGGATATCGAAATGAAGCTGCTGGCCCTAAACCTGGCGCTTGCCAGGGGCCTTAACCCGGACAACCCGAAAGGCCTGAAAAAAGTTACCCACACCTTCTGAAAAGCCCGCGCCGCGCCGCCAGAGCGCCGGTTTCGGCCTCGCGTGCGCGCGCGCGACTAATATTTTTGTCGTTAATCTGTAACAGCGTGCTACTTGACTTATAGCCAATAGGCCCTATAATATAAGTACGGAAAGTCGCGGGACCCACGCAACAGCGGTGGGCGCCGCGAAAGCGCTTTTTTTGAGGGTAGCCGCCAGTCCGCTTTATTATTGCGGGGAAGCCGGCGGTGTCGTTAGCGGTTTCTGTAGAACGGGGGGGGGGAACGAACGGTGTACGGTGAAGTTAACTTTATACGGGAGGTATTGTGCCGCAAAGGAAGGATCCCGCTTCTTCCCCCGAACCTGGCCTCGCGCCCGGTGACGGGAGAACGAACGCCCCTGACGGGGCGGTCGGTCCTTTGCGCAGGTTCAGGGATCGCCTGCGCCGTTTCGGTTTCTGGCGCGTCCTGTGCGTCCTCCTCGTAAGCGTTCTCGTCCTGTCTTCCCTGCCGTCTTTCCTTTCCTCCGCCGGCCTCCATTTCGGGCTGGTTTCCGCCGTTAAAAGCAAGGTCAAAGAGCTGGCCGTAAAGGTCCGGGCCCACACGGCGCCCGGAACTCTTAACGCCATGACCGTATCCACCACCGCCATCAGCCTTACCTGGAAGGACAATGCCAAAGATGAAACGGCCATAGCGATAGAGAGACGGGACCTTACCAATCAGAGAGCCTACAGGCAGGTGGCCGTGGCCCCCCCGGATACCATAAGCTACCTCGATACCGGCCTGGACCCGGGCGCTACTTATTTTTACCGCCTCAGGGCCCATACCGCCGCGGGCTGGTCGGATTATTCCAACGAAGCCTCCACCATGACCCGGCCCGTGCCGGGCCCCGGGGGGGAGACGCCCGGCGGCGACGGGGAGGACCCGGGCCCGATAGACCCGGATTCCCCGGTGATCAGTTCCATCACGGTCATCCCGCTCGCCATCTCTACCGGCGGCGTTACCACCATAACCTGCTGGGCCTATTCCCCGGTAGGGCTGCAGCCCCTCACTTATAGCTGGACCGCCGTGGACGGAGGGGTAATAGCGGGGACCGGCAATTCCGTCACCTGGACCGCCCCGGCTTCGTCGGGTACTTACAGGGTGAGGCTCAAGGTGGGCGACGGCGGAGTGCATACCCCGGTAAAGCGCGACATCCTGGTCTACGTAGGCAACGATCCCGTGATCGTTTCCCTCGACGCGGAACCTTCTAAAATTTCCACCGGGACGGTCACCGAAGTGGTCTGTATTGCGACCACTTCCACGGGGGCCATGCTTTCCTATGCCTGGACCGCGGCCAGCGGGACTATCTCCGGCGTCGGCGCTTCCGTGAACTGGGCCGCCCCGGAATCCACGGGCACGTACATGATAAGCTGCGAGGTGACGGACTCCTTCGGCAGGAGCGCCTCCAGCACCACGCTCGTCCTGGTCAATAACCTGGAGATACTCTCGCTGACGGCCGCGCCGGTAGTCGTTTCCACCGGCGGGACTTCGGCCGTGAGCTGCGTTATCTTCGATCCGGGTACCGGGCCTATCACCTATACCTGGGACGTGGACGGCGGCACCATAACCGGCGCCGGCGCGTCCGTCACCTGGGAAGCCCCGCTTTCCACCGGCAGCTTTAAGATAAGCTGCGAGGTCACCGACGGGGTCGCAACGCTGATACGCGAGTTGGAGGTCTGGTCCGCCACGGGGCCGGTGATCATGGAACTGACGGCCACCCCGACAAAAGTATCCACCGGGGCCGTCTCCGCCATAGTCTGCCTGGCTTCCTCCCCCGCCCAGGGCGAGCTTACTTACGTCTGGACGGCCGCGAGCGGCACTATAACGCAGACCGGCACCGCCGGCCTCGTGACCTGGGCGGCCCCGCTGTCCACCGGCATCTACCTGGTGAACATCGAAGTGACGGACTCGCGCGGCGTAAGCACGTCCAGTTCCGTGCCTGTGATGGTAAGCAACCTGCAGATAACCTCGCTGACGGCCATGCCGGCCGTGATCTCTACCGGGGCGGTTTCCGGCCTGGTCTGCACCGTCGCGGGCCCGGCCAACCCCGACCTGACCTATAAATGGACGTCGCTGGACGGGTTGATCAGCGGCACCGGCGCGTCCGTCACTTGGACGGCGCCCTTGACCGTCGGCAAGTACTCCGTAAAATGCGAAGTATCGGACGGGCTTGATATCGTGGAACGGGAAGTCGACGTCTGGGCGGCCACCGGGCCGGTCATAACCGTGATGCTGTCGGACGTAGTAAAGGTAGCCACCGGCGCGGTCGCGAACGTTATCTGCATCGCCTCGGCGCCCAGCGCCGGGCCGCTGGTGTATACCTGGACGGCCGCCAGCGGCACTTTAAGCGGCACCGGCTACACCGTTGCCTGGACGGCGCCGCTGACCACCGGCACTTATGTCCTGAACGTCCTGGTGGCCGATGAATACGGCGTAACGGCCTCCAGCTCCATTGCCCTGCTGGTCAACAACCTTTCTATAACTTCTCTCACGGCCCGGCCCGCCGTGGTTTCCACCGGCGCGGTTTCGGGCGTGGTCTGCCTGATCTCCGGCCCGGCCGACCCGAACCTGACCTACACCTGGACCCCTACGGGCGGGGAGATAACCGGCACCGGGGCGTCGGTTACCTGGACCGCTCCGGAAGAGATCGGCAGGTACGCGATAAGGTGCGAAGTTACCGACGGCCAGGCGACGGTGGCGAAGGACGTGGATCTCTGGGCGGCCACGGGCCCGGTCATCATCTCCCTGACGGCCGGGGACGTGAAGCTGTCCACAGGCGCGGACACGGAGATAGTCTGTCTGGCCTCGGCGCCCAGCGCCGGGCCGCTAGTATATACCTGGACGGCCGCCAGCGGCACTATAACCGGCACCGGGGATACTATCAGCTGGACCGCGCCGCTGACCACCGGCACTTATATCGTGAATATCCTGGTGGCGGACGAATTCGGCATAACGGTTTCCAGCGCCCTGGCCATGCTGGTCAACAACCTCTCCATCGCTTCGCTTACGGCCATGCCGGCCGTGGTGTACACCAGCAGCGAGGCGCAGGTGCTCTGTACCGTTACAGGTCCGGCCGGCCCGGACCTGGTCTATACGTGGATGCCCTCGGGCGGGGAAATAACGGGCACCGGGGCGGCGGTGACCTGGACCGCGCCGGCGGAGATCGGCGCCTACGTTATAAAGTGCGAGGTCACCGACGGCATAGCCACGGTGCAGCAGGACGTGAACGTCTGGTCGGCCACCGGCCCGGTGATAATTTCCCTCAGGCCCGACGAGGTGAAGCTCTCCACCGGCGCGGCCACGGATATCGTCTGCCTGGCCTCCGCCCCCAGCTCCGGCCCGCTCACGTACGTGTGGACCGCCGCCAGCGGCACCATAAACGGCTCCGGCTCCGACGTGGACTGGACGGCGCCGCTGTCCACCGGCGTTTACGTGATAAACGTAGATGTGACGGACATGTACGGGATAACGGTCTCCAGCTCGCTGTATATGCTGGTGAACAACCTCTCGATAACCTCGCTTACGGCCATGCCGGCCGTGGTTTCCACCGGCGGGGTTTCCGGAGTGGTCTGCCTGGTCTCCGGGCCTACCAACCCGGACCTGACCTATACGTGGACGACGACGGACGGCGTGATAAACGGCACCGGCGCGTCGGTTACCTGGACCGCGCCGCTGGAGCCCGGCGCCCACTCGATAACGTGCGAGGTCACCGACGGCATCGCCACGGTGCAGGAAGAAGTGGACGTCTGGGCGGCCACCGGCCCGGTCATCATTTCCCTGCGCGCCGAATCCCTCAAGATCTCGACCGGGGCGGCTACGGACATAATCTGCCTGGCCTCCGCCCCCAGCTCCGGCCCGCTTTCGTACGTGTGGACGGCCGCGAGCGGCACTATAACGGGCACCGGCAGTTCCGCGAGCTGGACGGCGCCGCTGTCCACCGGCATTTACTTCATAAGCGTTGAGGTGGAAGACCAATACAACGTCAAAGCGTCCAGCCAGCTGGCCATAGTCGTCAGCAACCTCGTTATAACGTCGCTTACGGCCATGCCCGCCGTGGTTTCCACGGGCGCGGCCTCCGGCGTGACCTGCCTGGTCTCGCCCGCCGGCCCCGGGCTTACCTATACCTGGACCACTACGGGGGGAGCCATCGCCGGCACCGGGGCGGAGGTCACCTGGACGGCGCCGCTGGAGATCGGCGGCTACACGATAAAGTGCGATGTTTCCGACGGTCTCGCTACCCTGTCGCGCGAAGTGGACGTCTGGGCGGCCACCGGCCCGGTCATCATCTCCATACTGCCTGAAGAAGTGAAAATATCCACCGGCGCGGACACGGGCATAGTCTGCGTAGCCTCCGCGCCCAGCGCCGGGCCCCTCGTATATACCTGGACGTCGGCGAGCGGCACCATAACCGGCACCCTCGGGGCCGCGAACTGGACGGCGCCGCTGTCCACCGGCATTTACATGATAACCTGCCAGGTGGAGGACGAGTTCCACGTGACGGCGTCCACCACTATCTCCATTGTGGTCAGCAACCTGGCCATAACGTCCCTTACGGCCATGCCGGGCGTGGTTTCCACCGGCGGGGTTTCCGGGGTGGTCTGTACCGTCCCGGTCACGGAAGGGGTTACCTATATCTGGACGCCTACCGGCGGCGTTATAACCGGCACCGGGGCGTCGGTCACCTGGACCGCGCCGCCGGAGATAGGCACCTACACCATCAGGTGCGAAGTCACCGACGGCCTCGCCACGCTGCAGCAGCAGGTGGCCGTCTGGGCGGCCACCGGCCCGGTCATCATCTCCCTGACGGCCGATAACGTGATCCTGTCCACCGGGTCGGACACGGGCATCGTCTGCGTAGCCTCGGCGCCCGGCCCCGGCCCGCTTACTTACACCTGGACGGCCGCGAGCGGGACCGTGACCAGCACCCTGGGAAGTGCGAACTGGGCGGCGCCGCTGACCACCGGGACCTACCTGATAAGCCTCGATATCGAGGATGAATTCCATGTCGTAAAATCCACCACGCTCTCTATCGTGGTCAGCAACCTCGCCATGGCGCTTACCGCCTCGCCGACCGTGATCTCCACGAGCGAGGTTTCGGCCATCACCTGCTCCGTCTCCGGCCAGAGCGCGACCGTTACCTATGACTGGACGGCCGCCAGCGGCACGATAACGGGGACCGGCGCGGTGGTGGACTGGACAGCGCCCGAGTCGAGCGGGACCTACATCGTGAACTGCGCGGTTTCCGACGGCGACGCCACGGTGCAGGCCCAGGTGAGCATTTTGGTGGCGACCGGCCCGGTGATAATCTCGCTGACGGCGGACCGCCCGCAGCTCTCCACCGGCACCACCACCGAAGTGGTCTGCCTGGCAACGGCCCCCGGTTCCGGGAACCTTACCTACGTGTGGACGGCCGATAGCGGCACGATAAACGGCAGCGGGGAAGCCGTTGACTGGACCGCCCCCGACTCGACCGGCACTTACCAGATATCCTGCGAGGTGACCGGCTCCCGCCCGGGCAGCGCGATACGCTCCATCAGCGTGCTGGTCAACAATCCGCCGGTCATCTCTTCTATCTCCGTGGTCCCGTCCGTAGTCGCGCCCGACGCCGCTTCCGTGCTGACCTGTTTCGCCCACGATCCGGACAACCCGGTGCTGGCTTATGAGTGGAATCCCGCGAGCGGCACGATAACGGGGACCGGCGCGGCGGTCAACTGGACGGCGCCGGCGGCCACCGGGACGTACACGGTCTCCTGCGTCGTTGCGGACGGGGAGGGCGGCACCGACAGCGAAACCGTGAGCATCATCGTCAGCAGCCTTCCCATTATCCTCTCGCTGAACGCCGAGCCCAATACTATTTCCACCAGCGCCACCTCGGCCCTCCGCTGCGAAGCTTTGGCCGCGGCCGGCGGCGCCCTGACCTATAACTGGGCGGCGGGCAGCGGCACTATAACCGGCACCGGTTCCCAGGTGACCTGGTCGCCGCCGGTCTCCACGGGCGCCTATACTATCTCCTGCGAGGTCGTGGAAACCGGGATCGGCAGCGTCACACGCTCGCTGAACGTGACGGTGAACAACCCGCCGGTGATCTCTTCCGTAACCGCGTCCCCGACGGTGGTGTCCACGGCCGCCGTCTCGGTCATAACGTGCCATGTCACCGACCCGGACAACCCGGTGCTGTTCTATACCTGGACCCCGTCGAGCGGCAGCATCAGCGGTACCGGCGCGGCGGTGAACTGGACGGCGCCCCTGTCCAGCGGCATCTATACGGTTACCTGCGAGGTTTCGGACGGGGAGGGCGGCGTCGACACCGGGTTCGTCACCGTTATCGTGAGCAGCATGCCGGTGATAGTCTCGCTGGACGCCTCTCCCGCAGAGATCTCCACCGGTACCTCTTCTGACTTAAGCTGCGACGCTTACGCCCCCGGCGACGTCCCCCTGGCCTATAACTGGATAGCAGGCAGCGGCACGATAACCGGCACCGGTTCCAACGTGACCTGGACTGCGCCGGTGTCCGTCGGCACGTTCACGATCACCTGCGAGGTGTCCGCTGACGGCAAATCCGCCAGCCGGAGCGTCAATATCGTGGTGAACAATCCTCCGACGATACTGTCGCTTACCTCCGACCCGGCGATGGTCTCGATGGGGCATATTTCCACGGTCACCTGCGTCACCGCGGACCCCGGCAACCCCGCCTACATCTATACCTGGGACAAGTCGTCCGGTACGCTGACGGGCAGCGGCACGGAAGTGTATTGGACGGCGCCCGATTCGAGCGGGACCTACATGATCTCCTGCGAGGTTTCGGACGGCGCCGGCGGGGACGCGCAGAAAACCCTCTTTATCACCGTCAGCAGCGTCCCGGTGATAGATTCCCTGGCGATCAGTCCCGTAGAAGTTTCCACGGGTTCCCAGGCGAACCTGATCTGCACGGCAAGGGCGCCGGATAACGGGGCCCTGGCCTATAACTGGACCCCCGGCAGCGGCACCATCACCGGCACGGGTTCCCAGGTTTCCTGGACGGCGCCGGAGTCGACCGGCACCTATATGATCTCCTGCGCGGTTTCGGCGTGGGGCGAGACGGCGTCCCAGAGCGTTAACGTGCTGGTGAACAACCCGCCGTTCATCTCCTCCATGACCGCGGACCCGGAGACCGTCTTCCCGCTCAATATCTCCACCGTCTCCTGCTGGGCGCATGACCCCGATAACCCGGTGCTGACCTACGTGTGGACGGTTTCTTCGGGCGCCTACACGGAGTTCGCCCCCGGGCGGATAGAATGGACGGCCCCGGCCTCGACCGGCACGTATAACATCTCCTGCCAGGCGTCCGACGGAGAGGGCGGCAGCGCGGAGCAGGACGTCGATATCGAGGTGAGCAGCCTGCCGGTGATAATGAACATTTCGGCCTTCCCGGACGAGGTCTCGACCGGGACGGCGACCGCGCTGCAATGCGACGCCTATTCTCCCGGGAACACCGCTTTGTCCTACGACTGGCAGGCCGGCAGCGGCACCTTGAGCGGGAGCGGCGCGGCCGTGAGCTGGATGGCGCCGGTTTCTACCGGGACCTATACGATAAACTGCCGCGTTACCGACGCCCAGGGAAGCATTACCGGCAGCGTGAACGTGCTCGTCAACAATCCGCCGGTGATAAGTTCCGTCACCGCGGCCCCCGCCGTTGTTTCGCCGCTGGCCGTCTCCACCGTGACCTGCGCGGCGCAGGACCCGGACAATGCCGTGCTGTTCTATTCCTGGACGCTGGACGGCGGAACTTACGGCACGCTGGCCCCCGGGCAGATCCGGTGGACGGCCCCGCTGTCCACCGGGGCGTATAACCTCCTTTGCACCGCCGCGGACGGGGAAGGCGGCGAAGACCAGGGCAGCGTAGAGGTCATCGTCAGCAGCCTGCCCATCATAAGGTCCCTGACCAGCGAGCCGAACTCCGTATCTACCGGCGGCGCCGCCAGCCTGCACTGCGTAGCCCTCGCGCCGGACGACGAGGAGCTTTCCTATAACTGGGTAGTGGGCAGCGGCACTATCACCGGCACCGGCGCCGACGTGACCTGGACCGCCCCCGAATCCACCGGCACATACGTCATCCGCTGCGAAGTTTCCGCGGGCGGCCAGATGGTGGCCGGCGGAGTCCCCGTGCTGGTGAACAATCCGCCGGTCATCGACGGCATGTTCGCCGATCCGGCGAGTCTCAGGCCTTCCGGGATTTCCACGGTCACCTGCTCCGCGCATGACCCCGACAATTTCGTGCTGACGTACGGCTGGCAGGTTAGCGGCGGCACTTATTTCGACCTGGGCGGCGGTCAGGCGAGATGGGAAGCCCCCGCAGCGACCGGCAGCTATACGGTGAGCTGCGAAGTGACCGACGGCGAAGGCGGCCGGGACACCGACAGCATGGTTGTCCCGGTGAGCAACCTGCCGGTCATCAGCGCCCTCGTGGCCGACCCGGCCGAGGTCTCCACCGGGGCGACGGCCGCGCTCTCCTGCACGGCCTCCGATCCCGACAGCGACCCGCTGACTTATACCTGGACGCCGGGCAGCGGCACAATAACCGGTACCGGCTCGGACGTGGTCTGGACCGCGCCCCTTTCTACGGGCACCTACATGATCTACTGTCAGGTCAGCGACGGGAACGGCGGTTCCGCCCAGGAGAGCGTGAACGTGCTGGTGAACAACCCGCCGGTGATAAGTTCGCTGGTCGCGCTTCCGCCGGTGATCTCCAGCGGCGAGGTTTCCAACATCACCTGCTCCGCGGACGATCCGGATAACACGGTGCTGAACTATGAGTGGGCCGCCGGCAGCGGCTCTATAACCGGCACCGGGGCGACGATCGCCTGGACCGCCCCCGAATCCTCCGGCACGTACATGGTAGGGTGTACCGTTTCCGACGGCGAGGGCGGGGAGGACCAGCAGAGCGTGCAGGTCATCGTCAGCAGCCTACCCGTGATAGTTTCCCTGACGGCCGACCCGGAGCAGGTGTCTACCGGGACCGCGGCCGACTTGAACTGCGAGGCTTATGACCCGGCGGGGGGCACCCCGGTTTACAACTGGTCGGCGGCCAGCGGCACGGTGAACGGCACCGGCTCCGCCGCGATCTGGACGGCGCCCCTGACCACCGGCACATACCATATTACCTGCCAGGTGGTCGGAGGGAACGGCGGCAGCGTGCAGCAGGACGTCGTCATCCTGGTGAACAACCCGCCGGTCATCTCCTCGCTTATCGCGGTCCCCGCGGTACTGCTGCCGCTGGAGATCTCCACCTTGACCTGTACGGCCACCGATCCGGACAACCCGGTCATCTATACCTGGACCGCGGGCAGCGGCACCATAAGCGGCCTCGGCGCCGAGGTCTACTGGCGGGCGCCGGCCTCTACCGGGACCTATACGATAGGGTGCGAGGTTTCCGACGGCGAGGGCGGGACCGACTACCGGCCCGTGAACGTAGCTGTCCGAAATAACGCGCCGCCTCAGGTCTCGCTCATTAGCGCCTCGCCGCAGGAGATCAGCGCTTTCACCAACTCCCTGATCACGTGCCTGGCTTCCGACCCGGACAGCGACCCGCTGAGCTATACCTGGACGGCGGCCAGCGGCACCCTGGCCGGTACCGGTTCGGACGTGGTCTGGACCGCCCCCGTTTCCACCGGTCTCTACACGATAAACTGCGTGGTCTCGGACGCGTTCAGCGGGGTATCCACCAGCGTCGTCGTGAACGTCAACAACCCGCCGGTGATAAATTCGCTCACGGCGGACCCGGATTTCATCTCGCCGCTGGCCATTTCCACCCTGACCTGTTCCGCTTCGGACCCGGACACTCCCGTGCTGTTTTATCTCTGGACCGCTTCGAGCGGCACGGTGATCGGCACCGGGTATCAAGTGCGCTGGCAGGCGCCCGTGTCCAGCGGGGCTTATGTCGTGAACTGCGAAGTCTCCGACGGCGGCTCCGGCAGCGTGGACCAGAACGTCAATCTTTCGGTCAGCAGCGTGCCGGTGATAAATCTGCTGTCCGTAGCTCCGCCCCAGGTCTCCACCGGGGCGCAGGCGGCCCTGATCTGCCAGGCCATCGCCCCGGACGACCTGGTCCCGGACTATACCTGGCTGCCGGCGAGCGGGACGATAACCGGCACCGGCACGAACGTCAGCTGGACCGCCCCCGACTCCACCGGCACGTATTTCATAACCTGCCAGGCCAGCGCCGGAGGCGGGTCGGTGAGCGCCAGCACCAGCGTGCTGGTCAACAATCCCCCGGTCATAGCTTCCCTGACCACCGACCCGGCGCGCGTTTCGCCGCTGCGTGTTTCCACGGTGACCTGCTCGGCCCATGACCCGGACAACCCCGTGCTTGACTACGCGTGGAACTTCACGGGCGGGACCTACGAGGAGACCGGCACCGTCGGCCAGGTGCGGTGGACTGCGCCGGACTCTACCGGTTCTTACACTGCAGGCTGCACGGTCTCGGACGGCGAGGGCGGCACGGCTCAGCAGAATACCGGGATCATCGTGGCCAGCATGCCCGTCATCCTATCCCTGATCGCGTCGCCGGAGATGGTGTCCACCGGGGCGGCCGCGGGCCTGAACTGCGCGGCCCTCGTTTCCGACAACGTGGAACCGCTCTATACCTGGACGCCCGGCAGCGGGACCATAACCGGTACCGGGGCCAGCGTTTCCTGGACCGCGCCTGTTTCGACCGGGACCTACATGATATTCTGCGAGGTTTCCGCCGACGGTAAAACGGTGAGCGCCAGCGTGAACGTGCTCGTCAATAACCCGCCGGTGATCGCGTCCCTGGAGGCCGCACCGCCCAACGTGCAGCCGACGAACATCTCCACCGTGACCTGCACGGCCCACGACCCGGACAACTCGGTGATCTCCTACGTCTGGAGCGTCAGCACGGGCGCTTATGCGGACCTGGGCGGCGGCCAGATAAGGTGGACGGCCCCGGCCTCCACCGGGTCCTGCAATGTTACCTGCCGGGTGTCCGACGGCGAGGGCGGAGAAGCGCAGCAAAGCATTTCCATCACCATCAACAGCGTGCCCGACATCCAGTCCCTGACCGCCGCTCCGCCCACCGTCACCTCGGGCGGGACCTCGGTGCTGACCTGCACCGCCGTAGACCCCGAAGGCGGCCTGCTCGCGTATTCCTGGCTGGCCGCCAGCGGGACGATAAACGGCAACACTTTCGAGGAAGACTGGACGGCGCCGGCCGCTACCGGGGCGTATATCGTGGCCTGCCAGGTCACGGACGGCTACAATGTCGTCACCGCCAGCGTGGTGGTGAGCGTCAACAATCCGCCGGTGATAACCAGCACGGGCGTGGCCCCGGGAATGGTCTCTCCCCTGCACGTCTCCACGCTTACCTGCTCGGCCACGGACCCCGACGACCCCGTGCTGACCTACACCTGGACCCCCGCCGCCGGGACCATAGACGGCACCGGCACGGAGGTTTACTGGACCGCCCCGGCTTCCACCGGCAGCTACACGATCCTCCTTGAAGTCTCCGACGGGGAGAATATCGACGAGGCCACCCTGACGGTTACCGTGAGCAGCCTGCCGTCCATAACGTCCCTGACCGCCGCCCCGGGCACCGTTTCCACCGGCACCAGCGCCGGCCTCAGCTGCGCAGCCGTCGCGCCGGATGACGCCGCGCTGGACTACCTGTGGATCCCCGGCAGCGGCACGGTCACGGGGACCGGCGCGAACGTCCAGTGGACGGCCCCGGAGTCGACCGGCACCTATATGATCACCTGCCGGGTCACCTCCGGGGGGGAGAGCGTGGAACAGAGCGTTAACGTGTTCGTGAACAATCCGCCTGTAATTGATTCGCTTACCGGGGCGCCGCCGGCTCTCGCGCCGCTGGAGATCTCCACCATTACCTGCGCGGCCCACGACCCGGACAATCCCGTGCTTATCTATAACTGGTCGGCCGCCAGCGGCACCATCAGCGGTACGGGCTCCGAGATCTACTGGACCGCGCCCGCGTCCACCGCGGTCTACGTAATCAGCTGCACGGTCTCCGACGGCGAGGGCGGGGAGGCCTCCTCCAGCGTCAATATCACGGTAAGGCTCAATGAACCCCCGGCGATAGGCTCCCTGACGGCGTTCCCCGTCAACATCAGTACGAACGCCGCTTCCGCCATCACCTGCCTCGCCACGGACCCGGACAACGATCCCCTGGCCTATGTCTGGAGCGCCGGCAGCGGGACCATAACGGGCACCGGCAATGTCGTTACCTGGACCCCGCCGGACACGGTCGGGCTCTATATGATAACCTGCGACGTTTCGGACGGTTTCGGCGGAGCTGCTTCCAGCACCACGGTGGTCGCGGTCAACAATCCGCCGCTGATCACCTCTATGCTCCCGGACCCCGACCTGGTCTCGCCGCTCGCCATCTCTTCCCTGACCTGCTCGGCCACCGACCCGGACGGGGACCCGATGACCTTTGACTGGACCGCCACCAGCGGCACGATAACCGGTACGGCGGGGGCGGCGGACTGGACCGCGCCGGACGCGACCGGGACCTATTCTATCACCTGCACGGTGTCCGACGACCAGGGCGGCAGCGCGCAGGCGAGCCGGCAGATAATCGTGAGCAGCCTGCCGCTCATAACCGAGTTGCGCGCGATGCCGGTGACCATCTCCAGCGGCGGCACGGTCGACCTGACCTGCGAGGCGAGGGCTCCCGACAAACTCGTCCCCGTGTACGTCTGGACGCCGAGCGGCGGCACGATAATCGGCACCGGCGCCAGCGTGGACTGGACCGCGCCCGTTGCCACCGGAGTTTACCTGATAACCTGCGAGGTGCAGGCGGGCGCCGTTTCCGCCAGCTCCAGTACCAGCGTGCAGGTGAACAACGTCCCCGTCCTGGATTCCCTCACCGCGGAGCCGGACATGGTCTCGCCGCTGGCCGTTTCCACGGTGACCTGCGCCGCCCATGACCCGGACGGCGGCGAACTGACCTACGACTGGTCCTCCAGCAGCGGCAGCTACGGCACCATAGCCGCGGGGCAGCTGAGGTGGGCCGCCCCGGCCGCTACCGGCACCTATATGGTCGGCTGCACCGTCTCCGACGGGGCGGGAGGGGAGGACGCCGACAGCCTGCAGATCCGGGTCAGCAGCCTGCCCATTATCAATTCCCTGACCGTCAGCTCCGCTGCGGTTTCCACCGGCGTGCCGGTGAACCTGGAATGTTCCGCCCTCGCGCCGGATAACGAGGCGATAACCTATAACTGGCTGGCCGGCAGCGGCACTGTGACGGGCACCGGCGCCGCCGTAGTCTGGACCTCGCCGCTGACCACCGGCACTTACACGCTCGGCTGCGAGGTCTCCGCGGGCGGTCAGACCGTGGTCAGGAGCACTAATATCCTCGTCAATAACCCGCCGGTCATAACCACCATGACCGCGGTCCCGGAACTTGTGGACCTGCTGGGCGTTTCCACCATAACCTGCACCGCCCAGGACCCGGACGGCGTCCCTCTCACTTACGGCTGGGCCGTTACGACCGGCACCTATTCCGACCTCGGCGGGGGCCAGATAAGATGGACGGCCCCGGCCTCGACCGTCACCTGCACCGTGACCTGTACCGTTTCCGACGGCGGCGGCGGGACCGACCAGGAGACCGTGACGGTGTCCGCGAGAGGCAACGAGGCTCCCGTGATAGCGTCCATCTCGGCCGCCCCCGCCACGGTCCCGTCGGGAGGGGCCGCGAGCATAACCTGCACGGCTTCCGACTCCGACGGGGACCCGCTGACCTATTCCTGGTCGGCCGGCAGCGGGACTATCACGGGCACCGGGCTGAATATCAGCTGGGCTTCTCCGGCCTCGACCGGGACGTATACGATAAACTGCGAGGTGAACGACGGCCGGGGCGGCGTCGTATCGGGCAGCGTAGCGGTGCCGGTCAACAACCCGCCCTCCATTTCGGCGCTGACCGCGGCGCCGGACTTCGTCTCGCCGCTGCGGGTCTCCACGATAACCTGCACGGCTACCGATCCCGATACGCCGGTGCTCAATTATACGTGGGACGCCGCGAGCGGCACGATAAGCGGTACCGGGGCCGAGGCCTACTGGACCGCGCCCGCGGCCACCGGCTCTTACACGATAAGCTGCGAGGTCTCCGACGGTGACGGCGGGTCGGCGCAGCTCAGCGAGACGGTGCTTGTCAGCAGCGTCCCGAGGGTGGACTGGATAATAGCGGCGCCCACAAAGATCTCTTCGGCGTCCGTCGCCACGCTTGAGATCCAGGCGCAGGGGCCGGATGAGGGCGGGCTCTCGTACACCTGGTCCGCCGCCAGCGGGACCGTTTCCGGCACCGGGGAGCAGGCCGCCTGGACCGCGCCGGACTCCACCGGCACCTATATGATCTCCTGCCAGGTCACCGCCCTGCCCGGAGGAGGGGTGGTGACGGTCAGCACCACCGTGCTGGTGAACAATCCCCCCGTGGTGCAGTCCCTGTCCGGCAACCCGGAGCGGGTCTCGCCGCTGCGTGTTTCCACGTTGACCTGCACGGCTTCGGACCCGGACAACAGCCTGCTTTATTACAGCTGGTCGGCCCTTTACGGTACCATTGCGGGCACCGGGGCCCAGGTCGACTGGACCGCGCCGGACTCCACCGGGGTCTATACCGTGAACTGCGAAGTTTCCGACGGGGAAGGCGGCAGCAGCTCCGCCAACCTGCCCCTGACGGTCAGCAGCATTCCGTATATCACTTCCGTTACGCCGTCGCCCACGAAGACCTCCACCGGCACCTCCGTGAACCTGGCCTGCGTGGCCGGCGCGTCCGACAACGATACGCTGTCCTATGACTGGATAATCGGCAGCGGCACCATAACCGGTACCGGGGCGACGGTAAGCTGGCTGGCGCCCGCTTCCACAGGGACCTATCCGATAGCCTGCGCGGTCACGGCGGTGCCCGGCGGCGGCCGCGCCCAGGCGGCCACCAGCGTGCTGGTTAACAACCCGCCCGTAATAGAGTCCCTGGCGGCCGTTCCCTCCATTCTTTCCACCGGGGCGGTTTCCGTCGTGACCTGCACCGCCGACGATCCCGACAACGAGGTGCTGGATTACAGCTGGACCGCCGCCAGCGGCACCATAACCGGCACCGGGTCCGTCATCAGCTGGACGGCGCCGTCGTCGAGCGGCTCATTCAGCATCGGCTGCTCGGTTTCGGACGGCGAAGGCGGCCTGGCGCAGCAGTACACGCAGGTAACGGTCAACGTCAACGGCGAGCCGGTCATCTCTTCGCTCACGCCGGACGACACGTATGTCCCTACCAGCGGGCAGACGGGTATCACCTGCGCGGCTGCCGACCCGGACGACCCCATATTGGCCTACACCTGGACGCCCGGCAGCGGCACGATAACCGGCACCGGGGCGTACGTGACCTGGGACGCGCCCGCCTCCACCGGCACCTATATGATCCGCTGCGAGGTCACGGACGGGCACAGCGGGTATGACACGGAGACCGTAAATATCCTGGTCAACAACCCGCCGGCCATAACCTATATGGACACCCAGCCGTCCCTGCTGCTGCCTTCCGCCGTTTCCACCGTCACCTGCACGGCCTCGGACCCGGACAACCCCGTCATCTACGGCTGGTCGGCCACGGGCGGCAGCACGGAAACTATTTCGGCGACCCAGATCCGCTGGAGAGCCCCGTCCTCCACCGGGACCTACTCCGTCACCTGCACCGCTTCCGACGGGGAAGGCGGCAGCGACCAGCGCACTCTGCCGGTCACGGTGAGCAGCATGCCCGTTATCCTCGGGCTCGACGCCAGCCCGGCCACGGTCTCCACCGGCGCGCTTTCGGCCATCAGCTGCGACGCGGAGATGCCGGGCGGCGGCGCGCTGACCTATGACTGGACCGCCGCGAGCGGCACCATTACCGGTACCGGGGCCGGCGTTACCTGGGCCGCCCCGAACGCCACCGGCACGTACGTGGTCGGCTGCGCGGTCTCGGCCGGCGCCGGCACCGTCTCGCGCAACGTCCTGTTGTACGTCAACAACCAGCCGGTCATAACCGCCCTGACGGCGGTCCCGACGGCCGTTTCGCCCTCGGCCATTTCCACGATAACCTGCACCGCAAACGACCCGGATAACGGGGCGCTGACCTATAACTGGTCTTATACCGGCGGGAGTTTCGGCACTATCGCCGCCGGGCAGATACGCTGGACCGCGCCCGCCTCCACCGGCGCCTACAGCATAACCTGCCAGGTGACCGACCCCAACAACGGCAGCGCGCAGAACAGCGTCGGCGTGACGGTCAGCAGCACGCCGGTCATACTATCGCTCAGCGCCTCTCCCGCCAGCGTCCTGGCCGGCGGGCAGTCGGCGGTGACCTGCTCCGCCCTGGACCCGGACGATGACGACACTCTGTCCTACGGCTGGTCGGCGGCCAGCGGCACCATAACGGGCACCGGCGCAGCCGTGACCTGGACCTCGCCGGCCTCCAGCGGCACCTATACGGTCGGCTGCACCGTCTCCGACGGGCACGGCGGCGTTTCCGTGCGCAGCGTCCCTATCTTCGTGGGCGGCGTCATCCTGTGGACCAAGCAGCTGGGCACTACCTCCGCGGAGGAAGGCACGGCCGTGGGGCTCGACAGTTCCGGCGACATCTATATCGCGGGCATGACGGCGGGGTCGCTGCAGGGTACGAACAAAGGCGCCAACGACCTGTTCCTGACCAAGTACGGTACGGACGGCACCAACCCGTGGACCGTGCAGCTGGGCACTACCACCAACGACGTGGCCCGCGGCCTGGCGGTCTACCATTCCAGCCACGTTTTCGTCGTGGGTGAGGCCGCTGGCCCGCTGGATGATAACACCCATTTCGGCGATCTGGATTTCTTCCTGGTGAAATACAGCACGGCCGGCGTGAAGGCTTGGAGCAGGCAGTTCGGCACCTCCGTGAACGAGGTCGCCTACGGCGTGGCGGTGGACACTTCAGGCAGCGTCTATATAGCCGGGTATACCCTCGGGGACCTGGACGGGAACGGCAACCAGGGACAGGAGGACGCTTTCCTGGCCAAGTATAACGCCTCCGGCACCCAGGTGTGGATGAAGCAGCTCGGCACCACGGGCAAGGATTACGCGCGCGGCGTGGCGGTGGACCCTTCCGGCAATATCGTGATCGCCGGGTACACCGACGCCGCCCTCGAGGGGTCCAGCCTCGGCGAAGACGATATCTTCATCGCCAAGTATAACCAGGCCGGCGACAATATCTGGCTTGAGCAGTACGGGACCGGCTCCGGCGAGCAGGCTTACGGCGTGGCCGTGGACACTTCCGGGAACGTTTACGTGACCGGCTACACCTACGGCGATTTCGGCGCCGCCAACCTCGGGCAGCAGGACGCTTTCCTGGCCAAATACAACAGCAGCGGCGCTTCCGTCTGGGTTAGACAGCTGGGAAGCACTATCTACGATTATGGCCGGGCTATAGCGGTCGATGTCACCGGCAACGTTTTCTACACGGGTAATACTTACGGCAGCTTCGACGGCAACACCCCCGCGGGCGACTGGGACGTCATACTGGTCAAGTACGATTCTTCCGGGACCAAGATCTGGTCGAAACAGTTCGGTACCGTCACCTTTGCGGAGTCAGGCCAGGGCGTGGCGGTGGACCCCACAGGCAATGTGTTCACCACCGGCTACACGATGGGCAGTCTCGAAGGGAATACGAACCCCAATCCCGGCTCGGCGGATATCTTCCTGACCAAGCACGTGCAATAGGCGTTTTGCGGAGAGTGAGTTACGGAGAGCGGAGAAATGAAACGGACGGCATATCTTATCCTGGCTTTGCTGACGCTGCCCGCGGCGCTTACCGCGGGCAACCTGAGCGTCGGCCTGGGGTACCCCTATGTCTCCGCGAAATACGACGGCGGGAAGCTCTCCGCCGAGGCCAGGATGGTGACCGGCGGCGGCGTGCAGGTCTACGCCGGGCGCGGGTACTGGAACTTTCACCGCTCGTCCAAGCTCAAGGGCTTCACCGGCCTGGAGGCCGGCTATATCCGCTTCGACACGCTCAGCATGAAAGGCACCGGCTACGAAGCCTCGCTGTTCATCGGCGGGGAATATCCCGTGGCAGACAACTTCTACGTGCTGATGGATTTCGCCCCTACGCTGATAGTGCTCAGGCACGACCTCTACACCGACGTGCGGGTGGGGGGCATGGAGTACGTGGTCAACCTGGGTTTCTATTACCGCTTCGGCAAGGTGCAGGGCAAGGCCGCGCCGGAGCCGGATAAAAAGACTCCTGAGCAACAAGCGCCTGAGAGTAAGGCGGCCGCGGAGGCCCTGCCTGCGGCGCCGGTCGAGGTAAGCACGGCGGCGGCGCCCGCCGCGGCTCCGCCGCAGGTCAGTACCGCCGCCGCGCCGTCGCCGGAAGCCGTTATCGACGAGCTGATCAAACAGCTGGATTCCAAGAACTGGAAGGAGCGCAGGAAGGCCGCCTTTGAACTTGGCAAGCTGAAGTCTCCCCGGGCCGCGGAGCCCCTTATCGGGCTCCTCGACGACAAGAACGAAAGGGTGCGCGGCGTGGCCGCGCTGGCTCTGGGCAGGCTGGACGATCCCCGCGCCCTGCTCCCCCTTATGCTCACTCTCGCCGACCCGTCCTCCTATGTGCGCGCTTCCGTGGCGAAGAGCCTCGGGCAGCTCAAGGACAAGCGCGCCCTGATGGACCTGGAGGACGCGGCCAAGGACCCCTCCGAAGAGGTGCGCAAGGCCGCGGAAGAAGCGATCAAGAAAGTAAAGGCGGCGCCCCAGGCGAAGCCTGGGGGCAAGAAGAATTAGGCCGTCAGCGGGCCGTCAGAACCTGCTCCAGAGTTTTTTCGCCAGCTCCGCGGATTTCCGCGATACTTCCTCTTCGTCCAGGTCCAGCTTGAGGAGCTTGCCTTCCATCAGCACCTTCCCGGCCGCTATCGTGGTGTCCACGGCGCTCTGGGAGATGCCGAAGATCAGGTGGCCGTAGAAGTTGGAGGCGTCCATCGGCGTGGGGGGCAGGTAATCGATTATCGCCAGGTCGGCGGCGAGGCCGGCCTTAAGCTCGCCCAGGCCCTTGAAGTAGCGGTTGGCGATCCTGGCGTTGTTGACCAGCAGCGTCTGCGCGGTTTCCACGAAGCCCTGCGACGGGTCGCGCTTGAGATGCTGCAGCCAGAGCGCCACGCGCACCTCTTCCAGCATATTCACCGTCATGGCGTCCGTGCCCAGGCCCACCAGCACGCCCTTGCCCGTCATGCCCGTGATATCGGCGATGCCGACGGAGTTGTTGGCGTTGGACTGCGGGTTGTGGACCACCGCGGTCTCGGTCTCTTTCAGGATCTCTATTTCCCTGTCGTTGACGTGCACGCAGTGCGCCGCTATGGACTTGCGGCCCAGGATGCCGAAGTCGCGCAGGCGCTCCACCACGCGCAGCTTGTGGTGCGACTCGCACTGCAGCTGGTCCGCCTGCGATTCCGCGGTGTGCACGTGGAAGCCGGTCCCGAGCTTATGCCCGCGGTAGGCCGCCTCCTCAAGGGTCTCGTCGGAAATGGTGAACGAGGCGTGCAGGCCGAACAGGCCCGCTATCATATTGTCGTTCCTGGCCGCGGCCGCGGCTATGAAGGCGGAATTCTCGTCCAGGCCTTCCTTCGCCTTCTCCTTGCCGTCCCGGTCGGAAACCTCGTAGCACAGGCAGGAGCGGACTCCGGTCTCGCGCGCCGCCTTTTCCACCGCCGCCAGCGAGCCCGTTATGGCGAAGGGGCTGGCGTGGTGGTCGATGATCGTGGTAGTGCCTTTCCTTACCGCGTTGATCAGCGGGATCACGGCGCTGTAGTAGGAATCGGCGTTGGTCAGCTGCTTGTCCAGCCGCCACCACAGGTTGTTGAGTATCTCTACGAAGTTGCGGGACGGTTCCGCCTTGCCCAGCCCTCGCGCGAAGGTGCTGTAGAAATGCATATGCGCGTTGATGAAGCCGGGCATCACCAGCTTGCCGGCGGCGTCTATCACTTTGGAATACTTGCCCTTGAAGGTTTTTTGCGGCGCGATCTTCTTGATCAGCCCGCCCTCTATGAGCAGGGCGTGGCCGGTCAGTACCTTGTTCTTCTCGCCGAGGGTGACTATGATGCCGTTCTTTATCAGGATGGTTTTCATGTTGGTTCCTTACTCGGGGCAGACCGCCAGTTCCTTGGCGGTGCGCTTCCTCATCGACAGCGCGCCCGAGAAGCATTTCTTGGTGCAGAGCGAGCAGCCCACGCACTTGGCGGCGTCGAACTGGGGGACTTTCTGCGCGTCGAGCTTTACGGCCAGGTAGCCGCAGCGCTCGCAGTTGCCGCAGTGGCGGCACAGGTCCGCGTCCACGGTGGGAATTCCCGTTACCGGGGTCAGTTCCATAAAGCCGGTGACGGGGTTCGGCAGGGCGCAGCCTATGAATTCGCCTACCGACTTATAGCCCTTCTCCTCCAGCAGGTGGCTGAGGCCTGAGTTCAGCTCGTCGATGATGCCGTAGCCGTATTTCATCACCACGGTGCAGAACTGCACGGACCTGGCGCCCAGCGCCAGGAAATGCGCCGCGGCCTTGTAGTCCATCGGCCCGCCGTTGCCGGAGATAGGCACGCCCAGACCCACGGCCTTGGAGATGGTCAGGTTGCTGATCGGGGCCACGCCTTCGCCGCTCATCCCGACTATCATCCCTTCCTCCCAGTCGCCCTTGCCGGAGAGGCGCTCGCGGAAGGCCAGCGCGGGGAAGGAGTTGGCCAGCGTAATGCCGGCCTTCTTGTTCGGGTACTGCGCGTAGACCTGCTTTATCGCGTTGACCACCTGCCAGATGGCGGTCACCGCGCCGGTCAGTTTGAACAGCTTAGGGATCTCCGGGTTGGAGACTTCCATCACCCAGCCGATGATCTTCGCCGAGAGTTCCGGGTCCTGCGAGACGATGTCGCCCTTGGTGCCGTCGCCGCCCTGCGGGCAGGACAGGGAATATTCTATGGCCATCGCGCCGGCTTTTTCCAGCTTGAGGGTATTGGACTGCCAGGCTTTCCTGTCGGCCTCGTCGTTGCCGGTCACCGGGCCGCCGGTAGAGGCCGCGGTCAGGCGGTCGGGATATTCCTTCACGAGCCTGGCCACTTCCCTGCAGACGCGGTCGAGGGGGTGCCCCGAGACGTTATCGGAGTTGCCGTAGGTATTCTGGTCGAAGGTCACCATGTATTCTGCCGGGATGTGGATGTCCAGCCCGTCGAAGGCGGTCTTCATCACCACGCCGGGCCAGCCCGCCTCGTAGGCGGCCTTCACCTGTTCGTAGCCGTCGGAGTGGGGGGAAGCGGAAATGATGAAGGGGGAGCGGAGCTTGCGGCCGAAGAAGTCCGTCTCCAGCGAGACCGGCTCCAGGTCGCGGCCGGCCAGGATGACGGTGCTCTTCTTATTGTCCTTTACGACAGGGGCCTTGCCGCCGCTTATGAAAGCGTGCGCTTCCATGGCCGCGTTCTTGCCCGAGGCCGCGCCTTCCACCACGGAGGCGGCGCCGTTCTTGCAGTCGCCGGCCAGGAAGACGCCTTTCTGCTTCTTGTCCTCGAAAACAGGGAGGTTCTTGATGGCCAGCACCGTGAAGTCCACGTCGGAGCGCACCTGCTCCGTGCCGGGGACGTCCTTTGACCTGTCATCAAGACGGATGATCCTAATGCCTTTTTTAAGTATCGCGGTTATGCGGCTGCGGCCGTTTATGTTTATGCCGGCCTTGAGCAGGTCCTTTAGTTCGTGCTCAGGGAGCTGGATATCGCCTATGTTCTTGCGGGTGAAGATCTCCGCGCGCGCGGCGCCGTTCTTCAGCGCTATCATGGCGCAGTCGGCCGCCACCGCCCCGCCGCCCACCACGGCGACGTTCTTGCCCTTTACCTTGTATTTGGCGGCGTGGCGCAGGTATTCCAGCCCTTCCACGCCGGCTTTCTCGTTGTCGATGTTGAGCTTAAGCTGCTCCTCCACGCCGGCGGTGACTATGACCGCGTCGTATTTCTTTAGCAGCGCGGCCGGGTCCTTCTGGGCGCAGCCGGTCTTTATGGAGATATCTCCCAGGGTTTTGATGAAAGCTATTTCCGTCGCCAATACTTCCTTGGGCAGGCGCTTGTCCGGGATAAGGTTGCAGGCGCCGCCGGCCTTCTTGTCCTTCTCGAAGAGCTCCACCTTGTAGCCGAGCTGGGCCAGCGTCCCCGCGGCGGCGAAGCCCGCCGGGCCCGCGCCCACCACGGCGACTTTCTTGCCGTTGGGTTTCGCTTTTTTGAACCGCGGCATCACGCCCAGTTCTTTGGCTTTCTGGACCACGGCGGCCTGCGCGGCCGGGATGTTGATGGGATTGTCGAAGAGCTTGCGGGAGCAGGCCTTCACGCAGAACCAGTCGGGACAGACGGCGCCGCAGACCCCGCCGAAGGTGTTGTGGCCCATGATCAGGGCGGCGGAACGCTTGATATCGGACTTGCCCATCCGCCGCGCGGCCATCAGGAAGTCGGCGGGAGAGCAGTCGGCCGGGCAGGCCGTCTTGCAGGGCTTCTCCTCGCAGTAGAGGCAGCGGTCGGCTTCGGCCTTAAGCTGCGCGTCGGACAGGAACGATATCTTGTTCTTCATAGATCTCTCCAAAGTCGTACCGGGGTTTACTAAATTTAATTTTACTATAATATTTTTGCTTGAAGAACCTCTATTGGCACGGAGACACTATGAAGAGCCGGACCCTTTTAATAAAGAACGCGCTGGTGCTCGCTACTATGGACGACCAGGGCCGCGAGCTAAGCGGCGGAGACGTCTACGTGGAGGGCCCGGAGATAAAAAAGGTCGGCAAAGGGCTTAAGGTCAAGGCCGACACCGTGATAGACGCCAAAGGCTGCGTGGTCCTTCCCGGTTTCGTAAACACCCACCACCACCTTTACCAGACGCTGACCCGCAACCTGCCCAAGGTGCAGGACGCCGAACTCTTCGACTGGCTGGTTTATCTCTACGACATCTGGAAACATGTCAACCCCGAGGCTATTTACGCCAGCACCCAGGCCGGCCTGGGCGAACTGCTGCTGACCGGCTGCACCACCAGCTCCGACCACCTTTATCTTTTCCCCAGGAAGGACAGCGGCTTTTTCATCGATACGCAGATAGAGGCCGCGCGCGAGATAGGCATGCGCTTCACCGCTACGCGCGGCTCCATGTCGCGCGGCCGCTCCAAGGGCGGCCTGCCGCCGGACAGCGTGGTGCAGAGCGAAGATTTCATCATGAAGGACTGCGAGCGGCTGATAAAGAAATTCCACAGCCCCGACCGTTTTGCCATGACCAACGTGGCCATGGCGCCGTGCTCGCCTTTCTCGGTCACGACCGAACTGCTCAAGATCACCGCCGAGATGGCCCGGAAATGGGGCGTGCGCATGCACACCCACCTGGCCGAGACCAAAGACGAGGAAGCCTTCTGCAAGAAGCTCTTCAAGATGCGCCCGCTCGAGTATATGGAATCCGTCGGCTGGGTGGACCAGGGCAACGCCTGGTTCGCCCACTGCGTCTACATCAACGAGGCCGAGGCGAAGAAGATGGGCCGGACGCAGACCGGCGTGGCGCATTGCCCGTGCTCCAACCTGCGGCTGGGCTCGGGCATAGCCCCGGTGCCGATGTTCCTCAGGCACAAGGTCCCCGTCGGGCTGGGCGTGGACGGCTCGGCCTCCAACGATTCCTGCGACATGCTGGGCGAAGTGCGCCAGTGCATGCTGGTGCACCGCGTGGGCACCGGCGTAAAGGCCATGCCGGCCCGCGAGGCCTTCAAGCTGGCTACGCGCGGCGGCGCCGCCGTCCTGGGGCGCAAAGACATCGGGTCCATCGAGCCGGGGAAAGCGGCGGACCTGGCCATCTTCGACGTGAGCGGCCTGGATTTCGCGGGCTCGCAGTCCGACCCGCTGGCTTCGCTCTTGTTCTGCGGCGCCTCGCACCGCACCAAATACACCATAGTCAACGGCCAGGTGGTGGTGAAGAACGGCCGCCTGACCAAGGTGGACGAATTCGAGCTGACCGCGCGCGCCAACAAAGCCGCCGCCGGCCTGTACCGCAAAGCGGGGGTTTAAAAGGGGGAAGCATGGCAAATGGAAAGATAAAAAAGATCGCTATCAATACCGGCGGCGGGGACGCGCCGGGGCTTAACGCGGTCATCAGGGCCGTGACCATCTCCGCCCTGAACAAGGGCTGGGAAGTGGTGGGCATCCGCGACGGGTATAATGGCCTGCTTATGCCGGAGGACTACCATGAGGGCGGGCTTATCCCGATGACCCGCAGGACAGTGCGCGGCATTACGCACCTGGGCGGCACCATCCTGGGCACCACCAATAAAGGCAACCCGACCAGGTACCCTACCATGGGCAAGGACGGGAAGATGTTCGAGAAGGACCGCAGCTCGGAGCTGGTGGCCGCTTTCAGGAAGAACAAGATAGACGCCCTGGTGGCGCTGGGCGGTGACGGTTCGCTGGGCATAGCCAACGTGCTGGCGGAAAAGGGCCTGCGCGTTATCGGGGTTCCCAAGACCATCGACAATGACCTGGAAAAAACGGTGGCCACCTTCGGTTTCGACACGGCGGTCTCGTTCGCCACGGAATGCCTTGACCGGCTCCACTCCACGGCGGAAGCCCACCGGCGCATCATGGTGGTGGAACTGATGGGCCGCTATGCCGGCTGGATCACCCTCAACGCCGGCGTTTCCGGAACGGCGGACGCCATCCTCATCCCGGAGATCCCTTACGATATTAAAAAGGTCGCGGCGGCCATGAAGGCGCTGGAGAACCGGAAAAAATATTTCGCCATAATCGCCGTGGCGGAGGGCGCGGCGCCCAAAGGCGGCGGCTACTCCGTGGTCAGCAAAGAACTGGGCCGGGCCGATAAGCTGGGCGGCGCGGGAGAGCGGCTGGCTAAAGAGCTGCAGGCCCTGACCGGGCGGGAATGCCGCACGGTGGTGCTGGGGCATTTGCTGCGCGGCGGCAGCCCGACCACTTTCGACAGGCTGCTTTCGCTGCGCTTCGGCTCGGCGGCGGTGCGGGCGCTGGAGGAGGGCTACAGCGGGGTGATGGTGGCCCTGGACCCGCCCACGGTGCGCTATGTGCCGCTCAAAGAAGTGACCAGCCGCATGAAGACGGTGCCTTTGAACTGCGACACGATACTTACGGCCCGCAGCCTCGGCATCTGTTTCGGGGATTGAAGCCGGCGGCGTGACCCCGGCTTGCTGACTACGGTCTTTTAAAGGAGAATAAAATGAAAAAACTATCTGTTATTTTTATGGCGCTGGCCCTGGCCGCGCCTGTCCTGTGCCGCGCCGGAGCCGAAGACACGGCCCTTACGCGCGACGAGTCCGCCGCGTTCAAGAAAGCGCTGGTGGCCGTGCTGGGCGCCATGGGCCTGCCGCCGCAGGGGTTCGTAAAAGAGAAGGACGACTTCAACCTCCCCACCGACTTCTATACCGAGGGGGGGAAACTAAGGGCCGTTACGGCTTCGGTTCACCGCCGCCTGGCCATTAAGGGCGTTAAGGACGCTGAAGCCGGCAACAAGAAGCATGGGGCGGATTACAAGAAAAAGATCCTGGAAGCCCAGTCCAAGGGCGATTACCAGGAAGTGATGCGCCTTTCGCAGGAGATGCAGAAGGATGTCAGTTCGACCGCTCTTTCCGGCGCGAAAGCCGAGGAGGAGAAAAAACTCCCGATAAGGGTTAGCGTCGAGATCAACGACAGCCAGTACCAGGCCATAGACCCTGACCTGGTCGTTTTCGAAAAGCCCGGGGTGCTGGCGCTGAAGATGCCGCAGGACGAAGAAGGCGACCCGAAAGGCAGCGTCGCGGTCTATTTCCAGCCGTCCGCCCTCAAGGACACCAAGAAATTGTCGAAGGTGCAGATAGACGTAAAGACGGTTCCCGTAAAAACTTCCATAGTTGCCATCGCCATCAAGCTGGAGGGCCCCGTGGAAGAGGTGGAGACCTGGGCCAAAAGGATAGATACCAAGACCGTCCTGGCGCAGATAAACGCGGCTCTTAAGTGAGCCGCGCCGGAGGTTGAAGACTTTTCCCGCCGCCTGCGGGAACAATAGCTTTAAAACTATGCTGTCCGCGATAATACTTGCCGCCGGAGAATCTTCCCGGATGGGAAAGCCCAAAGCCCTGCTGCAATGGCGGGGCCTGCCGTTCATCGAACACGTCTGTTCCGCGCTGCGTAAAGCCGGCGTAGAGGACCGGGTGGCGGTTTTCGGGCGCGACTCCAGCGAGATCCTGGCGGCCTGGGTCCCGGCCGGGGAAAAGGTAACGGTCAACCCGAAACCTGAGAACGGCCAGCTCTCGTCGCTGCGCGCCGGGCTCTCCATGGCGGCGGAGTTCTCCGAGGGCTTTCTTGTCTGCCTGGCCGACCAGCCGACGGTGGCGCCGGAGACCTACAAGAGAATAATCGAATTCTGGCGGGCCAGTAAAGATTCCATAGTGCTGCCCAGGACCCTGAGCGCCGCGGACGCGCGCATGAAGCGCGGCCACCCGATCCTCCTCCCGGCGGCGCACAGGCAGCTCTGCTTCGAGGGCCCGCTGGACAAGGGCCTGCACTGGGTCACGCATCACCCGTCGGTAAAAACAGCCGACCTGGACGTTAAGGACCCGGAGATCATACGCGATTTCGACACCCCCGAAGATTATAACGCGCTGGCCAACCACTGATGTTCCCGCTAATAGTCCTTTCCGCCGTGTTCCTGTTCATCGCGGTGCGGCAGGTGGGGGGCCTGCGCCTGCAGATCTGGCAGGTGATGTGCGCGGGCGCGGCGGCCGTGCTGCTGTCCGGGGACATAAAGCCCGCGTCCGCCCTGGAAGCCGTCGACTGGGATGTAATGGCTTTCCTCTTCGGCATGTTCGCCGCCGGGCAGACGCTGGAACTCAGCGGCTGGCTGGCCCACGCCAAATACGAGATCTTCAAGCGCGCGCGCACCGAGGAAGGGCTGCTCCTAGTTCTTATCTTCTTCATGGGCACGGCGTCGGCTTTCCTGATGAACGACACGCTGGCCATAATCGGGACGCCGGTGGCCCTGCTGCTGGCGCGCAAGCACGGGATAGCGCCCAAGGC
>MGUK01000032.1 GCA_001799995.1 Elusimicrobia bacterium GWF2_62_30
CACAGAGCCCCCGTCCCGCGCCAGGAGGGTGTTGTTGGTGGTCAGGATGTTCACGTAGCCGCCGTAAGGGGCCGGGTAGTAGGTGGTCAGGGTCAGGTTTTCGGACCCCAGGAAGCCCGGACGCCAGGTAAGGAACAGAACGACCAGCAGCCCCAGGGCTCTATCCCTGGTCAGTTTGAACTCTACAGATATATTCCGGGTTTCCATACACCCTCCCTGGACACGGTCCCGGCCGCCCATCAACGGCAACCGGCCGCACCGCCGCTTACGATGCGATTTACAGCCCGCGTATCTATAGATTGTAGCAGATATATCCTGATATTTCAATACGCGTTGTTACATTATTGTTACAAGCTCGCCAGGGCCGAAAAACCTCATTTAACGGGCTTAAATTCGCGTGCGCCCCTTCTTTGCGGGTATTCCAGCCAAACCCCCTCGCAGACCGGGTCATACCGGCATTTTGCGCAGGAAAGGAACTTTCGCTTTATCTCTTTCCTGGCCTTTTGCCAGTCACAGGCCGGGATATCCAGCTGCTTTAGTTCCGCATAGCGGCCGCCTGTGTCCTTAAAGTCGGAAGCGTATTTTTCACGGCCCGCCATCAGACAGAGGGGAATAGCCTCGAATTCCAGCGCGAAAGGCGCGGTCCTCTTCCGGTTGCTTCTTTCCACGAACCCGATGAGGCCGCGGACATACGGCATGACCTCGCGGTAGAACGGCACCACTTCGTCGAAATAAGCGCCTGCATTGCCGTTCGCGTGCGGGAAAGCGACATTCGCCCCGGCGGCGTCCAGGCGCAGCAGCCGCTCAACGGTCCCCTTCAGGCGGGTATAATTCAACCTGGTCATGACTATTTTCCCGAGGACGAAAGAGCCGGCCGAGACCAGGTTCCTGATGCCGAGCACCGTCTGGCTGAACGAGCCGGCCATCCTTGTTATCCCGTCGTGTATTCCCGCCGAAGGGCCGTGCAGGGCGATGACGAACCTGTCCGCGTGGCGCGCCGCCGCCTTGGCCAGGGGAGGGTAGGCGAACATCCTGCCGTTCGATTGCAGCGTGATGTAAAACCCCTTGTTTTTGGCGAATTCCAGGAGTTCGAGGAAGTCCGGCCGGATGGTGGGCTCGCCGCCGGTAAAGGTGACTTTAGTTATACCCCGCGACAGGGAATCCAGCAGTTCTCTCTTGCACTCGGCGGTGGACCGGTCCTCGTTGCCCCTGTTGCGCAGCGCGGCGGCGCGCTGGTCGGAGACCACGCAGTGAACGCAGTTATTGTTGCACTTGTAGCCCAGTTTAAGGTCGAGATATGACATATGCGGCCGGGCCCGCCTTCTTCCGCCTTAGGTACCTGCCGTAGGCCGCCAGCAGGGCGCCGTTGGCCGCTTTCAGAAAAGGGCGGGTGCCTGGCGGCGCATAGCCGTGCGACAGGTCCAGCTGGAAATCGTCGGGGAACCAGTCGCTGCCGCCGTTGAACCGCTCCCAGGCCTCAAGGGCCGTTCTGCGCGCGGCGCCTTTCATGCCGCCCCAGACGGCCAGGAACGCGGCCGCCAGCGAGCCGCCGTAGAGCCCGTCCGCCAGCGCCAGGTACATGGCGCGCGGCCGCGGCGCGTACATCCAGACCGTGGAGAAAAGCACCATCAGGCCTTCGGTCTTTATCTCTTCGGCCGCGGCTTCCCTCGTAGAGATTATATGGTACGGCGGCACCTGCCTGTATTTTATGCCGAGCTCGCCCGCGCGGGCGCGCATCAGCGTGCCGTGCAGCGGCTGGGTGTGGAAGAAAAGCAGGTAGCTGACCGGCCGGCGCCAGGCCCAGTCGAAGGCTTCGCAGAACGCGGCGAAGGTCTCGCCGGGGGCCGCGAACATTATCTGCATCGTGATCTTGGTCTCCGGGGCGCAGCGGCGCATCTCGGCCAGCTTTTTTTCCACGAGGCTTTTAGGATAACTGCGCCCGAGTATCTTCTGCACGGCCGGGTTCACGCTGTTCACGCCGGCGTTCATGTCGAAGCATTTGTGGTTCCAAGCCCGCATCAGCTCAGGCGTCCAGTGGTTCAGGTTGGTCTGAAAGATGAAATAGCAGCCGTTCTTTTCCGCTATCTTGCGGAAGACCGGGGCGAGGCGCAGCGCGCGCGGGTGGTTAAGGAACATGTCGGAATCCGCCACAAAAACGCAGGAGCCCGGGCTGTTGGCGGCTATGCGGGCAAGGTCGGCCGCTATCCTCTTGTCTGAGAAATAGCGCGGCTTTTTGGCCGCCAGCTGGGTCCACACGCAGAACGTGCACTTGTTGGGGCAGCCGCGCATGGTTTCGAAGGTGTAGAACTTCTTGCCGCCGCCGCGTATCCCCATGACGACGGGCGCGTCGCTGAAGGGCGAGGGGATGGAATCAAGGTCGCGTATCTCCGGGCGGGGCGGGCCTTCGTGCACGGCCCCGCCGGAGCGGACCAGCACGCCGGGCGTGCCCTTCCAGTCCCGGCCGGCCAGGTAGCGGGCGAGGAGCTCGGTAAAGGTGGCCTCCCCCTCTCCGAGCACGAGGGCGTCGGCGCCGCATTTTTCCAACAGGTCGGCTTTCCGGCCGGTTGCTTCGGGGCCGCCCAGGATTATACGCTTGCGCGGGTATTTTTCCTTTACGCGGCGGCAGATGTCCTCTATCCTGCGCGAGCTCCAGAGGTAGCAGGAAAAAGCGACTATGTCGGGGTCCCAAAGGTCTATGAATTCCAGCGCCCGGCCGGCGTTGAAGCCGAACAGGCTCAGCGTGCGGATCTCGACCCGGCCGCCCAGCTGCTTGTCGGCGTAGGATTTGAGGAAGCCCCCGGCCAGCGGGAGCACCTGCTGGTTGCCGTTAAGGTCGCGCGAGATGGCGACTATCAGGACGCGCGGAACGCGCTTGCCGGCCCGGGCCCGCGGCGAAGGACCGCTTTTTTCCGACGGCAGGCGCGCTCCCGCTTTTTTGCCAGGCTTACGAACGGATGACATAGTTAATTCCAGATAAAACCGGGCGCCGCCTATTTGCGCGCGCTGGCCGCCACGTAAGCCTCTATTTCTTTGCGCGCCAGCGCGATCGCGCGCGGGATGTACTCCTTCCGGTCCAGCCCGCCGGCCACTATGAACTTCGGTTCGCGCGCCAGTCCCAGAAAGCTCAGCGCCGCCGTCAGTATGGTCTCCTGCACGTTCATATACGGGAACCGCGGGTCGCGCACCGCCAGGCCGGGAGGGTAGAACCCGTCGCGGGTAAGCAGGCACAGCACCGGTTTGGGCGAAAGCATCTTCCGGCTGTAAAAATAGTAGAGACGGCTGGCGATCAGCTCCAGGTAGGCCTTCAGCACCGCCGGGATGGACAGCGTATACATCGGAGTCGCTATCACAATCTCGTCGGCTTCTTTGAGCTGCCCGATATACTTCTCCACCAGCGAGATGAGCTTCTCCGTCTCCGCGGACAGCTTGTCCTTCTTCTCGCCGTAATACACGACCTCGACGTATTCCCGGTTGATGAACGGCAGGCCTTCCTCGCAAAGGTCCAGCACCGTCACCTTCGCCGCCGGGTTGGCCTTCGCGTAGGTTTCGATGAAATGCTTCGCCATGTGCCGCGACACCGATCTGCGCTCGGGCGCCGGGTTCGCTATCACGCACAGGATATTCTTAGCCTTGCCCGCCGGCTTCTTCCTGCTGGTCTTTTTCACGGCAATCTCCTTCTCGATGCGTCGGAACTCGTCGAGCGTGTCATTCTTGGCGTTCAGGCACAGGTCTATGAACCTGTCCGATCTTTCGAACTCCTGCAGCAGCTTCCCTTTGAGGTCCGCAGACAGCAGCCCGAGGTTGTCCTTGACGCTCCTGAAGTCGGTCAGCTCTATGAACTTGAACAGGCCCAGGTATTTGTCGATGTCCTTCTCGGGCAGCAGCGGCCAGAGCTGGCCGTGCAGGTCGGCCAGGTCCTTGTGCTTGAGCTGGGAGTAATATTTTTTATAATCCGGGGACCCGGGGAACAAGTACACCGGGAAAGGCGAAGGGACCGCCTTGTACTTGAGCACCGCCAGGTAGACGCGGAAGAAAGAGCTGAAATCGTCGTCGGGGTAACCCAGGAGCGACGTGCACCGGCACTCGCTCATCTGCAGGCCGGCGTTCTTGGCCAGCTCAAGCGTCTTTATCGACGAGATCAGCGTGTAGGGCTTGTTCAGGCGCTTCAGCGTTTCGTAGTTGGCGCTTTCCATAGGTAGGGTAGCCGAATAGACCCGGGCGCGGACCATTTTCTTGAGCAGCTCTTCCGTCACCAGGTTCGGCTGCAGGCCCTTGCCGAAGCTTATCGTGGCCCCTTTCATCGGGCTGTCGGCGAACTTGTCCAGGAACTCGCCCAGCTGCCGCCCGCAGAGCGTAACGTTGGGGTCCCAGTTCCAGAAGCTGGTCGGGCGGTACCGGTCGTAGAACTTTTGCATGTAGCCCAGCACCTCGTCCGGCTCGAAACGGCGCGGGCGGTCCATGCTGATGTGGCAGAACGAGCACTTGTTCACGCAGCCCAGCTGCAGCTGGAACAGGCCGTACTCCCACTTCTTCTCCGAGCTGAAATCGGGGGCGCAGGCGTCGGCCTCCGGGATGCGTTCGGTGCACCAGTCGTCGGCCCCCGCGCGCTTCGCCAGCTCCGGCGTCTCCCGCACGAAATCCCCGCCCACGACTATCTTCGCCGCCGGGTGTATCTTCCGCGCGATGGCGACATAGTCGCGCACCAGGTCGTAGTCGAAGGTGAAAGCGCAGCTTATCCAGATCTCGTGCGGCTTGTCCTCGAGGCCTTTCAGGCGCTGCGCGAAATATTCGAAGCTCCGCCCGTGGATAAGCATCTTCGCCTTCCGGTTCCCGGTGCAGCCCATCGGCTTCTCTTTCCATTCGCTGCTCTCGCCGGGCCTCACCGGGGCGGAGCGATCCTGCACGTCCCCCGAATGCATGTTTATGTATTCAACCCGGTTGCCGCGCCCTTTCAGGTACGCTACGAGTTTAAGTATGGCTATGGGCACCAGCCCCAGAGGGCACAGCCGCTCCCCGACGAAAGTCGGCGGCGTGGACAGTATGGCGACGTTCTTGTTGATCGGAATATTCATCGGTTCGCCCCGCTCCCCGGCGCCGGGCGTCCCGGCTTAGCCTCGCCTCTCACGCCGGACAGCCTGGCGTGCGCGGCGGACAGCGCGGCATACGCGGCTTTAATAAAAGGCTTGGTCTTGGGCGGCGCATAGCCGTACATAAGGTCCAGCTGGAAATCGTCGGGGAACCAGTCGCTGCCGCCGTTGAACCGGTCCCACGTCCTGAAAGACAGGCGCCGCGTCGCGGCGTCCAGCTTCTCCCAGATATCGAGAAAGGCCGCCGAAAGGGAGCCGCCGAAGTACGTATCGGCGATTTTCACGTACAACCCGCGGGACTGCGGCAAAGCCATCCACACCGCGGCGATCAGGATCATGAGGCCTTCGGTCTTTATCTCGGCGGCCGTGCACTCTTTCGTGGAAATTATATGGTAGGGCGGGACGCTCCGGCACTTTATGCCCAGTTCCTCCGCCCTTTCGCGCATCACCGTCCCGTACAGCGGCTGCGTATGGAAGAACAGCATGAAGGTGATCGGCTGCCGCCAGGCCCAGTCGAACGATTCGCAGAACTTGGCGAAGGTCTCCCCGGGAGCCGCGAACATGAACTGCATGGTGATCCTGGTCCGCGGGGCCACGCGGCGCATCAGGGCCAGCTGCTTCTCCACCAGGCTTTTAGGGTAGCAGCGGCCCAGTATTTTCTGCACGGCGGGGTTCACGCTGTTCACGCCGATGTTCATGTCGAAATTCTCGTGATTCCAGGCCCGCATCAGTTTCCCGCTCCACAGGTTGAGGTTCGTCTGGAAAACGAAATAATAGCCTTTCCTGCGGGTGGCGACCGCGCGGAAGAACGGGGCCAGCCGCAGGGCACGGGCCTGGTTGAGGAACATGTCGGAATCGGCGATAAAAACGCAGGTAGGCCTGTTTTCGGTTATGCGGCACAGGTCGGACGCGATGCGCTTGTCCGAAAAATAACGCAGCTTTTTCGCGTTCAGGTCGGTCCACACGCAGTAAGAACATTTATTGGGGCAGCCGCGCATCGTCTCGAAGGTATAAAACCCGCCCTTCTGGCCGCCGATGGTGGACGCGGCGTCCAGGAACGGGGAGGGGATGGAATCCAGGTCGGGGATCACGGGCCGCGGCGGGCCGGCATGAACGGCCCCGCCCGAACGGACCAGCGTGCCGGGCGTGCTTTTCCAGCTGCGCCCGGCCAGGTAACGCGAGAGCAGGTCGGCGAAGGAGGCTTCCCCCTCGCCTATTACGAGGGCGTCCGCCTCAAATCTCTCCAGCATTTCGGCTTTTCTGCCGCTGGCCTCCGGGCCGCCGAGGATTATGCGCTTGCGGGGATATTTCTTCCGTATGCTCCGGCACAAGGTTTCGACGTTGCGCGAATTCCAGAGGTAGCAGGAAAAAGCCACTATCTCCGGGTCCCAGGAAGCGACCTGGTCAAGCACCTGGTCCGAGTCGAAGTTGAAAACGTTCAGCGTCCTGATCTCGAATTTGCCGCCGAGCTTTTTGTCGGCGTAGGCTTTAAGGAAGCCTCCCGCAAGAGGAAGGACCCGCCCGTTATCGTGGAGGTCGCGGGAGATCCCCACTATCAGCGCCCGCGGGCGTTCCGGGACGCCGGCCTTTGCCGGCGCCGGGCGCCTGCGGCTTTTTGCGCGCTTTTCAGGGAAGGAACTCATTTGTACATTTTAGCAGAAATTTCGCCCGGGAGCGGTCAGCGTTTTTTTTCCGGAGGCCCCATGTACTCGGCGGCGAGCCGCGCCGCGGTGCCGCCGGACTGGATGGCCATGGTCATCCCCGAGCCGGGGCAGGTCCACTGCCCGGAGAGGAACAAGCCGCGCACCGGCGCAGCCTGCGGCAGCCTGTCGAACAGCGTCTGGCCGATGTTATTCTCCCAGCCGTATATCGCCCCGGAATCCACACCCGTGCGCGCCTCTATGGCCGCCGGGTCGAAGATCTCCATCTCGCGCACCTTGCGCCGCAGGCCCGGGAGCACGCCCTCCGCCAGGCCGAGCAGGCGGTCGGCCTGGGCCGCGCGGTTCTTCTTCCAGTAAGCCCGGCCACGCCAGGGCGCCATGGTGATGGCCGCCAGCGAACTGCAGCCGCGCGGGGCCTGGGAGGGGTCGGCCAGGGAATGGAAACAGAGCCCGAACGAGCCTGCCCCGCCCTTGAGGGTCAGCCTGTAATTCTCGTCGTGATCGAGGCCTGCGTAGCAGCTCGTGGCGTAGACCGGCGGCTTGTCGAGCCGCCCCAGGTCCAGCTCCGCGCCTATCAGCAGGTGGAGCGCGGACACGGAGGTGGTCATGGAACGCAGGCGCTCAAGGTAAGGGGCGGGGACACTCCCGGGGGCGAGCAGCCCGTTGAAGGTAAGCCTGGCCGGGGCGTTGGAAACCACGCAGCGCGCGTCCACGCGGGTCCCGTCTTCCAGCATTATTCCCTTCGCCCCGCCGGCGCCGGCCAGTATCTGCCGCACCGGCGCGCAGGTCCGCACCGTCCCGCCGCGCGCGGTTATTGAATCCGCCAGGGCTTCGCTCAGGCTGCTCGAACCGCCCCGGATATAGAAGGTCTTCTCCACCGTATAGGCGCCCATCATGGCCACCATCATCATGGCTGAGGCGCGGCTCGGCGGGACGCCCAGGTAGATCCACGGGCCGCCCAGTATGGCCGTCAGCTCCGGGTCGCGGAAATGCTCCCGGCAGTAGTCGCTGAAAGGCGAACGGAAATAGCGCATCATCGCCGCCGAATTGAGCGCGTGGCGCAGCTCGGCCGCCGGGTTGGCGCAGTCCTTCAGGCGGTCCTTCCAGCTGCCGAACTTCATCAGGCGGTCCATCTGGTAGAGGCTGCGGCCCTGGTCAAGCATCCGGATTATCGCGGCGCGCTCGGCCGGGAAGCGCCGGCAGAGGGCCGCCTCGAGCTCTCCGGAATCGGCCGGGAAGGTGAACCGCAGGCCCGGGAACACCACCTCCATGAAAGCCGGCAGTTTTATGAACTCCACCTTCCGGTCTACGCCTATCTCCTTAAGCAGGGCGGCGCTCGGCGTGCCCGGGCTGCCGAGGCCGTAAACCTGGTGCAGCGCCCGCTCGAACGAGTAGCCGCCGCGCCGCACGACGCTGGCGTTGCCGCCCACCGTTTCGTTGCGCTCGGCCAGGAAGACCTTGTAGCCGCGCCTGGCCAGCAGGGCCCCCGCGGCCAGCCCGCCAAGGCCGCCCCCGATCACCGCCGCGTCGAAATCCGTGCCGTTCTTTTTCATTTTTCCAGGTCGAAGATATCGCCCGAGATAAAATCTTCCAGCTTCTCGTCGAGCTTCTTCAGGTTCTTCTTGGCGGCCCCGGGGTCCAGCCGGAAGGCCTTCTTCGCCACCCGGGCGCAATAGCCGCATTTTTTGCAGTCGGTGACGCGGCAGTCCACGCCTTTAAAAAAGTCGAGGAACCCGTCCAGCGCCCGGTTGTCCAGGTATTGCTCTTTAAGGTAAAGCGCGCTCTCGAAATCGCGCAGCTTCATGACTTTGGCGCAGTCGGGGCGGATTATGTACTTCAGCCTGACCGGCAGCTGTCTTTTCACGTCGGTCTTGGTGTTGAGTATGTCGAGCAGGCTGCCGTCGTATTTCCTCGCGGCGTAAGCCCTGGCGGCCCGGGTCAGGGTTTGCGTGGTGTCGCTCCTGTCTATCAGCTTGAAATGGTCTATGCCTATCGCCTCGTAGGCGCGGAGGTCCTCGGGGCGTATCCACCGGGACTTTATCAGTTCCTCGGGAGAGCGGAGCCTGGCGCGGGTGCAGTTGAGCACGCAATAATCTATATAGAAGCCCTTCGTGGGGTGGCCGCTCTGGGAGCTGTGGCTGCCGACGTCGGCGTGGTACAGCTGGAAAGGGCAGCCGAAGAGGCAGGTCCTGTTGGCTATCAGCTGGATGTCGCAACGGACGCTTTTGCGCAGGGCCTCAAGGAACCCGAAATCACGGTTCACGTACCCGGGCAGCACCACGGCGTCCGCGCCGAGGTCCTCGTAGAACTTGGCCGTCTGCAGGCTGTTTATGTGGGCGAACGAGGAAACGACGACCTTCAACCCGGGGAAATTCCGCTTTACGGCCTGCAGCAGCCAGGGGATGGCGACGGTCACGGAATCCACCCCGAGGTCGGCGACCCGGCCGATATAATCCAGGATCTCCCGGCGCGACACGGCGTCGTATTCCCTGTTGCCGAGGCACGAGGGGTTAAGCAGGTAGTTGAACTTGATCTTCCGCTTGCGGGCCTCCCGGACATGATCGCGGACTTCTTTCCAGGCTGGCTCGGGAAGCAGGAAGGAGGACCGTCCCCCTCCCAGGATATCGCTGCCCGGCTTGGCGTAAACGCTTTCCACCGGCAGTCCTTTAAGGTTGTCCAGCAGGGCTTTATCCCAGTTGGACGCTACGGAAAGCCTCATGGCCGC
>MGUK01000033.1 GCA_001799995.1 Elusimicrobia bacterium GWF2_62_30
TGGCCCTGACCGCGGTGTTCGTGATTTTCGCGCTGATAGTGGTGGCCTACAACGCCTTCGTGGTGGTGGGCGGCGCGCAGATAGCGGTGCTGGAGCGGCGCTGGCTGGGCAGGAACATGCCGCTTGGCCGCGTGGTGGCCATGCCCAACGAAGTGGGCATACAGGCGCGCATACTCCCGCCCGGACTGCATTTCCTTATACCTTTCCTTTACCGCGTGGAGAAGCACCCCATGGTGGATATCGGCGAGAACGAAGTGGGGCTGGTAGAATCCATCGACGGCGTACCCGTTGAGCCGGGCAAGATCTTCGGCCCGGTCACCGAAGGGCACGATCTCTTCCAGGAAGGCGAGCTGTTCCTGCGCAATAACGGCAGCAAGGGCCCGCAGGTGCAGATCCTGCCCCCCGGTCTTTACCGGATTAACCCGTACCTGTTCAAAGTGCTCAAGACGCCGCTGATCCGCATCCCCAACAACCAGATCGGCATCGTGGTGGCCACCGACGGCCAGCCGATAGCCCCCGGCAGGCTGCTGGGTAAAAAAGTGGAAGGGCACAACAACTTCCAGAACGGCCAGGGCTTCCTGGAAAAAGGCGGGCAGAAAGGGCCGCAGATAGACATCCTGCTGCCCGGCTCCTACCGCGTGAACTCCAAGCTTTTCAACGTGGTGCTCAGGGAGGCCACCGTGATCCCCACCAAGAAGGTGGGCCTTGTCACCGCGCGCGACGGCGCCCCGCTGCCCATGGGCGAATACGTGGCCCGCAGCATAGAGAGCACCGGCGAATTCCAGGACTCGGCCGCTTTCCTGTCCAACCTGGGCCAGCGCGGCCCGCAGTTCGACTTCCTCAAGCCGGGCACTTATTACATCAACCCGATGATGTTCGACGTCAGCCTCGACGAGGTGCTGTTCGTGCAGCGCGGCGAGGTGGCGGTAATAGTCTCCAACGTGGGCAAGGACCCGGTGTCCGTAATGCCCAAGCCCACTTCAGACGGGACCGTCTCGCCCGAAATCGTGAAGATGGGCGTGGAGCGCTACGTGGTGGAGCCCGGCTATCGCGGTATCCAGCGCGAGGTGCTCGGGCCCGGTACTTATTACCTTAATAAGCTGGCCTTCACGCCCCACATCATCCCCACCACCAATATCACCATAGACTGGGCGGAGCAGAAGACGGAAGGCAATATGCCGCTGGTCTTCAACCCGCTGGCCATCGTGTCGAAGGACGGCTTCGAGATGACCGTAGAGGTGAAGGTGATCCTGCGCGTGCAGCCGCAGCAGGCGCCGCATATGGTGGCCCGCATCGGCACCATCCAGAACCTGATAGAGGCCGTCATCCACCCGCTGGTGGACAGCTCGTTCCGAAACCAGGCCTCCTCGTCGGAAGCCATGATGTTCATGCAGGACCGGCACGAGCAGCAGCGCAAGGCCGAGCAGCACGTGGTGGAGGAGCTGGAGAAGTACCACGTGGAATGCGTCAGCGTCCTTATCTGCCAGATCAAGCTGCCCGAGCGCCTGATGCAGACGCTGACCAATAAGGTGGTGGCCACGCAACAGAAATCCATGTACGACGCGCAGCAGGAGGCCGAAGGCCGCCGCCGCGAGATGGAAAAGACCAAGGCGCAGGCCGACCTGCAGCCCAGCCTGGTGAAGGCCGAGATAGACGTGCAGATAGCCACCCAGCAGAAGCAGCAGACCATCACGCTGGCCGAAGGTAAGGGCGCCAGCACCAAGCTGGAGCAGGAGGGTATCGCCGCCGGTATCGAGGCCGTAGGCCGCGCCGAAGGCGAAAAGATCCGCGCCATCGGCCAGGCTACCGCCGAGGCCTATACCAAGCAGGCGCAGGCCCTGGGCCAGGCGCCGCTCTCCATGATCGAGATCATGAAGCGCGTCTCGGAAGGCAGGATCAAGATAACGCCCGATGTCGTGGTGAACGGCGGCGGCGCGGACGGCGGCAATAACATGCTGTCGGCTTTCATCGCCAGCCTGATGGCCAACGGCATGAAGCTGGTAAAGGAAGACCCGCCCGCGGCCAAGAAATAACCCGCGCCAATAAGTTAACGAAGACCCGGCCCCCAAGCCGGGTCTTTGCTTTTGGGGTCAGACCCCAGGGTCAGACCCCAGGGTCAGACCCCAGGGTCAGACCCCAGGGTCAGACCCCAGGGTCAGACCCCAGGGTCTGACCCCAAAGGCTGGAAAAGGACCCGGGGGCTTCTGGGTCTTTTGGCCCTTAACGAATGGCGGCGGGCAAGATACAATGTATTGCACTGTTTTAGCAATGCGGCACGCGGGATAGCGCGGAGAGCGGAGAAAAATATGACGAAAAACCTGATAATAGCGGCGGCGATGTTGATAACCCTGGGAGCGGTGTCCGTACAGGCCGCCCCCGCGGCTCCCGCCTATGAAGCAAGGCTGGCCGGCTCCGCGGTCTATTCCGACCCCGGCTTCCAGGATTTCGTGGAAACCTCCTACGGCTACCTCAGCCCCCGCAGCAGCCTCACCCTCAGGGACGCGGCAGCGGCGCCCGCCCCCGTTAAGCCCGCGGTTAAGGCCCCTAAATACGTTTTCGTCAGCATCATGGTGAAAAGAGGTAATTATGCGGGTTTCCTGAGCAGGCTCGGCGCTTCCGCCGGCTTTAAAATGTCGGGTGAGAGGGTCTGCCGCTACAAGAATGCCAAGACCACCTGCCTGCTGGGCTGGGTGCGCGCCGACAGGCTGTGCCAGGTGCGCAAGAGCCCGATGGTGACCAAAGTGGCGGTAGAAAAAGCCGCGCTCTAAGATCTAAAGCCGCCCGTCGCAGTCTGTATCGCCGGCCCTCCTGTAAGATGCTGTTCCCGGCCCGAAGTCCCGCCTGCCTGCCGCTTGCTAAAAGACTTTCTCTACCGCTATAATAACCAAAGCGGCCCTTCGTGAAAAGAATATGGGGCACGGCTACCGCTGTGAACTGATGAAAAAAACAATATTATTCCTCGCGTTGATAGTGTGTGTCTGCTCGGGTGGGCCGGGTATTCTGTCCGCCAGCGGCGACGGCCCTCCCGATCAGGAGGGCGGCGGGTGGCAGGATGAAGCGGGGGAGAGGGACGACTCCGGTGGCGGCTATGAGCGGGGAGAAGGCGCAGGCGAAGGAGAGGGAGAAGGGCCGGGACCGGGAGAGAGGAGCGGCCCCCCCGGGGGGGGCAGGGGGCCCTACGGTCCTCCTCCAGGCAAAAGAGCGTCCATGCCGGTGTATAAGGACTGCGTGGCGCGCGGGGAGAAGGCTATCTCCCTGAAAAAATATTCAAGCGCAATGAAGGAATTTACTAAGGCCCTGGTGCCTCTAAAAGGGGAAGACGCCCGCAAAATATATGTATACGAGCGGCTGGGCTGGCTGAATATAAAGTTGAACGACATCGACAGCGCGCAGGGATATTATCTTACAGCCACCTACCAGGCTGAAAAGCTGGAACTTTTTGGTAAAGAGGCGCTGAACTCTTATCGCGGCGCGGCATATTGTTTTGAAAAGCGGGGGGATAACGCCTCTGCCGCGGAGAACTACGAAAAAGCTTTAAAGATAAGCAGGGACGAGGCGGTAAGGCGCGAGATACAAAAAAAGCTGAAGCTGCTGAAGCCGGTTCGAAAAATAAATGTCGGGAAATAGCGTCCTGTCAAAGCCCCGAGGTGTCCGGGGCCGCGGCCTTAAGCAGGTACAGGAAAAATCCCGCGCCGGAAACGGCCAGGGCCGCGCCAAGCTTTAAGAGGAAAGAAGCAGAGTTGGCCGTGCCCGCCACGTAGTCGGCGTGTGCCACGTCCGAAACCTTTTCAACTCCCTGCCCGAAGAAGCACATCATCGAGGAGCCTTCTTCTCCGGCTTCAAGCTTAAGCAGCTGCTCCAGGAAAGCCGCCGGGATATCCAGCCCGGAATTGCCGCGCATGTACCGCATAAAATCGCTGAGCGGGCGCGGCCTCCCGAGAACGGTCACCGTTTCGCCTTCATTTATCACGCTTTCCGTCCTGGTCATGCTGCCGTCGGTATCGATAAGACTGTCGTCCTTGACCGTCTCGGGTTTGTTCAGGTCTAGCGTCCCGTAGTGCGGAACTACCAGCGCGGAGCCCGAGCCGTCCTTGACGAAGAACCCGCCATAGGCTTTTTCGGAAACACGTGATTTGTGGTTATGTCCCATAGAGCCGCTTCTTCCTCCGTGGTCGCGGTGCACCCTGTCCACCACCTCGAGGTAGAAAACGCAGGATTCGCCGGACACCGGCGCCCTGGTATGCACCGGAGAGGTGGCGGTCCCGGTAATGAAGGCGCGTTCTTCATCCCTGAGCCCCGTGATCGGGGAGCAGGGTATGGCTTTATATTCGTTGGCGCTGCCGCGCTTTATAAGGCCGAAGATTATCAGGACTATACCGACGAGCAGGGCGCCTAAAGGTATAAGAGGGTTCATTCCCAGATTGTAGTAAATATTCCGGGCGCAGGTTCGCCGCGATACGGCGCGTTTTTTATACAATCTGAACAGGCCTATGGATGAAAAAGATACCGAGCTTATAGAAAAAGCGAAAGCCGGCGATACCGCCAGTTTCGAACTGCTGGTGAAGAAATACCAGGAGAAGATCTACGGCCTGGCGCATTATGTCTGCGCCGGCCTGCGGTCCGAGGCCGACGACGTTTACCAGGAGACTTTTATCTCGGCCTTCAAGAACATCTCCAAGTTCAAGGGCAACGCCGCTTTCGGCACCTGGCTGTACCGCATAGCGGCCAACAACTGCTGGATGAAGTTCCGCAAGAAGAAAGCCGAGAAACTGGTAAGCATCGAGGACCTGCGCGAACTGGGTGATATGGCGCACCCGGACGAATTCGCGAAAAAAGAGCTTTCGGACAGCGTCGCGAAGGCCCTTTCAAAACTTTCAGTGGATTTCCGCCTGGCCATCACCCTGGCCGACCTGCAGGGCCTCAGCATGGAAGAGGCGGCCAAAGTGCTGAAGATCACCGTGCCAGCCTTCAAGACCCGCCTCTTCCGCGCCCGCGCCGCCCTTAAAAAAGACTTCTAAGGGACGCTGGTAAGTATTTAAGTTTTTATCAACAGTGACTGTAATTGTTAGTAATTCCTTAAATACTTACCAGCGTCCCCTGTATCTAACGTCCCCCTGACCTTAGCCGGCTATTGACGCCAGGACGGCGGCGAGCATGGCGGATTCCGGTTGCGCGCCGATTAGCTCGGTCTTCTCATTCACCACTATCTTAGGCACGCCTTCCACGCGGTATTTAGTCGCCATCGCCGGGAATTCCGTGGCTTCCACCATCTCCGCCGTTATATTGGGCGAGGCCAGCGCCAGCCTGTGCGCCAGCACCACGGCCGCCGGGCAATAAGGACAGGTGGGAGTTACGAATACCTTTATATTCACAGGCTTCGTTATGCCCGCCAGGGCGGCCAGGGTTTCCGGTGAGAGCTCCTGCGCCGCCGCGGCTGAATTCTTCAGGCCTTCCAGCAGCGAGACGAATTCATAGCCGGAGGGTATGCCCAGGAACCTCACCCGGGCGCCGTTCGGGCCTTCCAGCACCGCGGAAGGGCTCTCGGTGATGCCGTAAGCCGCGGCCTTCTCCGTGTCGATGACGCGGTTGTAGACCTCCAGCTTCAGTTTTGGGGACAAAGAAGCCAGTTCTTTGTAAAAGTCTTCGGCGGTGCCGCAGGTCTGGCAGACCACCATCTCCTTGAAGAACACTATCTTCACCTCCGAGGCGAGCGCCTCGAGGCGGATCTTTACTTCCTTAGCGGTTTCCTCGTTCATGAAAGTCATATAGCCTCCCCGTTGCTTCATTATATATTAGATGTCCGGCGGACCCCAAAGGTTTCACCGCGCCCCGGAAACTGACAGGCGGGCGGGCCTTGACAACTGGTTTAGAATATGCTAAACTACTATACATGAACAAAACCATGCTCGCAAAAGCCGACGGGATAGCCGGGATGCTGTCCTGCATCGCCCACCCTTTCAGGCTGATGATAATCTGCATGCTGCTCAAGCGCGAAATGTTCGTGCATGAGCTGATAGAAAAGCTCGGGACGACCAAGGGGAACATCTCCCAGCACCTGCGCGTGCTGGCCGACCGGGGCCTGATCCAGAAGCGCCGGGACGGCAACCGCATCTTCTACAGCATAAAAGACCCCAACCTGGCCGACCTTATAGGACGTATAAAGAAGCTTTATTGCCCCAATTTGGAATTTTAGGAGGAAACTATGGACCTTACCCAGATAAAAGCTGCAAAAACGGTGGACGCGCGCTCGATGGCCTGCCCGGGGCCGCTGCTGGAAGCCAAGAAAGGCATAGCCGGCGTTCCCGTAGGCGGCGTGCTGGAAATACAGTCCGGCGATAAGGGCAGCCGCGAAGATATCCCCGCCTGGTGCGGCAAAGTCGGCCACGAATACCTGGGCGTGCTCGAGCGCGACGGCTATGACAGCCTCTTCGTCACCCGCAAAAAGTAAGTTCTGGTCGAGCGGCCCGGCGGGGGGATATGGGCCCGGCGGGCACGCTATCGGCCACACCGTGGCCGCGCTCCCTCTCGGCCTCGGCGCTACGCAAGCCTCGGCCTGCGAGACGGCCCGCCGAACCCATATCCCTCCGTCGGGCCTAGCGGGCACTTGATAACTTTTAGCGTATGACTCACCGAAAAATATTAATTATCACCACTAACCACAGCTCTTACCCCGGGGCGGACGCCGTGGGACAGGCCAGGATGGGGTACGACGCCAATACCTATATCATACGCGTCCCGGACCCCGTCATGTTCCCGGAGGATTTCTACCTCAACGCTTTCGACAAAGGCATAGGCGGCATCATCATCATGTCCTCCGGCTCCGACTGCCCCTACGAAGGTGCCTATGAGCGGCTGTCCAAACGCGTAGCGCGCGTCTACGAGCAGATGAAGGCCAAAGGCATTGCGGCCAACCGGCTCAAGCTCACCACCATCTGCACCGTCTGCCGCGCCGCCTTCCTTAAAGAGATCTCCGAAATGCAAAAGGCGGTGGCCTCGGTATGAGCGATATAGAGAGAATTGAAGCGGACGCGCTCGTGGTGGGCTCCGGCATAGCCGGCCTGCAGGCCGCGCTGGACCTGGCCGACCAGGGTTACAGCGTGGCCATCGTGGAAAAAGCGCCCAGCATCGGCGGCAAGATGATAAGCCTCAGTAAGGTGTTTCCCACGCTGGACTGCGCCAGCTGCATCACCACCCCGCGCATGGCCTCGGTGTCTCATCACCCGCGCATAACGACCCTCACCTACAGCACCGTGGACGCCATCAAGCGCGAGGGTAAAACTTTCACCGCCGCCGTCACCCGCAAACCGCGCTATATCGACGAAAAAGAATGTATCTCCTGCAAGCGCTGTGAAGAGGCTTGCCCCGTTTTCCTGCCCGACGAGTACGAACAGGGCCTGGGCGCCAAGAAGACCATCTCCATCCCCTTTACCAACGCCATTCCCCAGCTGCCCGTGATGCATCCCGAGCACTGCATACGCTGCGGCGCCTGCGCCCGCGCCTGCCCCAAGGACTGCATAGAATTCCTGCAGGAGCCGGCCCCGGTAGAGATCAAAGCCAAGGCCGTGATCCTCGCCACCGGATACGAGACCACGCCGATGACCGCCAAGAAGCAGTACGGCCTGGGCAACCTCCCCAATGTCATTTCACCCATGGCCGCCGAGCGCTTGCTGGCGCCGCACGGTCCCTATGGCCGCGTGCTGCGCCCGTCCGACGGCAAAGTGCCCGGCTCCATCGCCTACGTGCAGTGCGCCGGCTCGCGCGACAAAAGCATCGGCGTGCCGTACTGCAGCCGCGTCTGCTGCATGTACGCCATCAAGCAGGCCATCCTGCTGTCCGGCTCGCTGCCCATAGCGGACATCACCATCTATTACATGGACATCCGCGCCTTCGGCAAAGGCTACGAACAGTTCTACAACAACGCCAGGGCCATGGGTATCAGCTTTGTTAAAGCCAAAGTGGCGCGCGTCACCGAGGACGCGGAGCACAACCCGGTAGTGCGCATAGAGCGCCAGGAGGGGACCTCCGCCCCCGAGGAAGTGAAGCACGACCTGGTGGTGCTCTCCCAGGGCCTGCTGCCCGGCTGCGACGTGACGAAGTTCTCTCTGGGAGTGGAACTCAACGATTTCGGCTTCGTGCAGCTCTCCGACGAGACCATCTCTTCCGCCGTCACCGCCGGTGCGGGCGTGTTCGCCGCCGGCGTGGTCAAAGGCCCGCGCGACATCCCTGACTCGGTGGTGGACGCGGGTTCCGCCGCCATGGAAGCCGCGGCGTATATAAGGAAACTGTGATGGAAGATAAAATAAAAGAAGAAGCTTCCAGGGACAATTACCGGCAGGAGCCGAAGGTCGGGGTGTACGTCTGCCATTGCGGCGGCAACATCTCCGACATCATCGACGTCAAAGCCGTGGCCGCCGCGCTGGCCAAGTACCCCGGCGTGGTCGTGGCTCGCGAGTACGCCTTTATGTGCTCCTCCAACGGGCAGGACCTGATAGCCGACGACATAAAGAACCTGGGCGTAAACCGCACCGTAGTGGCCGCCTGCTCGCCCAGCCTGCACGAACTCACTTTCCGCGGCGTGCTGCAGCGCGCCGGCGTTAACCCCTACCTGCACGAGCACATCAATATCCGCGAGCAGGCCAGTTGGGTGCACAAGGCCGACCATGCCGGCGCCACCGCTAAAGCCATCAAGCTGGCGCAGGCCGGCGTAGAAAAAGTTCTCCGCAAGGACGCGCTCAACGCCATCCGCGTGGCGGCCGAGCAGCGCGTGGCCGTGATAGGCGGCGGCGTGGCCGGGATGCGCGCGGCACTGTCAGCCGCCGGCAAGGGGCTGGAAGCCGTTATCCTGGAGAAGGCGCCGCGCCTGGGCGGCAAGCTGCTGGAGCTCGGGAAGATGTACCCGTCCGGGGAAGAGGGCCCGGCGGTAGCGGCTAAGCTGGAAGCCCTGGTGCGCGCGGAGAAAAAGATCACCGTGCATACCGGCGCGGGGATAGAATTCGTCAGCGGCTTCGTAGGGAATTTCGTGGTAAATTTCAAAAACCCCGACGGCCGGATGGAACAGGTGAAGGCCGGCGCCATCGTCATGGCCACAGGCTACGAGCATTATAAGCCCCATAACGGAGAGTTCGGCTACGGCGAGGCCGCCAACGTGGTCACCCTGCCAGAATTCCTCGCGTTGATGAAGAAATCTCCCGCCGGCAGGCTGGCGCTGGCCGGCCAGGAGATAAAGAGCCTGGCCCTGATACACTGCGTGGGCTCGCGGCAGGTGGAGGGCGTGCATAAGCCGCAGGCGGACGGCAAGGTGAACGATTACTGCTCGCGCGTCTGCTGCTCCTCCGCGCTTTACGCCGCCAACCAGGTGAAAGAAAAATACCCCGGCGTGCGCATCTACGACATCTACCGGGACATCCGCACCTACGGCATGCAGCATGAGGAGTACTACGACAAGGCCTCGAAAGACGGCGTGCTGTTCTTGCGCCACAACGAGGCCGATCAGCCGGTAGTGACCTCCGACCGCACCGGCCACTTGGTGAAGGTGAAGGACGTACTGACGTGGGGAGAGGAGCTGGAGCTGAAGGCCGACCTGATCGTGCTGGTCACCGGCATGATGCCCTCCGATATTTCCCTCATAAGATCCCAGATGAAGCTGCCGGCCAGCGCCGATCGTTTTCTGCAGGAAGTGCATCCTAAGCTGCGCCCCGTGGAGCTGGCCAATTCCGGCATCTTCGTGGCCGGCACCGCCCAGTACCCCATGGACGTGCCCGAGGCCATGGCCTCCGCCGGCACCGCCGCCGCCAAGGCGGCCATCCTGCTGGCAGAGCCGGATATCCCGCTGGAGCCTTTCGTGGCCGTGGTGGACGAGCATAAATGCACCGGCTGCGGCCTGTGCCCCGCCGAGTGTTCCTACGACGGCGCGCTTATGATGACGGAGAAGAACGGAAAAAAACTCGCCCAGGTGAATCCAGCTTTGTGTAAAGGCTGCGGCGCCTGCGTGGCGGTCTGCCCTACCCGCGCCATCAACGTGGCAGGCTGGACGCTGGACCAGTTCGACGCCATGGTAGCGGCGATAGCCAAGGAATGATATGGCAAATACAGCTAAACTCGCCGAACAATTAAAGAAGCTTAACGAGCTGCGCGGCCCGGTGCCGCAGGCTTTGCGCGACCGGGTGGCCGCGCAGAACAAGGCGCAGAAAGCCATCCTGGACGCGCTCAAAGAAGGCCCCAAAACGGCGCCGGAGCTGGCGGCGGCCGCGGGCCTGCCGCAGGACAAGGCGCTCTGGTACGTGGCCGCCCTGCGTAAATACGGCAAACTCTCCGACGTGGCGGGCCGGGGCGAGTACCCCAAGTATGAGCTGAAGGCCGGGGAGGGGAAACAATGAAGGTGAACCCGGAACTCATAGACGAGATAAAAAAATACGGCGCCTTCGACATTTCCGCGTGCTTTAACTGCGGCAATTGCACCGCCGTCTGCCCGCTGTCGAAAGAAGACGCCTCCTTTCCGCGCAAACTGATCCGCGCCGGGCACGTGGGTATGGAAGAGAAGATCGCTTCCGCCATAGAGCCCTGGCACTGCTACTACTGCGGCGAATGCTCTGCCACCTGCCCGCGCGAGGCCCAGCCCGGCGAGTACATGATGGCCCTGCGCCGCTACCTGATAGCCAAGTACGACATTACCGGCCTGTCCGCGATCTTTTACAAGAACGGCTGGCTGCAGAGCTGGCTGGCCCTGGGCCTGCTGGCGGCGTTCTACTGGCTCTACAGCTCCTACACCGGGGATTTCGGAGCGCTGGCCGGCAAGATAGAGCTGGCCTTCCCGGTCTACGTCACCATCGCGCTGGGCGGATACGTGCTGAACATGTACCGCTACGCGATAGTAAAACCGCTGGGCGGCATCAAGGCCTCGCTCAAGCCGGCGCATATTTACGAGACCTTCGTGCACGGCTTCACGCAGAAGAACTTCAACGGCTGCGAGGAAACCGACTGGACCCGCTGGATAGCGCATTTGCTCGTCATGAGCGGCTATGTGCTGACCCTCCTTATCTCCAACCTGCACCTGCTCGAACCGCTGAATAAACAATACACGCCGTTCGGTCCCGTAAGCCTGCTGGTGTGGTACGCCGGCCTCGCCATTATCGTGGGCGGCGGCGTCATGTCGCTGCGCCGGGTGTTCAAGAGCGCGGAGTCGTCCAAATTCTCGCACCCCAGCGACTGGCTGTTCGTGATCACCATGTTCCTGATAGGCGCCAGCCTGCTGTTCACTCATTATCTGAACGTGGCCTACGGTCCCGCCGACCCGCTGCTCGACAAAGTGTACCGCCTCAACATCGCCATCGAGACGGTGTGGATCCTGCTCATCGTGCCGTTCACCAAGTGGATCCACATCTTCTTCCGCCCGCTGGCGGCCTATTTTCAATACGTAAAAAAGGAGGCTGAGGCCGGCACGGCTTTCAGTCTGCAGCTTGGAGGAACGAAATGAAAAAAGCCGGAATAATACGCTGTCAGCAGACCGAGGATATCTGCCCGGGCACTACGGACTTCAAGTTCGCACAGCTGGGCAAGGGCGCTTTCGCGGAGACCGGGCCGGTGGAGATAACCGCTTTCGTTTCCTGCGGCGGCTGTCCCGGCAAGCGGGCGGTCGTCCGCGCGGAGGAGATGGTTTCGCGCGGGGTTGAGATTATCGCCCTGGCCTCGTGCATCAAGAACGGCAATCCTCTGGGCTTCCCCTGCCCGCACGCGGAAGTAATGAAGGCCGCGATAATAAAGAAGGTCGGCGACAAAGTGAAGATACTCGATTACACGCACTAAGGAGACCATATGGCAGACATTAAAGAACTGGAAGCGCAGGTGGCGGCCCTGAAGGCCGACGTGGAGAGCCTGAAGGCCAACGCGCCGCAGGACAAGCTTTCGATGGTGGTGATGAGCGGGGACATGGATAAGCTCCTGGCTTCTTTCATTATCGCCACCGGCGCGGCGGCGATGTACGAGAAGGTGGTGATGTTCTTTACGTTCTGGGCCATCCCGGCGCTGAAAGACCCGAATAAGACCGTCTCAAAAGACGTCGTGTCCAAGATGTTCGAGCTGATGCTGCCCAACGGCGAGGGCGGCACCAAGCTGAGCAAGATGCACATGGGCGGCATGGGCAAGGCCATGATCAAGTCCATCATGAAGAAGCACAACGTGATGAGCCTGGGCCAGCTTATGAAGACCGCGGCCGACTCCGGCGTGGAGATCTACGTCTGCCAGATGAGCATGGACCTGATGGGCTACAAGATGGAAGAGATGATAGATTACCCGAACCTCAAGAGCGCCGGCGTGGGCAAGTTCCTGGCCGAGGCCGGCAGCAGCAAAGCGTCGCTGTTTATATAGTGTCTCACGAAAAACCCTAATCCCGGCCACAAGCCGGTTAGTTAGGCCAGGAGCCGCTCGGTCTCCAGCAGGAGGGCGTCCAGATCAAATGGCTTCCCGAAGCATTTCTCGAATTTCATTCTCTTAGAGGATGAAATAAGGCTTTCATGTTCAGGGTAACTGGTCACAACTATTACACTCGGGCAGTTCCCGCTCTTGTCCGGTAATCTTGAGAAATCTTCCCCGGTGCCATCCCGCAGCTGGAATTCCGTGATGATAAGGGAGTACGAGGCGGAAACCAGGAACTGCTTCGCCTCAGCGACGCCCGCGGCAATGTCGAAAGCATAACCGTGCCGCGAAAAAAGATCGTCATACATGCACTGCAGGAACTCGTCGTCCTCGACTATCAGTATCCTTTGCATAATGCTTCCCTTTGCGTACTTTACGGGCTTCCGCCCGCGGAACGCCGCTTTCATGCTAGCAGCCCTTTTACTGTCTCAAGGAGGGATTCAGGGTTGAAGGGCTTGCCAAAACACCGGTCCAGGTTGTATTTTTCGGCGAAAAGCGGGGCTTCCCAGGGCTCGATAGACCCGGAGATTAGGATGAGTTTGGTGGTGCTGCTCTTTTCCGACGCCGCAGCTATGATCTCGGTTCCCGCCCCGTCCTCGAGCACCAGGTCGGTTATCAGCAGGCTGTAGGAATTGGAAGACAGCAGTTCCCGTGCTTCGGCGACGCTGGCGGCCAGGGTGAACGAATATTCCGCGCCGGAAAAAACGCGGTGGTACAAGTCCCGCATATGTTCCTCATCGTCCACGATCAGCAGTGTTTTTGTCATAAAACCTCCGGCTGCCGCTATCGCCCCCAAATACAGACGCGCTGAACCGCAGAAAGGTTTAGCCGGATTCTTTAATATAATTGGTCTGGGATAAACCTTTTGCCGGGTTTGGGCGTCAAGAATAGAGTGGAAGAAATAATTGAGATGGAAAAAAAAGAAACCCGCTCCGCCGCGGAGTTTCCCGACGAGATCTCGTTCTCCCGGGTAATAGAGGAGCACCAGCGGCAGGTGTATGCGCTGGCGCTGCGCCTGACCGGCAACGCCGCGGCGGCGGACGACCTAACCCAGGAAACCTTTATTTCCGCCTGGAAACATCTCAAGAATTTCCGCGGGGACAGCTCTTTGAAGACCTGGCTGCTGCGCATAGCGGCCAACAAGGTGCGCTCCTACTGGCGTTGGAAAAAATTGCGGGCCTGGGTAGGGTTGGGACGCAGGGATGAAGACGGGGAAGAGCCCGCGCTGGAGGAAATTTTGCCCGACGCCCCTTCGGGCCGGCCCGAGCAGGCGGCGCTGGCGGCGGACCTGGAGCGCCGCGTCCAGGCCGCCATAAGCGCGCTGCCGCCGCGCCAGCGGGAAGTGGCGGCGCTGAAAGCGCAGGGTTTGAGCGGGGAGGAGATAGCGGGTGTGCTGGGAATGGCGGAAGGAACGGTAAAGGCGCATTGGTTCGAGGCCAGGAAGAAGCTTGAGGCCTCACTTGGGGAATATTTATGAACGACGATGAGAAAGACAAGAAGCTGCTTTCCCTTCTCGCCGCGCCGCAAAGCGAGGCGTTCTGGACCAGGCAGAAAGAGGCGATAATAGCGGCGACCAGGAGAAAGAGCGGCCCGGCCCGGGCCTGGCTGCTTGTTCCCGCCGCCGGGCTGGCCGCGCTGCTGGTGGCCGTTTTCGGAAGCCAACTTCAGGGCCCGCGCAGCGACGCCCCGCAGGCGGTAAGCACCGCGTTCCTCGAGCACCTGGACCTGCTGGACGATATGGACGTGCTGGAAGCGATACCGGAGGAAGAACTATGAGAAGAAAGTTTTTAGCTTTAGGGCTCTGCGCCGGGCTGGCCGCCGTTGCGCTCGCCGCGGTGTCGGCGCCGGCAGAGGTCCTGAACAATCTTGATTTCTTCAGCGACTTCGAGATGCTGGTTAACCTTGAAATATTGGAAGACGAGACGGCCGCGGACAGCCTGGTGGCGGTCTCTACCGCTCCGGCGGTTTCAACCGCGCCCGCAGCGGTCACGATCTCCACGGCAATGGTAAAAATTTCTACTTCCACCAGGAGGGCTTATGAAAAGCGTTAAATTAATATTGCTGGCTTTCCTTATGGCGACTGCCGCCGCGCCGGCTGTTGTCACGGCAGAAAATCCTGAAGCCGCGAAGCAGGCCGCGTGGAATAAACTGCCCGAGGCTGAAAAAGCCAAGGTGCTGGCCAACTATGAAAAATGGAAAGGACTGGACGCGGCCAAGAAAGAGGAGATAAAGAAAAAATTCGAGACTTTCCGCGCCCTGCCCGGTGAAAGACAGGCGGAACTGCGCTCGCGCTGGGCCCGCTTCCAGGCCATGCCCGAAGCCGCCAGGGAAAAACTTCTGAAAAAGTTTAAAAAATGGCAGAAACTTTCCCAGGAGCGCCGCGCGGAGCTGCGCCGCGAATACCAGCAGGACAGGCGGTCGGAACGGCGCCCGGATGCCGGCGGCGGCAGGGGCGGAAGACGCTGAACCGCGGCTAATCCTTTGTCGGGGCAGCCGCGTCAGTATCTAAAGCGGCAGAAAGCCGTCTCGACAAGGAGGAGTTATGAAGAACATGATAATGCGTATAGCCGCCCTGGGCCTGGTTTCGGTTTTCTTTTCAGCGGCCGACATAAAGGCCGGAGATGAGCTGAAGGAACAGAATAGGCTTCAGGCACAGGACAAGGCCGCGTCCGGAGAGAAGATCCAGGTCCGGGAGCAGGCGGGCGGGCAGGACAAGGCGGGATCCGGGGATAAGCTCCAGGTAAAGGAGCAGCTCCGCCTGAAGGAAGGGAAAAGCTCCGAAAAAGCCGGCGAAGGAGAAAAGGCGGGCGTGAAACTGCAGGAGAAGGCCCGGACCATGGAGGGGGCGGATAACGCCAAGGGCGAAGCCGTCAGGGAGAAGACCGGGAACGCCGGTGAGGAAAAGGCCCTTAAGAACCAGGAAAAGGCCGCTGTCGGCGGAAAGGCGGGGGTGAAGGGCGAAGAAGCCAAAAAAGAAAGGAAGTCCGCCAGGGAAGCCCGCCGCGAGATGAAAGCCGAACGCCGCGAGGCCCGCTCCGAAAAGCGCGCCTCTAAAAGCGGGAAAAAGTAAGGCCGCCGTTTGACGCCGCCGCGCTCCGCGGCGGCGAAAAGGGGAATAGCTTATGCGTTTACAGCCGCTGGCTGTTTTTGTTCTTTTGTGTTTAACGAGTGCTGCCGGAGCCTATACCGATATCGGCTCACGCGCCACCTCCGGCCCCGGCTATACGGGGTTCAATATTTTCGGCGAAGCCGGCAACGATAGTTTTTATCTCAGGCCTTCTTTTAATACCTATAAAAGCGACGGCGCGGACAGGCGCTCCTCTTATTCCCTGGGGGCCGGGCTGGACGGAGCTTCATTGAGCCTGGGCGCGGAATTCTCCGTTACACCTGAAACCGGCGGTTACAAGAATTCCTCAGGCTATGCGGACCTTACCTGGAATCCCTTGGGAAGGGCAGAAGAAGACGCCTTGTTCGAGGATATGGGCCTGGGGCTCTTTGGTTCAATAACTGCGCACGAGGACGCATATTCACTTTCCACTACGACCGTTTCTGGTAGCGGCGGGGGCGGGGGTGGCGGGGGCGGGGGCGGAGGAGGCGGCAGCGGCGGAAGCATCGTTTCTGTTGCCACGCTCGATGAGTCTTTTAAACTTAAGCAGACCGATTACGGCGTTTCCGCTTCGGTGAAGATCTACGGCCTGAGGGCCAGCGGCCGCTACGCCAGGACGGTTTACGATAAAGATGTGACGGCCGAGGTCCGCCAGTTACCCGTGGATATCGGCGGGATAGGCACCAGCGGGTTCCCGTACACCGCCCTGTCCGCGAGGCTTAGCTGCCCCGGCCTGCCCCTTTCTCCGCGGGCCGGCTACTCCAGGACCACCTACCTGCTGGACCAGCCCGCTTCGGAAACCGTCAGCGCCGGCCTTTCGGTGAAAACGGGCCCGGCCGAATTTTCCGCCGGCTGGGAGAACTTCAACCCCGGCGGCGGGGCCCCCAAAAGCGATTATTACTCGCTCGGGCTGACATTCTCGTTCTAGGCCGTACCGGGTAAAGAAAAACTCCGGGAGGCCGGGGTTTTTCTTTTGTGCGCTGTTCATACTTTAATGTAATATAGTATGAATATGAAAAATACCTCCCTTGACCGTTTCACGGTCTGCCTCGAGAAAGGCCTGCTGGCCCGGCTGGACAAGATCTCCGCGGAGCGCGGCTATCCCAGCCGCTCGCAGGCCATGGCGGACTTCATCCGCCGCGCCATCGTCAGGAAAGACTGGAAAGGCGGGCGCGACTGCGCGGGCACCGTTTCCGTATCCTATCCTCCTTCCGACCCGCGGCCGTGCCGGGCCATCGAAAAGCTGCTTTTCGCCAATGCCCGCAGCGTGGCCGCCGCGCAGACCGTGCTGCTCAGGAACGGCCGCTCCATGCTAACCGTCTCCGTCACCGGCAGGCCCGCGGAACTGGAGCGCCTGGCCGACGCCCTCCGCGCCGTCAAAGGCGTCACACACGGGGCTTTCTCCATCGTCGCGCCGCTCTGAATTGTCGTTGTGCTCCCTGCGCTGCCAGTTCTGAACTTATGGCGTCACCTCGTGACAACAGGCTTCTCTGGCGCAAGGCCGCCGTGCTGGGCAGCCTCTGGGCGGCTTCCGAGATCGTGCTGGGCAGTTTCCTGCATAACGCGCGCGTCCCGTTCAAAGGCCTGCTGCTTACCGGCATAGGCATAGCCGTGATGGCTGCGGGGCACCGCCTGTGGCCCGAGCGCGGGCTGCTTTGGCGGACGGGGCTTGTCTGCGCCCTTATGAAGTCGGTTTCTCCCAGCGCGGTAATTTTCGGGCCCATGATAGCCATCTTCATGGAAGGCCTGCTGGCGGAAACGGCCCTGCGGCTGCTGGGCTTTAACGCCGCGGGGTACCTGCTGGCCGGCGGCCTGGCCATGGTCTGGCCGCTGGCGCATAAAATAGGGAACCTGCTGATCTTTTACGGCCCGGACACCCTGGCCGTTTACGCGCGCGGGCTGCAATGGCTGCGGGACCGGGCCGGCATAGGCCCGGAAAATATCTGGCTGCCCGTCATCGTTCTCCTCTGCCTGCATTTTCTACTGGGTCTTCCCTGGGCCGTGCTCGGCCTCAGGGCCGCCAGGCCGGGCCCGCTCCTGCCGCCGGCGAAAGAGCGCGCCGGGGGGATCTTTAAGGGCGGAGGGACAGGGGGGAAGCGCTGGGCGCCGGCCATTTTCATCCACATTCTCCTTCTTGCCGCGGTACTGTCCGCCAACAAGGCGCTGCCGCCGGCCGGCCTGGCCGCCGCCGCCGTTCTTTACGGCGCCATCTGCGCCCGGCGCTACCCGCGGGCCGCGAAACTGCTGGGCCGGGCCGGGGTCTGGGGCGGGGTACTGGGCTTCTCCCTTCTGGCCGGCTTCGTCCTGAAGGACCCGCTGGCCGGCTTCTACATGGCCGCCCGGGCTTTCCTGGTCACCATGGGCTTTGCGGCGCTGGGCGAAGAGCTGCTGAACCCGGCCGTGCGCGGCTTCCTAGAAAAAAAATGCGGGACGGCGCTCTTCGAAACGCTGGAATACGCTTTCGCCTCCCTGCCGCGGATACTTTCCTCGCTGCCTGCCGGCCGCGACATGCTGCGCCGGCCCGCGGCCTCGCTGCGCTCGGCGGTAGCGCGCGCGCCCGGGCTGCTTAAAGAACGGGACGGGGCGCCGGTCTTCTTTATTACGGGCAAGCACGGGTGCGGCAAAAGCGAGCTGGTGCTGCGCCTGGCGGAAGGGCTGCGCAAGGCGGGGCTCAGGACGGGGGGCATCTGCGCCCGCGGCTTCTGGGCTCAGGGCGTGCGTTCAGGCTTCGATATCGCGGATCTTTCCACGGGGCGGGAAGTCCCGCTCTGCCGCCGCGGCCTTGAAACGGAAATAAAAGCCGGGGAATTCGGGTTTTTCAAAGAAGGAGTGGCCGCCGGGCTGGGCGCTCTTTCGGCGGAAGCGCTGGCCGACGCCGACGCGGTGTTCATAGACGAGGCCGGGTTCCTGGAACTAGAGGGCGGCGGCTGGGCGGGGCCGCTGGAAAGGCTGCTGGGCGAAAAGCGCGTGCCCCTGGTCATAGTCGTCAGGGATTACCTGCTCGCAAAAGCCCGGCAGCGCTGGGGGCTGGAGCAAGCTGCCGCCTGGGACGCCGGGGAGGCCGCCTCCTTCGGGGCGCTGCTGACCGCGCTTGACCCGGACCGCCCAAGTTGTTAAGATAGTTATTGGCATAAGCCAATAACTATGACCAGGCCTCTCAAACTAAGAAAAGTCTCCGCCAGGCCGCGCGCCTATTACTTCAAGCCGCGGGCGATCCCGTTGTGCGAACTTATGGAGGTAGCGCTGCAGCTCGACGAGTTCCAGGCGCTCAAATACTCCGAGCTCGACGGGAAAGACCAGGCCGCGGGCGCTGCCGCCATGAAGATCTCCAGGCAGACTTTCGGGAACATACTCGCTTCCGCCAGGCGGAAGCTGGCCGACGCCGTCGTCAACGGCAAAGCCCTTAAAATAGAAGGCGGCCCGGTGGAGCTCAGCCGGCCGTATTGCGGAGGAGAGAAAAAATGAACATCTGCGTACCTGTAGAGAACAATGACGGCCAGAAATCCAAGGTTTACGGCCATTTCGGCAGCGCCCCGTTCTTCGCCATCTGCGAAGTCGAAAGCGGCAAGGTCGAGTTCCTCGACAACGGCAACCAGCACCACGAACACGGGCAGTGCAACCCGCTGGGCGCCATAGCGGGCAAAGCTGTAAGCGCCATACTGGTGGGGGGCATAGGCGCTCGCGCCCTGCAGCACCTCAACGCCGGCGGCATAAAGGCCTACCGCGCGCCCGAGGGCCCGCTGTCCCAGGCCGTGGAAATGTTCAAGAAACGGGAGCTGCCGGAGATACTGCCTTCGGACTGCTGCCAGGGACATGGCTGCCATTAGCCACACCCTTCACAGCCGCTGCATCGCCTGCGGGCAGGATAATCCCGCGGGCCTGCGGCTGAAATTTAAAAAACAGGCCGACGGCACGGTGAAAGCCGCGGCGTTCTGTTTCGGCGAGCTTTCCGGTTACGACGGGCTTCTGCACGGCGGCGTGGCGGCGCTCATGCTCGACAGCGCCATGGCCAATTGCCTCTTCGCCTCCGGGATCACCGCCCTTACGGCGGAAATGAAGGTGCGGTACAAGTCGCCGGTGCGGATAGGCCGCGCGGTGGAGCTGAGCGCCAGGCTAGACGCCGACCACGACCCGCTTTTCCTCCTGCAGTCGGAACTCCGGCAGGACGGGCAGCTCAAGGTACTGGCTGAGGCGAAATTCATGAGGACGGTAGGCTGAAATGGACGATAGAACCATGTTCTTAGAGGAGGCCGTTAAGAAGTATTCCGGCCGTCTTAACGATCCCGACGCCTCCGCTTCTGTTACCGGCGCCTGCGGTGATACGATGGAATTTTACCTTAACATCGGCGACAATACGGTAAAAGAAGTTAAGTTCCACGCGGACGGCTGCGGCTACACCTCGGCCTGCGGGGCGGTAGCGGCGTTCTACGCCGACGGGCGCGTGCTGGAGGAGGCCCTTTATGTGTCCCCCGGCCTTATCCTGAAAACCCTGGGCAATGTCCCGGAGGACCACCGGCACTGCGCCATCCTGGCGGCCACCACGCTCTATAAAGCGTTAGCTGACCACCTGCTGAAAGATTAGCCCCGGCTGGTGCGGGCAAAGCCGGGGAAATTGTATAGTATTTTCGTGAAACGACCAGACCTCCATAATCTGATGCTCCGCCTTGCGGCGGCCGCCCTGGTGGGCGGCGCCTGGACGTTCCATGTGGCCGAAGTCCGCCATGCGGCTTCGGAAGACGGCTGTCTCGTCTGCGCCGTTTCGGTTTCTCCCGAATTAAATTCCGACTGCGGCTGTAGCCTGCTGGCCCAGCCCGAAAGTTTCGTTCTGAAAGCCGCGGCCCTCCCCGGGCCGCTCCCGGAGTCGTACGAAATACCGGCCTTCCTCGGCCGCGCTCCCCCCGCAGCTTAACCCGGACAACAAGGCGCCAGGCGCTTTTTACTATTCCGCCGGATGGAAGCTATCCTTTCGGCGGCGGGTCATATGCGATAGGGGAGAATTATGAAGAAACTACTATTATTGAGCGCGGCGGTTTTAGTATTCGCCGCGGGAGCTAACGCGCAGGAGTCGGCAGGCACGCCGCCGCAGGGGATGCGCGGGACGCCGGCAAACCTGCCGGATGTGAGCGCTTTGGGGAATATCACGGGTTACCTCAGCGATGACAGAGCCGATACCGGGCGCAACGAGCTGGGCATAAACGAAGTGGAAACCGCTTTTCAGGGGTACATATACCCCGAAATGCGCGCTGATCTCATCCTGGCCATCCACAAGCATGACGGCAAGTATGAAAGCGAGATCTGCGAGGCCAAGGCGAGCTTCCTCAGGCTGGCCGAGGGCTTGTCGGGGGAAATGGGGAAGATCCACCTCGACTTCGGCCGCATCAACAAACTGCACTCGCACCACCTGCCAATGGCGGACAGGCCGCAGGTCCTGGCGAACTTCTTCGGGGACCATGAACTGGCCGGGCAGGGAGGCACGCTGAAGTACCTGCTGCCTTTTATCCCTTTCTATACCCAGGTGCAGGCCGGTTTCTGGACCATGGCCGGGCATGAACACGGCGTCAGCGCGGATAATACCGCCGACGTGCTCGATACCAGCCTGTCCACGGTTACCGTCCCCGCTTTGATCCATGAGGACGCGGATTTTTCCCCGGCCGGGAAAGTATACACGGCGCGGCTGAATTCCTCTTTCGAGCTGGCGGATAAAACCGAGCTGGAGCTGGGCTTGAGCGGCCTTAAAGGACGCGGCGCTCATTACGAGGAGCATATGGACAATGTGGAAGTTACCGGCGTAGACCTTACCCTGCGTCTTTGGCCGTCCGCCTATAAAAGGCTTACCTTCCAGAACGAATGGCTGCATCTTAAAAGGGAGGTGCCGGCCGGCACCCTCAACCGGGACGGTTTCTATTCCTTCCTGAATTACCGCGCGGACAAGTACTGGGACTTCGGGGCGCGTTTCGATTACGCCGAGAACGCCTGGCCGGGGATAAGCTACGAGCGCGCTCTTTCCGGCATCGTCACCCGGCATCTTACTGAAACCTCCTACTGGCGCCTCCAATACAAGCACCGTAACCTGGACGGAAAGAATATAAACGAGGGCTGGCTGCAGGTCTCGTTCGGCATCGGCCCGCACAGTCATGAGCTGGAATAAGGCATAACCATGAAAAAATTAATATTAGCCTCCGCCGCGCTCGCCTTCTGGGCCGGCGCGGCGCGGGCGGAAATAAAAGTGGTCACCGCCTCCAGCGACCTGAGATACATCTGTGAGCGCGTGGGGGGCGCGGAAGTTAAGGTGGAAAGTCTTTCCTCCGGCGATCAGGACCTGCACATGGTGGAGCCGCGGCCCAGCATGGTGTTCAAGCTGAAGAAAGCTGATATGGTGGTGCGCGTGGGGCTGGACCTGGATATGTGGATGGACAGCCTGATAAACGCGGCGAAGAACGGGCGGTTGTTCTACGGGCAGCCCGGCTATGTGGACGCCTCGGCGGGGGTGCCGCTGCTGGAGAAGCCCGAAGGCAAGGTGGACGCCTCCATGGGGGATATCCACATCTACGGCAACCCGCATTACTGGCTGGACCCGGCGAACTCAAAAATAATGGCGGGGAATATCCTGGCGGGCCTCAAGCGGGCCGCGCCGGAAAAAGCCGCCGTCTTCGACGCCAACTACGGCGCCTTCGTGCGGGAGCTGGACGTGAAATTGGCCGGTTGGGAAGCCCGCATGGCGAAATATAAGGGGCTGAAGGTGATAACCTATCACAGTTCCTGGCCCTACTTCGCCAGGCGCTTCGGCCTGGACGTGGCCGGCCACGTGGAGCCCAAACCCGGTATTCCGCCTTCCGCCTCCCACCTGGACGGCCTAATGAAAAAGATGAAGGCTGAGAACATAAAGGTGATACTGACGGAGAGCTACTACCCGCGCAAAGGCCCGGACTTCCTGGCCGGCAAGACTGGCGCGGCGGTGGTGACCGCGGCGGTCAGCGCCGGAGGGGCCAAAGACGTTAAGACCTACTTCGACGTGTTCGACAGGGTTATAGAAGGGTTGGAAAAAGCCGCAGGTAAGTAAGAAAGGAACGCCCCCGGGGCGGCTGGTCCGCCCCGGGGCGCTTCAAAGGAATTTATGCTTGAAATAATGCTTCCCGCTTTTGCCGCGGCGGTAATACTTGTGGGCATACACGCCTACTTGGGCATACACATACTCGCCCGCGGGGTGATCTTTGTGGACCTGGCCCTGGCGCAGATAGCCGCGCTGGGCGCCATAACCGGGGTGCTGTTCGGCCTGCAAATGCACACCACCGGCTCCTACCTGGCTTCGCTCTGCGCCACGTTCGTGGGCGCGGGCGTGTTCGCTCTGACGCGCGGCAAAAAAACCTCCGGCGCCATGCAGGAGGCCGCCATCGGCATAGTGTACGTGGTGTCGGCGGCCATGGCCGTTATGGTGCTGGACCGCCTCCCCGGCGAGGCCGAGCACCTGAAGGGGATGCTGGTGGGCAATATCCTGTTCGTCACGTGGTCGCAGGTGGGTAAGACCGCCTTGCTGTACGCGGGGGTGGGCCTGGCGCATTACCTGCTGCGCGCGCGCTTTACCGCCATCTCTTTCTGTCCGGCCTCGGCGGCCGATTGCGGCGTGAACGCGCGGTTCTGGGACTTCCTGTTCTACGCCTTGTTCGGCTTTGTGGTTACCAGTTCCGTGGAATTGGCCGGCGTGCTGCTGGTGTTCACCTTCCTTATAATTCCGGCCGTGTCCGCCGGCCATTTCGCCTCCACGCTCAAGGGGCGTATCTGGCTTGGCTGGGCGCTGGGGGTGATCACCAGCCTGGCGGGCATAGCCGCCTCTGCCGCCTGGGACCTGCCGACCGGGCCGGCCATAGTCTGCGCCTTCGGGCTGCTGGCGCTGGGCTCCTTCTCGCTGTCGCGCGTCCGGGGTTATTTGCGGTAGTCCGTCGGGCAGGAAAGGCCGCCCACGCCGAGCTTGGTCAGCCGCCGCAGCAGCAACAGCCCGAACCACAGGAGTTCTCGTCTTCGCCGCAGCCCGCGCTTTTGGCTTCGGCGGCTGCCTTATCCGCCGGCTTTTCCGCCTTGCCTGTTTCCGCGGCGGATACAGGTTTTACGGTTTTGTTCTCTTTGTCGTTTTTCTCGTTTTTCATAATGCCTCCGTTATCAGCAATCTTTAAGCCCCAGCTTCCTGAAAGCCCATATGGCCGGGCACCACTTGGTGAAGGCCGACTGCAGCAGGTTCGCGCCGACGAAAGCCGTCAGCCACAGGAACCGGGAGTCCACATAAACCGCAAGCCCTACGCTGGCCAGGGTTATAAGCCCGGCCAATAATCTCAACCCGTCGTTAACGTTCATAGCTTCTCCTTATTCCCCGGTATAGCCCAGCAGCTCTTCGCTCTCGCCGGCCGGCGCGGCCTTGCGCGCGCGGATCTCGTGCGCCTTGTCCTTGAAGGCCAGGAAATACAGCACAGGCACCGCCACGCGCGACAAGAGCGTGGCCGCTATCTGCCCCGAGATCAGCGAGATGGCCAGCCCCTGGAAGATGGGGTCGAACAGGATCACCCCTGCCCCGACGATAACGGCCAGGGCGGTGAGCAGCATGGGCCGGAACCGGACCACGCCGGCCTCTATCACGGCCTCGCGCAGTTCCATGCCCTCGCGCACCTTCAAGTTGATGAAGTCCACCAGTATGATCGAGTTCCTGACCACGATGCCGGCCGAGGCGATGAAGCCTATCATCGACGTGGCGGTAAAGAACGCGTTCATGCCCCAGTGCGCCGGGATTATGCCGATGAGCGCCATGGGGATGGCCGCCATGATGATGAACGGCGTAATGAAGTCCTCGAACCAGGCCACTACGAGGATATAAATGAGCAACAACACCATGGCGAAAGCCAGGCCCAGGTCGCGGAACACCTCGTAGGTGATATGCCACTCGCCGTCCCACTTTATGGCGGTTTCGGCTGAGCCGGCGGGCTGGCGCGTGAAATACTGGTTGATCTTCACGCCGCGCGCGGCGGCCAGGGCGTCTATGTCCTTTTTTAGGTCGAGCACCGCGTACACGGGGCTTTCGGTGCCTCCGGCGATGTCGGCCGTAACGTAAATGACGCGCTGCAGGTTCTTGTGGTAGATGGGCTGATTCTCAAGGCCGGTCTCCGCCCGCACGAAGCTGGCCATGGGGATGGCCGTGCCGTTGGGCGAGAAGAACTTGATCTCCTTGAGCGTGGAGAGCGCGCGGCGCTTCTCCGGCGACAACCGCAGGCGGATGTCCACCGCCTCGCTCTCTTCCTCTACGTGGGCCGAGTCGATGTCGGCGCCGGACAGCGACAACGCCGCGGTCTGCACTATCTCCGCGGCCGCCACGCCGTTGAGCGTGGCTTTCTGCCGGTCCAGCACCAGGCGGGTGATGGGCTGGTCCCCGGGAATGTAGGAGTCCACGTCCACTATGCCCTCCGTCTTGGACAGCAGCGTCTTGATGTCCTCGGCCAGGGCCTTCTGGTTCCTGGGATTGGGGTCGAACACCTCTATGAGCATGGTGGCCATCACCGGCGGGCCAGGGGGCACTTCGGCCACCTGCACGCGGGCCTTATAGCTGTCGGCTATCTTTTTGAGCGGCCCGCGCACGGCCAGGGCTATGTCGTGGCTCTGGCGCTTGCGGTCGTGCTTGTCGGAGAGGTTCACCTGGATGTCGGCCTGGTACGGCGCCTGGCGCAGGAAGTAATGGCGCACCAGCCCGTTGAAGTTGTACGGGGCGCTGGCGCCGGCGTAGACCTGCAGGTCGCGCACCTCGGGCACGGTGGCCAGGAAGGCCGCCATCTCGCCGGCCGCGCGCTCGGTGCGGGTTATCGACGAGCTTTCCGGCATGTTGATGACCACCTGGAACTCGTTCTTGTTGTCGAAAGGCAGGGTTTTGAAGATCACCAGCCGCCCGGCCACCATGGCCAGCACGGCCGCCAGCAGGCCGGCGGTGAACAGCAGGAACTTTTTGCCGTTGGCGGGCTCGTAGATGAGCTTCTTCATCAGCGCGCGGTAGAGGCTGTCCAGGCGCCCTTCCTTGTCGTGGGGGCAATGCTCCGGCGGAAAGCGCTTTACCACTTTGGCGTACAGCCAGGGCGTGAAGGCGAAGGCCACGCCGAGCGAGAACAGCATGGCCACGGACGCGCCTATGGGGATAGGGCGCATATACGGGCCCATCATGCCGCTGACGAAGGCCATCGGCAGGATGGAGGCGATGACGGTCCAGGTGGCGAGTATCGTCGGGTTGCCTACTTCGTCCACGGCGTTGAGGATATTGCGCAGCAGCGACCTGTTGCCGTTGAGCATGCAGTGGCGGTTGATGTTCTCTACTACCACGATGGCGTCGTCGACGAGGATGCCGATGGAGAAGATGAGGGCGAACAGGGTGATGCGGTTAAGCGTGTAGCCGTAGAGGTAGTAGACCAGCATGGTCAGGGCCAGCGTAACGGGGATGGCCACCAGCACCACGGCCGCTTCGCGCAGCCCCAGCGTCAGGGCGATGAGCAGCGTCACCGACAGCGTGGCCAGCAGCATGTGGTAGATGAGCTCGTCGGATTTTGCCTTGGCCGTTTCGCCGTAGTTGCGGGTGACGGTGAGGTTAATGCCGTCGGGGATCTCGTGCCCTGTCATAGCCTCCACCTTGGCCAGCACGGCGCGGGAAACTTCGGTGGCGTTGGCGCCGCGGCGCTTGGCCACGGACAGCGTGACCGCGGGGTTCTCGCCGGCGGCTTTTACCGCCGAGGCGGGGCCGCTCATCATCCGGACGGAGCGCTCCTCCTCGTCGGGGCCGTCCTTTACCTTGGCCACTTCGGAGAGCCTTACGGGGCGGCCGTCGTAAACGCCCACCACGATGTTCTCCAGGTCCTGCGCGGTGCGGATAAAGGCGTCGGTCTCGGCCAGCAGCTTGGTGTCGCCGTCGTTGTACTGCCCGGCCGGCAGGCGGGCGTTGGACATCTTTATCATGCCGGCCAGCATCTGCGGCGTCAGGCGGTGGCGCGCGAGGGCGCCCGGGTCGAAATGCACGATGAACTGGCGCTTGTGGCCGCCGATGATGCGCGTCTCGGAGACGTCCTGCACGGCGTTGAGCTCGGTCTGGATGCGGGCGGCGGCGCGGCGCAGGCCGTAGGCGTCCCTGCCCTCGCCCCACAGGGTAAGCGCCAGCACCGGCACGTCGTCGATGGCGCGGAACTTTATCAGCGGTTCGCCGGCCCCGCGCGGGAAGATGTCCTTGTTGTCCAGCGTCTTGGTGTAGATGCGGTTGGCGGCGGCCTCGGGCTCAGTGCCCACCTTGAAGCGCACGGTGAACATGGCGAAGTTGGGCTGGGCCATGGAATAGATAAATTCCACGCCGGGGATCTCCCAGAGTTTGCGCTCGCCCACTTCCACCAGGTGCTTCTCGATTTCCTGCGGGGTGGCGCCGTAGAACGGCACCATGATGTCGAACATGGGCACGTTTATCTGCGGTTCTTCCTCGCGCGGCAGCTTTATGGTGGAGAAGACCCCCAGCAGGATAAAGGTGATGATTAATATCGGCGTTAGGCGGGAATTGATGAAGGCTTCGGCCATCCTGCCGGCCATCCCGTATTTTCTGATCTTTTCATTAGTCATCGGTCTTCACGTCCTTTCGGGTTATTTTAAAGCGAGCTTGGCGGACATTTCCGCCACGGCATTCTCGTCCAGCAGTTCGGCGGCCAGCAGGGCCTGCGCGTGGTAGAGGTGGAGCTTGTAGAGGGTCTCGTAATAGGCCGCTTCGGCCTGCAGCACCGAGGCTTCGGCGCGCAGCACTTCCAGCACGCTCTGGCGGCCCTGCCTGTAGAGGGGCCGGAACAGCTCCAGGGACTGGCTGGCTTTTTCCAGGGTCTCTTTGGCAACCGGCAGGCTTTCCTTGGCGGCCAGGTAGCCGCTTGCGGCCTCCAGCGCTTCGGTGTCCGCCCGGCGGCGGGCCTCGTCCAGCCGGCTCCTGGCCATGGCCGACCGTGCGGAGGCCGCGTCCTTCTTCGCGAAATAGGCCGGGTCGCCCAGCAAGACGGTAAGCTTTATCCCCACCAGCCGGCTGCCCCTGAAATCCGACAGGCTTTCAGAATTGGTCTCCCAGCTGCCAAAGGCTTCCACCACCGGCAGGTACGAGCCCGACTGGACCTTTTCCTCTACTGCGCTTAACTCGGTCATTTTCTGCATGGCCTTTATGTCGAGCCTGGCATCCCTGACCTCCGAACCTGACGGCAACTCGGTATAGTCCGACTCGGCCAACTTGCCGGCGGCTTCCGGGGCGGCGGAGGGATCCTGCCCCAGCAGCAGGGCCAGCTTTTCCTTTTCCAGCTTCAGGGCGCTGTCCCAGTTCAGGCTGTAGCCCCTGAGCGTGGAGAGAATAGCCTCCGCGCCGTAATAGTCGGAGCCCAGCACCATGCCCTTGTCCTTTAGCATCTGCGCCGTTTTGAGCTCTTTGCGGGCCGAGGCCTCGCTGGCGGCGGCAGCGCGCGCCAGTTCCGAACGCAGCAGGACGGTGAGCCACTGGTAAACCAGTTTAAAGGTGATGCCCGAGCGCGCCCTGCCGCGGCCCGCTTCGGCCGCTGCTACGCCGAGGCCGCCCATCTTTATGGCGCCCGCCAGGGAGCCGCCGGTGTACAGGGGAATGCCTGCCTCAATGCCGCCCATGTAATTGCGGGCGGGTCCGGGATCGTTTATGGAGGCCATCGAGGCCATGCTGAAGGTGCCCTGCTTCATGGCCGTGGCGAAGGCATAGACCGGGTCGGTGCCGTCGGTATACATGCCTTTGAGCTTCAGCCCGCCGAACCGCGACAGCTTCGCGGCGGCCAGCCCGGCTTGGGCGCCTGTGACGCGCTCGGCCTCTTCTTTAAGGATATTGTCTTCTTTAAGTCCGGCCTGCACGGCCTGCTCGAGGCTTACCGTGGCCGCCTGCAGCGGTTGGGCCAGCAGCAAAGCTAAAAATATCAGGGTGTTTCTATTGTCCATTTGGGTCCTCCGTTAATGAGATGCAGGAAACCCCGAAAAGTTTCAGGGGTATACTTACCAGCGTCCCCTGTAATAAGTAGAATAATCAGGCGTCCACTGTATGTCCAAGATGAAAATAGCTGTGATCCCTGCCGCCTATGGCGCGGCCCGGCCGCTACTTATGTCCACCAGTGGATCCTTTCGGGAAAGAGCAGCCGCCTGGCTGGCGAACCCCCACGCGAGGTATCTCGCCGCCGCTTTCCTGGCGGGCGCGGCGTTGCGTTTCTGGGAAGTTGGCGGCGCCATCCTCATCGACGACGAGTTCCATGCCATAGGCGCGGCCCAGAGCTATACTTTCCTGGGCCTTTTCACTCACTTCGGCGAGGCCGACCACTGCATCCCCCTGGCCATGTGGTATAAGTTCCTTATCCCCTGGGCCGGCCTGGGCGACTGGAGCGTCAGGCTGCCGATGCTGTTGTCCTCCCTGGTTTTCTGCGCGGCCGTGCCCCTGCTCGTCTATCCCGCCGTCCGCAGTTCGGCCCTGGGCTGGCTTATCGCCATAGCGCCGTACCACATCTTCTATTCCCGCTATGCGCGTCCCTACAGCATCGCTTTCCTGCTCGGCTTCCTGTCGGTGCTTGCCTTGTGGCGCGCCATCCGCTCCGCGGACAGGCGCTGGTTCTGCCTGGCGGCGCCCTGCGCGATACTGGCGCCCTGGTTCAGCCTGTCTTTCCTGCCGCCCCTCGCCGCGGCCGGCGCGGCCGTTTCCGTTTGGGCGTGCACGGCGCGCGGCAGGGCCCTGCGCGCGGCCTGGGCCGCCTCTTTCTTCACCGTGCTGGGCGGTTGGTGCGTGCTGCTGCTGCCGCCCCTGCTTACGGACAGCGCCGCTTTATATGTGAAAGCCGGTCCCAAGCTGGTGGTGGCGGCGGCGCTGCCCTGGCTGATGGAGCTGTTTACCGGCGTGTGCGATCTGCGCCTCGGGGTCCTTCTTGTTGCCGCGGCGGCTTTCGGCCTGTTCGTGCTGCTGCGCCGGGAACCGTGGCTGGGGCTGCTGCTGACGCTGGCCGCCGGCGCGCAATTCACCGCCTCGCTGGCGACCCACCCGGACAACATCGTTACCGCCGCCATGTTGGGCCGCTACACGCTGTTCATCCACGCTTTGTTCCTGGTATCGCTGGCCGCCGCGGCCGCGCGGGCGGTGGAGGCGTGCACTGGCCGGCTCAGGAAGCCGGCGGTGGCCGCGTTGGCCCTGCTGTGTCTGGGGTTGTTCCGGGCCGGGCCGCTGCCGCGCCTGCTGGAGCTGCGGCCCGAGTGGCGCAGCCATGGCGCCTTCCAGGGCGGTTATGCCTGGGCGAAAGAAGGCGACTTCAGCCGCTACGGCGAAAAATTCAGGTTGAAAGGCTTTCCGCCCTTTTATTCGGCGCTGAAAAAGCTGCCGCCCGGCTCGGTCAAGCTGCTGGAGGCCCCGTGGCATTACGCGTCCTGGCTCAATCCGCTGCCTTTCTACCAGGCTTATCACCGGCAGAAGAACGCCATAGCCTTCGTAGGGAAAGTCGCCGGGCGCGGGCGGGGCGGAGAGTGGCCGCTGGAGAACATCAACTCCCGGTTCAGTTATTTTGAAGAGCTGGGGAGCGCGGGGTTCAATACCCGCGCCCGCGCGGACCTGTTGGTGATACACAAGTCCTGGCCGGCCGAACAGCCCGACATGCCAGGGCTGGCAGGCGAGAGCGAGGATATGACCCGGGTGCTTTCGTTCTGCCGCGCGCGGTACGGCCCGCCTTCGTACGAGGACGCCCTGCTCTCCGTATTCCCGCTGACCGCCGCCGCCCGGGCCCTGCCGCTCGCCCCTTGAGGCGCAAAGCGGACGCTCGGCTGCGCCGGGCAATAACACAACGGCAGATATAATTTCCTTAAGTCAGGGATGGAGGCGTCCGCCGTGACGGCGGGGTGCCGCTACTTGCCGGCCAGCTGGCCGCAGGCGCCGGCTATGTCGTCGCCCAGGCTCTTGCGGATGGTGACTTCCACGCCCAGGTTGCCCAGGAGTTCCGCGAAGATGGCGACGCGCTCGCGGGCGGGCGCCCTGTACGGGCCGCCGGTGCGGTTGTAGGTTATCAGGTTGACCGTGAAATATTTGGGCGCGGCCACGGAGCGCAGCCAGGAGTTGAGCTTGGGGGCCATGCTGCGGCTGTTGTTGATGCCTTCGAGCATGACGTATTCCACGAAGACGCGGCGCTTGGTGGTGGTGATATAGTCCTTGAGGGCCTTGACCAGCTGGCTGAGCGGGTAGGTGTTGTTGAGCGGCACCAGGTCCGAGCGCAGCTTGTCGTCCACCGCGTGCAAGGAGATGGCCAGGTTGCACTGCGGGAAATCCTGGGCGAAGCGGCGGATGCCGGGCACGTGGCCGGCGGTGGAAACGGAAACGTGGCGCTGGCCCAGGCCTATCAGCTCGGCGTCGGTTATGGTCCTGATGGCCTCGGCTAAGGAATCGTAGTTGAGGAACGGCTCGCCCATGCCCATGAAGATGACGCTGGAGATCTTCTGCTGCCGGGTGGTCTTTAAATAATGGGCGGCGGCCAGGAACTGGTCGGTGATCTCGTCGGGGGAAAGGTTGCGCTTGAGGCCTTTGCGGCCGGTGGCGCAGAACGGGCAGCGCACCGGGCAGCCGGCCTGCGTGGAAAGGCAGAGGCTCCACTTCTCCGGCATGAGGTTGAGGAGCACGGACTCTATCTTCAGGCCGCCCTTGATCTCGAAGCAGAATTTTATGGCGTCGCCCTTTTTGGAGACCTGGGTCTCCAGCGTGTCCAGCGAGTGGATGCGGAATTCCCGCACCAGCTTGTCGCGCAGCGGCGCCGGCAGCACGGGGATCTCGTCCCAGGTGGCGGCGTAATTCTTGTAAACGGCCTCGCGCACCTGCTTCAGGCGGAAGGCGGGCACGCCGTTCTCTTTCAGGAAAACGGCGAGTTTTTTAAGGTCCATAGGGCTTTGTAGCGGCGGTTATTTCGCCGACGGTTCTTTGAATTCCACTACCTGCGGGGCCAGTACCGGGGCGAAGACGGGGATGTAGATCTCTTTCTCCAGGGATTTCAGGAAGGCCCGGTAATCGTAGAAATAGGAACCGTGCCAGGCGCCGATGCTGCGTATGGTCAGCAGGTCTTTGCGGGCGAGCTTCTTCAGCGGCTTGCTGTGCAGGATCAGGTTTATCAGCTGCGGTTCCAGCTCGGCCACCTGGGTATCCACCTGGGTGTTGCTGTCGGCCGCTTTTATCTCGTTGGACATCATGTCGCGCTCGGCCCAGATATTGCGCCACTGCGCCGCTATGCAGGGCTTGGAGACCACTTTCTCCAGGTGTTCTTTTTTTATGCCGAGCTTTACGAACATCTTCACCACGATATTGCCGGGCATCAGCGGCGAGCCCATGGTTATCCAGCGCCCTATCTTCACGTCGGGGCGGCTGCGGCCCAGCTGGTGCAGCGCGGTATGGGAGAGCACGGTGCCCCAGCTGTGCGCCAGGATGTATACCGGCCTGCCCGAATCTTTATAGGTATCGTAAACTTCGGCGATCTTGGCGGCCAGTTCCGGGATGACGGTCTCGCTGTCGTCCGGGTCGCGGGACCAGCGGAAAGGGATGACCGTGATCTTATGGTCGGCGTAGCCGGGCAGCTCTTTAAGCTTTTCCTCTATATAATTGTCGGGAACGCGCAGGGCGCGCCCGGCCGGCAGCGTTTCGCCGTCCTCAAGCATGAAATATTCCTGGTTCATCTCTTCAATGCCGGCGTCCAGGGCGGGTTCGTTCACGTTCTTCTTGGGGAAAAGGAGCTTGAGCAGCTTGAGGATATACTTGAACTCCAGGGGATCGGGGCCGATTTCGGCGAAGCTCAGGCCGGGCACGGTTATCACTACCGGGTCCGGGCCGGGGTTGTCCAGGAGGGCGTCCGTCATGGCTTTAACTACGGGAACGGGCATGTCGGCGGTCAGGGCCGGGATGTCGGCCGCCGTCACGGCGTTAAGTTCCAGGGCGTACACGGCGGTGTTGAGGGTGAAAATCGCAAAAACGGCGGTAAAGACGGTTTTTATCATTTTCATAAATAGGTAGAATCATTATATCAACTTTTGAGGCGTTTTGACTTCTATCAACCATGGCGGATAAAAAAACGGGTTTTAAGCGGCTGGCGGCCTTCCTGGGGCTGAACTTCTGCCTTTCGCTGCTTATCTGTTCCATCTTCGTCTTCTTTGCCGGCGGCCATCCCCTGGAACTGCTCTATGTCGGCGCCGCGCTGGTCTCCAATACGGTTATCTTGTATCTCGTCCTGGCCCTGCCGGCCGCGCTGCTGTTCATGTACGCCCCCGGCCGCGCCGTGCTGGCCGTCCTTCTTACCTCTTTCCAGATGGTATTGATAACCGACGTGGCGGTGTTCAAGATCTTCAAGTTCCACCTCAATTCGATGGTGCTCAATATCCTGACCACCCCCGGCGGCTTCGAATCGCTGGGGCAGACCGCGGCCATGAAGGCTTTCGCCGCCTTCCTGCTGCTGCTGGTGGCGGCCGCGCAGTGGTTCTTCCTGAAAAAATACGCCGCGCTGGCTGAAAAACTGACCGGCCGGCGCCTGAAACTGGCGGCGGCGCTGCTGCTGGCCTTCGTACTAACCGACAAAGGGTTGTCGGCCTGGGGCACGCTTTACGATTCGGTCTACATAACGCGCAACCAGCAGCTTTTCCCGCTTTACCGGCCGCTGAGCATACGCGGCTTCGCCAGGAAGCATTTTGGGATGAAGCTGGACGAAGAACTAAAGGGCGGCATATACCTGAAATATTCCATGCTGACCTACCCGCGCGCGCCGCTGGCGGTGGAGCCCCCGGCGCGGCCGCTCAATTTCGTGGTCATAGTGATAGATTCCATGCGCGCCGATACGTTCAACGCAGAAAACGCCCCGGAGACCTGGGCCTTTTCCCGGAACGCGGCCGTCTTCAACAGGCATTACAGCGGCGGCAACTGCACGCGCTTCGGCATTTTTTCGGTGTTCTACGGGATCTACGGCAATTACTGGTTCGGCATGCTGGGCGAGAACCGGGGGCCGCTGCTGCTGGACGTGCTCAAGCAGCAGGGCTACGACCTGCGGCTTTTCGCCAGCACCAGGCTGACCTTCCCGGAGTTCAACAAGACCTGTTTCGTGAACGTGCCGCGGGAGGGCATCTACGACCAGCCCAAAGCGGAACAGATAGACGAGCGGGACAAGGAAATAGCGGGAAAGCTTATAGATTATATCCGCGGCCGCAAGCCGGGCAAGCCCTATTTCGCCTTCCTGTTCTACGACACGGCGCACGGCAACTACCTTTACCCGCCCGGGTTCGACAGGTTCAAGCCGGTGGAGGATCCCAGCCGGCTGAACCTGACGCTGAAAAACAGCCGGGGGCTCTTCAACAAGTACCGCAATTCCGTGTATTATGACGATTACCTTACCGGCGGCATACTTAAAGCCATAAAGGAAACCGGCGGCCTGAAAGATACCGTTGTGCTGGTGCTGGGCGACCACGGCGAGGCGTTCATGGAGCGGGGGCGCTACGGGCACAACCAGACCTATACGCCCGAGGAAGTGCGCGTGCCGCTGGTGCTGTACGTGCCGGGCCGCGGGCATTCTTCCACGGACGAGCTTACCAGCCACCTGGACATCGTCCCCACGCTGATGCCGCTGGCCGGGGTGAAGAACCCCTCAGCTGATTATTCCAGCGGCCGCGGCCTGTTCGGGAAAGAGCCGCGGCCTTTTGTGGCTTCGTTCTCCTGGGATACGGCCGCTATAATAAGGAAGGACGGGACGCTGGTCATGCCCATGGAGGCCTACAAGGGCGGGGTTAAAGCCTATGACGGCGAATTCCGGGAGCTGGACAAGAAAGCGGCGGCGTCTTACGCCCCGCTGATAGCCGATTTCCAGAAAGAGGCGGGGAAGTTCAGCAAATAGCGGAACACTTGCGCAGCGCATATCGCTGCGGGCGACCGCGGCGCGGACGCGACAGGGAGCAGGATGAAGGGAACTTTGGGCCGGGACCTCCCGGCGGGAAAGAGGTTGACCGGGTTATTCGCTTCAAAATGGGCCATGGCGGCCCTGCCCCTGCTGCTGGGGGCCGGCTTCTGCCTGCTCAATTTACGCGGAGCGGAAGCGATAGCGGACTATATCGCCGGCATGGACCTGGAGAGTTCCAGGAGCTTTCTGCTGGCCGGCGTGCCGGGCTGCACGGCCATCAACCTGCCCCTGTTCGGTACCGTCCTGTCCGCGGCCCTCAACCTGGGCCTTACCCCCGGAGCCATCTTCGTCATTTCCCACCTGCTGCTCTTCGCGCTCGTTTTTTTCTTCGGCTGCCTGCTGCGCGGCTATTGGGCCGGCATCTTTTCCCTTGCGGCGGCCGGGCTGCTGGGCGCCGCCGGCGCGTATAAATACGATCCCGAACAGTCGTTCTACGCCTTCTTCCTGCTGCTGGCCATGGCGTTGCTGTTTTTCAGGGAGAGGGAAAAAACGCTGAAGGCTGACCTCCTGGCCGGCCTGGCGATAGGCGCGTCCCTGCTGGTGCGCTCGCCGCTGTTCCTGTTCCCGCCCGTGCTGGTGGCCTGCGGCTGGTTTTGGGGCGAGCGCTCCCGGGCGTTCGCCGTGCGGTCCCTGGTTTTCCTGGCGGCTTCCTATGTGCTGCTCGTTCCCTGGGGCGTTTTCAGCTATTCGGTGGCGGGGCATTTCGATCTCTTCGATTCCAAGAGGGCGGAAGACAATCTTATCAGCGCCGCCCTGGGCAGCGTCTATACCATGGAGGGGGACGCCCGGCGCCTGGCCGGTTTGCGGGAGGGCGAGGACGCGCTGGGGTTTTATGTCCGGGAGGCGGCCAGGGCCCCGTTCGCCTATATCGCCACCGTCCTTAAAAGGCTCTGGCATATTTTCCGGTTCGACCCGCTGCTGCCGGGGCTTTTCCTGCTCGCCCTTTTTCTGAACAAGGACAAGGGCCGGCGGTTCGTCCTGGCCCTGCCGGTCTACCTGGTCTTTACCCACTCCCTGCTGTCCATAGAAAAACGCTATTTCTACCCGCTACTGTATATCCTGCCGCCCGTCATAGCCTGGAACCTGTTCCCGCGCCGCGCGGAGGGGGCAGCCGCCCGCCGAAATTTTTCAGGGAAGGCGGTGGCCGGGCTCTTCTTCCTGTCGCTGCTGACCGTCGCGGCCATGGAGGCCCTGATAGCGGCCTATCCTTTCAGGGCCGCGCGCAACGGCAGCGGCGAAGGCGCGCTCCTGCCGGCTTTGGAACGTTTTCCTAAAGACAAGACCCTGCAGGAGCTGAAATGCCGGAAGCTGCTGGAGCTGGCGGACTTCTCGGACGACAGCCGGTACAAGGGCGATTATTCCGGGTACTATAAATGCCGCGCCGGCTATGCGGCGGCGTTCGGCGACGATTTCAATAAATACTTCGTGCAGCTGTCGGCGTCCCGCGCGCCGGAGAAGCTGGCTTTCCCGCCGGGAGAGCAGTGGCAGGTCAAGAGCTGCCTGATAGCGAAAATGCTCAGGGAGTACGAGCTGGGGGATACAGCCGCGGCCCTGCGCGCTTACGGCGAGGCTTACGCGCTTTACAGCGCCGGCTGGAACCTGCTGCGCGGGACGCCCTACGAGAAAGACAGAAAATTGCAGGTCCGGCTGAAGCAGGAGACCGGCCGCTTCTGGGTGGTGCATGTCAGCGTGGTGCTCAGGATGTGGCCGCTGGCGCGCAGGGCGGCCATACTGTCCCGGCTGGAAAAAAATTTCGAGCTGCCGCTGGAATTTAAAAAGCTTGTGAACCCCCCGGCGTATTCCGGGGGCGATAGATTGATATAATTGTGTCAACACAAAGGCGGTACCATGTCTAAATATCTCATCACCAGCGCTCTGCCCTACGCCAACGGGCCCATCCATTTCGGGCACATAGCCGGCGCCTACCTGCCGGCGGATATTTTCAACAGGTTCCTGCGCCAGAACGGCGAGGACGTCATCTACATCTGCGGCACCGACGAGTACGGCGTGGCCATAACCATCAACGCCGAGAAGGCGGGGATCCCTTACAAGGAATACGTGGACAAGCACCATGCCACCATCAAGGCGTTCTTCGACAAGCTCAATATCCGCTTCGACCATTTTTCCCGCACCACCATCGAGGAGCATAAGCCCATCTCGCAGGAGTTCTTCCTGACGCTGCACAAGAAAGGTTTCATCCAGGCGGCCGTGGAACCGCAGTTCTACTGCGCCAAGTGCGCCCGCTTCCTGGCCGACCGCTACGTGTCCGGCTCCTGCCCCAAGTGCGGCGCCGACAACGTGCGCGGCGACGAGTGCACCAAGTGCGGCGAATGGCTGGACCCGTCGAAGATAGTGAACCCCAGTTGCAAGGTCTGCGGCAGCAAGCCGGAGGTCAAAGATACCACGCAGTACTTCATGGACCTGAAGGCCTTTGCGCCGCAGCTCAAGGCCTGGCTGGAGACCAAGACCGACTGGAAGCCCAACGTTAAGAACAAGGCGCTGTCTCTCATCGAGGAAGGCCTGGTGAAGCGCTCCATCACCCGCGACATCAGCTGGGGCGTGCCGGTGCCGCTCGACGAGGCCAAGGGCAAGGTGCTCTATGTCTGGTTCGAAGCGCCCATAGGTTATATTTCGGCCACTATGGAGTGGGCCAAGCAGAACGGCAAGCCCGAGGCCTGGAAGGACTGGTGGTTCGACAAGGAAACCAAGCTGGTGCATTTTATCGGCAAGGACAATATTATTTTCCACACCATCATCTGGCCGGCCATGCTGATGGGCCAGGACAAGCCGTATATCCTGCCCGACAATGTGCCGGGCAACGAGTTCTACAACCTGGAGGGCAGGCAGTTCTCCAAGTCGGACGGCTGGTACATCGACACGGACGATTTCTTCACCAAGTACGGCGTGGACGCGCTGCGCTACGCCATCGCCTCCAACTCGCCGGAGACGTCGGACTCGCAGTTCACCTGGGAAGATTTCGCGGCCCGCAATAACGAGATAGCCGACACGCTGGGCAATTTGGTGAACAGGTGTTTCTCGTTCATGAAGAAGAACTTCGAGGGAAAGATCCCGGCCGCGGGCGAGCTTAAGCCCGAGGACAAGGCGCTGCTCGACAGCTTCGCGCCGGTGTTCGCCGAGGTGGGTAAGTCCTACCGCGCCTACCGGGTGCGCCAGGCGCTTACGCAGACCATGGCGCTGGCCATCACGGCCAACAAGTACGTCAACGACACCGCCCCCTGGACGCTGCGCAAGACGGACATAGTTCGCTGCGGCACGGTGCTTAACGTGGCCTCGCGCGCCATCATCGACCTGGCCATCCTGCTTTACCCGGTCATCCCGGAGACGGCGCTGAAGATCCTGGAGAAGGCCGGGCTGGCGCAGGACGGTAAAGCCCCGGCGTTCAAACCTTACGAAGGCAGTCTGGACAACCAGGCCCTGGGCGCCGACAACACCCTGCTCTTCGCCAAGATCC
>MGUK01000034.1:0-47305 GCA_001799995.1 Elusimicrobia bacterium GWF2_62_30
TATCTGCTAAACACACGACCGCGCAAATGCCTGAACTACGAAACGCCGGCCGATATTTTTAAGCAAGGTGTTGCACTTCGCGGTTGAATCCGGCATGGCCTGAATACATTAAATTACGAGTTCTGCCAGCATCAGTCCGCCGCCATAAAAAAGGGGGCCCGCGCCCCCCCGGCGCGAGCCCCCCGTACTGTACGCACCCCTTACCTAACCCCCGAATCTTTGCTCAACTCTTCCACCCCAAAGACAGGACAGGCAGCCGCAGGAATAATTATACGGCGGTCTTTCCCGGTCCCGATAAGGGGACATGGACGGTGAGCGTAGTCCCGGCCCCGGGCACGGAATTAAACTCGATGCGGCCGCCGTTGGATTTCGCCCGCTCGCGCATGCTCCCGAGGCCGATGCCCCGCCCTGCGGGCTGGCGGTCGCCGCCGGACGCAAAGCCGATCCCGTTGTCGCTTACGCTCAAGACCACCTCGCGCCTTTTGCGGGAGAGGTCCACCGTCACCATGGTCGCCTTGGAATGTTTTCCGATATTGTTGAGCGCCTCCTGGGTGATGCGGAAAAGGGCCAGCGCCAGTTCTGGCGGAACCGCCGCGGGAATGCGCACGGTCCGCAGCGTCACGGCGATCCCCGAGCTCTCCCTGAAATCCCGGCAAAGCGTGCGCAGGGCCGGCTCAAGGCCCAGGTCACAGAGCTCGGGAGGCATGAGGTTCTTGGAAACAAGACGGACCTCGGAGATGGCGCGCCCCATTAACCCTTCCATTTCAATGAGCTGCGCCGCGGCGCCCACTTTCAAGCCTGTCTTTCTGGATAAGGATTCAATCCTGTATTTAACACCCGAAAGTATCTGGCCTACCCCGTCATGAAGATCGCGGGCCATGCGCTTGCGTTCCGTTTCCTGGGCTGAGATCACGCGCGTGTACAGCCTGCGGAGTTCCCGGTCGGCCCGCTTTTGCTCCGTGATGTCCCGTTCCGTGGCGGCCAGTTCCACCGGAACTCCATTTTCATCCTGCAGCACCGTGACCGTGAGCAGCACATCCAGTATCCGGCCGTCCTTCGCGCGGCGCCGGGTTTCGATCGGAGCCGGTTTCTTTCCCTGCGCGGAAAGCCTGATCTGCTCCTGCGTCCGGGTGCTCTCGTTTTCCGGGATAAGCCGCCCGAGGCTCATTCCCAGGGCTTCCGCCTCGGTGTAGCCGTACATCTTTTGCGCGCCGCTGTTCCAGGCGATGATCCGGTCCTCGAAATCACGGATGATGATGGCGTCGCCGGAGTCGCGCACCAGGGCGGCCAGCCGCATCGCGGTTTTTTCCCGGAGTTCCAGGTCGCAGGCGCTGGTACAGGCCGGAGGCTCTGAGAGCCCGCATCCGGCGCGGTCCGGTGTCCGGTCGCCGCGCCCGGCTGCTTCGGCCGGAGCGCTCCATTCCGCCGTGAAGACCGGATAGCTGACGCTATCCGTATCCGCAAAGGATTTCGCTTCCCGGAAAAAGGACGCCCCGGGACTCGTGACATCACTGACTTCGCTGAATTTCATAAAACCCGCTCCGGCCGTTTTATGGCCCCCCGTGCTAACCTTGGGGATAGTTTACCAGTCCCAGGGTTTTTCAGCCATTACCTGTTTCCGCTTTAAGTTAACCTTTTTCCTCATCAGTGAAATAGAGCCCCCGGCGCCTGAGCGCCCGGGGGCCGGAATTCAGCGTTCTAAGATGTCAGGTGAACAGCGGGTAGTCTACCGGGCCGTGTTCGGCGGTTAGGGTGTACCGGATCGGAAGTCAGGACGGAACGGGCCGGCCTCCAGGCCGGGCCAAGGTTCCCTTCCGAAGATCATTTCGCGTCGCGCGAATCCTGCACCTGCAGGGAATTGAGCAGGGCCAGCAGCATGGCCGCCACTATCGGGCCGAATATCACGCCCAGCAGGCCGAACATGTTTATGCCGGCGAAGATGGCTATCAGCGCCAGCAGCGGGTGCATGTCGCCGTGGCCTTTGAGGACTATGGGGCGCACGATATTGTCCATCAGGCCGGCCACCACCGCTACCAGGCCCATCAGGGCCATGCTGAAAACGGAGCCGTTGAAGTACAGGTAAACGGCCCCGGCCAGGCAGACCGGCAGGCTGCCAAGGATCGGTATCCAGGCGAAGATGAAAGTGGCGCCGCCGGCGAGGAAGATGGCCGGCACGTCCAGCAGCCAGAACCCGAGCATTACCGCCAGCGCCTGCGCGGCGGCCGCTGCCGAGGTGGCCCACACGGTGGACGCGGCCGTGGCGCGGAAAGAAGAGATGAGCCGTTTGCGCAGGTCGGAGTCCATGGGCGTCCTGTCGGCCAGCCATTTAAGGAAAGCCGCGCCTTCGAACAGCAGGAAGAACCAGGTCAGCATCGAGAGCACGAACTTAAGCGCCAGGTCCGGCAGGGCCGCGGCCTGCACCAGGATCACGCGGCTGAGGGCGGTCCCGGCGCTCTGGGCGAACTCAAGGCCTTTGGCCTGCAGGTCGCCCGGGTTCTTGATCACCCATTGAACGGGCTTAAGCGCCGTGACGGTGTCCACCGCGGTCTTCACAAAAGCCGCTCCGCGCTCGTCCGCCAGGTAAGCGGCCAGGGCAATGGCCTGCTCTATGGCGTTAACGGCGATAACGGAGAGCGGCGCTATTATGGCCACCATGATTATCGCCATGGCCAGGCCCGCCGCGGCGCGCGGGCCGGCGCCGCGCCTGACCAGGAAATTGTAAAGCGGGCGGCTGAGTATGGCCAGCAGCAGGCCCATCAGCAGCGCGATGAAGTAAGGCCAGACCATGGCCAGGAACAGGGAAAGGAAAATGGTAAGCAGTACCGCCATGGCCAAACCGGGATTCTTTTTTTCTTGCATAGTCATTTTGTCCTCGGACGGAAGTGATAGTCCCGTTATTTTACTATTTTACGCCTGGCGGCGCAGTCCGGCCGGCTGACCTGTTGCATAAAGTCTTCTTGTACGGCTATAATACTATTGATGAGCGATATTAAAGGCCGAGTGCTGGTGGTCACTACCGGCAAGGAACTCCTGGACGAGATGGCGCCGTCCATGTCGGGCAGGGGCCTGGAGCTGGTCTGCGTGCCTACCCTTAAGTACGCGGCCGACCGGCTGGCCGCCGGGGACTGTTCCGCCATCGTGGTGGATTTCGGCCAGGTGCCGACCACCGAACGCGAGCCTTTCCTGGCCCTGCACAAACAATTTCCCGCCGTCCACATGTTCACCCTGGAAACCCAGGTCAGCACCGCGCCGGCCCTGCCCGCGCCGCTGCGCCGCCTGAGCTGGCCGCTGCCCATGGGGTTCGCGGACCAGGTGCGGGTCGTGGACCGGCCCGTGGTCATCCTGGCCGACGAAGTTCTTTTCAGCACCGGGGCGGTGCAGACCGCGCTGCAGGAGGCGGGGGTGCACGCGGCGTCCATGGATTCCTCCGCGGGCCTGCCGGATTTCATACGCCAGATGCAGCAAGCCCGCGCCGCCGCTATCCAGCCGAAGAAGCCGAAGAAATCCTGGTCGCTCTTGGGCGGCAGCGAGGAAGAAGAGGCCGCGCCCGAGCCGCCTCCGGCCGGGGTAGTGGTGGTGCAGTTCTCCGGCACCCTGCAGCAGGCCGTCGCGCTGGACGCCGCCATCCGCAAGGAGATCCCGGAAGCCGGCTGCTATTTCGTTTCGGGCATGGACACGCCGCGCTATGCCATCTGGGCGCTTACCGATTTCAACCCGGTGGCCCTGCCCCGCGAACAATCCGGCCGCGTAGCCGGCATTCTGGTGGACCTTACCGAAGGCAGCGCCGTCCGCCAGAAAGAAAGGGAAAAAGAAAGAATACTCCTCCTGGATACTTTTAAACCCGTACTGACTACCCTGGGCCAGGCCCTGACCAGCTACGGTTACGAGGTTGCCATCACCACCGAAGGGGAAGAGGCCCTGAGCCTCTGCAAAAAAGGCGCCTTTCACCTGGCCGTGGTGGGCACTTCCACCACGGCGGCCCAGTATTCCGGGGCCGAGATAGCCCTGAAGCTGCGCGAGCGCGACCCCGACCTGCGCATCATCTTCATGGTGGACCAGTATCCCCTTAAGGCCGCCCTGCAGGGCGTGAGCCAGGTAGTGGAGCTGGGCCTGGACGACGCGCTGCTCAAACCCATTGAGGCCTCGCGCCTGATCTTCTCGATAGAGAAGGCCCTGGAGCGGCGCTTCCTGCTGTTGGAGAACGCGCGCCTGCTCAAAGAGATGCAGGAGCTGAACCGCCAGCTGGCCGCCATCAACGGCTTCCAGAAGAATTTCTTCGCCACCGTGGCGCACGACGTGAAGAGCCCGCTCACCGCCATCCTCGGCTACTCCGAGGTGCTTACCGGCAAGCTCAAGAACATGCCCAGCGAGGGTAAATACGCCGCCAATATCCACACCTCGGCCAGGACGCTGAACGTCCTTATCTCCGACCTGGTGGACCTGGCCGCGATAGAGTCCGGCAAACTGCGCGTGGAGATAGGCACCCTCAACCTGCTTTCCGTGGTCAACGACGTGCGCTCGCGCGTGGAGATAGCCGCCCAGAAGCGGAACCTCTCCCTCATCATGGACGTCCCGCCCGTGCTGCCGCCGCTGGCCGGCGACGACGCCCGCATCGGCCAGGTTGTGCAGAACCTCTGCACCAACGCCATCCAGTACACCAAGGAAGGCGGCAAGATCACCATACAGGTGAAGACCGCCCCCGACAGGGTGATCGTCAGCGTGATAGACACCGGTATCGGCATCTCGAAGGAAGACCTGCCCCGCGTGTGGGAGCGGTTCTTCCAGACCAAGGAAGCCCAGGGCATGCGCAAGGCCGGCTTCGGTTTGGGCCTCAAGATCGCCCGCGAGATCGTGCAGCGCCACGGCGGCGAGATGGGCATCGAATCCGAACTGGGCGTAGGCTCGCGCTTCTTCTTCCATATTCCTGTAAAGCAATAACCAGTTCTCCAGGGCCGCAGACCGCCGGGATCCCCCCGGCGGTATTTTTTTATACGCCCGCCGCGGGAAATGCGGGAGAGCCTTTTGATACAATTTGGGCTGGGGCTGGATGCGGCAGCCCGTATATTCCGTCCGGGAGAAAACAAAATGGCAGATATAAAAGAAGAGTTGAACGTGAAAGGCGAAATGCTGCTCAAGAAGGTGAAGGACCTGATCAGCGAGGGCAACATCCGGCGGATAACGATAAAGGACAAGGACGGCAAAGAGCTGGTCACTTTCCCGCTCACCGTCGGCGTGGTCGGCACGGTGCTGGCGCCGGTGCTGGCGGCGGTGGGGGCCATCGCCGCGCTGGTGACCGATTGCACTATCGCGGTGGAACGTAAATAGCTGAAAAAAGGGCCGGTGGCGGAACGAGCCGCGCCCGCAAGGGGGGGAGATGATACATAAATTCAAGGTAAGGACGTCGGGCAAAACCGATATGGTGAACATCACCAAGGAGATCGGGGCCCTGGTGCGCGAGGGCGGGCTGGCGAGCGGGGTCTGCCATGTTTTCATGCCGCATACCACCTGCGGGCTGGCGATAAACGAGAACGCCGATCCCGACGTGAAAAGCGACATCAACTCCGCGCTGGACTACAGCGTGCCGAAGGATTTTCCGTACAAGCACCGCGAGGGGAATTCCCCGGCACATGTGAAATCGGTGCTGGTCGGGTCTTCGCTTACGGTCTTCGTGGAGGACAGCACGCTGGAGCTGGGCACCTGGCAGGGCGTGTTCCTTTGTGAATACGACGGGCCCCGCATCCGCGAGGTCTGGCTGCGGCTGATCAAGGGCTAGCCGCCCCGCAAGGAAATATGTCAAACCACAGGTTCTACAGGATAGATAGCAACGGGGTCCTCTACCCGGAACAGACCGCCGAAGAGGCGGTAAAGCCAGCCCCGGGCGGCGGCTATACCTGGCTGGATTACACGAATCCCTCTCCGGAAGACATCGGCCCGCTGGTGGAGCTGCTGGACATCCACCCGCTTTCGGTAAAAGACTGCCTGGACGAAGCCCATATCCCGAAGATAGACAACTTCGACAAGAGCACCTTCCTGCTGATGAATTCCTGCGCGTATCAAGAAGGGCGCTTCCTCACCGGGGAGATAGATTTCATCATCGGCAAAAGTTTTCTGGTGACCGTGGGCGGGCAGCGCGGCGCCGCCCACTGGGACGAGAAGGACATCCGCGGCGTGCTGCGCCTGGAAGCGGCGAACCTCGGGCGGGGGCCTGATTTCCTGCTGCACGCCCTGCTGGACCATGTGATAGACTCCAAGCACAAGGCCATAAGCCTGCTGGAGTCGGAAGTGGACGAGACGGAAGAGAGCATTATAAACAATCTGGCCGGGTTTAAAATGGTGCGGCTGGTCGAGCTAAGAAGGAATATCCTGCGGCTGCGCAAAAGCCTGTTCTACGAGCGCGAGATGCTCATCAAGCTCTGCCGCCGCGACTCGCTTTTCATCAGCGAGAAAGCCATCTACCATTTCAGGGACATCTACGACCACCTCACGAAGTATTACGAGGAGGCCGAGATCTACCGGGAGGTCATCCTGAGCCTTACCGAGATGTATCTTTCCATGGTGAACAACCAGATGAGCGTGGTAGCCAACCGCACCAATACTACGGTCAGGCGCCTGACGTTCATCACCACCATCTTCATGCCGCTGACGCTGCTGGCCGGCGTAGGCGGCATGTCCGAGTGGAGCATGATGACCGGGCCGGAGAACTGGAAGACGGCTTACCCGGCCTTCATCCTTGGCATGGTGATCCTCGGAGCCCTCACTTACGGGGTCCTGCGCATAATGGATAAAAGACTGCGTTCAAAACTGGAAGGGAAATAAATGAAAAAGATATCTAACAAGAAAGACGCGGCGGCCGCGGAAAAAGCGCTGCTCGAAGTTACGTCGCTGCCTACCGCCGCGGCGCATGAGGACGCGGTGATAAAATACGTCGCGGACTGGGCCGGCAGCCGATCGGCGCGGCTTATCCTGGAGCGCGACCGCTGCGGGAACCTGGTACTGACGCGGAAGGATTTTAAAAAAGCGTGCAGGGGGAAGGCGCCGCTGTATATCACCGCCCACCTGGACCACCCGGCTTTTATCGTGCGCTCCGTTAAGAGCTCCGGCGACGCGGAACTGGAATTCCGCGGCGGCGTGCATGACGCCTACTTCAAAGGCGCCGTTATAGAGATCTTCGACGCGGAACTGGCGCGCTCTTTCACTGCGCGCATAATCGCCCTGGACGCGAAGGCTAAACCGTTCAAGACCGTGCATGCGCGGCTCTCCCGGCCCGCGGACGCGGCGCTTATAAAAGCCGGCTGCCTGGGCCGCTGGAAATTCCCGCGGTCCTCGGTGCGGGGCGGCCTCGCCTATACCAACGGCTGCGACGATCTGGCCTGCGTGGCCGCGGCGCTGCTGGCCTTCGATAAGATCTCGAGCGATAAAAAACTGGCCCATGTGGCCGTGCTGTTCACCCGCGCCGAGGAAATAGGTTTCGTGGGCGCTATAGGCGCGGCGCGCGGCGGCACGGTGCCGAAGAACGCGCGCCTGGTCTGCCTGGAGTGCTCGCGCAGCTTCCCGCACGACTCGCCCATAGGGGCGGGCCCGATAGTGCGCGTGGGCGACCGCATGAGCGTTTTCACGCCCGAGCTGACCAACATCGTTTCGAATATCGCGGCGGGCTACCAGAAGGAGAACCCGGCTTTCAAATTCCAGCGCAAGCTGATGCCGGGCGGGGTCTGCGAGGCCTCGGCCTTCTCTTTCTACGGTCTGCGCTCCACCTGCGTCTGCCTGCCGCTGGGCAACTACCACAACATGCAGGACCCCGACGCGGCGCTGGCCGGGAAGAAGGGGAAGGTCGGGCAGGAGTTCATCGCCGTGGCCGATTTCCTGGGCATGATAGAGCTGTTGGGCGCGGTGGCCCGGGGCCTGGACGCGCCGGGCGAGGGCATGCGCGGCCGCATGGAAAAGATCTGGGCCCAGCACGGCGCCCTGCTATCTCGGGACGAAAAATAACTTATGGAAATAAAGCCCTGCAACCCTTATAACTCGGTGGTGGTCGCTAAGAAGCTGCTGCGGCTGGCCGGCGGCTCTGCCTTCAAGATCTATTATGTAAGCCTTACGGGCCGGGCCAACCCCGAGAAATGCGATTGGGCCTTCTCTACGGTTACCGCCGATAAATTCGAGAGCGCGCTGGTGAAATTCAACCCGGAAGGCGTAGGGTTCATAACGGCTTTCCCGCCTATTACCAAGATCTTCCGTTTTGCGCCTTCGGGCGAGACCATCCTGCACGTGCGCGGCCTGCAGACTGAGGGCCTGGCGCCGCTGGACCTTAACCGCCCCGACGGGTACCTGGAGTTCGCCTGCTACGCCGAGGCCGCCATAGCCGCCGACGAATACCGCAAATGGGCGGAAGCAAAAAACGTGGGCGAATACCTGGAATATTTCAGCCCGTTCACCGGCGGCCCCGTCGCCGACCACGCCAAACTCTCCGCCTACGCCGCCAAACTGTAAGTTTCAGGGGACGCTGGTAAGTATTTAAGCTTTTATCAACCGCCGGATAAAAAGTTAATAACAACTTCAATACTTACCAGCGTCCCCTATCCCCCCTATACCCCCCTAAAGCATCGAATACGATCCCGCGGATCCGGAGTATTATTACTTCAGGGCCATTTATAGGGAGAGGGTCAACGGTTGCCGGGAGTACCAGTACAGGAACTCGTCCCACCCGGAGGCATGGGCCCAGGCCAGCCTTTCGTACGCGTAGTTGTAGGCTGAAGGGATGAAGACGGCTATGCCGCGCGAATCCCCGGAGTGGATGCTGTTGCGGGTATAGACCACCAGGTCTTTGGTTATATAGTCCTGCAGCGCCCGCCCGGCGGCGGCTACGGCGGGGGATTTCGTGCGCGCGCTTACCAGCCCGGCAAAATGCCACAGGTCCTTGCTGTCCGGCGCCGCGAACCACTGCGCGTCGTAGATGGCGCCTTTTATAACGTCCCTCTCTCCCGCCGAGACCAGGGCGGCGGCGAACCCGTCCGCGGCCTTCACCAGGCCCGGCAGCGCCGAGGCTTTAAGCAGGCTTTGGGTGTAATAGCGTTCGTCCGAGCCCTGGTAATGCTCGTAAAAACTATCCACCACGGCCCTGCCCAGTTGCTCCGGGGCAAGCTCCGGCGCGGCCGACAGCGCGGCGAGGAACTTGTCGTAGGAATAACCGTCGGCCGGCTCCGTTTCTTCCGAACCCAGGATGTAGCCGGCGTGGTCCTTTATCTCGTAGGCTACCTCCGCCATCTGCATAAGGCAGGCGTCCGAGGCGTAAAGGTCCGCCCCGCCCATTTCCTGCAGGGCCAGGGCCAGTTGCTGCGTGGTTATATGGTTGCCGGTCTCGTAGTCGTCCGAGATCCCTTTTGCTCCGCTGCCGTCATATTTTTCCCAGCCTTTGCCGTGGTTCCAGACTATCAGCATGTATTTCTTCGCGGGATAGGCGGCCTTCGCCCATTTGCCGAACTCGGCCAGGTGGGTGTAATCCCCCATGTCCGTTTTTTCCTGGCTCCACAGTATGGGGGACGAGATCTTTTTTCCGTCCGCGTCCTTTTTTACCAGGTAGCGGCGCGCGCCCTTCCAGTCCCCATCCGCGGAACTGTAGCCGGCCATGCGGCCCAGCTCGGTGACGATATTGACCCTGTCCGAAGAGCCTACCGCCTCCATCTCGTTCATGTCCTTGAGGGCGGCGCCTTCCAGGTTGTTCTTGCCGTTGAGGAAGACCATTATGGTCCAGTCCTTCGCCGGGGCCTGCCCGGCGTAAAGCCCTGCCGGGAAGGCCAGGGCCGCTGCGGCGATCAGTGTTTTTATCAGCATGGGGACTCCTTTTATGTAGTTCAATGACACATAAACTTCTTTCAGCTTTTCAGGAGCGATGACCTGCGCGGCCGACGCGCCAGCGAGGATGGGCAGAATGAGCGCGAGCAGGCCGTAAATGGTTTTCCTTTTCATGATCCCCGTTTAGAACACCTTGCCCAGCAGGCCCTGCAGCAGCTGGCCGAACTCCAGCACATAGGTCTGGGTCTGCGGAATGTAAGCCAACTGCACGTGGGCCGGGATGAGCAGGGCGGAAAGCGCGCCTATGCCCGCCTGGGTAAGGGCGCTGTTCCAGGACATGGGGTTCTGCATCGTGCCCTGCCCGGTGGCCAAGCCGTTGAAGGTCCACCAGAACCAGCCCACGCCGTTCTCGCGGCAGTACGCCATGCTGCCGGGGCCGTCCCAGTTGGACCCCAGCTGCAGCAGGCCGGTTTCGGCTATGCCGTAGAACGCTATGTCGCAGCCGCCGGTCCACCAGAGCGTCATGAAGGACATGGCGGCCTCGGGGCTGATGTTGTTCCAGAGGTACGCCGTGGTGGCGCCCTGGAAGGTTACCTGCATCACCCGGTAAGGCAGGGTAGCGCCCAAGGTCCGGTTGAAGAAGTTGAAGAGCAGGTAGTCGAACAGCGCGAAGATGCCGGCCGCGCCGAAGGCCGCCCCTATCTGCGCCAGGTAGCCGGAGTTCGGGTGGTTGTTGGTGAGGAGGGTGCTCTGCAGGAAGCCGGGCTTGTGCACGGGGTTCTGCTGGTTATTGCCGGTGAAAGTTCCCTGGCCCAGCTGGTTCGAGAGGTTCAGCAGCGAAGAGGTGGGGTAGACGGGGTCGACATAGGGCTGGGTGGAGAGGGGTACCATGTAGCTGGTAAGGGGGGGAGGCACGTTGCCCATATTGCCGGTGTTGGGCGGGGGAACGTTCCCGTCCCGGGTTACCGAGCCGTCGAAAGAGTTCCGGAGGTTCTCAAAGGTATGGCGCATTTTCTTCAGCTTTTCATATTCTTCGGACTGCCTGTTCAGCTCTCCCAGCGTAACTTTCGGCTTCCCGTCCGGCCCCAGCCCGGAACGCAGCGTGAGCTTGAGCATGGCCTCTTTTTCTTCATCCGTCATTTCCACCCGCTGCATGACGGGTTCCGGGTAGGTTTTCTCCCCGTTCTGCAAGAGCTCCTGCATGGAGGAGAGGTCCATTCCCGAAAGGTCCTGGGCCTTTGCCTGCCCGGGGACCGCCGCCAGAACCGCCGCTAATAGTATTTTTTTCATAACCTTTCTCCCTGCCGTAAGATCGCGCTTCCCTTCACTGATAGTATAGGGCGCGGGGGGCTTTACGGCCTGGGGCGCCGGCCCCGAAAATCCGGCATTTTAGCCCCAGGGATTTTGCCTCTTCGGCTCAGGTATGAATTGTCACTGAAATCCTGAAAATGGTGAACCGCTGCTTCTCTATGAAAAACGGGTCACTGGATCAAAGGCAGTACGGACCGGTCATACAGGTCCATCATCCCCGTCAGGTCCCCGCTCATGCACGCCGTATAACCTTTCGATGACGGGTCAAAAGGATTATAGGCGAGGCGCTTATCATAACAAACGGCGCCCTGCATTTTAGAGGATCTTACGGTGTTATCTATGAGGAAATTACCCGATTTGCCGAACAGGTATTTCTGCGCCTCGGTGATAGAGCCGTACTTGAGCATAGCAGCGGTCAGCATTGCCGTTACCGCTGTTTTTTCCAGGCCTTTAAGCACGCTGTTGTTGTCAAGCGAGATGATGTTCTCCCGGTAATTCAGGTTGGTCAGCCCGTCCAGCAGGCTGTTTATTACGCCGCCCATGCCGCACATCATGCCCGCTTCCCCGGGTAGATATCCGCACAGGCCCATCAGCTCCCCGAATATCCTGCTCTCGGATTTTTTCGGCAGCACCTCGCGCAGCATATCGTCCCGGAAGGCCTTTAAAATGCCCCTGCACACCTCGCCCCTGTCCGGCATCGGCACGCTGTTGTCGGTCCTGGTGACGACTATGTGCAGGTCCGTCAGGTTATAATACGTGCTTTGCGCTCCCTGGTCTGACAGCCAGGTCTTAACCTCCATGCTGGCGCCGAAGGAGCCCGAAAGGTCGTTGTAGTCGTACTGTTCACTTTTGCCTTTCCCGTTGCGGCAGTTGAAGATGACCGCCGAATATTTATCGTTCGAAGATTTGGGCAGGCCCAGGGCGGGCGGATAACCCGGGCTGTCGGGGAAATTGGCGTAGCCGTTGGGTGTGGTATTTGAAGCGAACTTCGGGTACGGGCCGTAGCAGTTCCCGTCCCCGCACCCGTATGCGAGGCGATACTCGCGGTTGTAACTCGCGTATTTCCAGGTGTAGATGAAGTCGGAATAGTCGTCTTCGGCGGCGGCGGTCCCGGCGAATGAAACCGCCAGGAACAGAACTTTTATAATAGTTTTCATATCATCTCCCGGTATCCGCTCTCTTTAGGATAGGATAGCGGGTCTCTGTGGGTTTTTCACGGGCCGGGTGGCCTAAAGCCGGGGCGCTATCAGGCTGACGTTCCTGCCTCTTCGGCTTAGGGAAAGAGCTGCACTAAAATGCGGGAAAAGGTGAACCTTCGCTTCGCTAGGAGCAAGGGTCACAGGATCAAAGGCAGAACGGACCTGGCGCTGGAAGACTTGGGCGGGCCCGGCGCCGGGGATAACCGGGGCTGCCGGCCCCGCGGTCGTATTGGTCAGAATTTCCAGCCCGCCCCGAATCTGAAGTTGTCGCCAAGGACGGTCATCGGTTGAAAAGCCAGGTCGAGCGAGAGCGCGTTCATGCGCAGGCCCACCCCGGCGGTTATTCCGGCGAGGGTCCCCAGATCCGAGACGGACCTGCTAGTATAACCGAGCCGGGCCGAAGCCCAGAGCCGTTGGGTAAGGACGCGAGAGCCCTCGGCTCCTAACTTCGCATAGGGCTTCCCTGCATACGGCACCGACACGTCGAGGGCGAGCAGCAGGCTGCGGTCGTCCTTCCTGCTGCACTCATATGCGAGGGCGGCGGCGAACTGCGCGGGCAGAGATTCGGCTTTTTCTATGAAACGCAGCCGTCCGCCGATATTCCGGAACGCTCCCGCCAGGACCAGGTTCCCGCCGCCCGGGCGGAAGGCCGCTCCGCCGTCAAAGGCGAAGGTCGACGCTGACCGGGTTCCCAGATCTTCACGGACCGTCTTTAGCGTGGCGCCAAAGGCCGTACGCTTGAACCCCGACCCCCCGCGCTTTATCGATCTTGCTTCCCCAAAGCCTCCGGTCTTGTCTCCGGACAGGCTCGAAAAGTCACTCCCGTAGGACAGCGCGTAAGCCTCCGAATGCGGAGAGAAGGAACCAAGGTTTTGATTCAAGGCGTTTACCTTGGCCAGAGGATCCTGGGTCAGGCGCAGCGCGGAAATGGCGAAAACTCCCCGCAGGAGCGGGGCCGGGACGGCGACAGCGAAGAAATCCAGGGCGACGCCGGCCGGCAGCCGGGTGCGCGAGTAGGAAACCTCCGGGCGGGCCAGCCCCGCCAGGCCCGCCGGGTTCCAGAACGCGGCGTCCGCCTCGCCTGTCACCGCGGTAGAGGCGTCCGCCAGGCCGAGCGAGCGCGCCCCGGTGCCCAGCGAGAGGAATTGCGCGGCGCTGCTCCCCGCTTCGGCCTGCAGGGCCGCCGGCGCGGCCAGAACGAGCAGGCAGGAAATGACAATAAAGGTTCTCATCGTATTATCACCACCCTGCGGGTCTTGGTCTGTCCGCCTGATTTGAACGCGGCGTAATAGGTGCCGGACGCGGCCTTGCTCCCGGAACGGTTGTTGCCGTCCCACGTCAGCACGCCGCCGGGCGAGGCGGTCCCCTGCCAGACCAGCTCGCCCGCCAAGGTGAAGATCTTCACGGACGCCGAAGCCTGCAGGTTGGAGAAGGTCAGCGCCGAAGCAAAGTACGCGCTGGCCGGGTCACCGATCTCCCAGGGCTGGGGAAAAACCTGCACCGCGGACAGGCTGGAGGCCGGGGTCACCAGCAGCGGCACGAAAAAGGAAAAATGGTCGAGCTGGCTGGTGAAGGTATGCTGCGCGGTGTCCACCGCGGTAGGCAGCAGGCTCCATTGCGCCGCCGCTTCATCGTAGCGCGCCAGCTGTATGCTCCGCGGGTCGGAGCCCGGGGGGACCTGCGCCGGATCGTAAGTCATGGTAACGCTCACCAGGCCGGCTGGCTGCAGCCCGCCCGCGGAAAGGTTGAAGCCGGTGCCCAGCTGCCCTCCCGTAAGCGCCGCCTGGTTGGATTCCAGCCCCGGAAGCAGATACGAGACGTCGGTATTCACGGTGACTATCGTTCCCGCTGGCAGGACGCCGGGCGGAATAGTGACGTTGAGCGAAAGAATAGGGGACAGCTCCGGGACCAGGTTGAGGGTCAGGCCCTCCGCTGTCATGGTCATTGTAGAGATGGTTTCCTGAACGCCGATGCCGCCGCCGCTGGGGATAATGTCCCGGTAAGCGGGTTCGATACCGGCGGCCGCGACCACCTCCGGGCGGTACACGTCGTTGTAAAGCACAGTATTGGTGCTCAGCGGGTTGTTGTTCTCGAAAATATAGTCGTTATAGGTACAGGCCATTGTAGTGGTAATATTTACAGAAACATTCTCCTGAACCGTAATATAGTTACTGGTCTCATCAAGGTAAATGGCTGCCACCAGGTGACTGCCGGGGCTGGAAGGCGGCGCATAGGAACGGAGATCAGACACATAGTTATACTCGATCCTCGTGCCGGGCTGGGGAGCCAGCGTATAGATGCCGCTTCCGTCCGAAAGCCTGTTCAGCACCTTATGGATCTTGTTGTAGCTGATGATATTGTTCATGGGCGCCGTGGGTGTTGATACCCAGCTTTTCCAGCCCCAGCCGACGCTGACACCCGTGTATGGCAGGTCCGAGATCTCGTTATGCTGAACAGTTAAGGAAATGGGAAAGCCGCCGTAGACCCCCACGCTGCCGAAGTAATCCTGGCCGGTCCTGGAGATCCAGTTATTGGTCACGGCGTTCCGCTGGCAGGTCTCGGGATTCCCGGCCTCACTGTACATCGAAAGTACGGCCACTCCGCCGCCGGAGATGTCGGTGAACACGCAGCCGTTCACCGTATTGTCGTTATCGCCGGTGTCCATCTTCACGCCCATGCCGCCCATGTGCTGGAAAACATCGCGTTCGAACAGGATATTTTGCGCACCGGTCAGGTGCACCGCGGCCGGAGGAGTTGTGCCCCCTTCGAGGGTATAGAGCCAGCCCGCCTGCTGTCCCATATAGCCGGTATAACTGGGCAACGTCCAGTTGGTATACTCGAAGGTAAGCCCATGGAACTGGATATTGTGCACGGGAATGTCGACCGCCCCCTGAAGGGAGACCAGGGTCTCCAGCGAAGGGGCAACGACCACGGCATTGTTTATATCCTCTCCGGAGCGCGGCTTGTAAAACAGCTCGCGGGATTCCGTGTCCAGGAACCATTCCCCCGGAGCATCCAGGAACACCAGGGCATTCTCGAAATAGTAAGGCGAACCGTTAAAGATACCGTCCCCGGCATGCCCGGTCCACTGCAATTGCTCTTCCGCCGCCGGGATAGTCACGTACACCATGGGTAAGTCCTCAAGGGGCGCATTGGTGAACGACTCAATATGCAGCCGCGACGTGTCCCACTGGCGGTCGAGAACCATCTCGACCGCGCTTAGCCCCGGCCAATTGGCTATCTCGCCGGCGTTTATAACAATGACCTTGTTGATGCTGGACGAACTGACTATGTAGTGGGAACTACCCTGATTAGGCGTGCGAGCGCGGACGGCGCGCAGACCGTTGACGTATAATTGGCGGAAGTCGAAGTCTACGTTCGACGCCTTGTAGATGCCGGAGCCGGCGCTGGTCCAGCCCGTGATAACCTTGCCCCCGCTCAGGCGGGGCCGCTCGCCGGGATAGGACTGGTAAATGATATTGTGCCCGTTGGTCCCGGAATCAGAGGCGGTGAAAGTTGTCGAACTTGTCAGCGGGTAGACGCCGCCGCGCAGGTAGACAATGATATCCCCGGTCATGGCGTCGTTCACATCGCTGACCGCCCCCCGGGCCCCGTCGAGCGTTTTAAACGGCAGAGCCAGCGTGCCGGGGTTTCCATCGCTGCCTTTGGGAGAAACATAATACACCGCCTGTGCGCCGCCGGGGCTGGCCTGACACAAAGAAACTCCCGCTGTGATAAAACAGCCCGTCAGCAGTAATTTTAAAGTAGAGGACATCAAAAGCTCCTTCCCGATCAGCGGTATATGCCCCATAATAGTATAGTGGACAAATCCGAATGTATCAATGGGCACTCACTTTAACGGTACCTTTGCTTGCGCCCGCCGGTGCTAATTATTAGCGGTAAGCCATGCCAGGGAATAGGTAAAGCCTTCGCTGTTCCCTTTGACGGCCTTGTCGGCGATGATCCGGCCCTCTTTTCCCAGTTCCGCGGCGCGCGCAGTCGCTGCAAGCCCTGCTTCGGACTCGGTAGCGTAAACCGCGGAGGAGGTTTCCCTGCCGTCCCGCGCCCTGGCGGCATAATGAACGAGCAGCCGCTCCTCCGCGTCCGAAATTACGGTTTCAGTATCCGCTACGGCGAGCTGCGCGGCTTCGAAGGCGGCGAGGATTGCAAGCTTCCCTTCGGCCGTCACTCCGGTAGAAACCGAAGTGAACCGCCGGAAATCGGCTCGCTCCTTTTCGGGCAGGGCGCTGGAGACCTTGTAATAGATGTAATATTTGAAGCCGCTGCCGTCCGTAAGCCTGACCGGGCAGACCGCGAACTGCGGGACTATCTCCTCTACCATTGCCGACACTTGAAGCATCCTTTCCCCTGCTTCCCTGCTTGTGGCGTAAAGAGGCGACTTGAACAGTTTTGCCAGCCCGCCGGTATAGACTATCGAATAGGCATACTTCCCCGTGGCTTCATTCCGCAAAACCCGCCGGTCTACTACCTTAAGCCCGGCCATTGAAAAACTGCCGGCCCAGGCGCCCAGGTCGGAGTTGGCGTCCTCGAGCGTTTCCTGTTCCGGGCCGAGGAACTCGAACTGCCCGGGAACCGGCGTGGGCAGCCCCGTGTTGACCGGGAGATATTCTTCCGCTACTTTATGCGCCCCGGGGGAAGGAGCGGCCGGCCCCTGCGCTTCGGCCGGGGAAGGCCATACCAGGCCTCCCGGGGGAAAGAAATTCTCCCCGGCGGACCGTACCGCCTCGGGGGACGCATAGGCGCAGACAGCTGAAAACACGATCGCCGCGAGGGGAACTGATTTTTTCATCATGTAAGAACCTCCGTTTAAGATCTTTCCGGCCGCTATTCGGACATCCAGTAGTTAAGCCTGTAGCGGAAGCGCACTTCGCCCTGGGGATCATGCGTAAGAAAGACGCCGGCGCTGACCGCCGCGTAGCCGGTGCTGTTGAACTCGGCTATTTTTGCGCGCATGCTCCCTTTTGCCATATCAAGACTGAAGAACAGCCCGCTGGTGTACTGCATTATCTCCTTTTTTTTATTTTCATTCTTGTTCTTGCCGCTCAAGTTGGAGCCGGCGTAGTACAGGGCGCCCGCGGCAACGGCCTTGCAGCCGCCCTTGGCCTGCCAGGTCTCTTCTTTGGGCGTACCGATATTAACGGTCACGCTCCCGGAAAGCCTGGTGGCGTTGAAGCGTATCTCCATTTTAACCCCATCCGCGTCGGGCCCTTTGAAAACGTAGAGCCGCTGGGCGGGCATGGTTTCCAGGTATTGCGTGTCTTTCAGCGGCAGCGTGTGCAGCTCGTTATTGTCGAAGAAAGACGCCGTTTTGTTCTTCATGTTTATTTCAATGTCATATTCCTCGATGCCGGAGACCTCGGAACACCTGTAATAAAGCCCCAGGGAGCCGTCCTGCTCTTTGACGGACTTCGTGTCGGCCTCCGGGAGTTTCTTACCGCTTTCTACAGGTGCGCTCGCTTCAGGGAGAGCTGTCGTCAGCTTCTCTACCTCTCCGGCCTTGACCGATTGCAGGTCAAATGCGCAGGCCGCATTGCAGTTCAAGACCGCCGCCGCTGCCGCCGCCAAGATCGCTTTTTTCATAGATCATCTCCTTATTGTTTTTGTTCAGTTGAACTTCACGTTCGACAGCCTTTCCGTTACGGCGTCCATCTCTTTCTGGTTGGCGAGTTTCAGGCCGTTGCGGTAGGGGATCCCCAGTTCCTCCATCGGGCCGTCACCCTGCAGGTAAAAGATATCCGTGTACTGCGTGTCCTGGATGCTGGTGTGGATCTTCCAGTGCAGCTTCAGCTGCATGGAAGCTACGGGGTTCTCATGCGTGCCCACGTTGGCGATGGTGGAATCCGGCACCTCCGCGGTAAGGTCCACATTGTAGCCCCAGGCGGTATTTATGCTTAAAGGCTCCACGGTAACCCCGGTCAGGAATTTCCCCACGCCTTTGACATTACCGTTATAGGTCCAGTGCACCTGGAAAACGAGCTTTACTACTTCAAGGCTCATTAGGTTATTTATCTTAAAGCCGTACCTCTTGGTGGCGGGTTTTGACCAGCCCTGCAGCTGCCCCCAGTGGGTGATGCCATAAGGAACGGCGCTGGCGTAGTTTATACTCGTATTGACCACCGGCTGGTTCTTCGCGATTATCGTAAAGACCTTGTCCACCAGGTTCACGATATTGTCCAGGGTGGTAACGGCGTTATTTATGTCACCCAGCGGGCCGGTGTTGTTCTGTATGTAAGGAGGCAGGACGGGCGTGCCGGTAGATAAGGGTATGCCGCCGTCCAGCTTTACCTCCTCCAGCGTTACGGAGTTCCCGTCCACGGTAAGGTACTTTATGTCCCGGTCCCGGGGGCTTGGGCTCGGGCCGGCCGCCTCCCCCGCGTAAACCCCGCCGGCCAGCCACAGCAGCGCCGCGGTGATGGTGAGTGTTTTGTTTTTCATAAAGTTGCCGTCCTTGTTCCGCTCTTTTCGCCGCAGGGATATGGTAGCAGGCGCCGGCCGGGCCAGCCTGGGGCCGGGTGCCCAGGCCCGGTATATTTTCATGCTCACGCGGTCTGCCTCTTTGACTTAGGGACGGATTGATACTAAAATATGGGAAAAGGAGAACCGTCGCTTCGCTATGGAAACAATATTTTCGAGACTGCTGGTACAGCTCAGGAAGGAAGCGGGTTTCCCCACCGCCTATAAGTTCTATCACGACACCGGCGGCAAAGGCGTGCTCAAGATGTCGTACCGGGCCTACCTTATGGCGGAGCAGGGCAGGATACTGCCGGAACTGGGAAGGCTCGGAGTTTTTATCTGGGCTCTGGGCCTGACCTCAAAAAGCGTTGAGGCGAATGCGTTCGTGTCCGCCTGGCTGAAGACCATGGCGGGAGAAGATAATTTCAAGGACCTGGTTGAGCCTCTCCTGGCGGCGGCCGCGGCCGCGGCCGCGCCCGGCCTTTCGCCCATGCAGAAAGCCGTAAAAAAATCCATGGCCGCCCAGAAATATCATCTTACGGTGGAACAGGCCGCGGCCATCTACGCCAGCCATGATAATTACCTGTGCTACCTGGCAATGTCGAACGATACCGGCGCGTGGGGGAAAAAAGAATTCGCTGCCAGGCTTTCCCTGAAGGAACCTGTGGCGGAAAAAGCGCTGAAGGCGCTGGCCGCGGTAAAGATAGTGAAAGAGGTGAAAAAAGGGGTTTATAAATGCCCGCTGGCCGGCAGGATACGCGAATTCCCCCATATGGGCACGCTGCCCGAGGAGCTGCGGAAAAAGATACACAGCTACGATAACGAACTTGAGGCCACGGGCCAGCGGGCCTTCGTCTGCCGGTCCATCATACGCGCGGACGAGGTGGACCTGCATAACTACTTCCCCATCGTGGAGGTTAACGTCTCCACGGCCGAAACCTACTCCGTTAATGAAAAGACCGGCCACTCTGCCCTGTTCATGGTGGAGGGCAAGGTCACCAAGCTCCGCGATTTCTAGCGGAAAGGTTCCCGGCCGGACCCGAAAGGCGACTTATACGAAACAATAGGCCGTCTGGTGAGCATAGCTCCTGATGCGGCACTGGCATAGCCTTGAACCCGCCCCGGCTGACGACTGACAGATCACTCCTGAAAACTCCGCGACGCCCGGCAAGCCTATGGCAGTGCCGCATCAGGAGCTATGCTCATCAAGCGGCCAACAGCCGGGCGCGGCGGCGATTTTTCTGAAAGTTTTCAGGCAGCAAAAGAAAGAACTAAGGGAATAACTACCGATAAGATGCCCTTATGTTTCCTACAGTTAATTCAGGAAATAGTAATTATAGAAGTCCTGCGTCTTGCTCCCATCCTTATTAACTTGCACGTAATGTGAGATCAAGTATTCGCCTGCTTTGCGATACTGGAGCGTGCGCAGATTTTATTATTGAATAACACAACAGCCTCGGCAGCAGGGAACTTTATCTCCCACAACGTCTCGCCTTTCCGGACCAGGTCTTTTATCGTCCAGGCAAGGGAGCTCGGGTCCGCGGTAAGCTCGTCATAATATGCCGGATTGGGATCCTCGTGCAGAGATACCAGGAAGGAAGTGCGGTTTTCGCTGAACAGCGGCCCTTGCTGATTAACTTCCTGGTAATCCCCGGCTATTATATAAGCACCGTAAAATTCATGCGGTGACTTGAAACCCACCAGACGCCCGACACGAAACCCCATGATATCTTTCTTAACGGCAGGAACACCTTCATTAAACATGGGATAGGGGACGCTGGTAAGTATTTAAGTTGTTATTAACATTTCCCCCGACGGTTGATAAAACCTTAAATACTTACCAGCGTCCCCTGCATATTTCAGAAGCTGTAGGCCACGCCGAACAGGTTGTATTCGTTGGATTCCGAATTGTACTCCATGTATTTGTAGCGGTAGGACAGGCCCCAGTGGCGGCTTACGAAGATGTTCGCCATCAGCGAATATTCGTCCAGTCTTTCACCGGCGTTATAGCGGCCCATCCACTTTGCCTGCACCTGCAGGAAATGCGCGAAGACCGCGTCGATGTTAAGGCCGAGCAGGCCGTAGCCGGCCTTGTCGTCCAGCGACACGGTAACGGAGGGATTATTGGCGACCCTCTCCATGATGAGATCGCCGTTCACGCTTTCGCGCGCCAGGCCGGCGTAAGGCATGACCGAGAGGTCCACCTTGTCTTTCTTGAAATAAAAGTAGCGCCCGCCGCGCACGTAACAGAACAGCACCTCGTTGTCCATGTCGAAAAGGCGCTGCCCGGGAATATTGTTGCCGGCGGAAAGGCTGATGTACAGGTTCTCCATCCCGGCGCCTACCGCGTATTTTCCGGCCTTGGTGGGCAGCAGGTAATAGTCCGCGTTCAGGTGCAGGCCGTTCACCAGGCTGTAGTTGACGTTGGGTGCGCGGTAGTAGAAGATGTTGGCCTGGAACTTGTCGGTATCTATCCATTGCGCGTACAGGCCGTTCATCTCACCCGTGTCCTTGAGCTCAAGGGAAGAGCTGGCGTATTTGTTGGTCAGGTAGCCGGTGTAAGGGGTGATCAATCGTATGGTCTCGGCGGCGGCGGGGCCGGCGCTGAATAACGCTAGCAGGGCGGATAAAATAGTTATTCTTTTCATGGTGTGCGTTCCTTTGCGGCAGATGGTTGGCTGCGACAATAAAATTCTACAAAATACAATGTATCGCACAGTTTGACCTTGGACAGTTTTGTTATAATTCCGCTATGAGGATCGCCCGCGCCGCCTGCCTGTTGTCCCTGCTCGCGCTCCCGGCGTCCGCCGCGCCGGCGCCCGGGGCGTCCACCGGGATCACCGACCGCTACGGGCGCGAACTGCGGGCCTATCTCGACGGGGCCTCCGCTTCGGCCTGCGTCCCCGTAAAGCTTGAGGGGATCTCCCCGTGGCTGGTGCTGGCCACCGTGGCGGCGGAGGATAAAAGGTTTTTCTCGCATTCCGGCGTGGACCTCAGGTCGGTAGCGCGGGCGGTCTGGCAGAACTCGAAGAACGGCCGCACCGTCTCCGGGGCGTCGACGATAACGCAGCAGCTGGCGCGCGCTCTTAAGCCCAGGCCGCGCACCTTTCTGGGCAAGCTCTCCGAGATGTTCTCCGCGCTGCGGCTGGAAGCCGGGCACAGCAAGGAAGAGATCCTCGAGGGCTATTTCAACGGGGTCTCGTACGGCCCGCTCCTGACCGGGGCGGAGGCCGCTGCCAAAGCCTATTTCGGCCTGCCGGCCCGGGACCTGAGCCTGGCGCAGGCGGCGCTGCTGGCCGGCATCCCCAAGTCGCCGGTGAACTACGACCCGCAGAAACACCCCAAGGAGGCCTTCGCGCGGCAGGGCCTGATATTGCGGCGCATGCTGGACGCCGGGCTGGTGGACGGGGAGAATTACCGGCTGGCGGCTGCCGAGAAGGTCAGTATAAATAAGAAAGAGAGCGTCTTCGCGGCCCCGCACTTCGCCGATCAGGTGCTGCGGCGTTCCGGGCGGGGCCAGGTAACCAGCACGCTCGACCTGCGGGTGCAGGAGCGCGCGGCCGACGCGCTGAAGAATCACCTGGAAGAGCTGAGCGCCCGCAACCACGTTACGAACGGCGCGGTGCTGGTGCTCGAGAACGCCACGGGCGCGGTGCTGGCCTGGGTGGGGTCCAATGATTTTTTCGACGCGGCGCATTCGGGGCAGGTGGATGGCGTGGTGGCACGGCGCCAGCCCGGTTCGGCGCTTAAACCGTTCCTGTACGCGCTCGCGCTTTTCAAGGGCGCCAAGGCCTCGGACCTCATCGAGGACGAGCCTTTCTTCGCCGCCGGCGGGCATTCCGCCATGAACTACGACAAGACCTACCACGGGAAGGTCCGCCTGCGCGAGGCCCTGGCCTGCTCTTACAACGTGCCGGCCGTGCGCCTGGCCCAGAAAACCGGCGTGAGCGCTTTCCTGGCCAAGCTCAGGGATTTTGGCTTCGCTTCGCTTGATAAGCCCGCCGCTTTTTACGGCGAGGGGCTCGCCCTGGGCAACGGGGAGGTTACCCTGCTGGAACTGGTGAACGCCTATGCGGCGCTGGCGCGCGGCGGCATCTGGCTGCCTGCCCGCCTCGCAGCTGGCGAGCGCGCTGACGGGGCGCGCCGGGTAATGGGCGCGCGGGAAGCCTATATCATAACCAGCATTCTCTCCGACAATTCGGCCAGGGCCCCGGCTTTCGGCGTGAACTCGGCTTTCAACCTGCCGTTCGACTTCGCCGGCAAAACCGGCACCACCAAGGATTACCGCGACAACTGGGCCGTCGGGTATACGCCGGAATGGACCGTGGGCGTGTGGGTGGGGAACTTCGACGGCGCGCCGATGCGCAAGGTTTCCGGCATCACGGGCGCCGCGCCGGTGCTCAGGGAAGTGGCCCTTGAGCTGAATAAATTGTACCCTTCCGCTCCGTTCAAGCGGCCGCCCGGGGTGAAGACGGTCCGCGTCTGCCCGGTCTCCGGCCTGCCGCCTTCCGGCTACTGCCCGGCCTCGATGGACGAGGTGTTTGCCTCCGCCAGCCTGCCTTCCGGGCAATGCGCCGAGCACCTGCCGCCCGGCGACACCGCGGCGCCGTCCCCCGCCGCGGCCGGGCCCTCGATAAAATTCCCAGGCGACGGCGACATCTTCCGTATAGATCCCCAGACGCCGCGCGCCGCGCAGGCGCTGTTCTTCAAGGCTTCGGCCGGGGGCGACCTGGTTTGGAGCGTGGATGCGCTTGAACTGGCAGAGCGCGGCCAGGAAGTGCTCTGGCCGCTTAAACCCGGGAAGCACAGCGTCTATTTCACTGCCGTCCTTAACGGCCAGCCTTACAAATCCCGCCCCGTCCGCTTCACCGTAATAAAATAAAAAAGGCCGGGAAGTCCCGGCCTTTTTTAGCGGCAGCGCGGCTCAATTCGTTACAAGGTATTTTACGAAGGCGCTCCAGCTCGTGTTCTTGTCGAACTGCAGGTCCGTGTACTTGGTCTGCAGCGAGCCCGGAGCGATGAACACCGTGGGCGCGGCCGGGTCGGTGGCGGCCTTTATGGCGGGCACGAAGATCGTTATGCCGTGGCTCTTGGAATAGTCCTTGGCCCCGTTCGTGCCCACGCGGAAGTTGTAGAGGACCATATCGCTGATTATGTAGCTCTTGATCTCCTCGGCGGTAATGTCCAGGTCGCACGTTTTCTGCGATTCTTTCAGCTTGCCTTCGGCGATCTTCGCCTTCAGATGCTTCTGGGAGAGTTCCACGAAATCGTAGAAATCCACGCAGTACTCGTAGTGGTAGCGCAGCACTTCCTTCATGGCCCCGCGGAAAGCCAGCTTCGCTTCCGGGTCGTTGAGCGCCAGCGCCTCGGCGGCGTATCTCTTGGTCAGCGCTTCCAGCCCGGCTATTTTCTGCGGCTCGATGGCCGAGAACGTGCCGGGGTACTTTTTGACCGAGTTCCAGAGCGCGGTGTTGTATGAGGCCCAGGTGCGCATAAAGGAATCGACGAAGGCGGACGGCGCCATGTCCGGGTTCGCTTTAAGCGGCGCAAAGAGCTTGGAAGGCTTGAAATGGTTGGTGTAGCTTATCTCTTCCGAGCCCAGCAGGAAGGGGACCTGGCCGCGCACTTCCGCGGCTACTTCCGAAGCCTGCATCAGGCAGTCGTCGAAAATAAGCACGTCCGCCCCGCCGAATTCCTTGAGCGCCAGCCCTATCTCTGGGGTGGTGATATAGTTGCCGGTGACGTCGTCGTAGGAAACGCCCTTGGCGGAACCCTGCTTCTTCTTGCGGTCCACCCAGGCGCCGCCGTGGTTGCCGACCACGACGATGTATTTCTGCGCGGGGAAGTTGGTCTTCGCCCAGTTGACGAAAGACGCCAGGTTCTTATAATCGCCCATATCCTCGTTCTCGGCTACGGGCAGGCGTATGGAGCCGCCTATTTTCGCGGCCGCCGGGTTCGGGTTCTTGAGCACGTAGAAGCGGCGCACGCCGTCCCAGTCGGCCCCGTACATGTTCTGCACGGCGCAGGTGCTGCAGGCCGGCACGGGCTTTATCACGCCTATATCCATCACTATGTTTATATTCGCGTCGGAACCTATCTTCTCCAGTTCCATCATCTTGCGCGCCATGAACACGCCCAGGTTGTTCTTGCCGTTCATGAAGAGGGCTATGGTGTACTTCTTCTGCGGCAGCGGGAGCCCGGTCATGGCCGCCGCGGGGGCGTCGGTACGGGCGGGAAGGGAAGCGGAGGGGCTGGGCGCCGGGACCTTGGTGGAATCGAGCGAGAAGGTTTCCCCGCCGAAAGAGGTTAAGGACTTGGCGTCCGAGAGGGCCGGAAGGGCCAGAAGGAGCGCGGCAAGCAGCAGGTTTTTTATAGTGGTCATATCAATTCTCCTGCATATAGTGTAGATAGGATGCCTTGACTTGTCAAGGGGCCCTGGGCCCAGAGCCGCGGGTTCGGGCTGTACAACATAGCTGCACAGTTGGTAAAGTTAAAGGTAAAGCGGGACGACGGAGGAGAGTTATGGTAAAAACTACACGGACATTTTTCAGCTTTGCCGCGCTGCTGGCGCTGCCGGCGCTTTCTTCGGCGGCGGGCAAGAGCATTTACGGTCCTGACGACCGCCTTGACTACTATGAGGCTCCGGCCGCTATTCAGGCCCTTTCCGATTCCGTGGTTTCCCTGTGGAGCAGGGGCGACGTTTCCTTAAGCCCCTCTACCGGGAAGTACAACCTGAGCACCATCACCCTGGGCGAATCCAACACGCTCTGCGCGGGCGAGAAATTCTACGAGCAGGCTACCGGCGCTTTCTGCTCCGGCGCGCTGGTAGGCGAAGACCTCGTTATGACGGCCGGCCACTGCGTGAAGAACGAGGAAGAGTGCGACGAGCTGCGGCTGGTGTTCGGTTTTAACGTGGCTAAAGCCGGGGAAACTGGCGTGACCAGCGTCGCCAAAAGCGAGGTTTACAACTGCTCCAAAATAGCGGTCCGCTACAAGGCCGGCGAACCGGGCTCCCCCGTGCCCGCCGGCCAGCGGATGGGCGCCGATTACGCGCTGATAAAGCTGGACCGCAAGGTAAGCGGCCATAAACCGCTGGCCATCAACAGGTCCGCGGGCGCCGCCAAGGACGCCAAGATCTTCGTAATAGGCCATCCCTCCGGCCTGCCTCTTAAGGTGGCCGCCGAATCCAAAGTGCGCGACGCCGGCAAAACGGGCTACTTCGTGGCGGACCTGGACACCTTCGGCGGCAATTCCGGGTCCGCGGTGTTCAGCCTGGCCACGCACAAGATAGAGGGGATACTGGTGCGCGGCGACAACGACTATGTGTACTCGGATGAAGCCGGCTGCAGCACCGTAGCCGTCTTCCCCCAGGACGGCGGCCGCGGCGAAGACGTTACCAAGATAGCCGAGCTCGCCACCTACGTGCCGCTGCTGCCCGGCGAGAAAACGGGAGCGGCCCAACCGGTGGACGTGGCCCCGCCCGCCGGCCGGAAAGCCGAACCGCTGCCGCTGCGCGTCAGTTTTGAATAAATATCCTTTGCAGGCCTGAACGTATGGCGCAGAACATCGAAATAAAGGCGCGCGCGGGGGCTTGGGCCGCGCAGGTGAAAAAAGGCCTTGAACTGGCCGACCGCACCGAGCGGCTGGCGCAGACGGATACGTTCTTCAACTGCGCCAACGGCCGGCTGAAGCTGCGCGAACAGCGCGGCAAGGCGGATTACCTTATCTTCTACCGTCGGGCCGGTGAGAAGGGCCCCAAGATCTCCAACTACACCCTGGTGCCGGTCAGCGACGCGCGAAGGACGCTGGCCGCGCTTTCGCGCATCATGGGCACGACCGTAAAAGTGGTAAAAAAACGCCTGGTCTGTTTCGCCGGGCGCACGCGCATCCATTTCGACGAGGTGAAGGGGCTGGGCCGCTTTATCGAGCTTGAGGTGGTGCTGAAGCCCGGCGAGGCCCCGGCAAAGGGCCGCCGGGAGGCGGCCCTGCTTATGAAGGAACTTGGTATAAAGAAGCGCGACCTGCTGCCCGGCTGACCTTATTTCCCGGCCGAGAGCTGGGAGAAGAAATATTTCCCGACTATCCTTGAAAGCCAGCCCGGCTTTTTCTGGTTCCTTTCCTGGTCCGTGAACTGGCGGGCTTCGGCTATGTCTTTGGCGAAGGCAGCGTCGATCTGCGCTACCGAGGCCTGATCCAGCAGGTTGATGTTGAGCTCCGTGTCGTAGCGCTCGCTCCTGGGGTGCAGGTTGTAGGAACCCACGTTGCAGAACACGCCGTCCACGGTCATGAACTTGGAGTGCAGCGTCTGCCCCTGCTTGAGATAGACTTTAGCGCCGGCCGCCGCGAAGGCCTTCATGCTCTGCAGGATCACGTCGGCCATGGCTTTGCCGTCGGAGTCTATGCTTTCCTTCGAATTGGTGAGGATGTTGACTTCCACGCCGCGGGCGCGGGCGTCGGCCACGGCTTTGGTCAGCGCGGGGATGGCCACGATATAGGCGTTCTCGATGTTGATGCGCCTGGTGGCGCCGTACATCGCCTTGATGACGCTGGAAAGTATCCCGGGCCGCAGGACGGGCGGGTTGTGGTGCAGCACGGCGATGCGCGCCGCCGCGCCGCCGGCCCCTTCCAGGGCGGGCGCCTCGACCAGGCCGGAGGCGTCCTTTATGCGGGGGTTCCACATCCTGGCGAAGACAGCGAGGGAATCTTGCACTGAAGGGCCGGTATAGAGGATGTCGGTGTCGCGCCACTTAAGACCGTCGCCCTTGTGGGAGTAGGGATCGCCGAAATTCATGCCGCCTATAACGGCGTACTGGCCGTCCACTATCATCATCTTCACGTGCAGGTAATCGTGGCTGCGCTCGGGGTCGGTGTAGCGCAGCACCCCGATGCCGGCCGCTTTCATCCGCTTGAGGAGCTTTCCGCCGAAGGTGTTGGCCATCTTGTCGTCCACCATCACCTTTATGTCCAGCCCTTCCTTCTGCTTGGCCAGCAGCATTTCTACGGCTTCCCTGCCGGTGGTGTCGTCGTAAAAAGCGTAGGAGGCGATATAGATGCTCTTCTTCGCCTCTTTGATAAGGCGGTCCTTCACGGCGAAGGAAGCGGGGCCGTCCACCAGGAACCCGGCGGTGTTGCCGGAAGTGAACTTCGCGCCGGAGACTTCCTCCAGTTCGCGCAGGAAGCCTTCTTCGGCGAGCAGCGAGGGCTGGCCGGCCTGGCGGGGCGGGTACTGGGTTTTGGCCACCGCGGCCATGATGGACTCCGAGATCTGGTCGAAGCTGGCGGCTGCGTCGCGCCAGGGGAGGACGCCCGCGTCCCCGAGCTGGGCGCAGATGGCGTGATAGGCGACTACGAGGTAGCCCCATTTCTGGCCCATGGGCATGGCGTTGTCTTTGGGCGGCGCGGGTTCGTTGGCTTTCGGGACGGCTATGTCTCCGGCGTCCAGCTTTACTCCGAGCCCGGCGGCGGTGCGGGCCAGCTGCGCGTTGATATCCTGAGGGGGATTGGCTGCGGGGTAAATTGTCTGCGCGGTGGCGAGCGGGGGGAGAAGAAGGAGCGTCAGGGAGATGGTTCTGAAATTAAAGGGTTTCTTCATGTCTTTAATTGTACAGGTTGCCGGCGGTTCCCAATAGAGGCTAAGGACACGGTTGTGCCCTGTTAAAGGGCCCATGCCATTTGCCCCAAAGGCGCAGGCCCGGGGATACGCGGCCGAGGGGCTGTCTGTAGTATGGGGTCTTCGGGTACGGGTCTCGCACACCGTGCTCGCCCTCATCACTCAGGCTCGGCGCTTACGCAAGCCTCGCCTTCCGTGACGCCCCTCAGACCCCATACTACAGACAGCCCCTCACGGGCTTAAAAGCGGAGGTAGTGGCGCAGGGTAAGGAGGGGGTGGCGGAAGAGCATTTTGGGGCCGGAGTACCGCATTACTTCCCTGATGAGGGCGCGCTTTTCGGGGGCGTAACAGTTGGAAGGGCAAGCCTTGCAGGCGGGCTTGGGGTCGCGCGGGCAGTTGATGATGCAGCCGGCCGCGTAGACCAGCAGCGCGCCGCAATCCGGGCAGAGCCGCTCCCCGCCGTGCTTGCCGCGGCAGTAGATGGACATCATCCTTTCCAGCGTCCTGATCTCGCTTTTGATGTTACCGGCCATGTTACGGGATATTATATTCAAAAGGCACTAGCTTGCGGGCTTTATTGCAAGATATAATAAATAGATATTTCGGGAGGCCTATGTCTATCAACGTAACCTGCTCCTGCGGCTCGGTATATAATCTCAAGGACGAATACGCCGGCAGCCAGGTGGCCTGCCCGAAATGCAGCGCGACCATCAGCGTCCCGGCCCTGCCGCCAGCCCCGCCGGTAAAGGCGCAGGACGGCGACTCCGCGTTCGCGCGCAATAAGTTCCTGCTTAACCAGCGCCACCTGGCCATTAAAGAGAAATATTCCGTGGCCGACGAGGAAGGCAACGAGATCATGTACGTGGAGCGCCCGCGCTATCTGATCCTGAGCATCTTGGGCGGCATGGTCGGCATGGCCGCCGGTTTTGCCTGGTACCTCGGGTCCGCGCTGGTGGTACACGGGCTGAAGGGCTCCCTGCCTCCCGCCTTGTACGGGCTCCTGGGCCTGGTCGTCCTGGCCTCCAGCGTTTTCGTGATAGCCGTGGTCGCCATGGCGCTGTCCAAGAAGCGGCACATCTCCATCTACCGCGACGACAGCAAAGGGGAGCCGCTGCTGCAGGTGCTGCAGGACTTCAAGATACAGATCCTGACCTCCTCGTTCACCATCGCGGACCCGGAGGGGAACCCGATAGCGACGATCTACAAGAAATACCTGCACAACATCCTGCGCAAGCGCTGGTACTGCGTCGCCCCCGACGGCAACCCGCTCTTCGTAGTCAAAGAGGACTCGATGATCCTTTCCATCCTGCGCCGGTTCCTGGGCAGCTTCTTCGGCCTGCTGCGCACCGACTTCATCTTTTTCGACGCGGACGAGAACGTGCTGGGCGAGTTCAACCGCCGGATGACGCTGCTGGACCGCTACGTGCTGGACATGTCCGCCGACAGCCTGCGCAAAGTGGACCGCCGCGTGGCGCTGGCCACGGGCGTGCTGCTCGATACCGGGGAAAAGCGCTGATGGCCGGTGAGCCCCGCAAGATCTCTTCCGACATGCTGGCGGAAGACCCGTTCCACCCGCTGCGGATTGATTTCGAGAAGGGCATGTCGGCCCTGCCGGCTTTCGCGCTGGCGCTCATAGCGGCCAACGTGCTGGTCTACATCTGGGAAGTTTCCGTCGGGGCGCTTAAAAGCAAAGAGGCCATAATAGCGGCCGGGGCCATTTACGGCGAGAAGGTGCTGGCCGGCCAGAGCTGGCGCCTGGTCACCGGCATGTTCCTGCACGGCAGCACCAGCCACCTGGTGGGCAACTGCGTGGCGCTGTATATCCTGGGGCTCGCCTCGCAGCGGGCCTGGGGCGTCTACCGCGCGCTCGTCATCTACTTCACTACCGGGCTTGCCGCGTCCTTTTTAAGCGCCCTCTCCCAGCCTATGCCGGCCGTCGGGGCGTCCGGGGCTATCTTCGGGCTGAGCGGCGCCATCATCGTTTTCTTTTACCGCTACAGCGGCTCGTTCTACCTGCGCAGCCGCCGCATCGGCTCTGCGCTGCTCGGCTGGGCCATCTTCGATTTCACCATGGGGGCGGTCACGCCCTACGTGGACCACTGGGCGCACCTGGGAGGGCTGCTGGCCGGCGTAGTAGCGGGCTTCCTGCTGCCGTCCGCCCTTTTCAACGCGAACGGGCAGGTAGAAGACAACCCGCCTTCCTGACGCCCCGCCCGGGAAATGAGCAAGAAAAAAATAAAAAAAGAAAATGCGCGCCCGCAGCCCGCCGCCGCGGAAGGCGGCCGGAGCTGGTGGCCGCTCGCGGCGGCCTTGCTGATAGCCGCGGTCGCCCTGGCCGTCTACAAAGACTTTCTCCTGTTCGATAAGCTCTACCTGTTCAAGGATATCGGCAGCGATTCCATCAACTTCAGCTATCCGCAGTATTTCCACGTCGCGCAGTACCTCAAGAGCGAGGGCCTGCCGCGCTGGTCTTTTGCCCAGGGCATGGGGCAGAACATCTTCCCCGGCTGCCTGGCGGACCCGTTCAACGCGCTGTTCATGCTGGCGGGCCCGGATTTCGTAGCCTGGGGGATGGCCTGCGCTGAAGTGCTGAAGATCTTCTGCGCGGGGCTGTTCTTCTGGCTTTTCCTCAGGAAGACCGGGACCTCGGAGTTCGCCTCGGCCGTGGGCGCGCTGTATTATGCCTTCTCCGGCTTTGTGGTGCTGGGCGGCGGCTGGGGGCTGTTCTCCACGGAAGCCGTCTACGCGGCGCTGCTGCTTTACGCCTTCGAGCGGCTGTACCAGGACGACAGCTTCTGGCTGTTCCCGCTAGCCGTGGCGCTGATAGCCGTGCTGCAGCCTTTCGACCTGTACCTGTACGGGTTGTTCCTGGGCGCCTATATGCCGTTCCGCTTCCTGGACGGCAACGACTGGGACGCCGCTAAATTTTTCCGGTTGTTCCTCAAGACGCTTGGCCTCGGGCTGCTGGGCGCGGCCCTGAGCGCTTTCTTCCTGGGCAACGGCCTGCTGCAGATGTACAACAGCCCGCGCGTGGCCGGCCCGTCGTCGTTCTTCGCCAAGCTGCTGGACAAGCCGCTGTTCGGGCTGGAGGGCCGGGAGCACAACGGCACCGCTATCCTGCGGTTCTTCTCCAGCGACATCCTGGGCACCGGCAGTTCCTTTATGGGCTGGGGCAATTACCTGGAGGCGCCGCTGTTCTACTGCGGCCTGCTTACGCTGCTGCTGGTGCCGCAGGTCTTTCTCGCCGCGGATAAAAAAAGGAAGCTCCTTTACGGCGCGCTGCTGGCTGTCTTCTTCGCGGTGGTCGCCCTGCCGTACTTCAGGTACGCCTGCTGGCTGTTCGCGGGGGATTATTACAGGAGCCTGTCGCTCTTCGTGGTGCTGATCCTGCTGCTGCTCGGCGTAAAGGCGCTGGACAGGCTGGACCGGGCGCCGAAGACCGGCCTTTTTACGCTGGCGCTGACGCTGGGCGCGCTGCTGGGCCTGCTGTATTACCCCTACGCGCCGCAGGTGAAAATAATAAACGAACCCGTGCGGGCGGCGGTGGTGAAGTTCCTGTGCGGTTACGCCGCGCTGGCCCTGCTGCTGGGTTCCGGGAAATGGAAGGCGTACGCGCGCGGCCTGCTGCTGGCGGCCGTCGCGGCGGAAGCGGCTTACATGGCCGATATAACGGTGAACCATCGGCCCGTGGTCCTGGCCTCCGAATTCGAGCAGCGCATCGGTTATCGCGACCATACCGTGGAGGCCGTGGACTGGCTCAAGGGCCAGGACCGAAGTTTTTTTCGCGTGGAGAAGGATTATTTCTCCGGCCCGGCCAAAGACCCCAGCGTGAACGACGCGAAGGTGCAGGGGTATTACGGCACGCCGTCGTACCATTCGTTCAACCAGATCAACTATGTGCGCTTCCTGCTGGAACTGGGACTTATCGAGGGCGGCAGGGAAACGCTGACCCGCTGGGCGCCCGGGCTGCGCGGCGTGCCGCCGCTGCACAGTTTCGGCAGCGTCAAATACGCGCTGTCGCGGTCCGCGGAGCCTTTCTTCCTGCGTTTCGATTATGAGCCGCTGGCCGAGGCCGGCGACGTCAGGATCTTCCGCAACAAGCACGCCCTGCCGCTGGGCTTCACCTACGAAAAAAGGATAAGCCCGGAAGAGTTCGCCAAGCTTTCGTCCAAAGCCAAGGCCGCGGCCCTGTACAAGGCGTTCGTCGTCGACGAGAAAATTTACGGCGGAGCGGCGGCCTTCCCGGCGGTGAAGGCCGCGGAGCTGCCGGCCGATTTCGCGCGCGAGGAGTACCTGCGGGACGCGGCCCTGCTCGGGCGGGAGACGCTGGACGTCTCGGAGCACGGGCCGAACCGCATACGCGGCAGCATCACCCTGGCCTCGCGTAAACTGCTGTTCTTCTCCATCCCGTTCGACCCGGGCTGGTCGGCCAGGGTGGACGGGCGGGACGTGACGCCCGCGCAGGTGAACATAGGGTTCACCGGCCTGTTCCTGGAGCAGGGAAAGCACGAAGTAGAATTGAAATACGAGCCGCCGTATCTGGGGCTGAGCGCGGCCGTGTCGCTGGCGGCTATCCTGCTTTACTGCGGCCTGCTGCTCCTGCGGGCGCGGCCTAGCGCGAAACCGCAGCTATAATATCGTTGCGGATCTCCAGCATGGCCGGCGGCAGGGCCTCGCGCCAGGCTGTTTGGTAATCCGGGGCGTCGGCTTCGGTCCAGGTCCTGGTGTAGGTCTTCTCTAAAAGCGTTTTCCCGTCTCTTGTGAGCTTCACCGCTACGGCGGCTTCCAGCAGCCTGCCGGAGCCGTTCACCTGCTTTACGGCCACGCGGGTGAGGGTGGAATAGAGCGTGGGCGAGGAAGCCTGCCCGGCGGGATATTCGGCCACTACGACCTGCCCGTCGTTGGACAGGTCCTTGCGGAAAAGCCCGGTTACAAGTTCGGTGGCCGCGGTTTTGTTGAGGCCTTCCGGCATGTCCTCGCCGATGACGGTATGCGCCACCCTTATTTCGCCTACCCCGGGCCCGGACGGCAGCGGGGCGTAATCATCCACGCGGTACCAGCCGCGGTCGCCCGGCGAACAGGCCGCCAGCGCGATAGAAACCGCGGCAAAAGCAAAAAGGTATCTAAGGGTCATTTTGTTCTCCTGATATTGAGTTTATTCTACACATTTTAAGGCCCGCAGTCCCAAGCGCGCCTGGAAAGGCCGCGGCGGGGTGATATTTCATAGAATATCCCCGGTAGAGAAAATTATGAAAGGAAAAAACGCGAACAGCCGGCTTTCCGGAGCCGGGAGGGTCCTTCCGGCGGCGCTGTTGGCCGCCTGCGCCCTCTTCTGCTGCGGGCCGCTGCGCGCGGCCGCCCCCGGCGTTCACGGGAAAGCCGCCGAAAGAGCCCTTGCCGTCCTTTACCCCCTGAACGGCACCCTGTTCCCGCCCGAGATCGCGCCCCCGGAGTTCCGCTGGGAGGCCGCGTACGAGGCCGTTGGCCGCTGGCGCATAAATATAAGTTTCCCCGCCGGTGCCGGCCTGGAGTTCTTTTCCGAAGTCCCGCGCTGGCGCCCTCCCGCTTCCGCCTGGGAGGAGATAAAAGAGCGGTCCCTGGGGAAAACGGCGGTCTTCTCCGTGACGCCCGCCGGGGGCGCGGCGGCCGGCGCAAAACCGCGCACCGGCCGCGTCTCCTTCTCCACGTCCAAAGACGTAGCGGGCGCTAAGATCTTCTACCGGGAAGTCCCGCTGCCGTTCTCCGTGGCCGTGAAGGACCCGGCCCTTATCCGCTGGCGCCTGGGGGATATTTCCTCCGGCGGGCTCCCGCCCGTGGTGCTCGAGGGCCTGCCCGTCTGCGGCAACTGCCACTCCTTTTCGGCCGACGGTTCCGTGCTGGGCATGGACGTGGATTACGCCAACGACAAAGGCTCCTACGCCATAGTCCCCGTCGGGGAGGAAATGGAACTGGACAGGAGCAGGGTCCTCACCTGGAGCGACTATAAGCGGGAGGACAAGGAGCTGACGTTCGGCCTGCTCTCGCAGGTCTCTCCGGACGGCCGGTATGTCGTCAGCACCGTAAAGGACCGCTCCGTTTTCGTGGCCAGGCCGGACCTGGCGTTCTCGCAGCTTTTCTTCCCGGTGAAGGGGATACTCGCGGTCTATTCCCGGGAGGACGGGACCTTCAGGGCCCTGCCAGGCGCCGACGACAAAGGCTTTGTGCAGAGCAACCCGGCCTGGAGCCCTGACGGCCGCTATATAGTTTTCGCCAGGAGCCGGGCTTACGAATTGAAGAACCTCAGGAACGAGGCGTCGGCGCTGCTGTCCCCCGAAGAATGCGGCGAGTTCCTCAACGGCGGGAAAAAGTTCCGGTACGATCTTTACCGGGTGCCCTTCAACGGCGGGAAAGGCGGCCGCGCGGAGCCGCTGGAGGGCGCGTCGGAAAACGGCATGAGCAATTTCTTCCCCAGGTATTCTCCCGACGGGAAATGGCTGGTCTTCTGCAAAGCGGAGAGCTTCATGCTGCTGCAGCCGGACAGCGCCCTTTACATCATGCCGGCCGGCGGCGGCAAAGCCCGCAGGCTGAGGAGCAATACTCCGGGCATGAATTCCTGGCACAGTTGGTCCCCCAACGGGAAGTGGCTGGTGTTCTCCGGGAAGGACGGCTCGCCCTATACCCGGCTTTACCTCACGCATATCGACAGCGCCGGCGGCGATACTCCCCCGGTGCTGCTCGATAATTTCACCCTGCCCGACAGGGCCGCGAATATCCCGGAATTCGTAGCCCCCAAAGCCGGGCTGATAAAGCGGATAGCGGAGAAGTTCCTGGACGCCGGTTCCTTTTTCCGGATAGGCCTGCAGCGCCTGGCGGCCGGAGACCCCGCCGGCGCGGCCGAGGGGTACCGCAAAACGCTGGAGCTGGACCCCGGCAACTCGGCCGCGCACGACCTGCTTGGCGTTTCCCTGGACGCCCAGGGAAAAACCGCGGAGGCGGCGGAACAATACGGCGCGGCGATCAAGGCGGACCCCGCCAATTTCCGGGCGCACACCAACCTGGGCATCCTGCTGATGCGGCAGGGACGCCTCGACCGCGCGGTCCCCATGTTCAGGAAGGCGCTGGAACTGGACCCGGGCGCGGCGATGGCGCACCTGATGCTTGGCCGGGCGCTGGGCATGCAAAGCCAGCTGCCGTCCGACAGGAATCTGTTCAACGACTTGCTCAGGCAGCAGCCGGGCTACGCCGCGCACCCGGCCGGCAGGTCCGCGGCCGGGCGCAGGGAACTGCTGAAAGGAGCCATCGGGCATTATGCTGAGGCCGCGCGCCTGCAGCCCGCCGATGCCGGCACGCAATTTGAGCTGGCGCTGGCGCTGGATGCCGGCGGCGACGCGGACAAGGCGCTGTTTCATTTCCGGGAGGCCGTTAAGCTCTCTCCCGGGTTCGCTATGGCCAGGAACGGCCTGGCGCTGGCGCTGGAAAAGCGCGGTGAGTTAGCGGCGGCGTCGGCGCAGCACCGGGCAGCGGTGGAGATAGAACCCGGGGTCCCCATACTGCGCTATAACCTCGGTAAGGCGCTGGAACTGGAAGGTAAAAAACCGGAGGCGGCCGCGGCCTACCGCGAGGCGTTGCGCCTGGACCCCGGCTTACCGGAGGCCCGGGAGGCTCTCGACAAGCTGCAGCCGCGCGGCCCGGGAAGGTAATGCGCCGGCGAGGATCACAGGACCGGTCCCTTTATGAATAAAGACGCGGCAGCCAGGGAAATAATGCTTTTGGGCGCGCTGGGCGAGGCGCGCGCGGCCGCTTTCGCGGCCGGCATCGAGCTGGTGGCGCTTAAAGGCGCGGCCCTCCTGGAACTGGGCCTTTACAAGCCCGGCGAACGCGGCATGACGGACGTGGACGTGCTGGTACGGCGCGGGAACCTGGCCGCTTTCGAAAAAACGCTCGCCGGCGTTGGCTTCGAACCCATGCCCGACAGCGCCGACGCCTGGCTGCGGCCCGGCCCCGGCAATTCGCCGCCGGCGATAATTGACATACATGCCGGCCTCTGGCATATAGAGAACAACGAAGAGCTTTTTGACTGGGGGCTTGAGCCCGGCCCCGAAGGCCTCGCCCTCAATCTGCCGGACCTCTTCCTGCACGTGGCGGTCCATCCGCTGCTGCACCACGGGGAAGTTACCCCGCGCTGCCTGGAGGACTGCCGCCGCGCCGCCCGCAAAGGCGTGGAGGTGCACGGCCGCGGCTTCTGGCCCTCCGCCGCCCGCAAGGCCGGGTTTTACGGCCTGCGGCCCGCGGTCTGGGCCGTGATACGGCGCCTGCTCGCCGCCGGGGACATAGCCCCGGAAGAGGCCGCGCTCTTTTCTCCGCGGGGCACGGAGAAGATAAAGGCGGCCTTCTTCGAGAAAGCCGCGCGGAAACATTCCACCTTGCTTGAATACCTGCTGCCCGCCCTGCAGCGGCCGGGCCTGGTGGCCGATTATCTGCTGCCGCAAAAACGTTTCATGCTGCGCCGCTACGGCTCCGCCTCGCTGCTGGTCTACCTGCTGCGCCCGCTGCGGCTGCTCGGCTCTGTCCTTTTCCGGCGCTGACCCGCGCGCCATCGTTAATTTTTTGCACATGACAACCGGATATCGTTTTTGATAATCTTATAGCATTGCGGGGGGGAAGGGTATTGAACAGGGATAGCTTCGTTTACGGCGCAGGAACCGGTTTCCCGGTTTCCTTCGCCGGAGCCGCCGCGTGGGGGCGGAAGAACTAAAGGGGAAGAGATGCGCACAAATGGTTCTAAGACAGCCGGGAAGGCCGCGGAGCCGCGGGTAGAGTTTCTCGCGGGCCTGCTGGACAGTACGAACCTGGTCGTTTACCTCAAAGACCTGGAGGGGCGCTATATTTACGTGAACCGGCGCTACGAGCGTCTTTCTACCTTCCCGCGCGAAGCCCTGTACGGCAAGCGCGATCCCGACTTTTTTAAACCTGAAGTGGCCGCGCTTTTCCGCGCCCAGGACGCCCTGGTCATCGCGCACCGCGGGCCCATGGAGTTCGAGGAGACCATTCCTCTGCCGGGCGGGGAGCGTTCCTTCATCACCGAGAAGTTCCCGCTCTTCGACGTGAAAGGCGCTGTCTCCGGCGTGGGCGGCTTCTGCACGGAGATAACTTCCCAGAAGAACCGGGCCGAGGAGTCCCTGGCCGAGGAGCGTGAGCGCCTGGCCGTGACGATGCGCAGCATCAGCGAATTGGTGGTAGCCACTGACACCAAGGGCGCGGTGACCATGCTCAACGCCGCCGCCGAAGCCCTTACCGGCCTGAGCCAGAAAGAAGCGGCGGGGCGGCTTATAGACAAGGTGCTGCGTCCCGCCGGCAAGACCGCCGGCGCCTTCGGGCGCCTGGTCCGCCGGGCCCTTTCGGCGAAACCCGGCCCCGGCGTCTCAGGGGAGCTGAAGATAACCGGAGCCGACGGAGCCGCCCATGTCTTTATCCCTTCGGCCGCCGCGGTAAGGGACCGGAGAGGAAGCCTTATCGGCGCCGTTATCTGCCTGCGCGAAGTGACGCGCCGGCCCGCGCGGCGATAGTCAGGGCTGTTTCGGCCTTTTCTCTTGCGCGGGTGCAAGCAATCTTTTCGCCTCGGCCAGCCGCGGCCAGGAAGCCGGTGCGTTCTCTACCGTCCAGAGTAAAGTTTCCCTCGCCTCTTCGGTACGCCCCAGGCCGCGCAGCAGCTCATAGCTTTTTAACGAGGCTTCGCTGCACAGCTCCCGGAAAGACGCGGCCCCGGCCTCCGGGGCGGATTCGGCCGCGTAAAGCGCCTTCTTGCAGGCTTCCAGCGCCGGCTCTTTCTTGTCCTTGCCGGCCAGGTCCAGGCAGGAATCCAGCAGGGTTTCCGGGTAGCTGCGGTCTTTCTTTTTCAGGATGCAGGCGATAGAGCGTCCCTGGTTGCCGCTGACCAGGGCGGCAGATTTGACGTTGTCGTCGAGGTATTTAATTTCTTCCTGCGTCATGTAGGCGCTTTCGAATTTGCCGCCGGCGATGAAGCCGTTTAACATCTTCAGGGTAGTGTTCTTTCCGCCGGGGTCTATCCCGTAGCCGTGTTTGGCGCCGGTCATCAGGGAGGTGTGCACGTCCTCGATCACATAATAACCGCCGTACCTGACGTGCTTGAACAGGAAACCCAGGCTTACCTGCTGCTGTTCCATGGAATGCCCGCCGTCATCGAGGAGCACGTCGAACTCGCAACCTGAGAACTCCGTGAACTTTTTCAGCTGCTCCCTGTTCGCCTGGTCCGCTCTGAAGGTCCTGATGGCCCCGGAGTCGAACCGGGTACTGTCGACGATATCGATGCCGTAGACAGCGGCCCGCCTGAAATAGCCCTCCCACATCTTCAGGGACGCGCCTTCCTCTATCCCGATCTCGCAGATATTCCTGGCCGTCTCTTTTACCGGGCGGAAAAAATATTCATAGGTCTCGGTGTAATTATGGTATTTCGGGCCCTTGTCCGTCCCGTATTTCGTGGCAAGGGCGCCCAATTCTCCGCCCTCACCGGCCCGCAGGCAGGGGCAGCCCAGGGAGAACAGGGCGATAGCCGATAACCCGGCGAGAAACGGCGCAAGATATTTTCTGGGCATGAGCTTCTCCTGTATTTCTGGGACGAGGCGGCCGGAAAAACAAGAGCGGCCTTCTCCGGGAAAGCCGCCCAAAAACCGCTTGGCCGCCCTTCCCGGTTCAGTCCTTCTCCGCGGCCAGGCCGCGCACCAGCGTCACCATCTTCAAAATATTCCTGAGCCGCTCCAGGCCTGGCGGCTTTACTATGAAGTCCAGCGCGCCTTCCTTCACCGCTTTGGCCGCCAGGTCGGCGTTGTCGAGGCTGGTGAGAATTATCACGCAGGCGTCCTTGTTCTTCTGCAGGGCCTTGAACGAGAATTCCAGCCCGCTGGCCCCGCGCAGGTAAATATCGGTTATGACGATGTCGAAGGGTTTTTCTTCCAGCAATTCTCGCGCCGCTTCGGCGTCGTCCAGGCGGGTCACCTCGAACCGGGGGAAATCCTTAAGTATCTCCTCCACGCGGGCGACGACGTAGCCTTCATCCTCTATAAAAAGCAGTTGTTTTTTGTCCATGGGACCGCGGGGCCTCAGGCTTCTTCCCGCTCCTCTTCGGCCCACCAGTATTCCGCGCGCAGTTCGTCGGCGAGTTCCCGGTTCATGTCCGCTATTTCGGCGGGGGAGACGGTGCGGGTTATGGAGTTAAGCGGATGCTTCAGCAGGTCCACGGAGCGGGGCGGGATGCGGTTGAATTCCGCGTCCAGCAGGACCTCCACTACCGGCTTGGTAAGCGAGCCGGGGTTTACGCAGCTGACGCGGGCTATTTCCCCGGTAGAGAGGGCTACCAGCGAATTCGGCGGGTAGATCGACAGCGCGGCGATAAGCGCCTTGACCGTCTTCGCGCTGAAACCGCGCCCTTCTTTCTCTATCAGCTCGCGCACCACGTCGGGCGGGTTCAGGGCCTCGCGCCAGGGGCGCGGGTGCGTCATGGCCTCGTAGACGTCGGCGATGCCTATTATCTGGGCGAGGGGGTCTATCTCCTCGCCCGAAAGCCTGTCGGGATAGCCCGAGCCATCCAGGCGCTCATGGGTCTGAAGCAGTATCAGCTTGGCGCGCTCCTTAAGCTTATAGTCCAGGTCCACTATCCGGTCCAGCATGCGCATCCCCGCTTCGGTGTGCAGGGTTATCTCCGAAAAATCCTCGTCGCTAAGGCGCTCTTTGCTGTTGTAGAGTTCCTTGTACTCCGTCATGCCTATGTCGTGGGCCATCGCGCAGAAGCCAAGGAATTCCAGGTCGCTGTCCGAAAAGCCCGCGGCGCGCCCGAAGGCCAGCGCGAGTATCGCGGTGTTGGCGGTATGCGCCGCAAGGTAGTCGGTCCCGGTCGAATAGGAGGTGAAGTTCAGCAGGACGGGGTTGGTCTTGAGCGCCGCGGACGCGGCTTTGCAGGCGCGGATGACGGAGTCGTACTGTTCCGTATAAGGCTGCTCTATGCGGCGCAGGAGCTCGGAGGCCTGCTCCAGCATGCGGGTGTAAACCTCCCTGGCCCGCGCGCGCAGTTCCCTGAAAGAAGGCCCCGGGGGTACTTCGGCGGCCGGCCTGGCCCTGGGCATGGCCGGTTCCGCGGGGCGCGGCTCTTCCTTTTCCCGCTCCCGGACGACCGGCAGCTTTTCCTCCGGGGCGGCGGCTTGCGGCGGGCGGTCCGGGGCGGCGCTCTCGGCGGCGGAAGCCGCGGCCGGGCCCGGGGCCGCGCGTTTTGGCGGCGCGGGTTCAGCGGGTTCCGGCCTGTGCTTGAGCTTGTTCAGGTCCGAGAATTTCATACCTATATTGTACCTGCGGGCGGTTAAATAATGATTACAGAACCATTAATTTATGAATGGATGGTTTTTTCGTAGATGCGGTATTTCTTGTAGACGCGGCCGCCGATAGCCTCTATGGAGTTGTTTATCTGCGTGTTGTCTTCCAGCGTCCAGGACATCTCGCCGTGGACCCATTCCATCTTCTTGCCGGCCTCTATGGCCGTTTTTATCAGCAGCATTTCCAGGCCGCGGCCGCGGAATTCTTTCTTCACGCCCAGCGTGAGCATGCGCCCGGCGCGCATCTTGAACAGCATCCGGTACAGGAAAGGCAGGAGCGTGAAAGGGTTCAGGCTGCCGCGGGCGGCTTTGAGCGCCACGTTGAAATCCGGCAGCATCATGACGAAAGCGGCCGGCTTGCCGTCCACCCGGGCGAAGTAGAGATAGTCCGGCTTGAGCATGGGCTTCAGGGCGGCGGCCAGGTCGTCCATCTCGGCGGCGGTCATGGGGATGAAGCCCCAGTTTTTCTCCCAGGCCGAGTTGTAGATGTCCTTAAGGTCGGCTATCGCGGCGTCCAGGTTCTTGATGTCGACGAAATCCACGGTGACGTTGCCGCCGCGCGTTATGCGCTTTACCAGCTTTTCGAAACGTTCCGGGAAGCCCTGCGCCACTTCCATGGTGTAGGCCAGCAGGTCCTTGGCCTTGGCGTAGCCGACCGCCTCTATCAGGCCCGCGTAGTAGGGCGGGTTGTAGGGCATCATCACCATCGGCGTGGAATCGAAGCCCTCTATCAGCAGGCCGCAGGTCTCGTTGGTCGAGGGGTTCACCGGTCCGCGGATCAGGTCCATGCCCTTGGCGCGCAGGTACTTTTCCGCGGCGGCGAACAGCCCTGCCGCCGCTTCGTGGTCCTCGGCGCAGTCGAAAAAGCCGAAGAAGCCGCAGTTCTCGCTGTGGAAGGAGTTGTGTGCCCGGTTGACTATGGCGGCTATGCGCCCGGCGGGCTTGCCGTCCCTGTAGGCCATGAAAAGGGCGCGCTCCCCGTGCAGCCAGAAGGGGTGGGCGTTGTCCAGCAGGTGGCGGATGTCCTTTTTCAGCTCGCCGACCCAGTACGGGTGGTCCCTGAAAAGGGCGAAGGGATAGTCGATGAACTCGTTAAGAGCCTCTGCGGGGAGCTCCCGTATTTCTATGGACATAATAGTGGTATGGTGCCGGCGAACGCCTGCGGCTTATCTTGCCGCCGCGGCGTGTTTTTTCCCGAGCACTTTCTTTACGCAGGTCTCGAAGATATTGAGCGCGCGGTCCAGCTGTTCCCTGGTGTGGGTGGCGGTGGCCACCACGCGCAGCAGGGCCCGCTTGGGGGGGACGGCCGGGCTGACCACCGGGTTGGTGAACAGGCCGTTGTCGTAAAGCATGCGCCAGAGCATGAAGGTCTTCTCGTTGTCGCCTATGACGACCGGGATTATCGGCGTCTTGGTCTCGCCGGTATTAAGGCCCATGTCCTTGAAGCGCTTCATCAGGTAGGCGGCGTTGTCCCACAGCTTCTTGATGCGCTGCGGCTCTTCTTCTATGATCTCGATGGCCTTTATGATGGAGGCCACCGAGGACGGCGGCAGCGCGGCCGAGAAGATCATGGAGCGGGAAATATGCTGGATGTAGTGGAGGATGTCCGCGTCGCCCACCGCGAAGCCGCCCACCGAGGCGAAGGACTTGGAGCAGGTGCCCACTACCAGGTCCACTTCCTTGTGGGAGAGGCCGAAATATTCGCAGGTGCCGCGGCCGCGCTTGCCCAGCACGCCGGTGGCGTGGGCGTCGTCCACCATCAGGCGGGCGCCGTACTTCTTGCAGACCTTGGAGATCTCCGGGATGGGGGCTATGTCGCCCTCCATGGAGAAGACGCCGTCCACGATGACCAGCTTGCCGTGGCGGGGGCCTATCTCTTTGAGCACCTTGTCGAGGTTCTCGGGATCGTTGTGCTTGAAGCGGCGCAGTTCGCCGTGGGACAGCCGGCAGCCGTCCAGGATGCTGGCGTGGTTGAGCTTGTCGATGATGGCGAAATCGCCCTTGCCGACCAGGGCGGACACCACGCCCAGGTTCATCTGGTAGCCGGTGGCGTAGATGAGGGCGGCTTCCCGGCCCTTGAAAGCCGCGAGCTTGCGCTCCAGTTCCATGTGCAGGATGGTGTTGCCGTTGAGAAAGCGCGAGCCGGCCACTCCGGTGCCGAACTTGTGTACCGCCTCAATGGCGGACTTCTTCATCCGGGGGTCGTTGGCCAGGCCCAGGTAGTTATTGGAGCCGAACATGATGAACTTCTTGCCCTTTATCATTATCTCGGGGGCCTGTTCGGATTCGAGTTCCTTGAAATAGGGGTAGATGCCGGAGGCGATGAGCTGCTTAACGATGTCGAAGTTGCGGCACTTTTCAAAAATGTCAATCATAGTATCCAGATATTCTATTAAATTGCGCTGCTGTATGCACTACCGAGAGGGCCAGGAAGCGGCTAGTTCCCGCTGTGGCCGGCTTTTCGCGGACATTACTTACCCATTTTTTTCGCCAGGGACGTGGTGGAGCGGCCTTTGAGCAGCGGCACCAGGGCCACCCGGCCGGCGAATTGGGCGCCTACCACCTCGTCCCGGCCGTAGTCCCCGCCTTTTACCAGCACGTCCGGGCGCAGGGCCTTGAGCAGGGCGAACGGCGTATCCTCTCCGAAAACCACCACCGCGTCCACCGCGGCCAGGGCCGCCAGCACCCGGGCCCTGTCGGCCGTCCTGTTGAACGGGCGGGAGGGGCCCTTGAGGCGCCTCACCGAAGCGTCCGAGTTCAGCCCCAGGAACAGGAAATCCCCGAATGAGCGGGCCTTCTCCAGCACGGTGATATGCCCCGCGTGGAGTATGTCGAAACAGCCGTTGGTGAAAACGGCCTTCTTCCCCCGGCGCTTCAGGGCCGCGCGCAGGGCGCAGGCCTTTTTAATGGTGACGATCTTGCCTGCGGTGAACATTAAGCGGCCTTGACCGGCTCGGCCGGGGCCAGCAGGCGTTCCATGAAGCCGGTGTCGGTCTTGCCGGCCTTGAAGTCCGCGCTCTCCACTATAAGCTGGTGCGCGTTTATGGTGGTATGCACGCCTTTTACCTTGAACTCGGCCAGCGCGCGGCGCGAACGCTCCACCGCCATCTCGCGGGTGGGCGCCCAGACTATCAGCTTGGCCAGCATGCTGTCGTAGTAGACGGGCAGGTTGTAGCCGGCGTAGACATGGGTGTCGATGCGGATGCCGGGGCCGCCGGGCAGGATCCATTCCTCGACGCGGCCCACCGAAGGCTGGAAGTTCCTGCTGAAATCCTCCGCGTTGATGCGGTGCTCGATGGAATGGCCCAGGAGCGGCACGGTGTGGCCGCCGGTATAGGTGAGCTTCTCGCCCGAGGCCGCCAGCAGCTGCTCACGCACCAGGTCGAAGCCGGTCACGCACTCCGTCACCGGGTGCTCCACCTGCAGGCGGGTATTCACTTCCATGAAGTAGAACTCCCCATCCTGGGTGAGCAGGAATTCCACCGTGCCCACGCCCACGTAGTTGGCCGCCTCGGCCAGGTCCACTGCCGCCTTCTCTAGCTTTGTTCGCAGCTTCTTGTCCACGGCCGGGCTCGGCGTTTCCTCCACCAGCTTCTGGTGGCGGCGCTGGATGGAGCAGTCGCGCTCCGGGAAAGCGATCACGTTGCCGTGCATATCACGGGCGAACTGCACCTCTATGTGCCGGGGCAGCTCGATGTATTTCTCGAAATATACTTCGCCGTTGCCGAAGGCGGCCTGGGCCTCGCTGGAGGCCATGTTCATCTCGTTGGCCAGCTGGGAGGCCTCGCGCACTATGCGGATGCCCTTGCCGCCGCCGCCTGCGGCCGCTTTTATCATTATGGGAAAGCCGATCTTGGCCGCCTGGGCGGCCGCTTCCTTCTTGCCTACGCAGTCCTTGGTGCCGGGGGTCACGGGCACGCCGGCCTTTACGGCCATCTTGCGGGCCTCGGCCTTGTGGCCCAGCTGCTGTATGGACTTGGGCGACGGGCCGATGAAAGTGATGCCGTTGTCGCGGCAGGCGGCGGAGAAATCCGCGTTCTCGGAGAGGAAGCCGTAGCCGGGGTGGATGGCGTCGGCGCCGGTGATCTTGGCGGCCGAGATGATAGCGGGGATGCTGAGGTAGCTTTCGCGCGCCATGGCCGGGCCGATGCAGACGGCCTCGTCCGCCAGGCGCACATGGAGCGAGGAATGATCGGCCTGGGAGTAGACGGCCACGGATTTAGCACCGAGCTCCCTGAGCGTGCGGATCACGCGTATGGCTATCTCACCGCGGTTGGCTATCAGAACTTTTTTAAACATGGATCCTCCAGGAAAATCATCGCGCCGCGCTTGCCCGCCGGCGCGGCCGCTACTGTCTTTCGTCCGAGCGCGGCTGCAGCAGGGCGGGGTCCAGGACGGGCGCCTTTTCCACCTTTCCCTTGCTGGTCCACAGATTCACGAAAAAGACGAAAATGTCGGAAGTCTCCCGCTTCCTGGTGGCCTGGTCCAGGACTTCCTGGCGCAGGTAGACGCGGTATTCGGGCCCGGAGAGGTGCACGGCCAGCCATTCGTCCTTCGGCAGGTACCTGGCGCCCTTGGCGCCGAGCTTGGCCGCCAGGGCGTCCAGCTGCCGCCGGCGCACCGACCGCACGGGCGGGCTGCCGGGCTGCAGGCGGGACCTCTTGGCAAAATCTATGGCCTCGTTGGAGGCGGCGCCGCTCATGTAGGCCTGGCGCTTCAGGGCGTCGTCCCTGGACGGGCCCTGCACGCAGACCGTGCCGGCGCGCATTACGTCCGCCAGGGCCTTCTCGTAATTCTTGGTGTTGACGTAGACGTCCGCCCGGTTGAGAAAGATGGGGCATTGCTGTTCCACGGTCAGTTCCGGGAGCTTGAGCATCTTCTCGTATTCGTCCAGGGCGGCGCGGTTGCGCTCCAGGAGGCGGAGGCTGTCGGCGTAATAAAGGTTGAACCAGTAGAGTTCCTGCCCCGTGTAGCCCACCGGGTAGGCGGCGGCCGCCTCCAGGGTGCGGCTACAGGATTCCACGGACCGGTCGTAGAGGCTCATGAAGAATTCCGAGGCGCACAGGTAGCCGGAGGCGCGCGGGTCCATGGGGTCCGTCAGGTAAAGCTTCTGCGCCAGGAACAGCGCCTGGGTGAAATCCTGGCGGCTCATGGCCTCGTCGATGGGCTGGAACAGCATCCAGATATAGGGCCGCGCCCAGCGGTCATGTTCCTGCACGAAGGAGAGGTAGTCGGTCTTCCAGGGGCCGCTGCCTTCCTTGAGCTGGTACTTTATCATCGCGCCCTGCTTGGCCATGGTAAAGATCTGCACGTCCCGGAACTGCCAGGGCGGCGTCTTTGCATAGTAGTCCCTGTTGTAGGCGATATAGTCTTCCAGGGAGCAGACGGATTTGGAATTGGCGGAAAGCTGGTCGTAGGCCTCTTCGTACTTGCCCTGCTGCATGTTCGTCAGGTAGTCCTTGGCCGTCATGGTCAGGCGCAGCTTGGGCATGAACGGGGCTATTACGAAATAGCCGATCACGGACATGATGGCGAGCACGGTCAGCGACATGGCCGGGCCGGTAAGCTTTTTGGCCATGTTGGATGTGGGGATGGCCGGCATGGGCGGCCTGGTGGCGGCCGCGTTCTTTTCCGAATACGGGATCTTCTGCGTCAGGTCCGGGCGGGAAGTGTCCTGCTTCGCCGGGCCGGCGGCCGGCGGGGGCGGCGGCTTGGGCTGCTGATCGTCCACATGCCGCCTGAAAGAGGCGTATTTTTCGCTTACGGCGTCCTGCATGCTCTGGATCTCAAGGCACCGGGGCGGGTCTTTCTGTTGTTCCGCCGGCGGCTGCTTCTGCGGCGGAGGCGGCGGAGCCTGCTGCGGGACCGCCGGGGAGAGCAGCTGGCCGCACTGGTCGCAATAGTTCTTTTCTACGGAATTGGAAAAACCGCAGGCGCCGCACTTCTTTTCAAGCGCGGCGCCGCATTTCAGGCAGGTGTCGCCCAGCACGTTCGGCTCGAAGCCGCACTTGGGGCACCTGATCACGGCTGGTTTTCCCGCCATTTTTTACTTCGGTTCCACGAAGAACATGGGCTGGCCGTATTCCACCGGTTTGCCGTCCTCTATGGAGATGATCTTGAGCAGGCCGTTGGCCGGCGCGGTTACGCTCTTGAAATCCTTGCCCACCTCTACGATGCCCAGTTCCTGGCCCTTCTTTACGGAGGCGCCCTCTTTGAGGTGATTGGTCTTGCCGGGGCGGGCGAAACGGAAAATGCCTATCGACGGCGCGAGCACGGGCTCCATGGCCGAGGAGAGCACGGAATTGTGCACGGGGTTGTTGTTGAACTTGAGGCTGATCTTGTCCTCCCCGTTCTTCCAGGTTATCTCTTCCAGGTCCGTAGACTCCATCCACTTGGTCAGCTTGGTCAGTGTTTTTACGTCCATATTACCTCCGTTAAATTAGTTGTTTCTTACAGCCCCGCTTCAGACGGGTCGAAAGCCTGCGGCAGCAGTCTGCCGGCCTTCGTGAAAGTGACTTTCTGCTTCTTCGCCATGGGGAACCAGTCCACGTAGATGATCTCCG
>MGUK01000034.1:47328-47842 GCA_001799995.1 Elusimicrobia bacterium GWF2_62_30
AGTCCACGTAGATGATCTCCGCGTCCTTGGGGGCGAACTCGATGATGACCTGGCGGCAGGCGCCGCAGGGCTTGGCGCTCTTGGCCGCTACGCACAGGCCGAGGATCTTCTTTTCCCCGTGGCTGATGGCCTTGAAGATGGCTACGCGCTCGGCGCAGATGGCCAGGCCGAACGAGGCGTTCTCCACGTTGCAGCCCGAGTAGATGCGGCCGCTCTCGGTGAGCACCGAGGCCCCGACCGGGTAGCGGGAGTACGGGCAGTAGGCGTTCTTCTGGGCCGCCTTGGCGGCCTCTATCAGGCGGGTGCGCATGGCGTTCCTGCCGCCGCTCTTGCCCGCCCGCTTCTGCGCTTTCTTTTTTGCCATAAGTTCTCTCCTTACGGGTTCAGCCCAGTATCAGTTTCAGTTTGGCGTAGGTCTTGGCCGGGAAATTCTCCTTGTGGGTAAGGAGCGCGCCCTTTATGAACTCGGGGCAGTGGTTGCGGCAGCCCATCCTGGCCGCCAGCGGTATCACCT
>MGUK01000035.1 GCA_001799995.1 Elusimicrobia bacterium GWF2_62_30
CCCACGCCGATGTCGCCGGCCGGCACGTCGGTGTCGGGGCCGATGTGGCGGAACAGCTCGGTCATGAAGCTCTGGCAGAAGCGCATCACTTCAGCGTCGCTCTTGCCTTTCGGGTCGAAATCGCAGCCGCCCTTGCCGCCGCCCATGGGCAGCGTGGTCAGGGCGTTCTTGAAGATCTGCTCGAAGCCCAGGAACTTGAGGATGCTGGCGTTAACGGAGGGGTGGAAGCGCAGGCCGCCCTTGTACGGGCCGATGGCGCTGTTGAACTCGAAGCGGAAGCCGCGGTTCACCTGGACCTCGCCCTTGTCGTCGGTCCACGGCACGCGGAAGGTGATGGAGCGCTCGGGCTCCACTATTCTGTCGAGGATCTTGGCCTTCACGTATTCGGGGTGCTTTTCCAGCACCGGGGTAAGGGTCTCGAGGACTTCCTTGACCGCCTGATGGAATTCTTTCTCGCCGGGGTTCTTGGCGATAACGTTCGCCAGTACGCCGTTGACATAGTCATGAACGGACTTTTTGCCTTTCTCCGCTACAGCTGTTTTGGACATAAGTTCCTTCCTTGAGTTTGATTTTTCGGTTAGGTGTTCGGAACTACAGAACATCACTGAAAGCTATAAACTAATATTACAAACCTAAATCAGCATTGTCAACACAGCGCCGTTACGAAGAAAACGGTGCCCGCAAAGGGAAAAACCGTGTTCTGCGTGGGGGAATTTAGAAACCCCTTTTTCTTTTGATAGAATAGTATGTTCATAAATATATAAATTCGGGACCGCAAGCTTTCTTTCAGGAGATACTATGAAAATAGGCGTACCCGCAGAGATAAGCGAAGGCGAAAGCCGCGTGGCTATAGCGCCGGAAACCGTGGCCGAGCTTAAGAAGCTCGGCGTGGAATTCCTGGTGGAGGCCGGCGCCGGCGCCGCCGCCAACATGTCCGACGAAGATTTTAAAAAGGCCGGCGCGGAGCTGACCTCCGACGTGAAGGCCATCTGGGCCGGCACCGACCTGGTGCTGAAGGTGCGCCCGCCCGCCATGAACAAGAAGCTGGGCGCGCACGAAGCCGACCTCCTGAAAGAAGGCGGCGCGGTGGTCAGCTTCATCTACCCCGCGCGCAATAAAGAGCTGCTGGAGAAACTGGCGGCACGCAAGGCCACCGTGCTCGCCATGGACATGATCCCGCGCATCTCCCGCGCGCAGAAGATGGACGCGCTGAGCTCGATGGCCAATATCGCCGGCTACCGCGCCGTGGTGGAAGCGGCCAACCTCTTCGGAAGATTTTTCACCGGCCAGATAACCGCCGCCGGGCGCGTGCCGCCCGCCAGGGTGATGGTAATAGGCGCCGGCGTGGCGGGCCTTGCCGCCATCGGCGCCGCAAAAGGTTTGGGCGCCGTGGTGCGCGCCTTCGACACCCGCCCCGAGGTGAAGGACCAGGTAAAAAGCATGGGCGCGGAATTCCTGGAAGTGGATATGAAGGAAGACGGCACGGGCACCGGCGGCTACGCCAAGGTGATGAGCCCGGAATTCATAAAGGCCGAGATGGCCCTGTTCAAAAAGCAGGCCGCCGAAGTGGACATCATCATCACCACCGCGCTGGTCCCCGGCGCCAAGGCCCCCATCCTTATAACTAAAGAGCACGTGGAAGCCATGAAGCCCGGTTCTATAATAGTGGACATGGCCGCCGAGCAGGGCGGCAACTGCGAGCTGACGAAGCCCGGCACGGTGACCGACGTCAGCGGCGTGAAGATCATAGGCTACACCGAACTGGCCTCGCGCCTGCCAAACCAGGCCAGCAAGCTTTACGGCACCAACCTGGCGCACCTGCTCAAGCAGATGGAGATCCAGAAAGGCCTGAACATCAACCTGGAGGACGAAGTGGTACGCGGCGCGCTGGTGGCGCACCAGGGAAATATTACCTGGCCGCCGCCCAAGCCGAAGACCGACCCCTCCGCCGTGGCCAAGGCCCAGGCCTGCCCGCCCAGGCCGGCGGCCTCCGCCGAAAAGCCCAAGGAAAAGCCCGCCTGCGCGCGCAACGCGGTGTTCGGCCTGGCTGCGGCCGCCGCGCTGCTGGCCGTGGGGCTGTACGCCCCGCCGGCCTTCATGGCGCATTTCACGGTGTTCGTGCTGGCCATCTTCGTGGGCTACATGGTGGTGTGGAACGTGACCCCGGCCCTGCACACCCCGCTGATGAGCGTGACCAACGCCATAAGCGGCATCATCGTGATAGGCGCGATCCTGCAGATCTCGGGGCCCGGCTGGACCTCGTGGGCGGCCACGGCCGCCGTGCTGCTCGCCTCGATCAATATCTTCGGCGGGTTCCTGGTGACGCGCCGCATGCTCAAGATGTTCCGCAAGTAAGGGAAAAACCATGGAAAATACAATTCAACAGAGCGGCCTGCTGATAGTGGCCTACATCGTGGCCAGCGTCCTGTTCATCATGAGCCTGGGCGGCCTCAGCAACCCCGAGACGTCCCGCCGAGGCAACTGGTTCGGCATCACAGGCATGGCTATAGCGATCGTGGCCACTTTCTTCCACCCGCAGGTCAGCTCCTGCGGCTACGGCCCGATCATCGCGATGGTGGCCATCGGCGGCGCCATCGGTTCGGTGGTGGCGGCGAAGATCGCCATGACGGCCATGCCGCAGTTGGTGGCGGGCTTCCACAGTTTCGTCGGGCTGGCGGCCGTGCTGGTGGGCGTCAACAGCTACATGGCCGGCGCCGGCATGACGGGGGCCGCGCGCGCCATCCACGAGACCGAGGTCTTCCTGGGCGTGTTCATCGGCGCGGTGACCTTCGCCGGGTCGGTGGTGGCTTTCGGGAAACTGCAGGCCCTCATCCGCAGCAAGCCCCTGCTGCTGCCCGGCCGGCACCTGCTAAATATCGCCATGGTGCTCGCCACGGTTTACTGCGGCTACCTGTTCTTCGGCGTGGAGAACCTGCTGGCGCAGGGCATCCCCGCGCTGGTGGTCATGGCGCTGATCGCGTGCGTGCTGGGCGTGCACCTGGTGATGAGCATCGGCGGGGCGGACATGCCCGTGGTGGTTTCCATGCTCAACAGCTATTCCGGCTGGGCCGCCGCGGCCACCGGCTTCCTGCTGGAGAACGACCTGCTGATAATCACCGGCGCGCTGGTAGGCTCGAGCGGCGCCATCCTCAGCTACATCATGTGCAAGGCCATGAACCGCTCTCTCGTCAACGTGATCTTCGGCGGCTTCGGCGCCGACGAGGGCAAGGCCGCCGCGCCGGGCTCGGAGGCGGCCGGCGAGGTGGTGGCCACGACCGTGGAGGAAGTGGCCTGCATGCTCCAGGACGCCAAGAACGTGATAGTGATCCCCGGCTACGGCATGGCCGTGGCCCGCGCCCAGCATCCCATCAAGGAAATTTCCGACAAGCTGCGCGCCTCCGGCGTGAACGTGCGCTTCGCCATCCACCCGGTGGCGGGGCGCCTGCCCGGCCACATGAACGTGCTGCTGGCCGAGGCCAGCGTGCCTTACGACATAGTGCTGGAGATGGACGAGATAAACAAGGATTTCCCCGGGACGGACGTGGCGCTGGTGATAGGCGCCAACGACATCGTGAACCCGGGCGCGCTCGAAGACCCGTCGAGCCCGATCTACGGCATGCCCGTGCTGGAGACCTGGAAGGCCAGGACCACGGTGGTGCTCAAGCGCAGCATGGCGGCGGGCTACGCCGGGGTGGAGAACCCGCTGTTCTATAAAGAGAACACGCGCATGCTGTTCGGCGACGCCAAGAAGAGCGTGGACGCCATCCTGGCCAGGCTGCAGTAATTCGCGCCGACTCCCGCGCGGTTGCGGCGACTGCGCCGCTTTCGTGAACCTGATGAAATACGTCTACCCGCTGCTGGCGGCTTTTCTTTTCGCGATCTCCGTGCCTCTCGGCAAGAAGCTCCTCGACGGGCTGCGCCCGCTGGAACTTTCGTCGCTCTGCTACCTGGGCAGCGGTCTGGGGCTGCTGGCGTGGCGCGCCCTCGTCAGCGGGAAGGGTTCGGAGGCCCCGCTGGAAAAGCGCGACCTCCCTTACGTAGCCGGCTTCGTGCTGTCCGGCGGAGTGCTGGCGCCGCTGCTGCTCTTCAGCGGGCTGCTCCTTACCGCCTCTTCCTCGGCCTCCATGCTGCTCAATTTCGAACTGCTGTTCACTTCCCTGATAGCGGTGCTGGTATTCCGCGAGCCGGGCGGGGCCCGGTTCTGGACCGCCGCCGCGTTCATAACCGCGGGCGGCTTCGCCCTGTCCATGGACGGCGGCGGCGTCCGCCCGGGGCTGGGCGCCCTGCTGGTGCTGACCTCCAGCCTTATGTGGGGGGTGGATAATAACCTGACCGCGCGCGTTTCCATGAAGGACCCCGTAACGCTGGCCGCCATAAAGGGCCTGGCCGGCGGGCTGGTGAACGGGCTGCTCGCGTTTTTCACCTATCAATCCCTGCCGCCGCTGAAGTGGGCCGGCGCCGCCCTGCTGCTGGGCTTCGCCAGCTACGGCCTCAGCCTGGTGCTTTTCATACTCGGCATGCGCGCGCTGGGTGCTTCCAGGGCCGGGGCCTTTTTCGGGAGCTACCCGTTCATCGGGGCGGCGGTCAGCGTGCTGCTGCTGGGCGAGCCCGTTACGCCCGGGCTCTTGTGGGCGGGCGGGCTGATGCTGACGGCTTTCCTGCTGCTGGCGGCCGAAAGCCACCGGCACGGTCATCATCACGAGCCGCTGGCGCACGAGCACAGCCATGATCACGGCGACGGCCATCACGGGCACCGGCACGAGCCGCCGCCGGCGGGGCTCCATTCGCACGCGCATGAGCATGAGCCGCTGGAACACGAGCATCCCCATCACCCGGACGAGCATCACAGGCACGCGCATTGAATCCGCGCTTAAAGCCTGTTTTCCGCGTACGATGTGACTTGCGTTACAATAATATCCTATACTATA
>MGUK01000036.1 GCA_001799995.1 Elusimicrobia bacterium GWF2_62_30
GGCGGCGAAGGTTTCCAGCGTGAAGAGGATGAACAGCGCCGTGAGGGCGCCGTAGGAGACGTACTGGGCGTTGAGGGCGAAGCCGGCGGGCAGGATGTCGGCGAGGGCGGCGGCGATGAGCACGCCCGCGGCGTAGGCCAGGGCGCGCGCCAGGAAGGTCTTACTGAACCCGCCGAAGCGCAGCACCGCCCCCGCTCCGGCTAGCGTGAAGACCACTGCAAGTATGCTGAAAAGGATCACCATAGAAATTTAACTCAAGTGTGGTCTCGGTTTCAGAGGGGACCGGGTTAGCAAACCCTTCCGTAGGCCGAGGCTTGCATAGCGCCGAGGCCGGAGGATGAGCGAGGCACGGTGTTGCCGAGCGCGGTTTGCGTTCCGGTCCCCTCTGAAACCGCGGGTTACGCGAAACTAAGACTGCGCCGCGTAAAGGCCCTTGTAGACGCCGCCGAGTTCGAGAAGTTCTTTGTGCGTGCCGGTCTCCACCAGCTCGCCGCGCTTCAGCACGAAGATGCGGTCCGCGTTCTTCACCGTGGAAAGCCTGTGGGCCACCATTACCACGGTGCGCCCGCCCAGGATGCGCTCTATCGAAGCCTGCACCGCCTGCTCGCTGGCCGTGTCCAGGTTGGAGGTAGCCTCGTCGAGCAGCAGGATCTTGGGCTTCTTGATGATCGCGCGGGCTATGGCCAGGCGCTGGCGCTGGCCGCCGGAAAGCTTCACGCCGCGCTCGCCCAGCACGGTCTCGTAGCCCTGCGGCATGGCCGCTATGAACGCGTGTACGTCCGCGGCCTTGGCCGCGTCTATCACTTCTTCCATCGAAGCCCCGGGGCGGCCTATCGTGATGTTCTTGTACACCGTGTCGTCGAAAAGGATCGTGTCCTGCGTGACCAGGCCCATGTGCGCCCGCAGGTCCGTGGTGCCCAGGTCCAGCAGGTCGTGGCCGTCCACCTCCACGCGCCCGGAGATGGGGTCGAAGAAGCGCAGCAGCAGGTGCACGATAGTGGTCTTGCCCGAGCCCGACGGGCCCACGAAGGCCGCCACCTGGCCCGGCTCTATGGTGAACGACAGGTCCTTGAGCACCTGCGTGTCGCGCGACGGGTATTTGTAGTTGACGCCCTTGAACTCTATCTTGCCGTTGAGGAAGTCGATGTTCCTGGTCTTGGCCTTCACCACCACGGTGGGCTTCTCGTCGAGGATCTGGTGGATGCGCTCCCAGCTGGCCATGCCCAGCTGCAGGCGGGAGTTCATGTTGGCGATGTTCTTTAGCGGCATATAGGCCGTGAAGAAGCCGCCGACGAAGGAGAAGAAATGCTCGATGGTCATGGAGCCGGTGAAGATGGCCTGGCCGCCCAGGTAGATGATGCCGATCAGCACCATGCTGCCGAGGAACTCCATGATGGGGCCGCTGATGGCCGTGGCGCGCAGGTAGCGCATCATCTTCGAGAAATAGGCGTCGTTGGAGACCTGGAACTTGGCGATGGCCTGCTCTTCGTAGTTGAAGGCCTTCACCACGGTGATGCCCTGCAGGCTCTCCTGGAACTTGTGCGAGATGTCGCCCACGATGGCGTTGCTCTCGGAGCCGGACTTGCGCATCTTCTTGCCGAGGATCTGCAGGATGACGCCGGTGACCGGCAGGATGACCAGCGAGGCCAGGGCCAGCTTCCAGTGCAGGTAGAACAGCACCGCAATGCACGAGATCACGGTGAGCACGTCGCGGATGCCGTAGAGGGGGATGAACTGCACCGTGCTCTGCACGTTGGCCAGGTCGTTGATCACGCGGCTCATCACTTCGGAGGAGCGCTTGCGCCAGTAGAACTCTATCGAGAGGTTGTGAATATGCGTGAACAGGTCTTCGCGGATCTTCTGCACCGCCTTCTGCCCCACCCAGCTCATCAGGTAGGAGTTGGCGTATTCCGCCGCCATGCGCACCACGAACAGGACCGGCAGCCAGATCACGACCAGGCGCAGGATGTGCAGGTCCTTGTCGATGAACACGCCTTTCATCACGGGGCCCAGGATATAGACGATGCCGCCGCGGATGGCGGCCAGGAGGGCCATCATGAAGGCGGCCTGCACCATGCGGGCCCTGTGCGGCTTTACGTATTGGAGCAGCGCCAGGGCGAGTTTCTTGAACTGGCCCTTTTCGGGCTGCGAGGAAATGCTGGAGTCTGTGATCATGTCAGTTCAGGTGCGAGAGGATCTTGGCGGCGGCGCGCTCCGCGGCGCCGCTGCTGCCCAGCATCGCCCTGAGGCCGGTAAGCTCCTTGCGCGCGGCGCGGATGCGCGGCGGGTTGTTGAGGAAAGAAAAAGCTTCCTGGGCCAGCAGGTCCACGGTGGCCTTCTCCTGCAGCAGTTCCTTGACGGCCGGCTTCTTCAGGATGATGTTCACCAGCGAGACGTACTGCACGTTGGCCACGCGCTTGGCTATTTCCCAGGAGAAGCGCGGCATCTTGTAGGCCACGGCCATGGGCACGCCGAGCAGCGCGTTCTCGAGCGTAGCGGTGCCCGAGCAGGTGAAAGCGAAATCGAGCTGCGAGCGCTGCTTGTAGTCCTTCTCGCGGACTATCTCCACGTCCTTGGACCAGTACTTGTTGACGCTTTCCAGCTCCGGCACCAAATGCTCGTCGGAAAATTCCGGCACGGCGAAAACGAAGGCCTTCGCCTTGGGGTGGGATTCCTTTATGCGGTAAAAAGCGTTCAGGAAAATGGGGAGGTGCCGCGCTATCTCCGCTCTGCGCGAGCCCGGCAGGATGCCGATGTTCCAGGCGCCGTCCGGCGGGGGAATGGGACGCTCCGCCGGCTCCGGCATCATATCCAGCAGCGGGTGCCCGACGAAGGTGACATTGCCGTTCACCTTCTTGTAGAGGGCCTCTTCGAACGGGAAAATGCAGAAGATCTCTTTGGTGAGCTTGGCGATCTTGGCCGCGCGCCCGGGGCGGGAAGCCCACACCTGCGGGCTGATGTAGTAGAAAGCCGGGATCTTGCGGTGTGCGGCCAGGCCCAGCACCTGGTGGTTGAAGCCGTAAAAATCCACGGCGATCACACAGGCCGGGCGCTTCTCGTCCATATAGCGGCGCACCAGCTTTATCAGTTTGAGCCAGAGGAAGAAATTCTTGAAGGGCTCGGCGAAACCGACCGCGCCCACGGAGACCAGGTTGTAGATGAAGTGCGAGGAGACTTCCTGCATGCGCACGCCGCCCATGGAAGTAATGGAGATCTCGGGGTCTTTGGCCTTCAGCGCGCGGATCAGCGCGGCGGCGTGGACGTCCCCGGACGGGTCGCCGGCCACTATCAGGATGTTCTTGGTGGTAGGTGCGGTTTTTGCCATTGTGCTTTAGTGCTTGTCGATGCCGGCGTTCTTCAGGCCTTCTTCCAGCATGACCTTGGTGACCTTGCCGATGTCGGCCAGGGAGCGCGACAGCGATTCCTGGGATTCCTTGGCTTTGGAGGCGGAGACCTCGAAGCGGCGCATCTTGTCGGTGATCTCGAGCGCCAGGCGCACGGCCTTCAGGCCTTTCTCCCCGCTGGGGGTGGGCGTCTTGGCGGTCTTGATGCAGTCGATGAAGTGGAGCAGCTCCTCTTTGATCGGCTGTTTGCGCTCCAGCTTGGGATAGGCGACGGAGATGTCTTTGAGGCTGGTGATCACCGGGGTTTTCTTGGTGTAGATCTTGAGCCTGGCGCTGACATAGTCCACCGAGAGGTACGAGTCCTGCTGGTAGATGCGCATGCGGCGGGAGGCTTCCATAGTGGCGCGGCTGGCCGTAACGTCCACCACGCAGCCGTTCTTGAACTTGAGGCGGACGTTGCAGATGTCCTCGTGGCTGGAGAGAAGGCTGGCGCCGATGGCCTCGAAGGATTCCACGTCGCTGTCTATCATGGTCAGGACGATGTCGAGGTCGTGGATCATCAGGTCCAGCGTAACGCCGGTGGCGGCCACGCGGGGGTCGAACGGGCCCAGGCGCTCGATGGTGACGTAGCGCGGGTTCTTCACGTGCTTGAGGGTTTCGACCACGGCCGGGTTGAAGCGCTCCGAGTGGCCCACCTGCAGGACCACGCCCTTCTGCTCCGCTATATCGAGCATGCGGCGCGCGCCTTCTTCGGAATGGGCTATGGGTTTTTCCATCAGCACCGGGATGCCGGCGCCCAGCGCTTTAACGCCTATGTCGGCGTGGTATTCGGTGGGGGCGGCCACTACCAGCGCGTCCACCTGGGGGAAGAGCTCTTCGTGGCTCTTGTAGGCCACGCAGTTGTACTGCCAGGCCAGCATCTGGGCCCTGAGCAGGTTGGGGTCGGAGATGCCGACCAGCTCCACCTCGGGCATGGTCGAAAGGGTACGGGAATGGAAACCGCCGAGTTTGCCGGCGCCTACTACTCCAAAACGCATTTTCTTGTCTTTTGCGGCCATATTGTCCTCTGGTGACGTCCTGCAGTTGGTAAAAACGGTACTATAATCAATTATTCTACAAAATATAACGGGGGTATTCTTTTAAAGGCGGGTAACTTTGCGAAATTATCCGCATAAAGTTTGATATTATTCCATTAAACGCGGACAGTGCCCGCACGGGAGGAAGCTATGGGGACGGGAAAGAAACGAAATCTCGGCGCTTTTGCCGCCAGCCTGGTAAAGGCGCGGTCGACAGCGGGCTTCGACAGCGCCTACAAGTTCTATCATAAGAACGGCGGCCGCAGGCATTTCCCTTTCACCTTCTTTCACTACACCAGGGTGGAAAAGGGGCTGGCCCTGCCGGACCCCGCGGCGCTCGGGCGCATCTTCACGGGCCTGAGGCTTTTGCCCACGCAGGGCGAGGCCCGGGAGCTGATACTGAGCTATCTCAAGGACATGCTGGGCGGCGCGCAGGCGGCGGACGAGCTCCTGGCCCCGCTGTTCGGCAGCACCGCCGAGGCGGGCCCGCTGCCGGATTCCATGAAATGGATGCGCCAGCACGCCTTCGTGCATCTTTCGCCCGAGGAATTCTTCGCGGTCAGCGGCAGCGAAGATTCCTACTGGTGCGCCGAGGCCCTGTGCAGCGACCAGGGCGCCTGGACGGCGGAGGACCTGGCGGCCAGGCTTTCCATCAAGCCGGCGGCGGCGCTCAAGGCGCTGGCCGCGCTGCTCAAATGCGGGCTGGTGGTCAAGGACCGGGGCGGCAAGTACAAGTGCCGGCACGACGGCAAGTTCTTCATCTACCCCGGCCGGCTTGAAGGGATGGGCAAGGGGCTGGACGCGATCAAGAGCTACTGGGAAAAGGCCGGCGGCAAACAGTTCTTCGAGCGGCAGATGCTGGTGCGCTCGGACCCGCGCTCCATGGCCAATTACCGGCTGGCGCTGTCTTACGCGGTGGACGGTTCCCACGCCTACGCCACCCACGCCGCCGCCGAAGGCAGCGCCTTCTACCTGGTCCGGACCGAGATAAAGGAAGTGAAGAAGTTCTAAAAAGACGGTGTCAGGCACTAGTGCCTGACACCAGGCCAATAAAAAACCCCGGGGGGCCGGGTTTTTTTATTTGAGGCGTACAGCTTTATTTCTTGCCGTTCTTTTCCAGGGCTTTCTTGAGCATCTCGCCCATGGTGCCGAGGGCCGGCGCGTCCGTCTGGTTTTGATATTTTTCCAGCGTGGCGGCGTTCTCTTCTTCTTCGCGGCTGATCTCGGCCGGGACGAGGGAAATGCGCCGGTTCTTCATGTCCACCGCTTCCACGCGCACCTCGATGGTCTCGCCCAGCTTGAGCACTTCGTCGGGGTGGTTTACCCGGCGCTCGCCCGACAGGCGCGAGACGTGGATGAGGCCGTCCACGCCCTCGCCGAGGGTTACGAAAGCGCCGAAAGGCGCCAGGCGGGAAATGGTGCCGGTATGGTACGAGCCGGGCAGCCAGTTGCGGGCGGCCGAGTCCCAGGGGTCCGGCAGCGCGTCCTTGAGGCTGAAAGAGATCTTTTCGTTCTGCCAGTCCAGCTTCTTTATCACCAGGTCCAGCTCCTGGCCGGTTTTAAGGACGTCTTCCACTTTCTCCGTCCTGCCCCAGGCTATTTCGGAGACCGGCAGCAGGCCTTCCAGGCCGCCGATGTCTACGAAGGCGCCGAATTTCTGGATGGAGGTGACGGTGCCGTGCACCCTGTCGCCCTCCTTGAGGGTCTCCTGCAGGGAGGCGGACTTGGCGCGGCGCTCCACGTCGAGGATGCCTTTGCGGGACAGCACCACGTTGCGCTCGGACATCTCGATGATGTCGAAGGTCAGGGACTTGCCGATATAGGCGGCCTTGTCCTCGTCGCGGCGGATACCCATCTGCGAGAAAGGACAGAAGGCGCGGGCGCCGCCTATCGTTATTTCGAAGCCGCCCTTCATCTCTTTCGAGACGGTGCCCTGCACGGGGATGTGGCCGCGGAAAGCGTCGCCGAGCTGGGCGCGGGCCGCGGGGCCGGTGCCGATCTTAACGGTAAAGCGCATCTCGCCTTCTTCGGAGCGCAGGAACCAGGCGCGGATCTTGTCGCCTTCGTGCGCCGTCAGCTTGCCGTCGGCGTCTTTGAATTCGTTGATGGAAATATAACCCTCGCCCTTGCCGCCTACTTCTATCAGCGCCCACTCGGGGGTCAACTTCACTATCCTGGTCTCCACTTTCTGGCCCGGCTCCATCCTGGAGGGCTCTTTGTAGCTCTGCGCCAGCAAGGTCTCGAAATTTTCTTCGTTGTCGGTGCCATCATGGCTGTTATTGGTGTTCATGTATTCCTCTTGTAAGCGGTTTGGCGGGGCCAGTTAGGTGCTGCCTTTACATTATAGCTTTTACAGGGGGCAGGATTGGAGGGTTTCTGTCCGCGTAACGGGCCTGGAATGACCAAATACGCGCTTTTGGCTGCGGGGCCGGAGTAGACCAAAAAGTTCCGGTTTTGCGGGGCCTTCGCTTCTTATAACCGGGCGCGCATGGTGTTAAACTAGTAATACGGGGTGGTAGTGCGAGGGAGTCAAAGGAGAAACCAATATGGGCAAAATACTAAAAGCGGCGGCGGTCATGGCGGCGTTCGCGTCTTTCGCTGGCGCGCAGGGGTTCGAGCCCGCCATAAATATAAAGGGAGAAGAATTCAATAAGGCGCTGAACGCCGTGGCCGTCTCTCCGGCCTCTCCTGTTTTTCCGGAGAAGGGGCTGTCGGGCGCTTACGCGGCCCGGGTCCAGGCGATAGAAGGGGTTTTGGCCGCGCTGCAAAAGGACGCCGGGCGGGCCGCTTCCGACATAGATACGGAAGACTCGCGGATCTACGCTGCGCTCGATACCATAAGCGATTTCGCCCGGGAATACAGGGGAGCGGTCATCGGGAGCGGGCTCGGTGAGATCAAAGCCGGTCAGGCCGGGGTGACGGGTTCTTTCCGGTACTTGCAGAGCCGGCCCGAATCCGCCGGCAAGGTGGCGCGCCTGGCGCAGGACTTCAGCATGCTGCGCGACCTGGTCGCGGGGCTTGAAGGCACCCAGGTTTCGCTTAAAGCGCAGCTGCGGTTAATCTCGGCCGAGGCCGCCAAACAGGCCCTGCGCATAGGCGCCATGGGAGACCCCGGCGCCAACCCGGCCGCCAGGCGGGAACTGACCGGCGTCCTTAATAAGATCGCCGAACTGCCCGGGCTTAACGACGAGGCCATCCTCGACGCGCCGAAGCTGTTCAAGGAACTCAACGCGCAGAGCAAGCGCATCATCTCCCTGCTCGACGCGGACAATTACGGCATCGGTATCCTCGCCAGCATAGACCTGGACATCCGCAACAACATAGTGCGCAGGATAGAACTGCTTCAGGGCGTATAACCCGCAGTTTGATCCCGGCTGCTGGGGTCAGACCCTAGGGTCAGACCCTAGGGTCTGACCCCAGAATTATGTTAACCAGTGCCTGACACCAGCAGCTAATATTGATATACTTGCAGTCCTAGGGGAATAATAATGATGAAGAATAAGCTTATTGCATTATCACTGCTGGCCGCGCTCTGCGCGCCGGCTTTCGCGGCGACCAAAGCCGATAAATGGGATTTCCGCAACGAGAGCATTTACTTCGTCATGACCGACAGGTTCGTGGACGGCGACACCGGCAACAATAACATCTACGGCGACGAGTACCAGCCCGGCAACCTCAAATATTACCAGGGCGGGGATTTCAAAGGGCTGATGCAGAACCTTGACCATATCAAGGATATGGGATTTACCGCCATCTGGATAACCCCGCCGGTGATGCAGCCGCCCGGCCGCTACCAGAACCAGGACGCCTCCTACGACGCCTCCGGCTACCACGGCTACTGGGCCTGGGATTTTTCCAAAATAGACCCGCACCTGGAATCGAAAGGCGCCGCCTACGGGGACCTGATAAACGCGGCCCATGCTAAAGGGCTGAAAATAGTGCAGGACATCGTGACCAACCACGGCCACGGCGGCTACGTGCACCCGTCGGTAAAGTGGTACGACCGCAAGGGCCAGGTGTCGGGCCTCGGCAAAACGTTCGACTATAATAACGACACGCAGAAATGGTTCAACCACAGCGGCCCGGCCATAGCCGACCTGCTGGATTTCAACGAGGACAACCCCGAAGTGGTCAAATGGTTCGTGGACATCTACAAGGGCTACCAGAACCTGGGCGTGGACGCCTTCCGCATAGACACCGTGGCCTGGATGAAGCCGGAATTCTGGAAGACCTTTACTACGGAGCTGCACAAGAACAAGAAAGATTTCTTCATGTTCGGCGAGGTGTGGACCAACGGCGATTTCAACTGGCTGGCCAGCTATACCAACCTGGCCTCCGGCGACGCTATGAACTCGGCCATGAGCGTGCTGGACATGCCCGGCTCGGCGATGGGCACCTGGGGGCAGTTCGAGCAGGTTTTTAAGGGCGGGGACTATGCGCGCGTGGACAGCGTGCTGTCGCAGGACGCCAAGTACAAGGACGCCACCTACCTGGTGACCTACCTCGACAACCACGACAAGCCGCGGTTCAACGGCCCCGGCTGGGACGGCAGCGCCGCTTCCACCGAGCAGTATATCGACGCGCTGAATTTATATTTCACCGCCCGCGGCATCCCCTGTGTTTATTACGGGACGGAAGTGCAGATGGTGGGCGGCAACGACCCGGACAACCGGAAGATGCTGGGGCCGGCCGGCATTAAGGCTTCCAAGAGCAATCCTATCTACCAGCGGCTGAAAAAGCTCAACGCCGTGCGGCGCGCCAGCGCGGCCCTGATGAAGGGAACGCAGACCCGCCTGTACGGGGCGAAGGACCAGTACGCGTTCAAGCGCGAATTCGGGAACGAAAAGGTTTTCGTGTTCCTTAATAAGGACCAAAACGGGGCCGCCGTCTCGGTGAACATCCCCCCGGGCAGCTATACGGACATTTACAGCGGCGAGACCTTCGCCGTGAAGAAGGGCAAGTTCTCCATAAACATCCCGGCGCACGGCGTCAGGGTGCTGGCCGGCGGCGCGGTGAAGGGCGAGCCCTGGAAGCTGCCTGAAGGGAGCGGGATCCTCGACCTGCAGCCCTCGACGACCTCCGTTACCGACATACAGGCGTCCATAGAAAGGGAAGTCTTCCAGCGCGGCTGGGTCGGCGGGATGTAAAACTTTTCTAAAATGTAGTTATGTTCCCGAAGCGCCTCGTTCTTCTTTTTACGCTGCTGCCGGTCGCCCTGCAGGGCAGTTTGCTCCATGCCGGGAGCGCCAGGGACAAGGCGCTGAAAGCTTCCTATACCGACGATTACCTGCGCCTGAAAAAAAGGATAACGGACGATTTTGCGGCGCGCAATCCCGCCCCCATGACTCCGGTGGACGAGCCGCTGGCCCGCCGTTACTCCGGGCAGAAGCTGATAGCGCTCACCTTCGACGCCTGCAGCGGGCGCAACAACAGCTATAACGAGAAACTGATAGATTACCTCCGCGCCGAGAAAATATCCGCCACGCTTTTCATCACCGGCATCTGGATAGAAAAATACCCGGAGCGTTTCCGCGAGCTGGCTGCGGACCCGCTGTTCGAGATAGAGAACCATGGCCTGCTGCACCGCGCCTGCTCTTTCGCCGGGGAAAAGCGCTACGGCGTGGAGACGGTCAGCAAAATAGGCGACATGGTGGACGAGATCGAGCTGGGGGCCCGCAAGATAACGGAAGTGACCGGCCGGCGCCCCGTGTTCTACCGCCCGGCCGCGGCCTATACCGACAGTATCTGCATGGGGGTGGCGCAGGCGCTGGGTATGGAGGTCATCACCTACAGCCTGCTTTCCGGCGACGCCACGCCCAAGGTGCCTGCCAGGGTCATCCGGGACAACATCATAAAAAGGGCCAGGCCCGGCGCCGTGGTGATCATGCATTTCAACCGGCCCGAATGGCACGAGCTCGAGGCCCTTAAAGAGGCGGTCCCGCTCCTGCGGGCCAAAGGTTATTCCTTTGTGCGGCTGGAAGATTTTACCCTGAAAGGGGAGTGAGCGTAAGACCCGGCGCCAATTAAAAACCCCGGAGAGCCCGGGGTTTTTAATTGGCGCCGGCCGGGTCTACCGCGCCGCAGGCAGCGGTATGTGCTCCCTGTAGTTTTCCGGGTCTATCGTGAAGGCCTTGGGGCCCAGCACGCCTTTGCGTCCAAGGAAGCCCGGCACCATCGGCGGGGTGGTGGCGTAGAAGTTATAGATGAAGTGCGGGATGGTCCACAGTTTCACTTTTTTGCCTTCGGGCAGGCCGTGGTTTATCATCATTACCAGGTTGTTGGTGCAGTTGTTGCGCGTGGAGTGGTACCACTCGCCTTCGCGGTTCACCGCGGCCAGCTCCACCGTGTCGCGCGCCATCCTGACCTTGCCCGCCCTGTCCGTCAGCACGGGGTAAAAGTTCATCCAGTCCTTGCCGAAAGCCGCCGTACCCAGGGCATAGTCTTCGAAGTTGGTCAGCAGCCAGATTATGCCGTAAGTTTTCTTGAAGCCGGCTACCAGGGAGTAGGCTTGCCCTTCCCTGGCGTAGGCCTCCACCGAAAGGAAGAAGCCGCGCGACCGGCGCCCTTCCGAGTCCGCCAGGCCGCCGTCCTCGAATTCGAAGAAGAGCAGGGAGTGGCCGGCTATGCCGGGCGGCTGCACCTTGGTGACAAAATAAATTTCCTTGACCAGTTCCGGCCTTATAACGACGTTTGCCCAGGTAAAATCATGGGCCGCCGCGTCGGCGTTGAGCCAGCGCATATTGGCCACGGACAGCGCGCCGTCCGCCTCGCCCAGCAGCTGCGCCGGCTTAAACTTGCTCTTGTAGGGCGGAGGGGCCACGGCGGCCGGGTCCGGCGTATATTCCTTTATGCTGGAGACCCTCAGGGAGTCCAGGTCGTCAGAGGCTTCCACTTTGCCCCAGATCTCCACGGCGCGGTTGTCGTAGGCGGCCGCGTCCTCTTTCGAGAGCTCAAGGATGAACACCCGGCCGTCCACGGTGTTGAGCACCGTTCTGTCAGGGTGGACGGTCACCAGGCCGCGCAGGAAATAGGTAGCGGCGTGTTTGTCCGCCGGCGCAGGCGCTGTGGTTTCCGGGAGCGTGAACGGCGCCCTGTACAGTTCTTCGAAGTCCGCGGCCCCGGCCGCGGCCGAGACGGCCAGGGAAATTAAAAGCGCAAGAGAAAGGCGTTTGTCCATGTATATTATGGTAGCTTTTGCGCGGCGGGCCCTATAGAGGCTAAAGGCCCAAACCGGGGCGGTATTATTGCCCAGGCCGGCCTGGGTATACCGAGGCCGCTTGCGCGCGCCATGCCGATGCGCGGCGGGCCTGTTACGGCGCCTTCGCGCGAATTGCTATTATAGCGGGAGAGCGGCAAAAAAGACCCGACAGGAGACGCGCCATGAAGTTCACCTTTTCGCATAATAACCTGAACGTGCTGGACCTGGAGAAGAGCCTGGCCTTTTATAAAAAAGCCCTGGGGCTGGCCGAAACGCGCCGCAAAGAGGCCGCGGACGGCAGCTTCACGCTGGTCTTCCTGGGCGACGGCGCGACGCCGCATAAACTGGAGCTCACCTGGCTGAAGGACCGCAAGAAAAAATACAACCTGGGCGACAACGAGATCCACCTGGCCTTCACGGCCGAGGATTATGTCGCCGCCCACGAGCTGCATAAAGCCATGGGCTGCATCTGCTACGAGAACGCGGCCATGGGCATCTATTTCATAGAAGACCCCGACGGCTACTGGCTGGAGATACTTCCCGGCAAACGCTGAGCGGTCCTCTAAATAAAAAAGCGTCCCCGGCGGGGCGCTTTTTCATTTGGCGGCGGGCCTGAGGCGGGTTCCCGGCAGTTCCGCTTTTGTGCGGGTTTTTGCGGGGGAAATTATGGTAGTATGGTGTAAGGGTAGGGGAAGAAATTTCCCGGCGGAGCGCAAAAGTTATCTCGACAAAGCGGCGCGGCGGTATTCGTAATACTACGTACGGACGCGCGTAGAAACACGTATTTGTGCGCGCATTCCATTGGGGTATAATTGACAGGTACCATATAAATGGCAAATATGACCCTGGCGGAGATGTCCTTGCGGCACACCGCGGGCCGCAGCGTTTCACGGAGAACGGGGAAGTTGGGAAGAATATGAAGTCCAAAGCATTTCCGGTGGTCGCTATAGGCGCTTCGGCGGGCGGGTTGAAGGCGTTCGAAGAACTCCTGACCGCCCTGCCGCCTAAGCCGGGCCTGGCGGTAGTGCTGGTGCCCCACCTGGCCCCCCAATATAAAAGCCAGCTGGCCGAGATCCTGTCGCGCAATATCAGGATCCCGGTAGGCGAAGTGAAAAGCGGGGACAAGGTAGCCCCCGGCCGGATCTATATTCTCCCGCCCAACCGCGCGATGCTCATAAAGAGGGGCGTCCTTCACCTTTCTTCATTGGGCCACAAGTCCGACTGGCGCAATCCCATAGACAGCTTCTTCCGCTCCCTGGCCGGCGACCAGGGGAAGAACGCGATCGGCGTCCTCCTGTCGGGCGAAGGCGACGACGGGGCAGAAGGCCTGAAGGCTATCAAGGAAAATGGCGGAACGACCTTCGCGCAGGACGGGAAAACCGCGGCCCATGCCAGCATGCCGAATTCGGCCGCGTTGGCCGGTTGCGCCGATTTCGTAATGTCCCCGGCCGAGATCGGCAAGAAGCTCGGTTCCGCAACCGCGTACTCCCGCTCCCGGAACGGGAAAGAAACAAAGAGCAGGCCCAGCGAAGAAGCAATGAACGGTATCCTGGCGCTCCTGCACGGCAGCAAGGGAGTGGAGTTCGAGTTCTATAAACAGGCCACGCTGCGCAGGCGCATTCAAAGGCGCATGATGCTGCGGCGGGTCCGCGAGCCGGAGAAGTACCTCCGTATGCTGAAAGCGGATTCCGGGGAGATGGAGCAGCTTTACAGCGATATCCTGATCTCCGTGACGGCCTTCTTCAGGGAACCGGATTCTTTCAGGGCCCTGAAGAGCGCCATTTATCCGCGTCTCCTGAAGGACAGGCCTTCCACGGTCCCGATCCGCATCTGGGTGCCCGGCTGCTCCACTGGCGAAGAGGCCTATTCGCATGCCATAAACCTGGCGGAGTTCCTCGGCCCGCGCGCCGCCCAGGTGCCGTTCCAGGTCTTCGCTACCGATGTGAACCCCGCCGTTATTGAAAAAGCCCGCGCCGGGTTCTACTCCAAAAAGATCAAGGCCGATGTCTCCCAGGAGCGGCTGCGGCGTTTCTTTACGCAGACCAAGGACGGCTACCGTATTTCCCCCATGATCCGCGACAGGTGCGTCTTTACCGCCAAGAACCTGGTGAAGGACCCGCCTTTCATCAATCTAGACCTGGTCAGCTGCCGCAACCTCCTGATCTACCTCGGGCCCGGGCTGCAGGAAAAAGCCCTGCAGATCTTTCAGTACGCCCTGAAGCCGCGCGGCATCCTCATGCTGGGCCATTCCGAAACCATAGAGCAGTTCCCCGGCGGCTTTTCCGTTCTTAACGTTAACAAGAAGTCGTTCTATGAACGGGCGGCGGCTTCGAACGCGAATCTGGATTTTGTGCAGTTCGGCCGCTTCCTGGAACCGGAGCCCGGCGTAAAAGGCCTAGGTGAAAGCAAAACTGAAAAAAGCAACCCCGCCCAGGACGCGCTCGACCTGCAGGGCGAACTGGACAGCGTCCTGCCAGCCCGCTATCTGCCCAACGGCGTCATCGTCAGCGGCGACCTGGAGATCCTGCGGTTCCTGGGCAATACCTCGGCGTACCTGCGCCCGGCGCCGGGCAAACCGAGCATGAACCTGCGCCGCATGGCTTCGGGAGAATTCCTGCTTGAACTGCGCGCGGCCATCCACATCGCCAAAAGATCCGCCTGCGCCGTGCGCAAGGAAATAGCCGCGCCTCACGCGGGCGTGGCGCCCAAGCGCGTCCGGATAGAGGTGCTGCCGCTCAAGGCCTCGAACCTGCACCAGGAATGCTTTCTTGTCCTGTTCGAAGAGAGCGGCGCCGCGGAGGCGGGGCCGCGGCGGGCGGGCGGGGCCAGGGACAGCCGCCGCGTTATAGATCTCAAAGAAGACCTGTCGGTTTCCGGCGAGCAGTTGAAGGCCATCATCGAAGAGCAGGAATCCACCAATGCGAGGCTTAAGGTCTCCAACGAGGAACTGCTTTCCAGCAACGAAGAGCTGCAGAGCGTAAATGAGGAGTTCGAAACGGCCAAAGAGGAACTTCAGTCCACCAACGAGGAACTGCTCACTTCCACCGAGGAACTGGGGGACGCCAACCAGGTGCTGAACCGCGCCAATAACGATTTCTCCAACCTCCTGGCCAATATCGACATCCCCATCGTGCTGCTGAACCCGGACCTGACCATCCGCCGCTACACGCCGCCGGCGGTCGGCGCGCTCGGCCTGTCCCCGGAAAAGGTCGGACGGTCCGTAGCGGACGTCAGCCTCCCGCTGCTGCTGCCGAACCTGAAACAGCTGCTCCTGGGCGTTATCAAGGCGGGCCATGTCCAGAAGCTGGAGGTGGCGGATACGCAGGGCCGCTGGTACTACCTCTTTATCCGGCCCTACAGGACGGATAAAAGCAAGACCGAAAAAAGCAGGACCGAAGGCGCCGTAATGGCGCTTATCGATATCCAGGACCGGAAGCTGGCGGAGAAGAACGTGCAGCGGCTGGCCACGGTGGTGCTCGACTCCAACGACGCCGTCATTATCGCCAATCTCAAAGACCGGGTAACCGCCTGGAACAAGGGCGCGCAGAAGATGTACGGCTACACCGAAGAGGAAGCCCTGGGTATGGACATCAAGCGGCTCATGCCGGAAACAACGCGCATGAAAACGCGCGACCTGGTGAAAGTATCGGCGGCGCCGCTGGAGACCCAGCGCCGCGCCAAGAACGGGAAGATCCTGGATGTGCTGCTGACCGTCACGGTGCTGCGCGACGACAAGGGCGCCCCCGTGGAAGTGGCCCAGACCGAACGGGACATAACGGAGCAGAAGCGGGCCGAGCGGGAGCGGAAGCTCTCCGAAAAGAACGTGCTGAGGCTGGCCACTTCCGTTCTCGACTCCAACGACGCCGTCATCATCTGCGATCTCAAGGACCGGATAATCGCCTGGAACAAGGGCGCCCAGAAGATGTACGGCTACAGCGAGAAGGAAGCCCTGGCGATGAGCATCAGGCGGCTGATGCCGGATAATAAACTTATCAAGGTGCGCGACCTGGTGCGGGTCTCGGCGGCGCCGATAGAGACCCAGCGCCGGACGCGGGGCGGGCGGATCCTGGACGTGCTGGTGACGGTAACGGTGCTGCGCGACGACAAAGGCCAGGCGGTGGAGGTAGCGACCACCGAACGGGATATTACGGAACAGAAGCGGGCCGAGCGGGAGCGGAAAGTTTCGGAAACGAACACGCTGCGGCTGGCCAATTCCGTACTGGACTCCAACGACGCCGTCATCATCTGCGACCTTAAAGACCAGATCCTGGCCTGGAACAAAGGCGCGCAAAAGATGTACGGCTACAGCGAGAAGGAAGCCCTGGCGATGAGCATCAGGCGGCTCATGCCGAAAAACAAGATCATAAAGATGCGGGAGCTGGTGCAGGTCTCGGCGGCGCCTGTCGAAGCCCAGCGCTGCACAAAAGGCGGCAGGATCCTGGACGTGCTGCTGACGGTCACCGTGCTGCGCGATGGGAATGGACAGCCGGTGGAGGTGGCCACCACGGAGCGGGATATCACCGAGCGCAAGGGGGCGGACAGGGAGCTGCGCCGCCTGCACGCGCGCGTGATCTCCGCCCAGGAAACGGAGCGTAAGCGCCTTTCCCGCGAACTGCACGACGGCGTCGGGCAGATACTTTCCGGAGTAAAATTCAGGCTGGAATCCCTGCCGGGGGAAATAGCCCTGGGCGGAAAGGACGCGGAGAAGATAGTCAAGGTCGGCGGGTTCCTGAGCCATGCCATTTCCGAAATCCGCCGCGTTTCGCAGAACCTGATGCCTTCGGAGCTGATGGACCTGGGCCTGGAGCCTGCCCTGCGCACGCTTTGCCGCGAATTCAAGGAGCGCGCCGGCGTACCGGTTACGCTGAAGGCCGTGAATGTCCCCCGGGAGATATCTCCGGAGCTTGCGCTGGCGCTGTTCCGCATAGCCCAGGAAGCGCTCAACAACGTGGGGAAACATTCCAAAGCCAGCGTGGCCGCGGTAGCCCTCTCCCGTAAAGGGAAGGAGATCTTGTTGAGCGTCAGCGACAACGGGATCGGTTTTACTCAGGGAGCCAGCCGGCAGGCGGCCGGGCGCGGGATCGGGCTCGGGAGCATGCGCGAGCGGGCTGAACTTGCCGGGGGCACTATCGAACTTCATTCCACCCCGGGGGCCGGCACTACGCTCACGGTCAGCGTTCCCATATCCGGCCCTGAAGGAGATGCCTTATGAAAAAGAAAAGCCAGCCCAAGATAAAAGTATTCCTGGTGGACGACCACCCCGCCGTACGCGAGGGGGTGCGCTCCTACCTGACCACCCAGGGCTCGGTCCTGGTGGTGGGGGAAGCTTCCGACGCCCAGGAGGCCCTGCGCAAGGTAAAAAAACTGGCGCCCGAGGTCATAATCCTGGACGTGAACCTGCCTTCCCTGGACGGCGGCGAGCTTGCCCGCAAGCTCCGGCAGACGGTGCCGGCGGCGAAGATCATCGGCTTCAGCGTGCACGCCAGCCAGGAGTACGTGGTCCGGATGGCGCGCTGCGGCGCGCACGGCTACGTCACTAAGGACGCGCCCACGGCCAAACTGGTGGAGGCCATCTGCCACGTGCACCGGGGCGGGCTCTATTTCCCTCCCGAGATGTCGGACGCTATACTGTCCCCGGAGGCCAAACCGGTTTCCGACGAGGAAAAAACGGCGGTGCTGACCGTGCGGGAGCGGGAAGTGCTGGCCCTGCTGGCCGAAGGCCTGGCCAATAAAGAGGTGGCGCGCAAACTGGGCATAAGCGTGCGGACCGCGGAAACGCACCGCGAGCACGTCTCGCACAAGCTTAAGATCATGACCATCGCCGGCCTTACCAAGTACGCCATCCAGCACGGGCTTACTTCGCTGGGCCTGCCCGACAAGCCGGCCAGCTGACCTGGCGGATCCTGTCCGTAGTATTACTGACTTCCCCGCGTAGTAATACGCGTTCCCGTTCCGCGCGGCGCGCGGTATACTCTCTGTGTCGAGGCTGTAAATAGCGGGCCGCCGGGTTATGCCAGGCGAACCATCCCTGCGATACTTCTTTATGACCGCATCTAAACGTTCCATCTTTTTCCTGTTCCTGGCGGCCTGCTTTCTGCCGGCCGGCCGCGCCGGCGCGCAATTTTACGCCGAGGAAAGTAGCGGGCCCCGCCCCGGACTGACGGTGGGGGGCCGCGCCGCGTATTACCGCCCCAAGGGCGCCGACAGCGGCGACTTTATGCAGGGAGCGCAGGTGCGCTATCATCTTACGCGCCGGTGGGCCCTGGAAGGTTCGGTGGACCTGCGCAAGAACGAGTTCGGCGGGACGCGGGTGGACGTAGTCCCCATACAATTTTCCGTCCTGATCTACCTGATGCCTCACAACTACAGGCTCGCCCCGTATATCCTGGGCGGGGGCGGCTGGTATTATACCCATGCCTATGCTCCGGCCGACAGCTCCGAATTCCGCTCCGGCACTCATGCGGGAGGCGGCGTGGAGTACCTGCTTAACAAGTACTGGTCCGTGGACGGGTCCTACCGGTATCTCTGGACCGAGGATATACGTTCCGATGAGCCCGGCGCGCGGAATTTCCGCGACAAAGGGTTTGCGCTTACCGCGGCTGTGAATTATTGCTTTTGATAACACCGGTAATGAAAAAAGAAAAACAGAAAAAGATAAGCGTATTCCTTATCGATGACCACCCGATCGTGCGCGATGGCGTGCGTTCCTATCTGACCAGCCGCTCTACCGAAGTGGTTGGGGAAGCCTCCGATGCTCCCGAGGCGTTACTGAAACTAAAGAAACTGAGGCCGGATGTTATCGTGCTGGACGTCAACCTGCCTTCCATGGCCGGCTGGGAAGTGGCCAGCCGCCTGCGCCGGCTCGTCCCCGGGTCCAAGATAATCGCTTTCAGCATCCATTCCGGTGAAGAATACGTGGTAAGGATGGCCCGGAGCGGCGCGCGGGGCTATGTGATGAAAAGCCAGCCGACGGCCGAACTGCTCGAGGCCATCACACAGGTGGCACGCGGCGGCCGGTATTTCCCGTCAGGTATGCCGGACGCCCTGCCGGCAGCCGCGCCGAAGTCCTCCGCGCGCAAGGCGCCTCGCCGCGCTCCGCGGCGATAAAGCGTGTTCCTGCCGGATTCCTCCGGGGCTTCCGCCCCCGCTCTCCGTCGTTAAAAAACACATCTTCCGTAATAGTACCTAGCATACGGGGCAGAATTCCTAATAGCTGCTAAACCGGCGGCGCGCTATACTTAACTCACGCCGCCTTTGGCCGTCTGCAGGGTATAGCCCCCGGGTGGAACAAAGCGGCACAATTTAAAACCCAGGAGTCCCGGTGAAAGACGCGAAACAAAACAAAATAAGGGTTTTCCTGGTGGACGACCACCCGATCGTGCGCGAAGGCGTGCGCTCCTACCTGACCAGTTGCGGCGTTGTTGTGGTGGGCGAGGCGTCGGACGCCCCGGAGGCGCTCCGCAAGGCGAAAAAGCTGGCGCCGGATATCGTAATACTGGACGTGAACCTGCCCTCGCTCGACGGCGGGGAGCTTGCCCGCCGGCTGCACCTGGTCGTTCCCAAGGCCAGGCTGATCGCGTTCAGCATCCATTCCAGCGAAGAATACGTGGGGAGGATGGCCCGCTGCGGCGTACAGGGCTATGTAATAAAAGATCAGCCTATGGCCGAACTGCTCGACGCTATCAGGCAGGTCTCCCGCGGCGGCACGCATTTTCCCGCGGGGATGACCGACGTCCTGCTCGATCCCATGCAGGACCTTCCCGAAGGCAGACCGGACAGCGCCGCGCTGACGGTCCGGGAGCGGGAGGTGCTGTCTTTGCTCGCCGAAGGGCTCTCCAATAAAGGCGTCGCGGCAAAGCTTGGGATCAGCGCCCGTACCGCGGAGACGCACAGGGAACACCTGTCCCATAAGCTCAATATTCTTACCGTCGCCGGCCTTACCAAGTACGCTATCCAGCACGGGCTGACTTCGCTTAAGTGACCCGGGGGAGCTATGAAGAAAAATATCAAAAGCAACAGGCGCGCCGCGGGTCCGGACCTGGAGCGGGATGCCGCCTCCGTCACAACTCTTGAGGAACTTTTCCTGACGACGCCCGGAATTACAGCGGATGCGGTCTCCAGGGCGGCGATAGACGAGGCATGCCGCCTTACCGGGAGCCGGAACGGCTTCGCGGGTTATACCGACCCGGCCAGCGGCCGGCTTATGGCAGCCACCCCTACCGGTGGAAAAAACAAAAAGCGGCAGCTAAGGGCCGGGCTTTTCGCGTCTCCTGAATTTAAAGAGCTTTGCGCCCGGGTGCTGAAAGAAAAGAAGCCGCTGCTGTTAAATTCCATCCCCGCCGGCGTAAAACCTGCCGGGCGGGCGGGCGCGGGGATGAAAATAGACAGATTTCTCGGAATGCCGGTGTTATCCGGCAGCAAACAGCTCGGCGTGATAGCGCTGGTCAACCCCTCCAGGAACTATACGGCCGCCGACCTGGAGGCCGCCAGGCAGCTGGCCGGCGCCTACGCGATAATACTGCGGCATAAACTGGCCGAAGATGCGCGGAGCCGGGAGCACAACGGGCTCCTGGCGATGATCGCCTCCTCGCAGGATATTATCTATTCAGCTGACATGCAGGGGAAGATAGTCTATGCCAGTCCCAGGATAGCGGCTTACGGCTACAGGCCGCACGACCTGCTGGGCAGCAGCATCTTTGACCTGGTGCATCCGCAGGACAGGGAATTAGCCGTAAAGGCGTTGGCCGCGGCGAAAAAAACCGGCAAGACGCTTCCTATGATCTCCTACAGGCTCCGCAAAAAAGACGACGGCTACTTCTTGATGGAACAGAAAAGCGGGATAGTGATGTCAGGGGGGAAACCGGCGCTTATAACCGGCGTCGTGAGGGATGTCACCAAACGGCTGGCCGCGGCGGAGCTGCTGAAGGAGAACGAAGCGACGCTGCGCAATATTTTCGACACCGCGAAAGACGCCATCTATATAAAAGATCTGTCCGGCAGGTATACGAAGCTCAATAAGGCCTGCGCCGATATTTTTCTTTTAAAGCCCGAAGCCGTCCTGGGCAGGACCGACGCCGAAGTTTTCCCGCCCGAAGTGGCCGCGGAGGCGGCGAAGGACGACCGGGAAGTGGTCCGCAGCGGGAAAACGCTAACGCGGACCTATGACAGGGCGCTTCCTTCCGGCAAGTATTATTTCAACACCGTCAAAACGCCGCTGCGCGACGCCGCCGGAAGGATAACGGGGGTGTTGGGCGTAACCCGCGATGTCACGCTGCTCCGGAAAGCGGAGTCGGAGCAGGCGGGCTTTCGGGCCGCCGCCTCCATGAGCGAAGTGGCCCGCCCGCTGGCGCATGACTTCAATAACGCGCTGGCCGTCATTAACGGGCACGCTACGCTCATCGATGAGGACCTGAAAACCTCCAGCTCCACAAAAACCGGGATCCTGCAGATAATCAACGCCGTTAAGTGGGCGGCGGAACTGACCTCGCGGTTCCAGTATTTCGCAAGGAGCCCGGTGAAAGAGGGGCAGGCTTAAGGGGAGACCAGCAGCTTGATCTCTAATTATATGCGCTCCAATCACTATGCGTTCATTATCGCCGCGGCGCTTTTATGCGCCTGCGCCCAGCCCGGGCGTAAAGGGGCCCGGCCGGCCGCCGTGCCGGAAAAGGAAACGGCCGCGCCCGCCGCGGCCGGGGTGAAGGCCCCGGAGCTTTCTGCCGAGGACTCCCAAAAGGTGGAGGGGCTCTACTACCGGGCGGTAGGCGCCTACAGCAACAACGATATGGCCGCCGCGCTGAACTATCTTAACGAGATCTCCACCCTGTCGCCCTCTTATCCGCCCGCCGTGGAGCTGCGCGGTAAATTAAAAAGCGTTTCCGGCGCTAAACCCGCGCCGCCGCCCCAAAAACCATGACACGCCAAAGGCTCAGGGCGATAGCCATAAATAGTTCCATCGGGTTTTCCGCGCTGGTGTTATTGCTTATCCTCGGCGCCGCCAGGCTGGTCCTGAAGGACGCCAGGGATTCCGTCTTCGAGGATATGCGCCTGCGCGCCGAGATCTCCTCCCGGCGGGCCGGCACGGCCCTGTTCCCTAAAGAAGACCTTTTCTCGCTGCATTTCCTGGTGAACACGCTGGTGCTGGACAAGGTGATAAAATACGCCGTGGTGACCGACCAGTCGGGCCGGATCCGCTCGCATTCCGATCCGGACAAGATAGGGGGACAGGACGCAAGCCGGGAGGGAACCGCGGCCAGGGGCGCCGGCGGCTCCCTGACGCAGAGCTTTACGGGCCCCGACGGCCTGGCTTATCACTATTTCTCGGAACCTGTGACCGTGGGCAGCAGGCGGCTGGGGACCATGGCCATGGCGATCAACAGCGAGACCATGAAATCCCGTCTGGCCGCCACCACGCATAAACTGGTGCTGATCTTCTTGGCGGCCCTGGGCGCCCTGGCTCTGCTGCTGCAGATAAGGGCGCTGATGCGCAGGGAGCAGCTGGCCGCCGAACTGAAATCGGTCATGGTCCATACCGTAAGCCATGAATTCAATAACGTGCTGACAGTGCTCGACGCCGTTATCTTCCTCCTGGAGGAGTCGGAGCCCGACCTGGTTACGCCGGCGAGGGCGGAACTGTACAAGACCCTGGACTATGAGCGGAAGTTCCTGAAGCGCTTCGTGAAGAACATTCTGAACGAGGCCAGGATGGAAGCCGGCAAGTTCAGGATAGAAAAGAAGCCGCTGGACCTGCAGGACCTGGCAGCCGGCGCGATAGCAGCCATGGGCGAACTACTGCGCAGGAAGAAGATCTCGTTCACTCTCGACATGGCGAAAGACCCTTTTATCGTGAGCGCCGATCCCGAGGCGCTGGCGCTGGCGATCTCCAACCTTATGGGGAACGCCGTGAAATACACACCCGAAGGCGGCTGGATAACTATCAGGGTGGCCGCGGAAAAGGCCGGTTACGCGACTTTCCGCATCGAAAATTCAGGCCGGGGCATCGCTCCCGCCGACCTGGTGAAGATCAAAACGGAATTTTTCAGGACTGGCGAGGGCCAGGCCGCCGCGGAGGGGTTCGGGCTCGGGCTCAAGATCTGCAGCGACATGCTGGCGCTGCACGGCAGCGCGCTGGAAATAGAGAGCGAGCAGGGCAAAGACGTCCGTTTTTCTTTCTCGCTGCCGTTAACTGCGGATAAGCTCCCGGAAGCGGCCGGCGCCGCCGCGGAGAAACAGTAATAAGGAGAACATAACATGAAAGCGACATATTCTATAGCTCTGATAGCGGCGGCTGGCCTGCTGGCGCTGAGCGCGCCCGCGCAAGCGTCTAAAATGGACGTCTTTATCGTTTCGTCCGCCAGGGATTCGTACGTGTTCATCAACTACCTGCAGAACGACGATATCCGGATAGAATCGAAGGACGGCGCCGTTACCCTGACCGGGATCATCTCCGAGGAATTCCACCGGTCGCTGGCCGAGGTGACCATGACGGACATCCCGGGCGTCAGGAGCGTGGATAACAGGCTGGAAGTAAAAGACGCGCCGCCCACGGCCAACTCGGACGCCTGGTTCCGCAATAAAGTCAAAGCCACGCTGCTGTTCCACCGCAGCGTGAACGGCAAGACCACCGAGGTCGACGTCAAAGACGGCATCGTGACGCTGCGGGGCAACGCCGCGACGCAGTCCCAGAAAGAACTGACTACGGAATACGCGAAGGACGTGGACGGCATCCTCGAGGTAAAAAATGAAATGACCGTCTCCGTCGCCCCGGAAAAGCCCGCCAGGAGCGTCAAGGAAAAGATCGACGATGTTTCAGTCGCCGCCCTGGTCCGGATGGCGCTGGTGCTGCATCATTCTACCAACAGCCTCTATACCACGGTGGCGGTCAGGCGCGGCGTGGTAACCGTGGGCGGGCGGGCAAGGACCGCCGCCGAAAAAGAGACGGTCACAAGACTTGTCAAAGACGTGAACGGCGTCAGGAAAGTGAAGAACCTGATGACCATAGAGCCGTCCTGAGCCGGCGGGCGGCCTGAAAAAAAGGGAGGCGTGTCTATGCATGAACAAAACGATAGTCACGGCGGGATACGCTTCCTTTTCATCGCGGCCGCGCTGGTGGTGCTGATCTGGGGTATAAACCAGGCGCAGTCGGCCCTGGCTTCCTCCCTGGTCGCGGTCTTCCTGGCGGCCCTGGGTACGCCCGCGGTAGCCTGGCTGGAGCGCAAGCGCCTGCCTTCGACCGCCGCGGTGCTGCTAGTGCTGGCCGGGATGATAGCCATCCTGCTCGGGATCGGCGGGCTGGTCGGCGCGTCGCTAAGCGGTTTCAGCGATTCCCTGCCTTCCTACCAGCAGCGGATGAAGGAAGAAGCCGGGGCGCTGGCGGCCTTGCTGGCGGCTAAAGGCTTCCGGGTAACGGAGAAGGTCCTGCTGGAATATCTCAATCCCGCGGCGGTCATGAAACTGTTCGTGGATATGCTGGGCGGGCTGGGCGGCGTGGTCTCTAATATCGTACTTATCCTGCTGACCGTAATGTTCATCCTGCTCGAAGCCTCCAGTTTCCCGGTCAAGCTGCGCGCCGTCCTGGGCGAGCCCCGCAAGGTGTTTCCCGGGTTCACGAAGTTCATCGACGATATCCAGCGCTACATGCTGGTCGCGACCGGGCTGAACCTGAGCGCCGGGATACTGATCGGGCTCTGGCTGGCGCTCCTGGGGGTGAATTCCCCTGTTCTCTGGGGATTCCTGGCCTTTATGTTCCTCTATATCCCGCATGTCGGCTCCATTATAGCGGCGGTGCCCGCGGTCAGCCTCGCCCTTGTGCAGTTCGGGCCCGGCCGCGCCGTGCTTGTCGTGGCCGGCTATGTGGCAATAGCGTTCACCATCGGCAATGTGCTGCAGCCTAAGATCATGGGGAAGAAGCTATACCTGTCGACCCTGGTAGTATTTCTCTCGCTGATTTTCTGGGGGAGGATGCTGGGACTGCTGGGCGCGGTCCTGTGCATACCGTTCACTATGGCCCTTAAGTTCGCCTTCGAGAGCCATGAAAGCACGCGCTGGCTGGCCGTTCTGCTCGGGCCTGCGGTGCCCGTTGCCGGCCTGGCGCCTGCGCCGGGAAATAAAATTAAAAATTGACCGCCCGGAAGAATTAGCCGGGCTTTCTCTTTGGGAAATAAATCCCGGGGGCCGCCTTGCGGCCCCCGGTTTTTAAGTGCGTGTTAATGCCGCTGTTCACCACTCGAAGTAGTATCTTCCTCCGATGGTCGCGCTTACATTGGCGCCCTTGTCGTCGTTAAAGTGCAGGACGGGGACGATCTCCGCGAATACCTCCAGCGGATTGCGCGGGAACCAGTAGGCGACGCCCGCGACGGCGCGGAGGCCGAAGTCGTTGCGGTCCGAGTTGCCGCTTTCCAGGCCGATACCCAGGTAGACGGGGAGCTTTCCCTGCGAGGGCTGGGGCAGCACTCTCCAGCTATGCCAGAGGATGTCGCCGTACAGGGACAGGTTGTTCTCGATCCCGATGCCGGCATCCAGGGCCCGGCCTTCGGTCATCCAGTATTTAGCGGTGACGCCCGTATGCCTGCCCAGCATCACGCCCGCTCCGAAATCGCCGGCCACCTGGGCGCGCAGCGGGCTTGCCCCGGCCGCGAGCATGCAAACCAATGCTAAGAGTACCTTCATATAGTTTTCTCCTTATGTCGAACAGCGCTGTGCTGGTCCCTGATACGATACCTTTCCCCGACCTGCGGCCGCTATCCGGAACTCTACGCTCGACGCTAGGTAAATGTCCCGGCGCCGTAGAACTTTGGCGGCAGAACCGGCTTCGCTCCCCGTAATATTACCGACAAGGCCGGGCAGAATTCCGAATAGGAAGCGGAGACGGGGAAGGCCTACACTAATATAAAGATAAATAGAAACCGGGTCCTTCGGCGCCTTGTAATTATTTCCTGCCGGTACCGAGCTTATGACAACACTTCCCGCCACCGCCGCAGCGATAGAGTGGCATAAAAAAACCGTTGAAGAAGCGCTGAAGGAACTGGGCTCCGGTCCGGGCGGCCTCAGCTCCGGCGAGGCCGCGCGGCGCCTTGAAAAATACGGCCCCAACTCCATTAAAGAAAAGAGCAAACGCGGCGCGCTGGCCATGTTCCTGGACCAGTTCAAAGACTTCATGATAGTCGTTCTTATAGCGGCGGCCGTCATTTCCGGAGTGCTGGGGGAAATGCTGGACGCCGTAGTGATAGCGGCCATCGTCACGCTTAACGCCATAATGGGCTTCGCGCAGGAATACCGCGCGCAGAAGGCCATGGAAGCGCTTAAGAAAATGGCGGCGCCGGTCGCTTCGGTCATGCGGGACGGACAAGTGGCCGCTATCCCGGCGGCCTCGCTGGTGCCCGGCGATATCGTGCTGCTGGAGGCCGGCAGCGTCGTGCCCGCGGACCTGCGCCTGATAGAGGCCGTTTCGCTCAAGACAGAGGAGGCGGCGCTCACGGGTGAATCCCAATCCGTTGAAAAACACGCCGACGCTATCCCCGGAGAGGGCCTGGCCCTGGGCGACAGGCGCAACATGGCTTACAGCGGGACCGCGGCGTCTTATGGCAGGGGCAAGGGCGCGGTAGCGGCAACAGGCATGGAGACCGAGCTGGGGAAAATAGCCGGCCTGCTGCAGGACGAAGAAGAAGTGGAGACGCCGCTTCAGCGGAGACTAACGATCTTCGGTAAGAAGCTGGCGTGGGCCATACTGGCGATCTGCGCGATAGTTTTCGTTTCCGGGCTGCTGCGGGGGGAGCCGGCCGCGCTGATGTTCCTGACGGCGGTGTCGCTGGCGGTGGCGGCCATACCCGAGGCGCTGCCCGCGGTAATGAGCATAGCTTTGGCGCTGGGCGCGGCCAAGATGGTCAAACAGAACGCGCTGATACGCAAACTGCTGGCGGTGGAAACGCTGGGCTCGGTGACTTACATCTGTACCGACAAGACGGGCACGCTGACGCAGAACAGGATGACGGTGGAGGAAGTGTACTGGGACGGGACGCTGCTGACCGCCGCGCAGGTGATCTCCGGCCCCGCCGCCTGCGCGCGCCTGCTTACCGGCTTCGCCCTTAACAACGATGCCCGTCCCAAGGACGGCGGCTGGGCGGGAGACCCCACGGAAACAGCCCTCTGCGCCCTGGCGGCGGCCGGAGGTTTCGACAAGAAGAAGTTAGACGCGGAGCGCCCGCGCGCGGCGGAGCTGCCGTTCGATTCTGAAAGAAAATGCATGACCACCTTCCATGCCGGGCAGCTGGCCGACTGGGAGGGCGGGGCATATTTTTCCGTAACCAAGGGCGCGGCGGAGAGCCTGCTGGAAAGGTCCGTGAACATAATGTATTCCTCCGGCATAGGCCCGGACGGCGGGGAAAAGATCAAGACGGCGGCGGAGGCGATGGCGGCGCGGGGCCTGCGCGTGCTGGGCCTGGCCGCGCGCCAGTGGGACGCCCTCCCCGGGGCGCCGACCCCGGCCGAGGCGGAGAAAGACCTGGTGTTCATCGGGCTGGCGGGCATCGCCGACCCGCCCAGGGAAGAGGCGAAGGCCGCCGTCGGGCAATGCCGCGAGGCCGGCATTGTGACGGTGATGATCACGGGCGACCATCCCGTTACCGCGCGCAACATAGCGGAGCGCCTGGGTATTATAAAGCCGGGGGAAGCGGAGGTTATGCTGACCGGGGCGGAGCTGGGAAAGCTCTCCCCGGAAGAGCTGGCGCAGAAGGTGGAGCGCATCAGGGTTTATGCCCGGGTAGCGCCGGAGCAGAAGCTGCACATCGTGAAGGCGCTGCAGGCGCGCGGCCACTTTGCCGCCATGACCGGCGACGGCGTCAACGACGCCCCCGCGCTTAAGCGGGCCGACATAGGCATCGCCATGGGAATAACCGGCACCGATGTTTCTAAAGAAGCGGCCCACATGATATTACTCGACGACAATTTCGCCACCATAGTCAAGGCGGTGGGCGAGGGCCGGCGGATCTTCGACAATATCAGGAGGTTCGTGCGCTATGTGCTTACCTGCAATTCCGGGGAGATCTGGATAATTTTCCTGGCGCCCTTCCTTGGGCTGCCCATGCCGCTGCTCCCCATACAGATCTTGTGGATAAACCTGCTTACCGACGGGCTGCCGGGCCTGGCGCTGGCTACGGAAGCCGCCGAGCCGGACATAATGAAGCTGCCGCCCCGCAGCCCCGGCGAAAGCCTGCTGGCGGGCGGCCTGGGCGTGCACGTTATCTGGGTGGGCCTGCTGCTGGGTCTGCTGTGCCTGGGCACGCAGGCCTGGGCTATCCGGACCGGCATGCATTGGCAGACCATGGTGTTTACCGTGCTGTGTCTCAGCCAGCTGGGCCACGCGCTGGCCATACGCTCGGAAAAGCGGTCCCTGTTCCGGATGGGGCTCCTCACTAATAAGCCGCTGCTTTATTCGGTCGCGGCTACGGTCCTGCTGCAGTTGGCCGCTATTTATGTTCCCTGGTGCAACAAGATCTTCCGCACCGCGCCCTTGTCGGCCGGCGACCTGGCCCTGGCGCTGGGATTATCCTGCGTCGTTTTCTTCGCGGTGGAGGCGGAGAAACTGGTGAAAAGGCGCCGGACGCCGAAGACCGCCTGAGACGTTCCCGCCGCGAGCCGCCGTCAGGCGCCCGCGTAATAGTACCTAGCAGGCCGGGCAGAATTCCTAATAGAAGCAAAACCGCGCCGGGGGGTATACTTACAAGATGGCGGTTTTATCTGAACAGAAAATACGGGCGGTCCTGCGCGGCTGTCGTTTGCCCGCGGGGCTGCTGCTGGCCTGCTCGCTGGCCTACGCCGGCGCGCTGACAAGCGCGCAGTATGCGGTTTCCGACATGGTGCTGGTTAACGGCAGCGCGAACACGGTTTCAGCGAACTACAAGATCCGGACCGGGACGCTCGGGCAAACCGTTTCCGGAACCGCGCAAAGCTCTAATTACATTAATTCCGGCGGCTTTGTCACCCCTGTCACCGTCGTCCCGCTCCCCGCCAACCTGGACGACGCTTATGTGTATCCCAATCCATTTAAGCCCAACAGCCCGGGCAGGTTCCAGGCCGCTAAAATAACTTTCAAACACCTGCCGGCGGAGGCGACCATCAAAATATTCGGGATAACCGGCGTGCTGGTGGCGGAGCTTCATAAGACGGACAGGGCGGTGGACTACTTAGAATGGGACGTCCGGAACTCCGGCGGGCAGAAATTGGCGAGCGGCGTCTACATTTACTATATGACGGCGCCCGGCAGCGGGAAAGCAAGGGGCAAATTCGCGGTGATAAGATGATGGCATTAAAGAAGATAATAGCCGGGACGACAGCGGCCGCCTGGGCGCTGCTGTGCTGCGGTAATTCCGCTTTTGCCGGCGGCGGGGCGGGGACGAGCGCGTTCCAGTTCCTGCAGCTGGGCGCGGGCGCCCGGCCGGCGGCGATGGGGGATGTCTTTGCCGGCGTGTCCGGCGATGTGAACTCGATCTATTGGAATCCCGCGGGGCTGGCGGCCATAGAGCGCCGTGAATTGGCCATGACGCACGCTTTGTGGCTGGAGGATATCACCTATACTAACATCGCTTGCGGCCTGCCTTTGCGCAACGGCGCCGTGGGGGTGGCGTTCAATGTCCTTAATTCGGGCAACATCCCGGAAGCGGACAACACAGGGCAGCGGCTTGGGGAAAACTACGACATGTCCGACGTAATGGCGGTAGCCAGCTATGCCCGCACGCTGGGGAACCTTGCGCTGGGCGCTAACCTGAAATACATAACCTCGCGGATAGAAGAAGAAACCGCGCATGCCTATGCCGCCGACATCGGGGCACTCTATAGCGGCTTTCGCCTGGCGGGCCGGAAACTGGACGTGGGCCTGTCCGTGCAGAACGCAGGGACCAAAGCCAGGTACGTCGAGGAAGAGTATCCATTGCCGGTGACGGCCCGCGCTGGCTGGGCGCTGGAATTGGCCAAAGGCCTGCTGGTGGCTTCGGATCTCAATTACACCGAAAAAGACCTTGATCTCCGCGCCGGGGCGGAATATACGCACGCCTTGGGCACCGTTATCCTCGCGGCGCGTGCCGGGTATAGGGGCGACACCGTTAAGGAACTGGGCGCGCTTTCCGGGCTGACCGCCGGCATGGGCGTCAAATGGAGCGCTTACCAGTTGGACTATGCGTGGAATTCGTTCACCGATCTGGGAATCACTCACCGGATATCGCTGGGGATAAAATTTGGAGACAGGGATACTGATGCCGACGGCGTAGCGGAGACTTTAGACAAGTGCCCCGGCACTTCCAGCGGAATGGCGGTTAACGCGGCAGGCTGCCCCCAGGACACCGATAACGACGGGGTAGCGGACTATTTAGACAAATGCCGCGGCACTTCCGCGGGAACGGCGGTTGATGTGGAAGGCTGCCCCCGGGATGCCGATGCCGACGGGGTAAATGATGTTTCCGACAAGTGTCTCAACACTTCCGCGGGAACGGCGGTTGACGCGGTAGGCTGCCCCCTGGATGCCGACGCTGACGGGGTAAATGATGTTTCCGATAAGTGTCTCAACACTTCCGCGGGAACGGCGGTTGACGCGGCAGGCTGCCCCCAGGATGCCGATGCTGACGGGGTGAATGACGCTTCCGACAAGTGCCTCAACACTTCCGCGGGAACGGCGGTTGACGCGGCAGGCTGCCCCCAGGATGCCGACGCTGACGGGGTGAATGACGCTTCCGACAAGTGTCTCAACAGTTCCGCGGGAACGGCGGTTGACGCGGCTGGCTGCCCCTGAATACCGATGGCGACGGGGTTGCGTGCCGGAAGTTTTACCGATCTAAGGAAACTGGCGGAGGTAGTCTATGAAAAATATTAAAAACCTCAAAACTCTCAACAATGGATTGTTAGTACTGTTCATAACTTTGGCAACTGCGGCAAACCCGGTGTTCGGGGCCGTTCCGGAATTGATCAATTTCCAGGGAAAGCTTGCTAACTCGGCCGGTACTCCGGTCACCGCACCGGTTTCCATGGTGTTTAGATTTTATACAACCCCGACCTCGCCCACGCCGGTCTGGACCGAAAGCCAGGAGGTGACACCGGACGCTTATGGTATTTACAGCGTACTATTGGGCTCGGCTACGCCTTTCAGCACTTTCAACATAAGTTTCTCCACCGCTTACTGGCTGGGGGTGGCGGTAGGGACCGACGGTGAAATGCTGCCCCGCTACCAGCTGGTTTCCTCGGCTTACTCTTTATATTCCTTAAACAGCGCCACTGCCGCCTGGGCGGGAGGCGCGGATTGGGCCACGATAACCAACAAATCAGCGGTAACTGCACAGGGGAACGTTTTTAACGGCGCGAGCCAGCTTGTGCTGATGGACACCGACGGCTTTCTGCCGGCATTGAACGGCTCGAAGCTGACGAACATGGCGACGGCCGCCCTTGCCGACGGCTCTGTGACTACGGTGAAACTGGCCAATAACGCCGTCACCGACGCTAAGGTGTCTTTGTCGATCGCGGCTATCAGCTCGGGTAAATTCGGGGACAACCGCGTGGCGATAAGCACCCAGGCCATTTCGGGCGGCATTTATAATACGGCGGGCAGGCTTGTGCAGCTTGGCGCGGACGGCTTTTTGCCGGTATTGAACGGTTCAAACCTGACAAGTCTTACAAAGGCGCAGGTGGGGCTGGACAGCGCGGACAACACCTCCGACGCCGCCAAGCCGGTGTCTACGCTGCAGCAGACGGCGCTTAACCTGAAGGCCAACCTGGCCGGCGCGACATTCACCGGCGCGATCTCAGCCACGAACCTGTCGGGCAGCAATACCGGCGACGAGACCGCCGTTACGATAAAGAGCGCGCTGGGCGCCGCCACCTCGCTGGCTGACGGTTACCTGACTTCCGCCGACTGGGCCGCCTTTAACGACAAGCTGGCCCCTAGCGGGAACGGTTCGTTGCTGACGGGCATGAGCGCAGGGCAGGTGGGGCTGGGCAGCGTGGATAATACTTCCGACGCCGCCAAGCCCGTGTCTACGCTGCAGCAGACGGCGCTTAACCTGAAGGCCAACCTGGCCGGCGCGACATTCACCGGCGCGATCTCAGCCACGAACCTGTCGGGCAGCAATGCCGGCGACGAGACCGCTGCTACGATAAAGACTAAACTTGGCGCGGCCACCGCATCCACGGACGGCTACCTGACTTCCGTTAACTGGGGCACGTTCAACAGCAAGCTGTCGTCCACCGGGAATGGTTCAGGCCTTACCGGTCTTACAAAGGCGCAGGTAGGGCTGGACAGCGCGGACAATACCTCCGACGCCGCCAAGCCTGTGTCCACGCTGCAGCAGGCGGCGCTTAACCTGAAGGCCAACCTGGCCGGCGCGACATTCACCGGCGCGATCTCGGCCACGAACCTTTCCGGCAGCAATACCGGCGACGAGACCGCCGTTACGATAAAGAGCGCGCTGGGCGCGGCCACCGCATCTGCGGACGGTTACCTGACTTCCGCCGACTGGGCCGCCTTTAACGACAAGCTGGCCCCTGGCGGGAACGGTTCGTTGCTGACGGGCATGACCGCGGGGCAGGTGGGGTTGGGCAGCGTGGATGACACCTCCGACGCCGCCAAGCCTGTGTCTACGCTGCAGCAGACGGCGCTTAACCTGAAGGCCAACCTGGCCGGCGCGACATTCACCGGCGCAATTTCCGCCACAAACCTGTCGGGCAGCAATGCCGGCGACGAGACCGTCGCTACGATAAAGACCAAGCTTGGCGCGGCCACCGCACTGGCGGACGGCTATCTGACTTCCGTTAACTGGGCCACGTTCAACAGCAAGCTGTCGCCCACCGGGAGTGGTTCAAGCCTTACCGGTCTTACAAAGGCACAGGTGGGGCTGGACAACGCGGACAATACCTCCGACGCCGCGAAGCCTGTGTCCACGCTGCAGCAGACAGCGCTTAACCTGAAGGCCAACCTGGCGTCGCCCGCGTTCACCGGCACGGTTACGGGCATCACAAGCGCGATGGTGGGCCTGGGCAGCGCAAACAATACGGCTGATGCGGAAAAACCCGTGTCGTCTTTTCAGCAGGCGGCGCTGGACCTGAAGGCCGACCTTACCGGCGCGACATTTACCGGCGCGATCACGGCTCCCAACTTATCGGGAACCAACACCGGCGACCAGACCACTATAACCGGCAACGCGGGTACCGTGACCAACGGCGTTTATACTACAGGGTCTTACGCAGACCCGTCGTGGATAACCAGCCTGGCTATCAGCAAGATAGACCTGTCCACCGTGACCGCGGCAATAACCACGCTGCAGCTCACCCTTTCCACCGCGGTCTATACCACCGGGAACCAGACCATAGGCGGGATAAAAACATTCACAAGCGCCATTGCCGGGGATATTACCGGCAACGCGGCCACGGTGACAACGAACGCTAACCTTACCGGCGTAGTGACGAGCGTGGGCAACGTTACCTCGATCGGGGCCGGAGTTATTGCCGACGGTATGCTGGCAAACACGGCGGTCGCTACCCTATCCAATACCAACACGGGGGACGATGCCGTCAACGCCCTGTACAGCGGGCTGGTGACGAACGCCACCCATACGGGCGACGCTACGGGCGCCACGGCCCTTACCGTGGTAAAAATAAACGGCACCTCGCTTGCCGGTCTCGCTACCGGTATTTTGAAGAACACCACGGGCACGGGCGTGCCGAGTA
>MGUK01000037.1:0-27925 GCA_001799995.1 Elusimicrobia bacterium GWF2_62_30
GGCTGAGGGGACTTGAACCCCCGACCTCTCGGGCCACAGCCGAGCGCTCTAACCACTGAGCTACAACCACCGTGAGCTATATTTTAGTTTTTTTGGAGGTTATAAACAAATGTATAATCCATAAATGAACAGGAAACCTGCCGTGGCCGGGCGTTTTTACGAAGCGGAGGCGAAGGCGCTGCGCGCTACCGTCTCCGGCTTTCTCACAGGGGGCAGCGGCCCTTCCGGTAGCCTTAAGGGCATACTGGCGCCGCACGCGGGCTACCCATATTCCGGCGCGGCGGCCGGGGCCGTTTTCTCCGCCCTGAAGAACATCCCTTTCGAGACGCTGGTGATAATAGCTACCGGCCATACCATGGCGCTTAAGAACGGCGCGCTGTACTGCGGCGGCGGCTTCGAGACCCCGCTGGGCACGGTAGACGTGGACGAGGAGCTCTGCGCCGAGCTGCTCAAAGAAAAGAAACTCTTCGAGAACCTGCCCCGCGCGCACGCTTCGGAACACGCGGTGGAGGTGCAGCTGCCTTTCCTGCAGGCGCTCAGGGGCGATACCGTAAAGATAGTGCCGCTGCTCTTTAATTCTTCCGACGAGGAATTATTGGAAGACGCCGGCCGGGCGCTGGGCCGCGCCATGAAAGGCCGTAAGGCCCTGTTCTGCGTCTCTTCGGATCTTTCCCATTACCCGCCGGGCAATATAGCCGAGCTGTCGGACCGCTCGGTGCTGCTGGCGCTGCGCCAGGCCATGCGCAGCGCGGCTCCCGCCTATTTCGGCATGGCCAACGGCCTGCTGCTGGATAAATGCTCCGGCTACCTGGACACCACGGCCTGCGGCCAGGCCGCCATGACCGTGGGGGCCGCCGCCGCGCTGGAGCTGGGCGGGGACGATTTCGAGCTGGAGCTTTATACCCATTCGGGCAAGGTCTCCGGCGACAACAAGGCGGTGGTGGGCTACGGCTGCGGCTATTATACCAAGGCCAGGAATAAGCCCGAGCCCGGCTGCGAGCTGACCAAGACCATGAAAGAGGCGCTGCTTGCCATCGCCCGCCGCAGCATAGAGTTCCAGCTCAAAGACGGCCGGGTGCCGCAGCAGCCGCTCAGCGCCTGGCCGGAGTTCAACCTGCCGGCGGCGGTGTTCGTAACGCTTACCGTCGGCGGCAGGCTGCGCGGCTGCATAGGCTCGCTGGAGCCGCGCGGCACGCTGGCGGACATGATAGGCGCCTACGCGGTGGCGGCGGCTTTCGAGGACCCGCGCTTCGGCGCGGTGACTGCAAGCGAGCTGGAGAAGATAGCGATTGAGATCTCCGTGCTTTCACCGCTTACGCCGGTGGCGGGGCCGGAGCAGGTAAAGGAAGGGGTGCACGGGGTTTACGTCAAAAGCGGCCGCCGCTCAGGCACCTACCTGCCGCAGGTGTGGGAGCATTTCGCCAATAAAGAGGAGTTCCTGTCTTCGCTCTGCCAGGAGAAGGCGGGGCTTTCCGCCGACGCCTATAAAGAAAAATCCACCGCGTTGTACGTCTACACGGTGGATTGTTTCAACGAAAAGTAACTTAAGTCTTAAGCCGCTGCTATAGCCAGCACCAGCAGGAAGCCAAGGCCGAAAGTGCAGGCTCCCAGCACCGTGCCCATCAGGGCAAATCCCACATAAGCGCCTACCGCGCCCATGGTTATCTGGGTTTTGTGCTCGCCCACCCATTTCTTTATCTTCTGGCCGGGGGTTTCTTTCTTGGGTTCCTCTACCGCTTTGGTAACGGCCGGGGCTACGGGCTTGGAGTATAAAGGGTTCACTACCAGGGGCGCGCTTTTGTTCTGCCAGAGGGAGTCGCTCTTCAACTGCGTCTCGGCGGTCCCCGCCGCAAAGGCGAAGCCGGTAGCTATGAAAAAGCTGCCGAGGATTATCATTATTACCGCTTTTAAGTTTTTCATATATTTTCCTGTGCCCGCGTAACCCCTGCTTTGTTGTTATATCTTACAGATTAATTCCTTTCCTGGAAAGAGTAATACTGCCCAAGCCACAATAGGCCTAAAGTCCTATCCTGTTTTAACCTGATAAATGGTGATGCCGCGGGCAAGACGCCCGGCAGGACTGAAGGGGGGCCGGCTTAGAAGAGCTTGTCCTGGTGGGGCTTTTTCGCGCGGGGCTGTTTTTTCAGGGCCCCCTCCGCCTCGGTGAGGCCGAGGCGGAAGATGTCCACTATCTGATAGCCTTCTTCGCGCAGCTTGGTCAGCTGGACGTTGTCTTCTTCTGAGAGGGAGATAACTATCTGGTAGCGTGGTTTCATCTGATTACCGTCCTTTTTTAGAAGTATAAGCCAGCGCGGTCTTTATACGGTCCGCGCGGGGCTGGCTGGCGCCCATCTTGCCGTCCTTGATCAGGCCGAGGGTAGCGCACATCCAAACCTTGAAGTCCTTCTGAAGCATGAATGTGGTGGTAGTCTGAGCGTTCATAAGTTCTCCTGGGCTGCGTCTGCTTGTGTGTATAGTATAGCATAGCAAAGCATAGTTGTCAAGCCCCCCCGCCAAAATAGCTTCCCCTCCGCCTTCCCCCGGCGTGGAATTGCCGGCAGGGGCAAAGAAAAAGCCCCGGGTATTTCACCGGGGCTTAGCTGGCGTACGTGAATTTGGTTCTACTTTTCCAGCAGGACTACGGAACGGGTTCCTTTGAACTTGCCGGCATTGGTCAGGCCTTCGACATGGGCGTTGTACCGGGTCTGCACGGGCTTGCCTTCGCCCAGGCCGCTGAGGGCCAGGGCGTTCTGCGCGAAGCCGGAATTGACCGGGAAAGCGGAGATGAGGTAGGCCTGCTTCAGCGCGGAATCGTAAACGGAATAGATCAAGAGGTGGGAGTTGCCGCCGAAGTCCCCGGAGAACGGCACGAAGTCGGTGCGAAGGACTACCTTGCGGCCGCCGGCCAGCTTCACTTCTTCGGTCAGCCTGCTGCGCTTCACGCCAGCGAAGGAGAATTTCTTAATGGCCGGGGCGCAGGCAGCGCAGGCCTGCTTGAGCAGGGCCCAGGCGGCGGGGTCGTCTTTAAGGGCTATGCCGCCGGTAAGGCAGGTGATATTGGAAAGCAGCGTTCCCCCTCCCTTGGCCAAAGGCCCGGCCGAGCCGCGCGGCAGGCCCAGGCCGTCCTCGATGTCGGGCTTTACCCAGCGGGCGCGCTTGAAGCCGAACTTGGTGGGCAGCAGGCTGAAGAGGTAGCCGTAGGTATGCTCCGCCCCGGCGTGCATGAGCTTGCCGCGGGGCTGCGCGGCGCCCAGCCTGCCGGCGATGAAGGCGAGGATGTCCGGGGAGACTATCTCGCCGTTGGCGAGCTCGTCGAAATTTATGCTTTCCCCCCAGAGCTTGAGCAGGGCCTGGTTGCTCCTGTCCGCGTCCAGCTGCTGCAGGAGCCCGGGCGCATGGGCGAGAAGTATTTTTTCCGTTTCAGCGGCGGATCTGCCGGCGGCAAGGCGGGCCGCGCCGGCCCAGGGGCAGTCCTCCGCTTTTTCCTGCGAGCCCTTCTGCGGGCATTCAAAAGCCGGGGCCAGCGCGGGCACCAGCAGCAGCACGGCGGCAAGAAGCTGTTTTTTCACTTCTAACTTAAATATATTTTTCATATTATTCCCCGCTGTTCGCTCTTATTTGTAAAAGCCGCTGTGGTTGCGGATATTCAGCTCGTCGTTTTCCGGGGACGCGGGCTGGGGCTGCGCGGGAGGCGGCACGTACTGGCCCGGCGTCACCGGCTTTAGCGGGACGCGCGCGGCGGCGCTTTTAACGTCCGCGGCCTGCCGCTTCATGCCGGAGAAGATAAAGCCTATAACTATCCCGGCCAGCACCAACAAGCCCCGGGAGCCATATTTGCCAAGGCCGCCGGGCTCATCCCGGCCGGGCGCGAACCCCGGCTTCATTAACAGCAGCTCGTCGCCGCGGCCGGGATCGATGCCGATCAGCCCGCTTACCGCGGCGCGTATCTTTTGCGTCTCCTCGTCCGTTACGGAATCGCTCAGCGCGATAAAAACTGTAAGCGGCCCGGCCCCGGGCTCCGGCGCCACGCGTACGGTCACCCTGGCCTTGCCCGGGCCCAGCAGGTTCGTTATCTCGCGCTCCGCCTTGCGCTCCAGCGCGTTTTCCTGATCGGCCTTATCCTCGCCCACAGCGCCGGCGGCCGCGCCGGCCAGCGCGAACAAAAGACAGCACGGCAAAGCCGCGCGCGTTAACGGAAAGAACAGGCGTATTAGTTGACCCATAAATATAGACGGTACCGCGGGGATTTCCCCCTGCTATTATAGCCATAGTAGGCCGGCGCGTTCAAATATAACTTCGGCCGGGCGCTATCGCGATTCTGGCCGCGCTCTAAAAATCCTATAATACCTGTGAAACGCCCCCATAGCTCAATGGATAGAGCACCTGCCTTCTAAGCAGGTAATCCAAGTTCGATTCTTGGTGGGGGTATTTTAATTTATATCAGGGATGAAAGTCCGAAGAGCCGTAAACCTCTTCTCTCTTCAGGTAGCCGCTTTCCACCAGCACCTTGCCGAGGTTGCTTTTATCAACGGCCAAAGGTTCCAAGAGCAGCGACGGTACGTCCAGCTTGCCGTTGGGGACCGCGGCGTTGACCGGGGCGCTGCCGCCGGCCGCAAAGCTCATGGCGGCGCCGAAGGCCGCGGCGGCCAGCTGCCGGGTATCCTTGAAAACCGTCATGGACTGCGTACCGGCCAGTATGCGCCTGGCCGCTGACGCCTCGGAATCCTGCCCGCTGACGGGCACGGCGCCCGCCAGCTTGTAAAAGGCCAGCGCCTTGATCACGCCGCCGGCCGTGGCGTCGTTGGGCGCCAGCACCGCCTGGATGTCGCCGGCATTCTGGGCCAGGGCCTTTTCCATGAGCGTGGTCGCTTCCGCCGGGTTCCAGTCCGGTATCGCCTGGTCCATTACTATCTTTATCCTGCCTTCCGTTTCAAGCGGCTTAAGCACGCGCATGGCGCCGTGCCGGAAAAGCCTGGCGTTATTGTCCGTGGGGGCGCCGGAGAGCACCACGTATTTCCCGAACGGCGCCAGCCGGGTAAGGTAGCGCGCCTGGATCTCCCCCACCTTTATATTATCGAAAGAAACGTACAGGTCCACGTCGGAGTTCAGGATGAGCCGGTCGTAGGAGATAACTTTCACGCCCTTGAGCCTGGCCTTCTGCACTATGTCCGCGGCGGCCAGCGCGTCGTGCGGGCCTATGATGAGCACGCTGATCTTCTGCTCCAGGAGTTCGTCGCACTGCGTCTTCTGCCTGGCGGTATTGTTCTCCGAGACCTTCACCAGCAGTTCCACGCCCAGCGATGCGGCCTGTTTGCGCAAATACTCCAGGTCGCGCACCCAGCGCTCCTCGCGCTGCGTCGGGATGGACAGGCCTATCCTTATCTCTTTGGCGCCCTGCTGCGGGGCCTTCTGGCAGCCGCAGAAGAACAGCGCGGCCAGTGAAAGAAGGGTAAGTTTTCTCATAACGTTTGGTGTGATAATTCTACATAAATAAACGGCGGAATGGTTCCTGCGCGCGGCGCGGGTTCTGGCCTAACAAAGCGCAGAGCGCTATAATAAGGATAGGGGACGGTTTATGAGCAACGCGCATATAAAAAGGCTGGACGCCTACAGGCTGGAGATACTGCCGTCGTACCGGCGGGGCATGCTCGCGTCCGCCATAGTGTACGCGGACGCCGCGCTTGAGAAGTTCCTGGAGCCGGCCGCCCTGGACCAGGCCGCCAATACCGCCACCCTGCCCGGGCTGGCCGGCAACGCGCTGGCCATGCCCGACATTCATACCGGTTACGGTTTTCCCATTGGCGGCGTGGCCGCCTTCGACGCCGCCGACGGAGTGATCTCGCCGGGCGGGGTGGGCTACGACATAAACTGCGGCGTGCGCCTGCTGGCCACCGCGCTGGAAGCGGGTGCGCTCCGCCCCCGGCTGGCCGAACTGGTGGCCGCCTTGCATGCCCGCGTGCCCGCCGGCCTTGGCGCCGGCGGCGGGGTGCGGCTCGATAAGCGCGAGCGGGAGCGGCCCCTGGTGCACGGCGCGGCCTGGGCGGTGGAACGCGGGCTGGGGCGGCAGGAAGACCTTGCCTGCGCCGAATCCGGCGGCGCCATGTCCGGCGCCGATCCGCACGCGGTCAGCCGGCGCGCGCAGGAGCGCGGGCAGGACCAGCTCGGGACGCTGGGATCCGGCAATCATTTTTTAGAGGTGCAGGAAGTTACGGAGATCTTCGACGAAGCCGCCGCCGGGGCCTTCGGCCTGTTCAAGGGCCAGGTCACCCTGATGCTGCACAGCGGTTCGCGCGGGCTGGGGCACCAGGTCTGCGGGGATTTTACCGACGTGATGCGCGGCGCGGCCTCCCGCTACGGCATAACGCTGGCCGACCCGCAGCTGGCGGCAGCGCCTTTCCGCAGCGACGAGGGACGGCTGTACTTCGGCGCCATGCAGGCCGCCGCCAACTTCGCCTGGGCCAACCGGCAGGCCCTTACCGGGCTGGCGCGCGAGGTTTTCGGCGCCGTGCTGGGTATGGGCGAGGCCGCCCTGGACATGCGCCTGGTCTACGACGTGGCCCACAATATCGCCAAGCTGGAAGAGCATGTGGTGAACGGGAAAAAGCTCAGCGTCGTGGTGCACCGCAAGGGGGCCACGCGCGCCTTCGCCCCCGGCCACCCCGAACTCCCCCCCGCCTACGCGCGCACGGGGCAGCCGGTGATCATCCCCGGGGATATGGGCCGGGCCTCCTACCTGCTGGCCGGCACGCAAAAGGCCATGGCCGAAACTTTCGGCTCGGCCTGCCACGGCGCCGGGCGCCTTATGTCCAGGCATGAAGCCAGGCGCTGCGCCCGGGGCCGCGATATCACGAACGAACTTTTGAACATGGGCGTAAGCGTGCGCTCTGCTGACCGCGCTACGCTGGCCGAGGAAATGCCCGAGGCTTATAAGGACGTGGCTGCGGTAGTGGGCGTAATAGCCGGCGCCGGCATAGCCCGCAAGGTGGCCAAATTCCGCCCCCTCTGCGTTATCAAAGGCTGAGGTATCCCCAAAATTACATCGAGCGGCCGGTCAGGTGGCGGATGGCTTTGAACAGGCGGTAGCTGGCGGCCAGGGCGGCGTCCACGCAGGACAGCGAGAACGGCGTCAGCGTTTCGGCCGCTTCTCCCATGGGTACCCGGTAAAGGCAGCAGAAGGCGGCAACCTCCTCCCTTGCCTTGGAGAGGGCCGCGCCGACCGTGAAAGCGTCTGGCGAGGCTTCCACTTTTTTTGCCAGGGCGGGAAAGCCGAGCCGGGAATAGGTTTCGGTGATCCGCCGCTCCGCGTCGGGGTCCCTGCCGGAGGCTTTCAGCTCTTCACCTATCATGGACAGGGCCGCTAGCGCCAGGAGGCGTTTTTTTACGAACTCCTTGCTGCCCGCCATGCCGGCGCTCACGCTCCTGAAGTCGGCGGCCGAGATGAGCCTGTCCGCGCCGGCCTTGAACTCGCTTATCGTCTCCATCGTCACTTTCCCCGCGTCCAGCTTCCGGGTGAAATTATCGCACAGGTCCTGAAGGGTTTCCTTCTGCAGGTCCGACAGGTACTCCGTCATGGTCTGCAGGGAGGTAAGGAAGAATTCCTTTTCGTCGGCGTAGCCCGGCGGCAGCTTGCCGGTGAAGGCCCGCAGCGCGGTCACAAGCCTGGCCTGGTTCTCAAGTTTGGGCATACTGTATTTTAACAGCCAAAATCCCGTTATTCAAGGGCTTTTATGGCCATGCGGTGCAGGTCTTCATTGGCCAGCGCCTGCGCTTTCTTGCGCACTACCCGGGAAAAGTATTCCCTTTCCGTTTTTGTCATGGCCTCCCCCCGCAGTTTCTTCATGAACAGCTGTTTCTGGGCCGGCGGGAAGATGCGCGCAAGGGCGTATTCCAGGCCCAGTTGCTCGCGTACCGTTTCCGCTTTTTTCAGCCTTTGCTCGCTTTTGCGAAAGCTGGCCAGGAAGCAGTCGCTTATTTCCTCGGTGCTGAGGCTTTCCTCCCCTATCCTTATCTCTCCCCCCTTCTGGAACCTGTCCAGGTAGCCTGTAAGCGTTCCCCGGCCGAACCCGGCCACCGCCTCTTTGGCCCAGCGGAAGCGCAGGTTAAGGTGGCGGTACAGCGCGGCCGAAGTGAGCATCAGGGCCCTGAAACTGTCCCTTTCATGCCCCTGCAGGTAGGCTACTACCGCCTCCGGGTTGAATTCCCCCTCTTCGGCGGCATTGGCTACCATGGCCGGGAAGGCCGCCCAGAAGCGGGGGTCGCGGCTGAGTATGGCTTCCGCCAGCGTCCTATTGGCGTCACCTGCCTTTTTTGCTTCCGGCAGCTGGAAGCCCAGCTTGGCGGACCCCTTAATAAGGTCTTCATGTTTCATAGTTTAACTCCGTTATAAATTCCTGTAGCACTGTTTATAATGTATCTTATAATACAATATATTGTATATATAAGTACAATAAGTATCGTGTGCTTAGGGATGTGTCTGGCGATATGTGTACTGGGGGATATGGAGCCGCATAGCCAAAAGATAAGCCCCGCGGTCCGCCTATAAATGGCCTGATCGCGGGGCTTAACTTGCCCTGAAGTGGTGGTTTAAACGGCGCTGGTCTCTTTCTGGGCCTGCGCAGGCACCGCTTTAAGCGCCTGCAGGGTCTCGTTGACTATAAGGTCCGCCCATTCCTTGCGCAGTTCCGTGGAGGGCGCGGGGAGGGTCCTGTGTTCTATCTGGAGGTCGCTGAGCAGGGTATTAAGGCGGTTATAGATATCGGCCTGGAATTCGTGGCTTTTGGCGTCCCGGATGCCGTCTTCCATCAGTTCCCCCACCATGGGCAGCTTGTAGATGACGTCGTAGGGGAACGTTTGGGCGTAGCCCTGCAGGAAATCCCTTATGAACTGGTTGGTGCCGCAGCGGCGCTCCATATAGGCCAGGTTGTCGAAGACGCTCCTGTCGCAGACCACTACCTGGTAGCCGCGCAGCGTGCCGCGCAGCTCCTCGGTGATGTGCTGCATCATGATGTAAAGCTGGGCGGGCAGGGTGGTGGTCTCGTTTATCGGGATGCCCTGTTCGAAGGCTGTGGCGGCTATTTCGGAGAAGACCTTTACTTTCAGCCCCCTCTTTTTCAGCTCGGCGGCCACCTCGTAGCAGAGGGTGGTCTTGCCGGTGCCGTGGGTGGAGATGAGCGAGATCTTGTAGGGGCGCTTTTTTGCAGAGGACATTTATTGCTCCGTGAAAATGGGATTAGGCTTATACTACATCATTTTCGGGCTTTCGGCAAAAGTTACGGCGGGAGGGAGGGAAAGACGCGTGGAGCTCAGGAGTTGTTCCTGTCGAGCCATTTTTGCGCGGCTTGCTCGTTCTTCAGCTGGTCGGCCCCGTACCTTCTTAAATGCGCCTTGGTCTTGGCGATAAGCAGCGTCATGTCTATGGAGTTGTTGATGACGTCGTTAACGCCGGAGGAAAGGATCTCTACCATCTCGCGGTTGGAGGTTCTCGCCGAATCGCACATGGCTATCACGGAGATGCCCTTGGTCTTGCCGACAAAGGCCCGGAGGTCCGCCATCTTGGCCAGGCCGAGGCAGTCCAGGTCGAGAAAGACTATGGCGACGTCCCGCTTGTTGTCCTGCATTATGAAATTAGCGCAGGAAGAGACCACGGAAGAGTTGATGCCGGCGGAAATAAAAGCCCTTGTGCCGGCGGCGGCCAGGTTCCTGTTGGCCGTAATGAGTACTATTCGGTAGTCCGGCATATTTTTTCGCCGCGCCTGAGCCTAAGGGCCTCCGTGCGCGTGTCTTGTTAATTAATGCGACAAATAACCCGCCCTGTCCGGGCTGTTGCGGCAGCGCTACGGACAATAGTCTATTTTACAATAAAAAATTAATTAAATCTTTGCGGAAATATTACAGGAAGAGCACTTTACGCGGCGCGGTTTTTATTGGTATCCTTGAGAGCGTCGGATGACCGGTCCCGGAGGGTTTTGCTGATGAAAATTTTAATAGCCATTTTTCTTGCCGCGGCGCCCGCCGCGGCTCTGGCCGGCGTCCTTGAGGAGGCCGCCGCCGTTCCTTTTACTAATATAGCCGTTGCGCCAGGGGCGCTGGCCCTGCCGGCCGTCCCCGCGCCCTCGCTTGTCCCCCTCCGCGCCGCGCAACCGCCTTCGGCCGGCTGGATAAAGGCGGTGAAAAAAGCGTACCTTTCCACCCCCATAGGCAGCCTGCCGCCCGCGGCCGCGGCCGAGCTCCCGGCCGCCGCCCTGCAGCAGCTCCAGTGGGACGCCGCCACTTATCCTTCCAAGGCCTATAAGCTGACCGTGGACGGCCGCACCGCTTTCGTGATAGAGAACGATAACCAAGACGCGCTCTACGTCAATATCTTCGACGAAACGGGCGCGCACATAGCTTACGGCGGCTTTGATGAGAATTACGATTTTTACTGGCTGAGCAAGAAGGCGAAAAAATAAAACCATCCGCCGTGCCAAACTATTCCCTCCCGGGCAACTCTCTCCTGAAATTATCCGCGCTGCTGGCCTGCGCGGTTTTTTCCGCCTGCGGGCCGCGCTTCGACGACGCCGCGGCGCTGCAGCGCCAGGGCCGGTACCTGAAGGCCGCGCAGGAGTACAGCCTCTTCGCCTCGGCCAAGCCGGACGATCCGCGCGCGCCCGAGGCGCTGCTGCGCTCGGCCCGCATCTACGCCGTGGACCTGGGGCTTTGCGCCCAGTCCCTGCCGCTGCTGGAGAAGCTGGCCCGCAGTTACGCCGCTTTCAAGATACCGCCGGAGGATTTCAGGAGCATCTATATCTGCCCCGACTATTTCCCGGCCGCGGACGGCCGCGCCTGGATCTACGGCGATACGCAGACTTTTGGCCGCAACGCCCGGCAGATCCTGCAGGTTACCTCGGCCCGGGAAGGTACGGCGGAGGCGCGCTACAGCCTGTACGCCGGCGATACCCTGGTGAACCGCCAGAAGCGGGGCTACGCCTATGCCGGCCTTTCTTTTTTCGAGAAGCAGGGCGGCTTCAGGACCAATATCCTGGTGTACCCGCTGGAAAAGGGCAAAACCTGGCAGTCGCGCGGGGCCGAGGGCCGGCTGGAGTTCCGGGTGGAGGCCGCCGGGCTTAAGGTAAAGGTAAAGGCCGGGGACTACGACAACTGCGTGAAGGTCCGCCGGCGCGTTACCGGCAGCCCGTCGTGGATCTACGATTATTACGCGCCGTGGACGGGCAAGGTGCTTACGGCCGTAGGCGGCCCGGGCTATGAGAACAGGGTAATGGAACTTATTAAATATGAAGAAAAAAAGCAGTGAAACCCCCGCTCCCGCCGCCGGCCTTTTCGGCGATCTCCCGGCTCCCGCAGCGCCGGCCAAAAGATCCGGGCTGCTGGCCTTCTCCTATTCCAAGATGTCGCTGTACGAGGAATGCCCGCTCAAGTACAAGTTCAAGTACATCGACAAGATAAAAGAAGAGCCCAAGTATTATTTCGCCTTCGGCAAAAGCGTCCATACGGCGCTGGAATTCATGTACGCCGTCAAAGCCCCCCCGTTCCCCACCGTCGACGAGGTCTGCGAAGCTTTCAGGCAGGACTGGAACCTGAAATCATACCTGGAAAAGGGCTACCGCACGGAGCAGCGGGCCGACGACGACTACAAGAAAGGCGTGGCCATGCTGCGGGCCTACTACGAGCACAACCGCGTGCGCCTGGCGCCGCCGTTCCTGCTGGAGTATTCCACCGACGTGGAGACGGACGGCCTGCTGGTGCGCATCATCGCCGACAAGATCGAGTACCTCGGCGGCGGCCAGGTGCTGATCACCGATTACAAGACCGGCAAGGACGTGAAGCGCCAGCCCTCCCAGCTTTACATGTACCAGAAGATAGCCGAGCTGGACCCCCGGCTGAAGGAAAAGATAGCCGAGACCTACGGGCAGAAGGTAAGCAATGTGCGCATCAGCAAGATGCTTTATTACCATGTCCCGACCAACAAGGAATATTTCTTCGAACGGGCCGACGACCGCGAGATAGGCGGTTTCTGGGAGCGCGTGCTGGGCGTGGCTGACTCCATCCGCGGCCTGAAGTTCGACCCGACGCCCGGCGAGATGCAGTGCTCCTGGTGCGATTATAAAAAACTGTGCCCTAATTTCTCGGGAGGCCACAAGGTGCTGCAGCCCCAGGCCGGCCCGGCGGACCCGGTGGAAGTGCTGGTGGACCGCTACGGCCGGCTTAAAGAGCGGATGGACGAGCTGCAGGTGCAGCTCGACGCGGTGGCCGAGGACCTGGGCCGCGCCGCAAAGGACGGCGGCGAATACGCCGGCTCGCAGTACACCGCGCAGGTTAAAAAGAATTCGAAGTGGGAGTTCAAGAACCGGGAAGCCGTCATCGGCGTGCTCAACCAGTTCGAGCTTTACCAGAAAGCGCTTACGCTCACGCTCACCGGCATCATCGGGGTGCTGGAGAGCGAAGCCCTCCCGGAGGAAGCGCGTAAAAAGCTGCTGGAGCAGGCCGTAAAAAAGACGGGCTACGAGATAAAGGTCGCTAAGAAAGAAGGGCTGATCTGAGGCTTGCGCGGCGCCCCTGACCTATGGCTGAAAAATTCATAATCGTGCTGGACCAGGGCAGCTCCAGCTCCCGCGCTCTGGCGCTGGACCTGGACGGGAATATCCGCTACAAGTCCCAGCACCGCCTGGAGACCGCGTACCCGGCGCCCGGCCGCGCCGAGCACGACGCGGAAAAACTTTACGCCGCCCAGACCGCCAGCCTGTCCGAAGTCCTTTCCCGGCTGCCGGAAGGCGCCGAGGCCGCGGCGCTGGCCATAGCCGCGCAGCGTTCCACCGTGGTGCTCTGGGATAAAACTACCGGCCTGCCCCTGGCGCCGGCCATGAGCTGGCAGGACGGCCGGGCCCTGGAGCTGCTCGGGCGCGTTCCCCTTTCCAACACGAAGATCCACGACCTGACCGGCCTCTACAAGACCCCGTATTACAGCGCCTCCAAAATAGCCTGGGCGCTGGAGCACCTCCCCGAGGTAAAGGCCGCGGCGGACGAAAAGCGCCTGCTGGCCGCGCCGGTGGCCTCGTATGTGATCTGGCGCCTGTCCGGAGGAAAAATATTTGTCGCGGACCCGTCGCAGGCGCAGCGCACGCTGCTCTTCAACCTGAGGCGGCTCAAGTGGGAGCCCAAACTGCTGGCGGCTTTCGGGATAAGCGGGGCCTTCCTGCCCGAGATACGCCCGAGCATAGGCCGCCTGGGCGTGGTGGACATAGACGGCAGGCGCCTGCCGCTTACGGCCATGCTGGGCGACCAGCAGGCGGCTATGCTGGGCTTGGGCCTGGAAGCCGCCAACTCCGGCGCGCTCAATTACGGCACGGGGGCGTTCCTGCTGGTAAACACCGGCGCCAAGCCCGTGAAGATCCGCGGCCTCTTGAACTCTTTCGGCTGGCAGTCCGGGGCTTCCAAAAAGGATATCTGCTATTTTACCGAGAGCACGGTGAATTCCGCCGGCACGGCCCTGGAGTGGCTCAAGGTCAAGTTCGGCCTTTTCGGCGATATCTCCGAAGTGGACGCCATGTGCCGCGCGTCGAAGAACAGGCTTTGCTGCCTGCCGGCCATCGGCGGCATCGGGTCCCCCTACTGGGATTTCAACGCCTTCACCACTTTCACCGGGTTCTCGCCCCACTCGGATAAGAACGACGTGGTCCGGGGCGTGACGGAAGGCATAGCCTACATGGTGGCCGACGCTTTCGACCTGGTGAAGAAGAAGGGCTTCAAGATAGAGGAGCTGAAGGTCTCGGGCGGGCTTTCCAAGATAGACTGGCTGCTGCAGTTCCAGGCCGATATCACCGGGGCCAGGATCTCCGCGCTGGAGGAGACCGAGGCCACCGCCATAGGGGCGGGGCTGGCCGGCGCGCGCGGGCTGGGGCTTTCCCCCGCCTGGAAGACCGCCGTTTCCACCCGCGTCTTCACGCCGGCTATCGGCGAGGAAGAGCGGCAGAACCTCATACGCGGCTGGCGGAGCTTCGTGCGCAACACGCGCGCCCTCAGCCGCGACCTGCGCCGCCTCAACGTGCTGCCGCACCAATAATAGAACTATTTGTTGATTTCTTCCAGGTAGCGGCCGGCTTCCATGGCGGCTTTGCAGCCCGCGCCGGCGGCCACTATGGCCTGCTTGTAGGTGCGGTCGATCACGTCCCCCGCCGCGAAAACGCCGCGTACCGAGGTTTCACCGCGGCAATCCGTGACGATATACCCGTCCTCGTCGAGCTTCAGCGCGTCCTTGAACAGGGCTGTGGCCGGGGTGTGGCCGATGGCGATGAACACCCCCGAGAGGGCTATTTCCCGGCCGGCGCCGGTCTTGCCGTTGCGCAGCCTTACGCCGGTGACCTTTTCCGCGCCCAGCACTTCTTCCAGCACGGTGTCGTAAAGTATCTCTATCTTCGGGTTGTTGCGGAGCTTCTCCTGCATGCGGAAGCTGGCGCGCAGGATATCCCGGCGGTGCACCAGGTAGACCTTGGTGGCGAATTTGGTCAGGAACAGCGCGTCCTCGGCGGCGGTATCCCCCCCGCCGATCACGCAGACTTCCTTGCCGCGGTAGAAGAAGCCGTCGCAGGTGGCGCACCCGGAGACGCCTTTGCCGGCGTACTTGGTTTCCGACGGCAGGCCCATCCAGCGCGCCTGCGCGCCGGTAGCCACTATCACCGAGTCCGCCGTGCAGGTCTTGCCGCCGGAGTAGGTCAGCTTGAAAGGTTTCCTGGAAAAATCGACCCCGGTCACTTCGTCCGAAAGGACCGCGGTGCCCAGGCGCCGGGCCTGTTTCATCATGGCCTGCATCAGGTCCGTCCCGGTGACCGCCTCCGGGAAGCCGGGGAAATTCTCTATATCCATCGTCATGATAAGCTGGCCGCCCGGGGCTATGCCGCCGAACAGCGCCGTCTTAAGGCCGCCGCGGGCCCCGTAGATGGCGGCGGTGAACCCGGCGGGGCCGGAGCCGATGATGACCAGCTCGTAATGCGCGTCGGGCTGCGAAAAAACGGGCACTTCGGCGTTTAGTTTAAGGTCCATGTTATTTCCCTCCCGGAGCCCGCAGCCCGGCCTGTTTTATGAATTTGCGCACCAGGTTCATGGAGAGGCCGACCACCGTGTCGAAGCGGCCCTCTATCTTCTCGACGAAGAAGTCGTCCTTGTCCTGCACGGCGTAGGCGCCGGCTTTGTCGTGGTGCTTGCCGGACAGTTCCTTCAATTCTCTTTCCGAAAGCTTGCGGGTCTTGCAGCGCGACAGTTCCGAACCGGCCAGGAAGACGCCTTTTTCCAGCCAGATAAGCGCCACGCCCGTATGTACCGCCTGCCAGGACCCGTTGAGCAGGCGCAGGAGCCTCAGCGCGTCGGCCTTGTTCGCCGGTTTTCCCAGCACTTCCCCCTTGCAATAGACGAGGGTATCCGAGCCGAGCACGGGGCTGCCCGGATGTTTCAGGGCCACGCTGAGCGCCTTCTTATATGCCAGCTCGCGGACTATCAGGGCGGGGCGCCGGTAGGAGGAGGTCTCGTCGATATGGCTGGGGACCACCCGGTGTTTTATGCCGGCTTCTTTAAGGAGTTCCACGCGCCTGGGCGACTTTGAGGCAAGTATGAGCATGTTCGGGTCTGGCGGCGGGCCGCGGCGGGCCGCGGCGAAGTTATTTGACGAGCTGCTTGTACACGACGGCGGCCAGGAAGATGCCGGCGATGCTGGAGATGTTGAACTTGAAGACCAGGCCGGCGGTTATTTCGATGAGGTTCAGGTCGACGGTGGTGGGGTTGAGCCCGGTGTGCACGCCCGTGTTGAGCAGCGTGTTGATCTGGCCGACGGGGAACCAGATGTTGAGCAGCTTGCCGATGAACAGGCCCAGCAGCGAGCCCACGACCACGACCACGGTCACATGCAGCGCGCTTTTCATATTAGCTTCTTTTCCGCTTTTTTATCGGCGGACATATTCGTGGTGAAAGCCGTGTTGGCGCCCAGCCAGTCCAGGTAGTCGCCGGAGGACGCGTCGATGCCGAGGAAGATGGTTTCCGGCACGGCGTAGGGATGGTGCTGCTTTACGAACTGGATCACGTCGGCGCGCAGCGTGCGGCGGGTCTTTATTATCAGCAGTATCTCTTTGGCCTTCTCGATGCTGCCCTTCCACCAGTAGGCGGATTCTATCCCGGGTACCGCCGAAACGCAGGCCGCCAGGCGCTCCTTCAGGAGCCCCGAAGTCAGCGTGTCGGCTGTCTTCTTATCCCCGACGGTGACAAAACAGATATCGTAGGCTGTGGACATAATCAAATACTATAAATAGGGGGCTCGGCAAGTCAATGCGCTACCGGCCCTCCAGCCCGGCCATGCCGCAGGTGGAGAATTCCCCGCGGGCCCTGTCCAGCTCCTCCCCGTGCGAGGCGCGCCAGGCCTCGTCCGCCTGCATTTCCTTGCGGTAGAGCTTCTCAAAACCCGTGAACACGGCCTTCTGGTCGTCGTAGAAGGTGCGCTGGAAGCGGTAGGTCTCGTAGGCCGGCAGCGCCCGTATGGTGGCGTCGTTCTTCATGGCCTCGCTGATCGCCATGGAGCCCCTGCGCACGCGCTGCATGTCCCGGTCGTAAAGCAGCTGGTGGAAATTGTCGTCGTCCATGGATTGCCTGATCTTTTCCAGCCAGATCCGCTGGTTCTCGATGGTCTCGAGCGGGCGCTGGCAGTTCTCGTCGGGGGTCAGCGCCTCCCTCCTGGCCTGGGCCATGGCGTACCTGGAATTTTCCATGATGTAGGTGCAGAAGTCCGCTTTAATGGGCCCGCCGGCTTTCCCTTTGGCGAAGTCGCCCTCCACCACGTTCACCTCCAGCGCCAGCCGGGACTGGAAGAGGGCGGCCAGCTCTTCCTCTTCCGAGATTATTTCTCCCAGCCCGGTCTCCTTATAGAGCCGGTAGATGTAGGCCGCCCTCGCGGCCGCAAGCGCCAGGATCAGGTCCGAGCTCTTCATTTCCACCGGGAGGAAGATCAGGCCTTTTTTGAGCGAAAACTTGTGGCAGAACCCGGCGGTGTTGGAGAATTCGAAACGCACCGGGTGCTTGTAGAGGTATTTGACCAGCGGCTTGCCCTGCCGGGTGCCGCTTATGATGTCGAAAGCGCGTTCTATCGACGGCTCGCTGGTGAGCATCAGTTCCTTGCGGCTGCCCGCGCAGCCCGCCAGCAGCGCCACGCAGGAAAAGAGAAGAAGGTGTTTTTTCATTTTTTCAGGAGACCCTTCAGGAACTTGGAGCCTTCCTTTACGGCTTTATCCAGTCCTTTTTTTACCACCGGCTGTTCCATTACCGATTTCATGTCTACCTTGACGGACGGCGACGCGAAAGTCCCTTTCACCAGCATGGCCACCGGGGCCGTCATCTTCACCCCGCTGGCTTCCTTCAGGCGCGTCGTGATCTTCATGTCCTGTTTCTCCGCCGGGAGGTCGATGGTCCCGGACGACGAGACGTCGGCGACCGCCGCCGTAAGGGAGGACTTGTCCAGCGTCATGACGCCCTTGTCGAAGGTGTAGTCCCCTTCCATCTTGTCGAAAGCGATATCGTTGAAGTCCGGCAGGTTCAGCCCCTTAGCCAGCTTGGAGGATTTCTGCAGGATCACGAACGGGTAAAGGACCACTTTGGCGGCCTTGTAGCGGCCGGCCAGCGCCAGGAGCTCCGAGAACTTCCCGGGCCCCGCCGTAAAAGAGGCGCTGCCGCCGAGGGCCTTCAGGTCTTCCGAAATACCTGTCAGCTCCAGCTTCAGGGAAGCGGGGCCGCACTTCAGGTTGGGATGCTCTATCGCGCCGGCCTCGGCGCGGCCGGCCAGGTCGAAGCTGAACTGGCCGGCGGGCGCGGCGGCTTTTGCGGCGCCTTTCTTCGGGGCCGCGGGCGGCGCCGGGGGCGCGTCGCGGAGCACGAGTTTGGCCAGCTTCAGTTCGAACGCGGCCTTCGGATGCCCTGTCAGGTCCTTTACCTGGAAAGAGCCCTTCAGGTCTTCCCCGTCCAGCTTGCCTTCCAGCTCGCCGCAGGCGATAGAGTCTTTTGTGAAATCCAGGGCGCCGGCGGCCGACGACAAGGCGTGCCCGGAGAAAGAAGCGCCTATGCCGCTGAAGACGGCATGTCCGGAGACGGAGGACTGGGCGGAATAGGAATAGTCGAGCTGGGCGGAGGCCGAGCCGGAAAGGGCATACTCGCCCAGCAGGGCGGGCGCTATGGCGGCCAGCTTCGAGAGGTTCTTTATCTCCACCTTGACCGGGCCGGACGCTTTCAGGGAGGGCCCGCCGAAATTAATAGAGGAACGGCCGGAGATGCTGGCGGCGGCGCAGTCGAGCGAGAAGGCTGAAACTTGCGCCGTGCCGTCGCGCAGCCTCACGGCCGCGCGTATTTCCGCCAGCGGCAGCTTTATGCCGCGCGGTATGGCCGGCTGCCTGAGCTTCTTCGCCAGGTCCCCGGTATCCAGCTCGGGCGTCTGCAGCGAGAGGTCCGCGCTGAGGTCGTACGTGAGCCGTTTGCCCCAGGCCGCCGTACCCTTAAGCGAGCCTTTGAGCGGGCCGGCCCTGAAGGCCGCGGAGCGCAGCTTCAGGTCCCGCGGGGTCGCCTTGAAGTCCGCGTCCAGGTCCACTTCCGGCAGCAGCAGTTTCGACGGCAGGCCCTTCACTATGCCCTTGAGGTCGGAAGTGGAAAAAGCTTTTATGGAGGCCGACAGTTTAGCGTCGGGCTCCAGCAGGTTGGAGAGGGAGCCCTTCAGTTCGCCCTTTACCCCGCCCAGCGAAAGCGACAGCTTGTCAATTTCCGCTTTGCCCTTTTCGGGGTTCCAGCCCCCGAGGGCGACCCGGCCTTTCAACTGCACCGGTATCGTGCCTGTGAAATACGGGGAAGTCATCTTAAGGGTAAAGCCGGATTCCAGCGGGAACAGCGCGTCCGCGGAGATCCCGGAAGCGGAGAAGGAGATGTCCCGGAGCTCCACCGTCATGTCGCCGGCGGCATTGACGTAGGTGAACCCGGAGTCCCGCACTTTCAGGCGCGAGATGGCCAGCGGCGGGACGGCGGTCTCCTTTCCGGGCCGTTTCTCTTCCGGCGGCTTTGCCCCGGGTTTGAGCAGGTCGGAAAAATTATAGGTGTCCTTGCGCGTTTCCGTAACGCGCATTTTCAGGCCGGAGACGGAGATGGAGTTTATCTTTATCTCGCGGCGCAGCAGGGCGCGCAGGGAGGGCCGAACGGAGAAGGTCTCCGCGCTGAGGAATTCCCCCTTTTTGAAATCGGGGTATTCGGAGAGGCGGAAGTTGTGCAGCGAGAGCCCGGAAAGGTCCAGCGCGGCCGAATCGAAGGCGGCTTCGCGCCCCAGGTTCCTCGCGGTGTAATCCAGGGCCAGGGCCTTCAGCCTTTCGGGCGTAAAATAGAGCTTCAGCGCCAGCGCCGCCGCGGCGGCCAGGAGCAGGGCGGCGCAAGCCGTCCAGAGAGCTATTTTCAAGGCCTTGCGCATGGCTACTATTATATAAAGTTATGTGGCCTGAGCCCCCCGTGGGAGCTTAATCCTTGCTTTTGCCGGGCTTGGTAAAAATGCTAAATTTAGAACTGTGAACGCCGTAATAATAAACCTCAACCTCGCCGTGGACAAGACGGCCCTTATCCCGGAACTGGAGAAGGGCCGCGTTTACCGCTTCCCCAACGCTATCACCATGCCCGGCGGCAAAGGCGTGAACGTGGCGCGCGCGCTGCGCGCGTTCGGCATGGACTCGCCGCTGGCCGGCTTCGTCAGCGGGTACAACGGCCGGTGGATAACCAAGTCCCTGGAGGAACAGGGGTTCCGCCTGTTCGTGGAGCGCCACGAAGGCGGCGAATCCCGCATCTGCTACACCGTGGTGGATAAGAGCGGCCGTTCCATAGATATGAACGAGAACGGGCCGGCGGTGCCCGCCGTGAACCAGGGGCGCTTCCTTAAAAGGTTCTCGCGGATAGTGTCCGGCTTCAGGGTGGCCGCTATCTGCGGCAAGGCCTCCACCGGTCTGAAGAAGGGTTTTTACTCGTCGCTGGTGCGCGCCGCGGCGGCGCACGGCTGCTTCACCATTTTCGACACCAGCGGCCCGCCGCTGCAGGAAGCGCTGGCGGCCGGCGCGGAAGGCATTAAGATAAACCGCTTCGAATTCGAGGAGCTTTCCGGCGGCCCGTTCAACCCGCACCGCCTGGCGGCCTTCTTCCGCAGGCATACGCCCAAAGGCCTGAAAACCCTGATGGTAACCGACGGGCCGGCCCATGCCTATGCCGTGTCGCCTTTCGGGCTGTGGCGCATAAGCCCGCCGCGCCTGGCGCGGCTTAAAAGCCCAACCGGCGCCGGCGATTCTTTCATGGCCGGGTTCCTTTTCGGTTTTTTGAAAGGCTACGATTTTGAACACACGCTTAAACTCGCGTCGGGCGCCGCGGCGTCGGACTGCCTGAGCCTGGGCGCGGGACTGATAAACCGCGCGCAGGCGCTGGCATTCGCGCAGAAAACGCGCGTCACCAGGCTGGGCTAGCTCAGGAGGGATCTATATGCAGGATCTTCAAAAGATAGAGGAAATATTCGCCAGGGGCGGCGCCGAAAAGCGCTCCAGCCTGAGCGAGCCCGAGGTTTACAGGGTGCTGGAGCTGGCCGGGCTGGAAGCTCCCAAATACGCGCTTTACCCGGTGCGGGGCTTTGACGCCGCGGCGGCCGCCGCCGACGTCTGCGCGCGCCTGGGCGGGGACAAGGCCGTGCTCAAGCTGGTCTCTTTTAAAACGCTGCATAAGACCGAGTCCGGCGGGGTGAAGGTAGTGGAGAAGACCGCGGAAGCCGTAGAGGAAGCGCTGAAAGCCATGGCCGCTAAATTCCCCGACGCCGAGTCCTTCATGGCGGTGGAGTTCCTGCCCCATTCCCCCTTCGCCCTCGGCGAAGAGCTGCTGCTGGGGGCCCGTTCCGACGACGCCTTCGGCCCCGTGATAACTCTCGGTCCCGGCGGGACCAACGCCGAGGCGCTTATCGGGTCGCTCAAGACCGGGACGGCGCCCTCGGTGATACCGGTGGACCTGGCTTTCAATACCAAGGCCTGGGCGGCGTTCCTGGCCAAAAGCTGGATCTGGAAATACGTAGCCGGCGACGTGCGCGGCGGGCGCAGGCTCGTCCAGGACGGGGAAATGCTCAAGTGGCTGGAGGGCTTCGCGCACCTGATGCGCCATTTCCGCGACGGCGGGCCGTCGCAATGGGCTATAGAGGAATTCGAGATAAACCCGCTGGCGGCGGCCAAGGGACGCCTGACGGCACTGGACGGGGTGCTGCGCTTCAGGCCGGCGCGTAAAGCCGCGCCGCGCCGCAAGCCTTCGCAAAAAGGCGTGGGCAGCCTTATTCACACGCGGAGCGCCGCGGTGGTGGGCGTGAGCGAAAAGAAGATGAACATGGCCCGCATCATCCTCAACAATATCGTGAAGGCCGGGTTCCCTAAGGAAAAGGTCTTTATTATAAAGGAAGGCGTGGCCGAGATAGACGGGGTTAAATGTTTTGCCTCCCCTTCCGCGCTGCCCGAAAAGGTGGATATGTACGTGGTGGCGGTGCCTTCCCCGGAAGTGCCCCGGGTGCTGGCCGAGGCCGGGGAGTCCGGCAAGGTCAACGGCGTGGTCCTGATCTCCGGCGGCATGGGCGAAAAGGCCGGCTCGGAGGATATGGGCAAAACCGTGGTGGAAACTATCCTGCGCGCCAGGGACAAGAACCCGGATTTCGCCCTGAGCGGCGGCAACTCCATGGGCATCGTGCTCAACGACGTAAAGCTCAACACCTTCTTTATCCCCGAATATAAGCTGGAGCACCCGCTGGGCGTTAACCCCTTCAACGCGCGCACGGCCTTTGTCAGCCAGAGCGGCGCTTTCGTGATCTCGACGATCAGCAAGATGCCGTGGCTGAAGCCGGCTTACAGCATTACGGTGGGCAACCAGCAGGACGTGACCGTGCCCGACTACGTGGAGCGCCTGGCCGACGAGGACGACCTGAAGGTGATCCTGGTCTACATGGAGGGCTTCAAGCCCGGCGACGGCCTGGCGCTGGCGCGGGTCATAGAGAAGGCCCGTTCGAAAGGCAAGCAGGTGATCCTTTACAAGGCGGGCCGCACCGCCGTGGGCCAGAAGGCCGTTATGGGCCACACCGCTTCCATCGCCGGGGATTACCTGGTGACGCGCCTTATCATGGAGAGCGCCGGCGCCCTGGTGGCGGAGACCTTCGACGATTTCAGCGACCTGACCGCCATGGCCTGCTACTTCGCCGGCCTGGAGCTTAAGCACGGCAACACCTTCTTCATCAGCAACGCCGGGTTCGAGGCGGCCGGCATGGCCGACGGCGTGCAGGGCCGCGTGACCGCCGAGATGCACGCCGACACGGCGGCGGAGATGACGAAGACGCTCAGGGAGTTCAGGCTGGACTCCATCGTGGACGCCAAGAACCCGCTGGACATCACGCCGATGGCTTCCGACGACGCGATAGCCGGCGTGGTGAAGACCGCGCTGGCCTCGGACGAGTTCTCGGGCGTGCTGGTCTCCATGATCCCGCTGACGGTCATGATGAACACGCTGCCCAAGGGCGGCGCCTGGCCGGACGACTTCGAGAAGTCTTTCCTTAAGAACGCGGCGGGCGCCGCGCGCGAGGCGGGCAAGCCGCTGCTGTTCTGCGTGGGCTCGGGCGTGAAGTACGAGCCCTACTGCGCCTACGCGCAGGGGCTGGGCCTGCCTGTCTTCCGCTCCGCGGACCGGGCGGTGAAGGTGTACGCCGCCTACCTGGAATACGTCCTGGCGGGTTGAGAAAAGCCGCCGCAAAAGAAAACCGCCGGCGGTCCTTTTGGGGAGCGCCGGCGGTTCTTTGAACTGTTCGTTACTTGCGGGAGACGGCGTCGACGTAGACGCCGCGCTGGGAGCTGCCGCCGAGGTCTTTCTGCACCGGGGCGTTGGCCTTGCAGCCGGTGATGAAGGCCCGCGCCAGCGTCAGTTCGTCCCAGGACACGAAGATCGGTACGTCTTTCCCCTTCTTGAAATCCACGTGGTCTTTCTTCACGATGTTCTTGGAGTTGAGCTTGCCGGAATAGTCGTTGTAGATGATCTCCACGTGGCAGTCCAGGTAGTCCTTATAGAGGCTCTTGAGCCACATGCGGTTCTCGTCGAGCTGGGCGCGGAATTCCTTGCTCTCCACGTACTCTATGCGGTCGCGCCAGTCTTCGCTCAGGTCGAGGTACACTTTGGGGTCGCAGTAATTCTTGTCGGGAGTGAAGGTGAGGTATTCCCGCTTTTCCATCGCCTTGGCTACCTTAGCCCCGACCTTGCCGCCGGTGGCGTTCACATAGTCTTCCTGCTGCTCGTCCTGGTCGTTGGCGCCGCTGAGCACGTGCGACCCCGCGGTCTCTATGCTGCCCACCAGCCAGGCCTTGAAAGCGCCCTGCACGTAGCCGTAGAGCATGATGCCCTGGAAGTGGTACCACGCGCCGTACTTGTCGCCCTTGCCCTGGTAGAAATTGCAGATGACGGCGAGTTTCTTGGTGATGGCGAGCTGGTCGCGCTGCGGGTGGCGCCAGTTGTCGGAAAGGATGTTGAGGTTGGTGAGGATGGTGAGGTAGAACTCGCCGTTATTGAGGCGGTAGCTTTTGCGGAACATCTCGTCCATGGTGACGCTGCCGTCCGGGCGGCCCAGCAGGTACCCGATGAGGGCCTCTTCCTGACCGGTCCTGAAGTGGCGGGAGGTTACGCCGGAGGCCAGGGCCACCAGCAGCTTAGAGAAGCCCAGCGGTATCACTTCGCCCTTGTCTTTGCAGTACTTTATGAATTCGGGGCTCCAGGTGTGCGGCGTGCCGAACTTCGGCTCGATGCCGTTGGCGCGCTCTTCCTTCATTATCTGGAGGAGCATCTTCACCATCTCTTTTACCTTGAAGGGGTTGATGCGGCCGTCCATCTGCAGTTTGGAGTTGCGCAGCTGCACCAGCAGGCGCTCTTTTTCGTCCTGGGGGATGTCCTGCGCGTTGATCTCGGCTTCGGTGATCTGGTGGGGCTTGAGGGCCGGGTCTTCCGCCACTACGGGGTTGATGTCGCTGTAGGTGCCGCCGCTGGCGCTGCCGCCGTCCTGTATCACGCCGAAAAGGATATTAAGAAGGGTCTTGGCCACGCCCTTGGTGTAGACGGTCAGGGACACGTCGCTCTGCAGATCGTTCACGGCGTAGGAGGACTGGCGGTACTGGCGGGCGAAGGTAAGGTCGCCGTTGATGCCGGGGATCTCTATCTCGCCGCCGATGACGCTGATCTTTTCAGCGTTGCGCGAGAGCAGGGGGTCGTAGGAATTGGGGTTGAGGAAGTAATTGCCGGTCTGCGGAGCCGGGGCCGCTATCTTGCGCGCGGGAAAGTCCGCGGCTTTGAGCCTGCCGAGGGATTCAAAATTCTGGGCCCCGGCGGTGCCGGTCAGCAGGCTGGCTATGAGCACAAGTATGGTCTTTTTCATCAGCTTTTCTCCGTGCGCAACTCTATTTACTATAATTTACCAGTAAAGCGCGCTCTTGTAAGGTGAAGAAAGACCCGCCCCGGCCCGGCTTTTAGGCCCATCCGGCATAGGTCCTTTGACCTTATATATATTATGGCCGACAAACTTACTGTACTTCACGTGACGGAAAGCCATGGCTGGTCCGGCGGCGCCGCACAGGCGCTTTATCTGGCGCGGGAGCTCCGCTCCGGCGGCCATACGAATATTTTCGCCTGCCCGGTCGACGGGGACCTGGGGAAAAGGGCCGCGGCCGACGGTTTTGAAGTGTTCCATTTCCGGCCTATCAGGGATTATGACCTCAGGACCGCTTTTACGCTGGCGCGCCTGATAGACGCGCGCCGGCCCGATGTGGTGCAGGCCCATCATCCGAAAGCGCATACCATGGGCCTCCTGGCCAAGTTCCTGGCCAGGCATAAGCCGGTCTTTATCTTTACACGCCGCGTTTCCCACCCCATAGTATCGGGCTTCTTTGCGAAGCTTAAATATACCAGCCGGCTGATAGACGGCTGCATAGCCGTGGCGGAATCGGTGCGCGCGCTGCTGATAAACTACGGCCTTAAGCCTGAAAAGGTGCGCACCGTTTACAGCGGCACGGACACTTCCCTTTTCTCCCCCCGCAGCCCGGACCCGGCCATAACGGCGGAGCTCTGCCTTCCCCCGGGTCTGCCGGTAGTAATGCTGGTAGGTAATTTCAGCGAACACAAAGGCCAGCATGTGCTGCTGAAAGCCGCAAAGACCCTTTACGCCCGCGGGCGGGATTTTATACTGGTCTTCGCGGGCAGGGAGACCGATTCCGAAGGTATTAAAGAAATAGCGGCCAAGGAGAACGTCCCTCTTGAGAAATGCCGTTTCCTCGGCCTGCGCAACGACGTGGCCCGCCTGCTTTCGACGGCCACGGTAAGCGTAAACGCCGCGGTAAAGGGCGAAGCCCTGAGCGGCAGCGTCAGGGAGTCCCTGGCGATGGGCGTGCCCGCCGCGGCCAGCGATATTTCCGGTAATTCCGAGATAGTGGAGCACGGGGTCACCGGGCTGTTGTTCCCGCCCGGAGACGCCGGCGCGCTGGCCGACGCGCTGGAGAGGCTTTTGAAGGATAAGGAACTCTGCGCCGCGCTTTCGCGCAACTCGGCGGCGCTGGTGCGCGCTAAATTCACCGTGCAGGCCATGGGCGAGAGGACTCTCGCTTATTACCGCGAACTGCTCACGCGTCGGTGAAGTCCCCCGCCAGCAGGCGCTTCCGGCGGTTTTCGGGAAAGCGCTCTATGGCGTAGCGCAGCGCCGTGCGCGGCAGGCGCGCGTAGTTCTCCCGCAGGAAATCCAGCAGCAGTTTTTCCGAACAGCGTTTCCCCACCTCGCGCAGCATCCAGCCTACGGCCTTATGCATGAGGTCGTGCCGGTCGTCCAGCAGCCGGCGGGCCAGCCGCAGGGCGGTCGCGCTTTCCCCGGCCTTGATGAAGGCGAAGCAGGCCAGGATGGCGATGCGCCGCTCCCAGAGAAGCTTTGATCTGGCGAGTTCGAAAAGCGGCTTTTTACTTTTATCGGCCAGCCACCCGCCCACGACTTGCGGCGCGGAAAGGTCCACCAGGTCCCAGTTATTTATATACCGCGTATTCGCAAGATAAAGGGCGAAGATGCGGTCTTTCTGCGCCTGCGTGCCGCGCTCGAAATTTTCGGTCAGCAGCAGCAGGGCGCAGAGCCTGTGTTCGTGCCATGGCGAACGCAGCAGGCGCAGGATGCCGGCTTCCGGGAGTGCGCCGAAGCGCCGGGCCAGCAGCCGCGTTACCGGCACGGTAAGCCCCAGGAACTTGTCCCCTTCGGCGTATTCCCCACTGCCGGTCTTGAAGAAACGCTGCAGCAGCTTTGCTTTGGCGGGGTCCGCCGCCAGGCGGAAAGCGGCCGTCAGCGCGTCGAAGGAATTTTCTTTTACCGTCATGGGAAGCCTTTTACAGGATCTTTGACTGAAGCAGCCAGGCGGTGCTGAGGAAAGCGAAGAAGCCGACCACGTCGGTGACGGTGGTGAGGAAGATGCCGGAGGAATGCGCCGGGTCGTAGCCCAGGCGCTTCATCAGCAGGGGGATGACGGCGCCGGAGAGCCCGGCCGCCATCATGTTCACCGTCATGGCTACGCCCACTACCAGGCCGAGCCAGGCGTTGCCCTTCCACAGCCAGGCCGCTATTGCGGTCATCAGCCCGGTGGCCAGGCCGTTAACGAACCCGACGAAAAGCTCCGTCTTGATGAGCTGCCAGGCATTGTGGACGGAAACCTCGCGCATCAGCATGCCGCGCAGGATTATGGACAAGGTCTGGGTCCCGGCGTTGCCGCCCTGCCCGGCTATAATGGGCAGGAAGACGGCCAGCACCGCGGCTTTAGCGATGAAGCCTTCGAACATCGCCACCACGGAGCCGGCGAGAAAAGCGGTGGCAAGGTTTATCGTCAGCCAGGGCAGGCGCCGCGTGATCTTGAACCAGACCGGCGAGAAGGGCCGCTCCTCGGCGCTGGCGCCGAACAAGATCTGCAGGTCTTCGGTGGCTTCCGCTTCCGTAGAGGCTATGATGTTCTTCGTGTTCACCACGCCGATGAGGCGGCCGTTCTCGCCGGTAACGGGGACGGCCAGGAAATGGCGGCGGGACGCCAGCGTCACCAGTTCCTCGCGGTCCGTGAACGGGGAGATCTTAACTACGTCGCGTATCATTATTTCCTCTACGCGGGCTTCAGGGGCCGCCAGCAGCAGGTCGCGCATGTTCAGGACGCCCAGCAGGGTGTTCCCCCCGTCGACGACGTAACAGTAGGCCGCGGCGGGCAGCTGTTTCTTCGCCATCTGGCGCAGCTTCAGGATCACTTCCCGTACTTTCATGTCTGAACGGAAGGAAAGGAAATCGGTGTGCATTATCCTGCCCGCGCTGTCGCGCGGGTAGGCCAGCATCTCGGCCATGTCGCTGGAGAATTCCTGGTCGAGCAGCGGCACTATGCTCCTGGAAAAATTCTGGTCCAGGCTGCGGAAGATGTCGGCCGCGTGGTATTTGCCGGTGCGGTGAAGTATGGCGGCCGCCTCTTCGGGCGAGGCGCCGTGCAGCAGGGCGGCCGCGCCCGCCGGCGGCATGTGCTCCACGCATTGCGCTGCCATCGAAGGGGGCAGGTCCCTTAACAGCTGGGTCGCGTCCCTGGGCGGCAGCGTTTCAAGGGCTTGAGCGGCCTTCACCGGGTCGGTCTGTATAAATTTCTTTATTATTTCCAGAGCTGCTTCTTTCTTTTTCATGGTTGAAGTTTACTTTGCCGAGGCGCGGCGCAGGCGGTCCATAATGGCGCGGCCAAGCCCGCTGGCGGGGACGCGCTCGGCGTAGATGGTTGCCACCCCTGAATTTTCCAGCGCGTGCAGGGAAGAGAACAGGCGCGCCGCGGCTTCGCGCAGGTCACCCGAGCGGGAAAGGACC
>MGUK01000037.1:27962-60072 GCA_001799995.1 Elusimicrobia bacterium GWF2_62_30
CTTTTTTCGCGCGGTCTATTATTTTCAGAACGGCCCGGGGCGCGTAGTGTTTCCTGAGGCAGCCAGGAGCGAGCGGGGCTTTCCCCGCGGCCGGGGCCGCCGCGCGGCCGGCCGCTTTTTCTATTTCCTCCAGCGGCAGCCCGCCGGGGCGCAACAGGACGGGCCTGCCTTTTTGAAAAGTGATTATCGTAGACTCCACGCCGATGGGTGTGTTCCCGCCGTCCAGCAGCAGGTCCGGCAGCGAGCCCAGCTGCTTCTTTACGTGGGCGGCCGAAGTCGGGCTCAGGCGCCCGAAGCTGTTCGCGCTCGGCGCCGCTACCGGCCTGCCGGCCGCTTTTATCAGCGCCAGGGCCACGCGCCCCGACGGCACGCGCACGGCCACGGTCGGCAGCCCGGCCGTAACGATGTCCGGGACGGCGCGCGACTTGGGCAGGACAATGGTAAGCGGGCCCGGCCAGAATTTCTTCATCAGCCTTTTTGCGCCGGCCGGGATGGCGGAGAAAAGCCGCCTGGCCCTGGCCGCCGAACATTCGTGCAGGATAAGGGGATCGAAGCGGGGGCGGCCTTTTATCTCGAAGATGCGCGCGCAGGCCTTCGGGTTGAACCCGTCGGCGCCAAGGCCGTAGACGGTCTCGGTCGGGAAAGCGACGATGCCGCCGGCTTTTATGACGGCGGCGGCTTCCCGGATAGCCTTCCTGCCGGCCTTAAGGATTTTCACCCCCATATTTTAGCAGTTTCACCGTCCGTCCGGCGGGAACCTGGCGCGCGTTCCGGGCGGTTATTGTGATTGTGCCCCCGGTATGTTATAGAATTAGTACAGGTTGAAGTGAAAACAATGACTTACAAGATACTGATAGTCGACGACGACGAGAATATCCGGACCGTTCTTGTTAACGCCTTTTCCAAAGATTACCTGGTCTTCACGGCTCCTGACGGCGAGACGGCGCTGGAACTGATAAAGAGCGAAAACCCGGACCTGGTCTTCCTTGACATTACGCTGCCGGGACTTTCCGGGCTGGACGTGCTTGTCGGTGTGAAGGAAGCCGGTCTTTCCCCCCTGGTCTGGATGCTGACCGGGCAGGATGACCTGTCCATCGCGACGAAGGCTCTTGAACTCGGGGCTTCCGGCTACCAGACGAAGCCTTTCGATGTAGCCAAGCTGAGGCAGATCGCTTCAGACGAGGTAAGCTCCGGCGGCGGTAAAGGTAAAGACGGCGATAAACCCTGGAGCGTTAAGAAAACGGAATAAGCCCGCCGCATTTCCCCGCTTACTCCCCTCGCCAATAAAAAAGCCCCTTACGGGGCTTTTAAATTGGATCGGAGTCGTAAGACCGCAGTGTCGACTACGCTATCCTGTCGTGTGTTTTCGGAGACCCGCCAATTTTTCTTAGAAAAAATCTGGCGGAGAGGAAGGGATTCGAACCCTTGATACCCTTACGAGTATACAGACTTTCCAGGTCTGCGCCTTCAACCGCTCGGCCACCTCTCCATTTTTACCGCGCCCTTCGCGCCGCGCTCGGGGACAAATCAATTATATAAAAAACCGGGGCAGCTCAGGAGAAAGTCTTTTTTATGCCTTCCGCCAGCGAGGTCCAGTCGTTCCAGCCGGCCGTCTTTTCCCAGAGCTCCGGAGAGGAGGTCCAGTTGGGGGCCGAGGCCTCCCTGGCTTTGTCGCGGTTGAGCGCCGGCTCCGCTCCCGCCAGCAAAGAGACCATTTCGTAGATCCAGCCGGCCGCGTAGACGGCCGCCGGCGGCAGGGAGATCAGCAGCGGCATCTTCACGCCCATGCCGGCCGACAGCATGGTTATGAATTCGCGCCAGACGTACGTGCGGTGCTCGGCCACGTAGAAGGTCCCGCCGTCGAACTTGTCCGTTTCCAGGGTCTCGGTTATGACGCGCACCAGGTCGTCGAGGTAAAGGAAGCTGAAGCGCCCGTTGGCGGAGCCCGCGTTCACCATAAAGCCCTTGCGCACCCATTCCGCTATCTTCGAGAAGCCGAAATCTTTCTTGCCGTAGATTATCGGCGGGCGCAGTATCACCGACCGGCCGCTGAAAGCCCTTACCGCCTTTTCCCCCTCCAGCTTGCTCATACCGTAATACGAGACCGGGGCTTCCGGTTCCTTTTCCGTCCTGGGGTTGCTCCCGCCCGAGGGGCCGCCGGCCGCCAGGCTTGAGATGTAGACCAGTTTTTTGAGCTCAGGTACGGTCCCCGCGGCCGCGGCGAGGTTGGCCGTGCCGACCGCGTTGGACTTTATAAAATCCTCTTTTGCGCGGCAGAACAGGGCGGCGGCCAGGTGTACGGCCGCGTCCGCGCCGGCGAGGGCGCGCTTAAGGGTTTCCACGTCGGAAAAATCCACTTCGGCGTAGGACGCGCCCGGCAGCGGGGCCTTGGGCGAACGCCGCGACAGGATGCGCACCGCGTAGCCCTTTTTGAGCAGGGCCCGGGCCAGCGCGCTGCCGACGAAGCCGGTGCCGCCGGTAATGGCTATGGTCTTCATAGCTTCTTTGCGGCTTCTTTCGCTTTTTCTTCCAGCTCTTTAGCGCCTTTTCCCATCTCTTTCTCGAGGTTGACGCCGAAGCGCTTCATCCCCTTGTTGATGGTGGCCCTGTCCGGGTAGGAGCCCTTCTGGAGCTTTTCAAGCACGCTGGTCTTGTCGCTCTGGGGCATGGTAAAGGCTATGGCGCCCGTCATCAGGGCTAAGATGGCGAGGTTGAGCACCGCGCCGATGGCGCCGCTGAAGAATTTGACGAGCTTGACCGCCGTGCCCAGGAACAGCGTAAAGCCGGTCCATAGCACGAGCGAGACGGCCAGGTAATAGTTCCCGTAGGGGCCGGTGTCGGGGTAAGCCGCGAAAAAAACTATGTGGACCAGGGCTACCAGGGCAAGCTTAAAGATCAGGGCCATTTTCTCTCCTTAGCAATACCGGCGCCGGTTTTTGCGGCGGCGGTTTGAACGGCGCGTAGTCTATCCCGAGACGCAGCAGCCCGCGGTAGACGTCCGCTTTGGCCGGGTAGTGCTCCAGCGCTATTTTGTCGAAGACCGAGATGCTGTCCGCCTGGGGCATGAAAAGCACGGCGGAGAGCAGCGCGACGAGCAGGGCGAAAAGGTTCAGGAAGAAGACCGCCGTCCTTTTCATGTTCGCCATCGGGATGCTGCCGAAAATAAAAACGGCGGTCCAGGCCATGATGGAAATGAACAGGAACAGCGTTCCCAGCCTGCCGGTATCGGAGTACGAGATGAATACCGCGAAATGGACGAGTACCGCAAGTATCGCGAAGAAGGACGCCATGTTAATCCACCGCCTTGAATTCGACGTGCACCGTAAGACTGTCCTCGAAAAAATCGTCGGGCAGCCCCGCGAACGGCGCGGCGCTTTCCACCGAAGTTTCCGCGGCATAATCGAAAAGCCTGTTGCCGGAAGATTTCTCTACGGACACGCCCTTGATGGCGCCGTTGCGCCTTATCGTGAACTTTACCGTGCAGCGCAGCTCCCCTCCGGAGGGCATCTTGCCGGTCCAGGCGTTCCAGAGCGCTTCGCGCACCTGGGTAATGTACCAAGGGTAGGGAAAGTTATCGGAGTCGGTTACCAGGGAGGCTCCGCCGGAGCTGTCCGCGTCCGCGGGCTTCGCCTCGGGTACCGGGGCGGAAGAGATCCCCGAAAGGACGCTGGGTTTGGGCAGGCCGCCGGCGAAGTCCTCCGCTTCCGGGTCCTCCGGGGTCGCTGCCCGGGCCGCTGCCTTGGCGGCGGCCGGCGCCTGTACGGAGGCGGCGGCTTTCTCCATGGTGACGACTTTAGAGCCTCCGATGAAATCGATGTAATAGGCCTTGTTCTCTTTGAGCGAGACGGGGTTGCGGATTATGAAAAAAAGTACCGCCAGTAGCAGGAAGTGCGCTGAAGAGGAATAAAGCAGGTAAGAGCGCATAGACCGGAAAGCTATTTATCCACCGGCTTTACGGCGATGCCGATCTTGCCGGCGCCAAGCCTTTTAGCGGTATCCAGGACCTGCACCACGCGCTCCACGGCCACGGTCTTGTCCGCCTCCACCAGCACCGTTTTGTTGCGGGCTTTTGAAAAACGGAGGATGAGCTCTTTCTCGAGGCGCTGGAACTTGAGCGGCTTGCCGTCCACCGCCAGCGAACCGTCGGCGCCCAGCTGCACCTTGAGCACGCCTTCGTCCGTTCCCTTCACGCCAGTTACGGCCCTGGGCAGGTTGACCTGTATCTGAGACTGCACCAAGAACGGCGTGATGACCATGAAGATGATGAGCAGGATCAGGGAAATATCGATGAGCGGAATCATGTTCATTTCCGCTATTATCCCGCTTTTTTTGTTGTGTACGCGCATCGGGATCTCAGAGAAGGCCGCTGAACTCCCTGTGCGAGGAGCGGTCTATCACCTGCTCGGCCAGCCAGTTCACTTCGCTGGAGAACTCGTTGGCCTTGTGGGCGAAATAGTTGTAGGCGACTATGGCCGGCACGGCCACGAAAAGGCCGGCCGCCGTGTTCACCAGCGCTTCGGCTATGCCCATGGCTACCACGGAAGGGCCCGCGCCGGCGTACATGGACAGGTCCTTGAAGGCCCTCATCACGCCGAGCACCGTGCCGAAGAGGCCGATGAAAGGGGCGACGCTGCCTATGGTGGCGATGGCGGTCAGGCTCTTGTTCAGGCGCGAGACCTGCCACTCTACCGCCTTTTCGGCCAGCTCGCGCTTTTCTACGGGCCCGCCGTAATGGGTCATCACCTTGTGCAGGATATCGCCCGAGGGGCTCTTGGTCTTGGCGCAGAAGTCCGCCAGCTGCTTCAGCTCGCCGGTCTTGAGGAGGGCGTGGGTCTTGTGGATAAGGTCCTCCATGCCGTTAAAGGTTTTTCTGTATACCGTCCAGCGCTCCCATATAAGGGCTATGGAATAAATGGAGAGGCCCGCCAGGAAGAACAGGATGGGGCCGCCGGCAGTTATAAGTTGCTTTATAGTTATATTCATAGGCTGTTAAAATTATACCAATTCGGGAAAAGCAAATAACACGCCCGCCCGGCGGTAAAGCGGCGGGCGGTGCGGGGCGCGGCGGGACTTAACGGAAAACGTATTTTACGCGGGCTTCCAGGTTCTCGAAATAGCCGGAAAGGAGCTTCAGCTTGGAGCTGAGCACGTTGTAGATCTCTTCCTGTTCTCGGGATTTTATCTCTTCCACCGCCTCGGTCTGCTTGGCGCGGTTGACGGCGTCGAAGAGCTCGTCCTTTATCTTGGCCAGTTCCTGATCGCGCCATTTCAGCTCGGCGTGCAGGCGGCCTATTTCTTCGCAATAGTTCTTGTTCTGCGCCTCGTAATCGCGGCGCTCGTCCAGCATGATGTGCTGCAGTTCCTCGTTCTTGCCCAGCAGCGAGGAGATGTTCTCGCTCAGCGTGCGGGAGAGCATGTCCTTTTCCTCCACCTGGGACTTGAGCTCTTCTATGTTGTCGTCGGCGGCTTCGGCCTGCGCCGCAAGGGCGCTTTCCACCTGTTTCTTCGCGTGGTCGGCGGCTTCGCGCAGGGCGTGCATTTCTTCTTTGAGGCGTATCATGTCGGCGGTCTTCTCCGACAGGGCCTGCGTGATCTCGGAAAGTTTTTCTTCGGAGCGCTTCTTAAGGGTCTTGTAGAGCATTTCCCACGAGGGGTGCTCCGTTTTCATGGAGGGCACGGCGTCGATGGAGCGCTTGAGCTTCTCGGACAGTATCCGCACTTCCCCCTCTTTCTTGCGGAGGCTAGCTTCGAAAGCGCCTTTCTCCGCGTTGTAGGACCGGCGCAGATCTTTCACTTCCCGCTCCAGTTGGGCGTTCTTGGCTATGGCCCTTTCCAGCAGCGAACGCGAGGCGGCTTCTTCCACGTCCTGCGCCGTCTTCGGGGGCTTGGGCTTGGCGGGCGCCGCGGGCGGGGTCTCCAGCACTACCTGGAAATCGGTTACCAGCCCCGCTTCCACCCACTGCCCCAGCATCTTCTCGGTGCAGACGAGAGTGGAGCGGTTGAAACCGGGGATGAGGGCCGCGTCCTTGGGGAAAAAAGGACCGCGGATGTTCCTCTTGATGTATGCGTAGTACCGCGAAAGCGAATCGGTCATGGTTAAATGATAACAAAGGGGTGTTACAAAGAGATTACGGGGATAAATACGCGGGGTTGCGGGCAGGTTCTACTTGTTGAGATTCCTGGCTACGTTGGCGCGGGTAACCGGGGAAATTACCCCCTTTTCGGTAATGATCGCGGTGATGAGGGCGGCGGGCGTCACGTCGAAAGCCGGGTGGCGGGCCTTTACCCCTTTGGGGGCTATGCAGACGTTCTGTACGTAGGTGACTTCCCTGACGGAGCGCTCTTCGATGATTATTTCCCCCCCGTCGGACGCTTCCGTGTCGACGGTGGGCGTAGGCGCGGCCACGTAGAAAGGGACCTTATGGTGTTTGGCGATCACGGCCAGGCCGTAGGTGCCTATCTTGTTGGCGGTATCGCCGTTGGCGGCTATGCGGTCGGCGCCCACTACGATGGCGTTAACGCCGCAGGTCTTTATGATGTGCGCGGCCATGTTGTCGGTAATGAGCTCGGACGGTATGCCTTCGCGCATCAGTTCCCAGATGGTGAGCCTGGCGCCCTGCAGGTACGGGCGGGTTTCGCAGGAATAGGCGTGCCTGATCTTGTGCTGCTTATGGGCCGTGTTGATGACGCCTACGGCCGTGCCTATGCCCATGGTGGCCAGGGCCCCGGCGTTGCAGTGCGTCATTATCACGCAGTTCTTGGGCAGGAGCTTTGCGCCGTGGAGGCCCATCGCCTCGCAGGCGGCTTCGTCCTCGGAGGTTACCAGCGCGGCTTCGCGGTCCAGCATGGAAAAAAGTTTTTTGTGCGCGTCCGGTCCGAGCCGGCCGGGATGCGCGGCGGCGAAGGCAAGGGCTTTGGCCAGCATGCGGTCCGCGGCGTAGAAAAGGGCGACGGCGGTGGGGCGGGCGGCTTTGAGGAGGTTTGCGGTCCTGCGGGCTTTCTTCTGCAGGTCCGCGGCTGACGCCGGGGCGAGCCTGCGGAGCTCGAGGGCGAAGCCGAAGGCGGCGGCGCAGCCTATGAGCGGCGCGCCGCGCAAAGCCATGTCCCGGGTGGCTTTCGCCACCCCGGCGGCCGTCTTTTCGGTTATATAGACGATCCTGTCCGGCAGCAGGCGCTGGTCCAGTATTTTTAACGACGAATTTTTGTAAACAAGTCGCGCGGGGATCATTTTATACAGGTCGAATGCGGGGAGGCTCGGATGCCGGGCGGAATTTTCCATCCCCGGCATCCAGGCTCCCGGCGTTTTACGGTATCGCGTCCAGCAGGTTCTTAAGCTGCTCTTCGGTCTTGCCGGTTATTTCCACGGTCTTCTCGCGGCCTTTGGCGCCGCGGATTATGTTCACCATCTTGGCGGGCACTTCGAAGAACTCCGACAGATAATCACGCAGGAGCATGTTTATCTTCAGGTCTTCGGCCGCGGCGCAGATCTTCACGCGCAGGACGCTGCCTATACGGGAAACCACTTCGTTGTCTTCGCAGTTCGGTATAACTCGCACTTTAACGATCATGTGTACCTCTCTGTTGCCGCCGCGGCTTAAGTCCTGCGCCGCGTCTGGTGGTTCCCCCCGTTGCAGTTTAGGGTTATTAAAAATCAGGCAAAAAGCGCGCTGCCTAGGCGCGGCAGGTTGGAACCCGCCCGTACCGCAAGTTCGTAATCCCCGCTCATGCCCAGCGAGAGATAGTTCCTGAAACCGTGTTTGTTCGTCTTCCCCGGGAAATCCCTGTCGAATAGCGCTTTGGCCTGCGCGAAAACTTTCTTCAGCTCTTCCGGGGCGGCGTTGGCCGGGGCTATGCCCAGGTAGCCGGAAGGGGCCAGGTTCTTGAGGCCGCCCAGGGAAGCCAGCAGCTCCGCCGCCTGCTCGGGGGGTATGCCGGACTGGGTAAGGGAAGAGTTAAGCTTGAGCTGTATGAGTACGGGGAGAACGCGGCCGGCGGCTTGGGCGTGGCGGTTCACTTCCGCGGCTATCTTAAAACTGTCGATGCAGTCTATCCAGTCGAAGGTCTCGACCGCGGCTTTGGCCTTGTTGGTCTGCAGGTGGCCGATGAAATGGAGCTGTACGGACTTGCGCAGGCCTGCGAGCGCGCCGCTCTCCCACTTTGCTTTTGCGTCCTGCACTTTGTTCTCGCCGGCTATCTTCAGGGCGCCGGCGGCTATAAGGTGTTTAACGTCCGCATCCGCGGCGTACTTGGTTACGGCCATCAATTCTATTTCGGAAGGGTTCCCGGCTGCCGCGGCGCAGGCAGCCGCTATCCTGGTGTTTATGTTCGTTAAATTGGTAAGCAGCGCGCTCTTGCGTGTGAGTTCGGCAGTTTGCATGGGGATTACCTATATTTTAGCAAAAATGCCCGGTTTTCCATAGGGAAATTAAGGGCGCCCTGTCGTTGCCCGGCGCGCTCTTGCTATTATATAGCATGGCTTTTGCACCTGGTTTCTGGATACTGGCCGCCGCCGAAGGGCTTATGACGGCGGGCTATTCCGTTTCTTTCCCTTTCCTGGCGCTTTATTTGAACACTAAGCGCGGCGTGCCTATGGGCTGGGTGGGCTTATTCCTGTCTTTATCCATGCTGGTGGCGGCGGCTTCGCAGGTGGCGGGCGGCGAGATCTCGGACGCTATCGGCCGCAAGAAGGTGATGCTGGCGTCCCTTGTGATGCGGGCGCTGCTTATCGGCGTGATAGCCTGGGTGATCTACAGCGGTGCGGGGCTCTGGGCGATCTTCGTTTTTCATCCGCTGGGGATGTTCATCGGCATGCTCTTCCACCCGGCGGCGCGGTCGTGGGTGGCGGACTATACTCCGCCGGCTTCGCGCATGCGGGCTTACGGTTTTCTGCGGATGGGCAACAATGCGGGGTGGGCGGCGGGGCCGGCTATCGGCGGGCTGCTGGCGGCGTATTCTTATTCGCGGCTGTTCTTTATCAGCGCGGCGGTTTTCATGGTCTGCGCGGTTATCGTTTTCCGGTATATTAAGGACAAGCCGGGAGCGGCGCGCGGCGGGCTGGAGAAGTTCAGCCTGCGGGGCGCGGCGGGGACGCTTTCGGATAAGGGCTTTCTGCGGTTCTGCGTTTTTACTTTTACGATGTGCGCGGCTATGAGCCAGCTGGTGGTTTCTACTTCGCTTTATTCGAAGACGTACCTGGGCTTTTCGGAGCGGCAGATAGGGATGTTGTTTACGCTGAACGGGGCGGTGGTGGTGCTGCTGCAGTATTTTGTGACGAGGGTGCTGGAGAAGTGGCGGATCACTACGGGGCTGGTTATAGGGGCTTTCTGTTACGCTTTTGGCTACCTGGGCGTGGGCTATGCGCCGTCTTTTTATTTCGCGGCTGCGGCTATCTGCCTGGTGACGCTGGGCGAGGTGGCGGTGTCGCCGGGTTTGCAGGCGCTGGGGGCTAATATGGCGCCGAAGCATGAGAAGGGGCGCTACCTGGGGGTGCAGGGTTTGTTCCAACAGGTGGGGAGCGCGACGGGGATCTTTTTGGGTTCCAACGCTATCGACCATATCAGTCCGCGTTTCCAGCAGGGGCCTTGGTACATTGTGGCTTTCCTGGCCTGCGTGAGCGCGGCGGGCTTCTGGAGCCTGGGCGGTTTCATCTCGCGCGACAAGAACGGCCTGAGGCCGCCCGAGCCCGTCTCCCCTCCCCCCACCGAAGCCCCCGAATCGGCCTGATCTAAAATACGCCCGCAAGATGCCCAGTCGGGGGCTGCCGACGGGGGACCTGTGCGCTCCGGGACCGGGTTTTTGCCGAAGAAGCGCGGGGGCTTCCGCCGGCTGCGGAACTCGGCTCGCACACAGTGCTCGCCTCAAACATTCCTCGCCGCCGCTTAATGATAGCGGTACGCTCCAGCCCCCGCGCTTAAAACCCTAAAATGGAGCGCCCAGGTCCCCCGCCGCCATCCCCCTTCCTTAGGTTAGCGCGGCGTTGGTTTTTATTTGGGGGCGAAGAGGATCGCCAGGACGGAGAGGGCGGTGATGGTGGCGAGGATTATTATGGTGCGCAGGGAGAGGCCGCTTTCCTGCACGGGGGCGCCGGGCTGGACGCCGAGGGTGAATTGTAAGCTGGAGCCGGGTGTTAGGCCGAGTTCGGAGAGGTCTATGCCTTTTTCAAGGGCCATGGCTTTGGCTTTATTGACGGAGTTTTCGTAGATCTTGCGGACTTCGGGCGGCATGGCTTCGGGGCTGTCGTAGCCTACACCGTTGATATTGAATTTGCCGGGCGTGCCTGTCTCGGCGGAGTTCAGGGCGTTCTGTACGGTCTGCCTGTGCGCTTCCGGCACTTCGTCCAGCGAGTCGTATTCCTTCCCGTTCACTTTTATCTTCTTAGTGATATTTATCTTGAACTCTATCCCCATAGCCCCCGCCTCCATGCCGCCTCGCCCAACTATATAAAACCCGCGCTATTAAGGCAAATGGTTCCTATTCGGCTTTCTTGGAAACCCGACAGGCGGTTGTCGGGATGGGCTGCTATTCTATAGTTAGGGAATTATCTAAGAGCTGGGTTCCGGGGGATATATTGCTATTGACAAATATAGCATATATGCTATAATATGAACGAGGCTAAATACCAAGTAATATTTTATCGCGCGCCGAACGGGAAATGCCAGGCTTGCGATTATGCGCGCGGGATGGATATAAATCACCGGGCCAAGGCTAAGCGGTGTTTCCAGGCCCTGGCGGAATTGGGGCGGGATATCCCCTCGGACTACGGTAAGTATCTGCGGCAGGGTATCTGGGAGCTGAGAATTATCGTTGCGCATCATCAGCACCGCTTTCTGTACTTTTTCAGGGACGATATAATACTGGTGACCAATGCGTTCCTTAAAAAGTCGCAGGCTGTGCCGGAAAGCGAGCTGGGCGAGGCTCTGAAAGCCAGGGCTGAATGGACTTGGCGGCTATACAGGGAGAAGTTATGAAAAAGAATAAGCTGGGTGTACCTCTAAATGAGGTCTTTGCCGGTTCAGAAAAAGATCCGCAGTGGGCGGAGGCCTATGCCAAGGCGGATATCGAGGTGCGGCTGGCCATCCAGATAGCCAGGGCCAGGGAGAAGGCGAAGATGACGCAGTCCCAGCTCGCCCGGGCCGTGGGCACCACGCAGTCGGTCATCTCCCGCATCGAGCGCGCCAACCAGAACCTTACCGTAAAAACCCTCTCCCGCATCGCCGCCGTCCTCCACGCCACCCTCGTCATACAACTCCGCCACCCCCACGCTTACAAATAGTATAAAGTCCTCAACGTTCCCTCACTACTTCCCTCCTCTCTTTACTTCTCCGGCTAGCATCAGAATCGACACGTATAGCAACGGAATAATGCGGGAGAGGAATGAATTGACCTTCTCCAATGCAAAGCATAATGGTTCGGTGGTGCCAAGTCTTCCACATGCGCAATTTATCAATCCTTGAAATTTATGGAATAAACCTGATTTTGGCAGATATATGATCGCTAGGATGAAAAGTGTTGCGGCCAGTGTTTTGAATATAAAACGCAAAGACCTTGTTTGTATTGCTGTTGCCACGGAAATCAGCTTGGAAAGTGGTACCCCGATTGCACCTAACACAAAAAATAGGACTACATCGTGAACTCCAAACCCACCAAAACAAAACAACATATAAACGAAGCAGGAATATACACAGTAAAATAACCAAAGCAAAAAAATCCAGTTTGCCAGCTTGCTATTATCGGTAAGAACTTTAAGCATGAATGTGTCCCTGCTGAGATTATGAGGACAGTATACTAATTCGGAATGGAAATGTTGTGGATGGTTGGCAGGACTGGCGCGGGGGATGGGTAGCAAAACTGGCAGGGGACAGGGGAGGGTATGGGTTCGGCGGGCCTTCACGGAGGCCGAGGCTTGCGTAAGCGCCGAGGCCGAGTGATGAGCGCGGCCACGGTGTGGCCGATAGCGCGCCCGCCGGGCCCATGCCCTCCCCTGTCCCCCGTCAGGATAAATAAAAACCCCCGGTCTTTTGGACCGGGGGTTCTTATTTGGGTCAGTACTGGTTAGTACATGTCCGAGCCGGGGGGCATGCCGCCGCCCATTCCGGACATGGCGGGCTGCTTCTTCTCGGGCAGGTCCGCTACCAGGCATTCCGTGGTCAGCAGCGTGCTGGCGATGGAAGCCGCGTTCTCAAGGGCGGTGCGGGTGACCTTTAACGGGTCAACGATACCGGCCTTCATCACGTCCACGTATTCGAGGGTCTCGGCGTTGAAGCCGATCTCGATCGCGGAGTTCTTGATCTTCTCGATGACGATGGAGGCGTCCATGCCGGCGTTCTCGGCGATGATGCGCAGCGGGGCGTAGATGGCGCGGCGCACTATGTTGATGCCGGTCGTCTCGTCCTCGTTGGTGCCTTTCACCTTGTCCAGGGCTTTGGAAGCGCGGATAAGAGCCACGCCGCCGCCGGGGATGATGCCTTCCTGCACGCCCGCTTTCGTGGCGTTCTTGGCGTCTTCGATCTTGGACTTCCGGGCCTTCATCTCGGTCTCGGTGGCCGCGCCGACGCGGATGACCGCTACGCCGCCGGACAGTTTGGCAAGGCGCTCTTCCAGCTTTTCCTTGTCGTAGTCGGAGGTGCTCTCTTCCATCTGCTTGCGGATCTGGGAAGTGCGTTTCTTGATCTCGGCCTTGTCGCCGGCGCCGTCCACGATGGTGGTGTTCTCTTTGTCGATCACCACGCGCTTGGCCTTGCCGAGCATCTCGATGGTGGCCTTCTCGAGCTTCATGCCGCGCTCTTCGCTGATGACTTCGCCGCCGGTGAGGATGGCGATGTCTTCCAGCATCTCTTTGCGGCGGTCGCCGAAGCCGGGGGCTTTCACGGCGCAGCCTTTGAGCGTGCCGCGGATCTTGTTGACCACCAGGGTGGCCATCGCTTCGCCGTCGATGTCTTCGGCGATGATCAGGAACTGCTTGCCGGTCTGCACGATCTTCTCGAGCACGGGAAGCAGGTCGTTCATGGCGGAGATCTTCTTGTCGGTGATCACTACCATGGCGTCTTCAAGGACGCATTCCATCCTTTCGGGATCGGTCACGAAGTAGGGCGACACGTAGCCGCGGTCGAACTGCATGCCTTCCACGACGTCGAGCTCGGTTTCGGAGGATTTGCCTTCTTCCACGGTGATCACGCCTTCGTGGCCCACTTTTTCCATGGCCTGGGCGATAAGTTCGCCTATGACCTTGTCGTTGGCGGAGATGGTGGCGATCTGGGCCTTCTCTTCCTTGGTCTTCACGGGCTTGGCCATTTTCTTGAGCTCTTCGACCAGGGCCGTAACGGCCTTGTCGATGCCCTTCTTGATCTGGGTGCCGTCGGCGCCGGCGGTCACGTTCTTGAGGCCTTCACCGAAGATGGCCTGCGTCAGCACGGTGGCGGTGGTGGTGCCGTCGCCGGCGATGTCGTTGGTCTTGGAGGCCGCCTCGCGGACCAGCTGGGCGCCCATATCTTCGAAATGGTCTTCCAGCTCTATCTCCTTGGCGATGGTCACGCCGTCGTCGATGATGGTGGGCGAGCCGAACTTCTTGGAGAGGATGACCGTCTTGCCTTTCGGGCCGAGGGTCACCTTCACCGCGTTCGCCAGCTTGTCCACGCCCGCTTTCAGGCGCATCCTGCCTTCTTCCGAGTAAATTATCTGTTTAGCCATGTTACTTGTCTCCTTTCCTTATATATCAGCGTACGATGCCGAGGACGTCTTCCTCGCGCATGATGAGGTATTCCTCATCGTTTATCTTTATCTCGGTGCCGGAGTACTTCCCGTAGAGCACCTTGTCCCCGGTCTTCACTTCCATGGGGATGAGCTTGCCGTCTTCCATCTTGCCCTTGCCGGCGGCAACTATCTCGCCTTCCATCGGCTTCTCTTTGGCGGTGTCGGGGATTATGATCCCGCCTTTCTTCACTTCTTTGGCCTCGAGCGGCTTTATGATCACCCTGTCGCCGAGGGGCTGTATTTTTATTTTGGTAGCTGTGTCTGACATGCGTCCTCCTGTTTGATTCGCTGCTTAAAGTTGATTATATTTAGCAGTTAAACTCTGCTACTGCTAATATTAGCAAAAGCCGCTTTTGCTGTCAATAGCACTCTTTGTATGTGATTGCTAAAAAAGAAAAACCCGGGAAGCGCTCGCTTCCCGGGTCTTTCCTGTCGGCCGGGTCAGGGTTTCTTTACGAAGAACCTGAACCGCGTCACGCCCACTTCTATCACGTCGTCGTCCTTGAGTATCACCTTTTCGCCCAGGGGGTTGCCGTTGTACTTGGCGAAGCCTTCCTTGATCGGGTTAAGGTAATACCCGTCGGGGCGCATGGTTATTACCGCCGCCAGTTCCGGGCCGCTGCTGAACAGCCCCCCGCTCTTGTACGGGATGCTGGCCTGGGAGGACTGGCCGATGTAGGTGGACAGGGCGGTCAGCGAGAATTCTTTCCGGTTGTCCAGGGGGTTCTCGAGCACTTCGAGGAAAGCCTCCGGGGGTTTAGGCTTCTGCTGGGGCAGGGACGCGTCCCCCCCGGCGGCCGCGCCGGGAGAATCGTCGGCGTAGACCAGGGAATATTTCACTATCGCCACGATATCGCCGTTCTTCAGGCCGGCCTTGAGGGTCTTCCTGCCGTTGACGAAGGTGCCGTTGGTGGAGTTGAGGTCCTCTACGAACCAGCCCCCGCCGGACTCGTACATCTTGCAGTGATGGCCGGAAACGGCGGCGTTGTCCAGCACGATGTCGTTGTCCGGTTTTCTGCCAAGCGTGAAGGCCGGCTTATCCAGCGGGATCTCCTTCATAAAGGCAGCTTCGAATTTCAGCATCAGTTTGCGCATACTATTTCCTGACCATATCCTTTAAGGTTTCTGTTAACGTCTTTTTCCGCACGGTGCCGATCACAAGCGTTATATTGTCCGGCCCGCCGTTGGCGTTGGCCGCCGAGACCAGCGTTTCGCAGGCTTTGGCGTCCTCGTTATGCGTTTTCAGGACGGCCTCTATTTCCTTCTCTTTCACCGCTTTGAAGAGCCCGTCGGTGCACATCAGTATCCGGTCGCCTTCCCTGAGCTCGACTTCTACAAGGTCGATGGCCGGGGTTTTCTGCGCCCCGAGCGCCCGCGTAAGAATATTCTGAAGGGGCGAAACTTCCGCCTGTTCCTTGGTGATAAGGCCCTTGCGGACATGCTCCATCACCAGCGAATGGTCCTCCGTGATCTGCTTCATGGCCTGCTCGCGGAAAAGATAGGCCCGCGAGTCACCGATATGGGCGAGGCAGAGCTTGGGGCTTCTGAGGATGGCGGCGGTAAGCGTGGTGCCCATGCCCTTGTTGTCGGGGGTGGCGTTGCCCGCCTCGTAGATGACCGAGTTCGCCAGCTGGACCGCGAAGCCCAGCTGGTTGGATTCCAGCGAGTATTTCTCGTCGTAGGGGTTGGGCTTGAGCTTGTCGCGGTTCAGGGAATCGTATTTCTCCCGCGTCACTTTTACGGCGAGAGAGCTCGCGACCTCGCCGGAATTATGGCCGCCCATGCCGTCGGCCACTATGGCCAGGTCCGCCTCCGGGGCCAGGAGAAAACTGTCCTCGTTCTTTTCGCGGACTTTGCCCGGGTTAGTGGCGGCGCTGAAGTCTATTTTAAAACTCATTTTTTCTCCTCTTCCGGGTAAATGAGCGGAAATGTGCTTTCAAAATCGGTGCCTGCCGCCTTGGGCTTGGCTGCCGGGGCCGGGGCCGGCTTGGGCTTCTCCGCCTGAGGCGCCGCCTGCTGTACGGGCGCGGGTTTTGGTTCCGGCTTCGGCTGCGCGGCGGGCTGGGGCGCCGCCGCGGGCTTAGGCGCGGGGCTTGCCATTCCTATCCCGGATCTTGGCGCGAGTTCTATGCCGGGCGGGGGCGCGGAGGAGGCCGGAGCCGTCAGGGAGGGTTTCTGTACCAGCTGGGGCGAGGGTGCAGCTGCTGCCGCCGGCGCGGGTTTCGCCGCCGCGGGCGCCGGTTTCTGGGCCGGTGCGGGTGCCTGCGCAGCGGCGGGCTTTGCCGCCGCCAGTGCGGCCGGTTTGGGCGCCGGAGCGGCTGTTGCCGCCGGAGAGGCTGCTGCGAGCTGTACCGGTTTGGGCGCCGCCGTTGCCGCCGCGGGTTTAGGCGCGGCCGCAGGTTTAGGGGCCGGAGCGGCGGTCTGCGCGGCCGGTTTCGGCGTCTGCGCCGCAACAGCCGCCGGTGCGGGTTTTGCCGCCTGAACGGCCGGAGCGGGCGCGGGCGCCGGGGCCGGCGCTGCCGCGGGCTGAGCCGCGGGAGCGGAACTTATTTCCGGCGTCTTGCCCGCCATCACCGCTTTAAGAGCTTCCGCCATTTCCCCGCCGGTCTGAAATCTTTCCTCGGGATTCTTTTTTAGCGCTTTGTCCAGGACCGCCAGTATGCCGGGAGGAAGGTCGGGCTTTATCGTCATCGGGTCCGGGTAGGGGTCGCTGGTGATCTGGAACAGCAGCGTGCCGATGGATTCTCCCCCCTTCCAGGGGCGCTCGCCGGTCAGCATTTCATAAAGCGTTACTCCCAGCGAGAACAGGTCCGCCCGGCCGTCCACCTTCTTGCCGGCTATGGCTTCGGGGCTCATATAATAAGGAGTGCCGAGCACGGTGCCGGTGGCCGTCTTGGAGGATTCGGTTATGCGCGCTATGCCGAAGTCCGCTACGCGGATATTCCCGTCCTCCAGGAGCATGATGTTGGCCGGCTTTATGTCGCGGTGGACCACGCCGTTCTTGTGCGCGTAATCCAGGGCGTCCGCCGCGTCGCAGATATATTTCAGCACTTTCTCCGTCGGCAGCAGGTTGTCCTTCGACGCCCATTTCTTCAGGTCGTCGCCCTTCAGGAGTTCCATGGCGATGTAAGCGATGTCCTGTTCTTCGCCGGCGTCGTAGATCTTCACTATGTGCGGGTGGGTAAGGTTGCCGGCCGCCTGCGCTTCGCGGAAGAACCGGTCCTTCTGTTCCTTCATCGATTTCTCGTCGATGCCCTCTTCGAAGCGCATCGTCTTGATGGCCACGGTGCGGTTGATCTTCGGGTCCACGCCCAGGTAGACTATGCCCATGGCGCCTTTGCCCAGCTCTTTCTTGATCTCGTAGCGGCCCAGCGTGGGGGTGACGTTGGCGCCCGCCATCATCAGCGTGCCGTCGCCGCCCTTGGCGCCGCCCACCGAACCGCCGAACACGGCGCCGTCGGAAGCTTTCTTCAGCGTGTCGATGCGGGTGATGATATCCTTGTAGCCGGAGTCGGTCTGGCCGATATGCTCGTAGACGGCCGCGGCCTTGTTGAACTGGCGCTTCCTTTCGAAGTCCAGCGCCAGGTTATAAAGGGTGTCCTTCATGTTGTTGTCGAGCGGGCAGAGGCGGAGCTTCTCGAACGCCAGGTCCAGCATGCCCTGGCCCTGGAACGAGAGGCCGAGCATCTTGTTGGTCTCTATCTGCGAAACTTCGATAAGCTCTTTCTTCTTTTCCGTGCTGAAGAAGCGCTTGGTTATGATGAAGATATACCCGGCCACGAGCAGCGCGGACGGATAGATGATCTTCAGCCAGAGGCCCTTGGAGGTGAAAAGGAAGACGCCCGCGCCAACCAGGGCGGTAAACATGATGCCGGTGACCACCGCGCCCGAGCCGGCCTTGAGCCTGGGCAGCACGAAGGCCGTGAAAAGCCCGGCCACCAGGATAAGCCCCAGTTCCGCCGGGAAAGCCCAGTCGGGCCTGGAGACGAAACGTCCGGAGAGGATGTTCTCGATCACGTTGGCGGTGAAGTCCACCGCCGGCATGGTGGAGTCGGTGGGCGTCACGTACAGGCTGCCCACGCCCTGCGCCGTTATCCCGATAAGGACTATCTTGTCCTTGAAAGCTTCCGGGACCACCTTGCCGTTGAGCACGTCGTAGAAGGAATAATATTTAAAGGCCTTGCTCTTGTTGAAGGCCACCAGGGCCGAGGAGGCGGGGTCCAGCGGCATGCGGCTCTTGCCGAAGACCGCCAGGGAGCCCGGGGTCAGGTTAACGTCGCCGGACGCCAGGCCCAGCCGGACGCGCACTATCTCGGCCGCGAACGAAGGGTAGAAGTTCTGGGCGTACGGGATGAACGGGTATTCTTTGCGGACGGCGCCGTCCATGTCGCTGAAGACGTTCACGTGGCCGGCTCCCGCCGCGACCGTTCCCAGCGCCGTCAGGGGCGCCGTGATATCGGTGCCTTCCGTAGTGACGTCCGCCTGGGCGGAGCCATGGCTCACGGTCGGCGCGAAGCGCTTGAGCCAGTCCGGCTCGGGTTTGCGTTTGGAATCAGGCATGCCCGTGGTGAAATAAAGGGGCAGCACCACGTTGCCGGCGGCGGAGCAGGCCGCGGCGAGTTTCGAGTCGTTATCCGCTTCCTTGCGCGCGGTATCCAGCAGGTTCAGGAAATCGGATTCTTTGCCGGTTTCCTTTATCTTCTTGGCCGCGACCAGCTCGGTGTAGCGGGTCTTGAGGAAGTCCACCATGCCGGCTTCGCCGTTCTTTTCCGGTTCCGAAAAAAGGATGTTGAGGCCTATGACCGACGGCTTGGAGGTTTCAGAGGAAAGGAACACCAGCATGTCGGCTATCTTGGACCTGGACCAGGGCCAGCGGCCTATCTTCGAGATGCTGTCGTCGTTTATCTCTATTATCGCGATATCGCCCTTCTGCGGCTGGTCGGCGCTCAGGCGGGCGCGGAAGTCGTAGAACTTCAGCTCGGCGGTCTCGATCCCTGTCCCGGTAAAATAGAAGAATAACGCGGCCAGCGTCAGGCCGAGTCCCCACAGGATGTTGGAAAACAGGAATTTACGCACTTTTTGATCCCTCCGGACCCTTAATAACTATCCAGTTCGCGGTACTTCCCCAGGAGTTCCTCGATAAAGCAGAGGTTGGCCATCAGGGCCAGGAACAGGGCTATGAAAACTATGCCCGCGGAGTCTACCAGTGAGGCGCTTATCCGCTGGCTCAGCGCGGTGTAGTAAGCGAGGCGCGCCTGGTTGCGCTGGGCGGCGAGCGACGCCGGCTTTATCTCCGACGGCGGCGCGGGCAGGCGCCTTTCTATGGGGCGGCCTTCCACGTCGTAGAGAACTTCCGACTGCGACATTTCTATGGCTTTGCGGTAATCCTGGTTATTGCTGAGGTTCACCCGCCTGACCTCTTCCTGGTCCTGGCGGTACCTGTCCTGCGCTATCATTTCCACCTGGGGATTGGTGAACATCGCGAAGAAAGCTACGTTGGCCGCCAGGAAAAAGAGCTGGGGGTTCAGGAAAAGCGAGAACTGGGTCTGCGTGACGGCGGCGAATATGCCGGCGACGGTAAGGGCGCCGGCGGCGGTCAGCCAGGCGTCGTTGGGCGTGACCGGGAGCCCCGCCTTGAAGTAAAAGTAGGTGAGGGCCAGCCCCCCGAGGTAGGTCGCTACCGCTATGGCCTTCACTAGCCAGTTGCTGCGGAAAACTATTTTAGAGGCTATCAGGTAAAGGAAAAAAGCGTAGATCAGGAGCGTGGTAGCCGAAGCGGTATTGCTGAAACCGATCTGTACCGCCAGGAAAGCCTTGGTGGCGATGTCGGCGCCTTCCGGGGCCGGGATGTAGGCCCCCCCGGCGTAAGCCGCGGCCGCGGCGGCGAGGGCGAAGCCCCCGTAGAGCATGGTGAACTTGCTGGGCTTCTGGGAGATCGCCCAGACAAAAAGCGCTCCCCCGAATACAGCGAACAGTATCGTCATGGCGGGGCTGGAGATCAGGGGATCGTACAGCGAGCCCGAGGTTTTGCCGGCTGCCCCGGCAAGGATGAAGCAGCAGGTGGCGCTGATGGTTATGGCGAAATGGGTAATTATCTTTACGCCGTTATGCAGGGTTGAAAGCTGCAGCTCCGAACTTATGCCCGGCGGCGGTTTTACCGCGGGTTTCGGGGGAGCGCCGGGAGGCGGCGGCGGCTTTGGCTGCCCGCCGGAAGCGGGCTGCCCGGCTTTTTCGGGAGAGGCCGCAGGGCGCGCGCCGGGAGGCGGCGGCGGAGGAGGCGCGCCCACGCTAAGGCGCGAGGTCAGTTCGGGGAGGTCGAAGGTCTTTTCGGTGGAGCCGCCGGTGGAGATCTGCAGTTCGCCGGAGTTGTACTTCCGGAGTTCCAGGGCGACTTCGTCCGCCTTCTGGTAGCGCTCCTCCGGCTTCTTGCGCATCAGGCGCTCTATAACGCGCGAAGCCCAGAGCGGGATGTCCGGGTTGATGAGCATGACGTTGGGCAGCGGCTCGCTGATGTGCTTGTGGATGACCTCGATGGAGCTCTTCCCGTCGAAAGGATACTTGCCGGTCAGGATGTAGAAGTAAGTGGCCCCGGCGGCGTAAAGGTCCGCCCGGCTGTCCACCTGCCCGGCCAGGCCCTGTTCGGGGGACATGAAATAGGCGGTGCCGATCATCTCGCCGGCCATCGTCAGCTGTTTTTCCTCGTTGATGCTGCGCGCCAGGCCGAAGTCCACGATGTGCGGGTTCCCGTCGGTGTTCACAAGGATGTTGGACGGCTTTATGTCGCGGTGGATGATGGTCTTGGAATGCGCGTGGGCAAGCCCGTCGAGGATCCCCGCTATCAGGTTGGTGGCTTCGGAGACGGGCAGGGGGCCTTTTTCGGAGACCAGGTCCTGGAGGCTTTTCCCTTCCACGTAGGACATGATGATGAAATGCGAGCCGTTCTCCTGGCCGAAGTTGTAGATGTGGACGATGTTGGGGTGTTCGAGCTTGGCGGCGGAGCGCGCTTCCCTGAGGAAGAAATCTATGTTGCGCTGGTCCCGCGCCAGGTCCGGGGAAAGGAGTTTTACGCAGACGAACTTATCCAGGGACTCGTGCCGGGCCTTGTAAACCGTGCCCATGCCGCCCTGGCCGAGCTTCTCGATTATCTTGCAGCCGGCGAAGACCGTGCCGATTATGGCGGGGTCGGTTTCCATCAGATCCTTCGGTCCCTTACGAAGATGCTCCCGTGCCGGGAGGAAAGCTCTTTCGCGTAGCGCTTAAGCTCCGCGGCGCTTTCCACTATCTTCGCGTAATGTTTCTGCGTTTTGGGCGCGATTATGGCCACGGTAAGGGACATCAGCGGGAAGTCGCGTGTCTTGTTCTTACGGTCCATCGTGGTAATGAAGCCGCGCTGCCTGTCGGCCTCGTTGTAGAAGCCGGGGATAACGCGGTCGAACTCTTCAGTGATGGCTTTTGCCACCGGCTCGCAGGTCTCGGCGGAAGTTATGAGGACGAAATCGTCGCCGCCTACATGGCCGACGAAGTAGTCGCTTTCGGCTACGGCCTTGGCTTTGTCGATCAGCAGCAGGGCGATGCGCTTGATGACCTCGTCGCCGTTGGCGTAGCCGTAGACGTCGTTGTACGCTTTAAAGTTGTCGGCGTCGATATAGCAGAAGGCGAAAGACTCGTCCTCCGTCAGGCGCCGCAGGACCTCTTCTTCGATAGCGGGGCTGCCGGGCAGGCGGGTAAGCGGGTTAAGCGCCGTATCCGCGTTCTTGCGCTTCAGGATGCGGTTCACCCTCGCGCGCAGCTCCCGCACGTCGAAAGGCTTGGTTATGAAATCGTCGGCGCCCAGTTCTATGGTGTCCACTTTTGCTTCCGTTTCCGAAACGCCGCTCAGGATTATTATGGGGATGTCGCGCGTGTCGGGAGCTTCCCGTATGCTCTTGCAGAGCGCGTACCCGTCCACCCCGGGCATTCTCAGGTCCAGCAGTATGATGTCCGGCTTGCTTTCCCGCAGCGAGGCCATTACAGCCCCCCCGTCGGACAGCGTCGTCACCAGGTAATTGTGCTTTTTCAGCACGGCGGAAACGAGAAGACCCACGTTCGGATCGTCATCCACCACAAGAACTTTCTTTCCCTGCAAGTTTCCCCCAAATAAATCGTTTATCCCTGCCGCGACAGCTATCCCGCGGTCTTTGTAATTATAAAATATAATATATGCCAATGCAATGCTCGCGGGCCTTCCCGGCGCGCCGCGGGTGCCGGCCCCGGCAGCCCGGCACCGGGGATCCGCTGTCCGGCCGTACTTCCGAAATTGTAACTTATGTTACACAGGGGGCTTGACAACGGTCAGGTGGGGTGCTAGAATCTACTTGTCAGGGCTGCCTCCCTCACCTACCCCCCCAATAGGCAGCCCTGCCTTTTTTTATACGGAAAAAAGCGCTAATATAGTAAGCCATGAGCCGCAACATTAAAATAATAATGTTTTATTCTTCGGCCGCGGCCCTGCTCCTGTTCGTGGCTTTTTCCGCTTTGCAGCGCGCCGGGCGGGCCCGGGACGAACGCCTGGACTGGGAGGCCATTTCCCGCATCCTGGACACCCGGGGCTACCAGCAAGCCATCGGCGTGATAGACCAGCGCCTGGCCGGCCACCCTAAAGATTCGCTGCTCCTGTATTACAAGGCCCGGGTCTATTACTCCGCGGGCTTCGCGCGCGAAGCGCTGGAGCAGGCCGACCTCGCGATCAAGCTCGGCTACGCCCAGGAGATCTCGCACCTGCTTAAGGCGCTCGTCTACGGCCGGCTTAACTCGGACTTCGCAAAACAGAAAGAGCTGGCTTCCAAGGCGCTTACTTATGACCCGGCTTACGACGAGGCTTACATAATCCGGGCCGAGGCTGAGTTCATGCTCGGCGAATTCAAAGCCTGCGCCGCGGACGCGGCCTCTTATACGCGCATGCGCCCCAAAGATTCCTGGGGCTACGAGACGAGCCTGCTCTGCCGCGAGGCGCTTAAGGATTACGCGGGCGCGGAGAAGGCCGGCCTCAAGGCCCTGGAGCTGAAGCCTAAAAATCACGCGGCGTACTGGAGGCTGGGACTTGTTTACGCCGGGCAGGGGCTGCATAAAAAGGCGATAAAGAACTATTCCGAGGCGATCCGCGCGAGCGGAGGGCGGCCGCAGTATTTCCTGGCGCGGGCGCGCTCGTGCGAGGCCGCCGGGGATTTTTCCTGCGCGGCGTGGGACTATTATTCGGCGATGGACTGGAGGGAAGTCTCTGGTTACGCCAGTTACTATTACCTGCTGGGTTCCGGGATGCACCGGATAAACGAGCTGAAGTACGCGCTGAACGCCGCGGAGGCCGCGGTGAAACTGGACCCGACCGATCCGGATTACTACGAGCTGCGCGGCCGCGTCTACGCCGAGAAAGGCGAGGCCGCCGCCGCGAAAAAAGATCTTCTCAAAGCGTCTTCTCTCTCCCCCGCCGGCAGACCCGAGGCCGACCGGCTGCTCGCGGAACTGAAAAATAAAAAATAATGGATCCCAAAATTATAGCTGACGCGCCGGCGCACAAAGAGAAGATCTTCGAGAAGGCCTGGTTCTTCCCGGCCTTGCTTGCGCTTATCCTGGCGCCGCTGTATATTTACTGTTTGCCGCCGGGGCTGCCGCCTTACCGCGACGCCGGGGAAATGGCCTGCGCGGCGTGGACGCTCGGCATCGCGCATCAGCCCGGGTATCCCCTCTATATAATTTCGGCTAAGCTGTTCTCGCTGATCCCGCTCGGGAACCCGGCGTGGCGGCTTAATGTTTTTTCGGCGCTGGCCGGGCTCGCGGCCGTGGGAATATTCTGGCGGTTCGCCGCGCGGACGCTTTCCCCCTCCGCCGCCTTCTTCGCCGCGCTGCTGCTGGGGCTTAACTTTACCCTGCGCACGGTCTCGGGCGTGCCGGAGATGTACGCGCTGAACTTCCTGTTCGCGACCCTGTTGCTTGCTGTGGCGCTTATCCCCGGCGAGACGCCGGGACGTGCCCCTGTATACCTGGCGGCTTTCCTGCTGGGACTCGGGATGACCAACCGCATGGACCTGCTGCTTGCCCTGCCGGCCGTACTTATACTGCTGTGGCCGCGCATGAAAGCGCAATGGCCCGCCATACTGTTAAGCTCGGCCGGTTTCTTTTTTCTGGGTTTTTCGCTCTACCTATATCTCCTGCTGCGCTCCGCGGGAAACCCGCTGTTCGACTGGAGCCACCCGGCGGAGCTTAAGACTTTCCTGGCCGTGATAACCCGGAAAAGCTACGGCTCGACGCTGGACCTCATCTCCCAGAATTACGCCGCGGGGGAGCTGTTCCTGCCGAACCTTAAGTATTACGCCGCGCATCTCTGGCAGAATTTCAGCCTGGCGCTGCTGGCCGCCGCGGCGGGCATCTACGGCGAATGGAAGACCAGCCGCCGCCGCTTCTTTTCACTGGCCGCCCTTTTCCTTATTTCCGGGCCGCTCTTCCTTTTTACGGCCAACATGCCGCCTAATCCCCACGCGCTCGCCATCGTCGAGCCTTATTACCTGCTGCCGGACCTTGCCCTGGCCTTCTGGACCGCCGCCGGGCTCCGTTATCTATCGGCCTTTTCCCGCGCCGCCGCTTACGCCGCCGCGCTGGCGGCGCTGGTTGCCGCGGGCGCGGTCTTCCAGGGCGGGGCGCACGGCTCGCTGCGGCGCAGCCTTTTTGCGGCGGAAGATTTCGCTTCCGACGCCATGCTCAGCGCCCCCGCCGGGGCGGCCATCGTGGTAAAAAAGGACGTGCAGCTCTTCTCCCTGTGGTACATGCAGTCGGTGAAAGGGCTGCGGCCCGACCTGAAAATAGTGGCGCAGGGCCTTTCCGGGGCGCCTTGGTACAGGTCCAGCGCCAGGCTGCGGAACCCGGACCTCGCGCTGTCCAACCTGAATTCCGGCGAGGCCGCCGACTGGGCGGCTTTCGCCTCCGCCAACGCCGGAGGGCTCTTTGCCACGATGGACGCCGAAGTTCCCCGCTCGGTTCCGGCCCGGCCGTACGGGGTTCTTAACGAACTTTACCCGGCGGACCCTGCGCGGGGCCCCGCTCCCAGGGCCTACTACAGCCTGGGCCGGTTCGGCACCGATTATCATGATTTCTTCGACAAGGACCTGGGGACTTCCTATGCCCAGGCCCTGACCGCCGCCGGCGCGGCGGAGGGCCGCGCGGGAGGGCTGGCTGCGGAAAGGCTTGCCGGCCTGCGCCTGGCCCGCCTGCTGGACCCGGACATGCCTGACACCCCGCTTTTCGAGGGCTTTTATTATTCCGCGCGCGGCGACTGGGAGCAGGCCGGGGCGTGTTTCCTTGAGTCGGCCCGCATCTACGAGCGCCTCCTGGCGCTCGCGCTGAAGTACCGCTCCCTGCCGGCGGTCCGGCAGGGGCTGCTGGTCTCAAGCGCCTATGCGTGGCTGAATTACGGCGTGGCGCTGGAGAAGAGCGGGAACAGGGACGGCGCCGAGCGGGCCTATGTAGAGGCGCAGGCGAAAAATCCCGCGCTGCCGGACGCGCATTACAACCTGGCGATACTTTACTGGAACCGGGACTGGTCCCGGGTAAGGAGCGAGCTGGAGCGGACGCTGCGGCTGGATCCCGCCCATGCGCAGGCCGCCAGGTACCTTGCGGCGGTCAAGAACAGGTAGCGGCCGGAAAGCGCGGGGCACGGCGAGAAATAAAAAAACCGCGTTATCGCGGTTTTTTTATTTCCGGCGCCGGAGCGGTCTACCGGGGAAGGTAATTGTACCGGAACTGGAACATGCCCAGCAGGTCCCAGCCGCCGTCGAATTTCAGGTAGGAAAGTTCGAAGGTGAGTTTCAGCAGCGAGCCGAGGTGCAGGTTGACCAGCTTCGGATGCAGCGGGGCGCCCTGCGGTATCATGAATTCCGCGCCCAGCGGGAAATCTTTTTTAGGCAGCCAGATGAAGCCGCCGAAAAGCATGCCGGTAGGGATATCCACGGACGTGCCGGAGGCGCGGTTCTTCGTCAGGTTTATCGCCTCGTTGGACATGTACTCCGAGAGGCTGTAGATGACCTTCGGCATATCCCCGTCGGAATAACCGAGGTCGACCAGGAATTTGGGATGCAGGCGCTTGGACAGCGCCACGTAGGCGTTGGCGTAGGTATCGGTATTCTTGGAATCCACCTTGACGCTGGCGGACGGCGAGTTCAGCGTGGGCTGGGCGGAGTCACGGAATTTCAGCACGCCCTGCACGCCGGCCGCCATGGCGGGCCGCCAGGCCCCCTCCGTCTGTATCTGCATTTTAGCGTCCGTTATCAGCAGCCAGAGCCCGACCCGGTCCAGGTAATCCTTTTTCTCCACGGTCCAGTTGAAGCTGTTCTTCCCGTAAAGGCGGCCGATGTAGTAGGCCGCGTTGATGTCCAGGCCCAGGCCTATGGCGTTCTTGCCGCGGCCCCGGTAAGCGGTGGGCATCAGCACTATGCCGCTCAGCGGCACCTTGGCTTCTTCGAAAACGGAGGGCTTGGAGGGGCCGGACTTTTGCGCGGCCTGGCGCGTCGGGGTGGAGAAAAAAACTCCCGCGGCGGCGGCCGAGCCGGATGACGGGATCACGCCGATAAGCTGGGCGCCGGCGGCGGCCGGGAGCAGGAGGAATGAGAATATCGCCAGCGTGATTTTCATAAGAAGAACACCGCGGCCAGCCTGGTCAGGAGATTCGCCTCCGCGCCGGCCAGTACGTCATCCATAATTATACCAAAACCTCCGCTGAACGCCGTCTCGAGTTTCTTGATAGGCCAGGGTTTAAGCGTGTCCAGGGCGCGGAAAAGCACGAAGGCTGCCGCCAGGTTGAACGGCGTGCGGTCCAGGAACAGGATGGCCGTCCAGAAGCCGGCTATTTCGTCGATCACGATGCGCGGGTCGTCATGGGTGCCGTAGGCGGCTTCCGCCCGGCCGGCCACCCAGATGGAAAAAGGGACGAAGGCCAGGAGGAAAAGGGCGAAATGAAAATTGTTTTCCGGCAGGAAGGGCGTGAGGAGCAGCGCCAGCAGGGTGCCGGCCATCCCGGAGCCGGTGAACTTCTTGAACCCGGTGAGCCTGGCGGGGATGTAGCTGATGAACCCGCCGCTGGCCAGGAACTTTATGATGAAGTCGTTTCTTGGCATGTTCGGCAGGCGCGCTTCAGCGCTTGCGTTCGGTCCAGGACTTGTAGAGCAGGCTGCGGTGATTGTGCAGGTACATGAAGCCGCTGAGCAGGGTGAACAGGGCGGCGATGACCGTGAGCCACCAGGCTATGGTCTGAGTGAGGGCCGGGAAAATATCCAGCGGAGGCGGCAGGACGTGGCTTTTCGCCCAGATCATGAGTATAAGCAGCACTTGTATCGTGAACGCGGCGATAAGCTGGATCGTGGTCTTTATCTTGCCGCTGGACTCCGCTTTCATCACCTCGCCATTGAGGGCCGCCAGCACCCTGAGCGTCGAGATGGTCAGCTCCCTGAGCAGGATAAGGAAGACGGCCCACACCGGTATGGCCAACTCGCTGAGGGACGCGAAAGCGAGGAAAACGGACATTACCAGGATCTTGTCCGCGTAGGGGTCCGCTATCGCCCCGAAGGGGGTGGTGGTCATGGTGCGCCGCGCGATGGCGCCGTCGATCCCGTCGGAGATGGACGCGATGGTCAGCAGGACCAGCGCGGCTATCTCGGCCCAGAGGCGGCCCGTTATTATCAGCGCGAAGATGGCCAGGCTGAGGGCCATGCGTCCCATTGTGATGCGGTTGGCGAGAGTCATTTTTTAATTCTTCAGCTCCAGCACTTCCACGCCTTTGGGAGGAGCGAAGGTGAAGATCCCTTTGTCTATGGCTGTGTTCTTTTCCGTCGAGGTCAGGCGCGTGGTTATCACCGTGCCGTCCACGTTGAGTTCCGCTTCGGCCGGGAAATAGTCGGCCGCCGAGAGGCGCAGCTTCAGGATATACCCGGAGCCGGAGCGGGGCGTCAGCGTCAGCGCTATCAGCCCGTCCTTTTCCCCCTCCACGGTCGCGATATTCTTTTCCGACAGCGAAGCGTAATTCCCGAAATCGAGGATGCCGGAGAAGTTCTGGTCCTGCGTTCTTCTCCAGGCGTCCCACGTGGTGCGGACCGCCTGGTTGTCGTCGGCTTTGTAGATCCAGATGTCGTTCTTGTCGGTAACCACCACCTGGCGCGCCGGTTTCTTATGCTCTATCCTGAGCAGGTTCGGCTTGACGTAGAGGAGGGACCCTTCGATGGATTGTTTCAGCCCGGCTTCCTTGAAATTGACTTCCTGTGTGAAGTCCGCCTTCAGGGTTTCAAGTTTCGCGTCCCAGGCTTTGAGCTTCTCCAGCACGGCCGCCGCGGGATCCGGCTTGGGCGCGGCCGCCGCGGTGGAAACCTGCACGGGGGCCGCCTTGGCCGGCTGGGTCTTGACCGCGGCTTTCTTCGCCGGGGCCGCCGCCGGTTTCTTGGCAGGGGTCTGAGCGGACGCGCCGCCGGCGAAGGCCAGGATAAGGATAATAATTAATATTCTATTCATTTCTGGAGAACTCCTCTTCCTCCTGGACCTTGCCGCTCCGCTTGAAGCCGGCGGGTTCTTCGCCGGGCGCCGCCTGCAGGGCCTGCGGCTGCGCCGCCTGGGAATTAAGGTGCGTCTCTATCTTGTCGAAGAAGATCTCCCAGCGGTTGGAGCCTTCGGGTTTATGGATGAAGCCGTTCATCTCCAGGATGCTCAGGATGTTGGTGGCCCTGGCCGAAGAGCCGAAATGCGCCTTCAGCAGGTCCTGCGAGACGCGCTTGCGTTCCATTACGAGCCGCAGCGCCACCAGCATTTCTTCCGACGAGCTGCCCTTGCCGGAGCCCTGCGTTTCCTCATCTTCGCTCAGGGGCTGGTAGTTGGGCCTGGCCTGCGCCTTGACGAAGTCGGCCACCTTGCGTATCTCGTCCTCGCTGACGAAAGCGCCCTGGATACGGGAAGGCTTCTGCGCGTCTATCGCGAGATAAAGGAGGTCGCCCTTGCCGATCAGAGCCTCGGCGCCGGGGCAGTCCAGGATGACGCGGGAATCGGTCTTGGAGGTCACCTGCAGCGCGACGCGCGACGGCAGGTTGGCCTTTATGACGCCGGTGATGACGTCTACGGAAGGGCGCTGCGTGGCCAGGACCAGGTGGATGCCCACGGCGCGGGCCATCTGCGCCAGGCGCTGTATCGCGTCCTCCACCACGTTCTTCTGCTGCAGCATCAGGTCGGCCAGTTCGTCGATGACTACGATGATGTAGTATTCCTGCGGCTGCCCGTTCTCCAGCGCCCACTTGTTGTAGGAAGCTATGTTCTTGACCCTGGCCTGTTCGAATTTTTTATAGCGCTTTTCCATCACGCGGGTAAGCGCCACCAGCGACTTGGCCGCCGCCTTCGGGTCGGTGATCACCGCGACCCGGTCAGGGGACTCTTTCGGGTCGTAAAGATAAGGGATGTCCTCGTAGAAGGTGAGCTCCAGGCGCTTGGGGTCTATGAAAAGGAATTTCACCTCGTCGGGTTTGTTGCGGAAGATGAGGGAAAGGATCAGCGACTGCATGAACACGCTCTTGCCGCTGGCGGTGGCGCCGGCCACCAGCAGGTGCGGCATGCCCTCGAGGTTGGCCGTAGCCACGGCGCCTTCGGCGTAGCGGCCCAGCGCGAAGGTGAGCGGCGAGCGGGCCTCGTTAAAGGCCGAATTCTCCAGCAGTTCCCGCAGGCAGACTTTCGCCCGCTTGTTGTTGGGGATCTCGAAGCCTATCGCCGATTTGCCGGGGATGGGCGCGATCACCCGGATAGCGCCGGCGGATTTCATGGCGAGGGCCACGTCGTTGGAAAGGGAAACGATGGAGCTTATCTTCACGCCCGAGCCGGGCGTGACTTCGTAACGGGTGACGACCGGGCCGGGGTAGACGCCGGAAACCTGCACCAGGACGTTGAAGCTCTTGAACGTGGTCTCCAGCTGCAGGCGCGCGGCGTTTATTTCTTCGTCCGACGGGCCGACGAAGCCCTGCTGCGACGGGGCCTCCAGGAGGTCGGTGCCCGGCAGCTTGAAGTTCTTGAAATAGGGGTCGGTAAGCTTCTGCTTATCAGTAGCGTCCTTCTTTTCCTGCTGCGCCTTCGCCTCTTTCTCTTTAAGCGCGGACGCCGGCTCGGCTTTTGCGCGCACCACCTGCACTTCCCGGGGTTCCGGCGCCGGTTTCACTTCCGGTTTGGACTCGGCGCGGATTACCGGCGGGGGTTCCTGTATGGGCTTGGCGTCGTAGGCCGGTCCCTCGGCCTGTTCCTTTTCTGAAATTATTTTAAGCCGGGCGTTCAGCTCGCGCCGCGCCGCGGCCCAGTTGTGGTAGTCGGAGACGACCGCGGCCGAGACCGTCTTAAGCACGCGCCGCCAGGAGATATTGAAAAGCAGCTGCACGCCGGCGAAAAGCAGCACCGCCGAGAACAGCCCCGCCCCTACCCCGCCGAACATCTGAAAAAGCGCTTCGTCGATGACGCTCCCCAGCATGCCGCCGGCCTGGAGCCAGGGTCCGAAATGGGTGTTGAGCCTCTCGATGATGGCCGAGAGGGAGCCCAGGATCATGAAGATCCCGGCCGTAAGGGTCAGAACTCCCTTGTGCGGCTTATTGAGCTTTACCAGTATCGCGATCAGGCCGTACAGGAAGATGAACGGGAACAGGTAGGAGGTGTTGCCGAGGAAAGCCAGGAAGCCGCGGTGAACCGCGTCGCCTATGGTGCCGCGCGGCCCTGCACTGAACATTACCCACGCCAGCCACAGGGTGAAGGCGAAAGCCCCCAGCCAGTACAGCGCATAGGAGAAGGCGGAGGGCTTTTTCTTTCCCTGGGCGGCTAATCTGTTCTTTGCGAGGTCGCGCATAGTTGCCGGTGAAACGGCGGCAGGCGCGGAATCGTCCCGTGATCCGCGTTAGTTGTTCTGGTTGAGCACTACCCTGAAGTTAAGTTCCTTCGGGTAAAGGGAGATCTTGCCCTGCGCCGCAAGCCAGCCCAGCGCGAGGTAAAGCGTCGAGCTGGAGAGGTGGAGCTTCAGTTTAAGGTCCCAGGAGGTGGCGTCGCCGCCGGCCGCCTTGAGGGTTTCAAGGACGTTCCCGGCGGTCTGGGCCAGCGTATCGGTGAACTTGGCTGTTTCTTCCATTTATCTTTTCACCTGGAAGAGGTCGCCGTTGGGTTCCACGGGTTTGCCGTTCTCGGGCAGCACCTTTTCTATCACGCAGTTGAACTCGGCCTTTATCTCGTTGAAGACCTTCATGGCTTCGATAACGCAGATGACCTGTCCTTCTTTAATGGCGTCGCCCTCGCGAACGTAGGGAGGGCTTGAGGGGCTGGGGGCGCGGTAGAAAATGCCCGACATCGGGGCCTTTATGGTCTCTCCACCCGAGGTGACCGCGGCCTGCTTGTTGTCCGCGGGCTTGTGGGCGGCGGCCGGGGCGTGCGCCGAAGGCGCGAAAACCGGTATCTGGTGCACGGCGTTGTTGTGTTTGCGCACCAGCTTGATATAAGTGCTGTCTTTGGAAAATTCGATGACCTCCAGCTTGTTGGAGTTCATGAACTGGTAAAACTTCTGTACCTGGTCAAAAACTGTTTCCTGGGTCTTGGCGGTTTTTTTCATCAGTGAGCCTCCAGATTGTATTCCGGCCCCCGCGTCCAACGCGGGGGCCGGATCGTAACTTACTTCCTTGCCGGCTGAGAGGGCTGCCCGCCCTGCATGAGCACGCGGCGGGAGAGACGGTATTTACCGTTGTTCTCCTCTATGCACTTCACTTCTATTACCTGGCCCATCTTGAGGACGTCTTCCACGCGGTTGATGCGCTTTACGTCGATCTCGGAGATGTGCAGGAGGCCTTCCTTGCCGGGGAGCACTTCCACGAAGGCGCCGAAGTCCACGATAGACACGACCGTGCCCTTGTAGGTTTTGCCCACTTCCACTTCCATGGAGAACTGCTCCACGAACATCTTGGCGGCTTCAAGGCTGGCCTTGTCGCAGCTCGAGATGAACACCGAACCGTCGTCCTCGACGGCGATCTCGGCGCCCGTGCGCTCCTGGATGCCGCGGATGTTCTTGCCGCCGGGGCCTATGAAGGCGCCGATCTTGTCGCGGGGGATCATCAGCTTCACTATGCGGGGCGCGAACTCGGAGATGTCGGCGCGGGGCGCGGGCATCGCCTTTTCCATGATGTCAAGGATGTGGAGGCGGCCGCGGGTGGCCTGCTCGATGGCTTCCTTCATGATGTTCATGGGGATGCCGGTGGCAAGCTTCACGTCCATCTGCAGCGCGGTCACGCCTTTGCGCGTGCCGGTGATCTTGAAGTCCATGTCGCCGTAGTGGTCTTCCAGGCCGGCGATGTCG
>MGUK01000038.1 GCA_001799995.1 Elusimicrobia bacterium GWF2_62_30
CCATATATTCCTTCACGATCTCGTCCTCGAAGACCTCCTCGGTCTCCATCAGGGCGGTGGCGCTCATGACCATGCCGGGGATGCAGTAGCCGCACTGTACGGCGCCGGCCGCTACCAGTTCCTTCTGGAACTCGCCGGGCTTGTCGAAGGTGCCGACGCTTTCTATGGTGCGCACCTCGCGGCCCTCGGCCTGCATGGAGTAGAGCAGGCAGGCGTAGGTGGCCCGGCCGTCGAGCAGCACGGTGCAGGCGCCGCAGGTGCCCTGGCCGCAGCCGTACTTGGTGCCGCGGTAGCCCTCGCGGCGCAGCAGGGTGAGCAGTTTCTCGTCGGGCCTGGTGGCGAAGGTCTTCTTCTCCCCGTTGATGGTGAAATTTACCGTGTGGTTGGTCTTGGTCATTATTCAGCCCTCCCGCGGGCAAATTCGGCGGCCCTTTCCAGGGCGTCCAGGATAGAAACTTCGGCGAGCTGCCGGATATAGTCCGCGCTCATGCCTTCTCCGCCTACCCATTTGGCGGCGGCGCCGGCGGCCGCGGCGGCTTCTTTGAAGACCGTCGTCGCGGCTTCTTTGCCGACCAGGGCGGCCTCAACGCCCTTGAGGCGCAGGGGGAAAGGGATGCCGCTGCCGGCCGCTACGCGCGCCGACTTGATGACGCCGTCCTTGAGTTCCAGCAGGGCGGCGATGGTCACCAGCGAGAAGGCGGTGGCGTTGCGCGTCGCCTTCACGGAGCCGAAGCCGTGCTGCGCCTTCAGCACCGGTATCTTTACGGCGGTAAGCAGGTCGCCTTCCCGGAAGAGCCGCGCGGGCTGGGAAGAGAAGTATTCGTCGGCGGTAATTTCTTTTTCCTTGCCGGAGTAGACCACCATGCGCGCGTTCATCGCCAGCAGGACCACGGGCAGGTCGGCCCAGGGGAAGACGCGGCAGATATTTCCGCCTATAGTGGAGACGTTGCGGATCTGGTGCGTGGAGATGCGCCGGCAGATCTCGTGCATCGCCCAGCGCGGGCCGCGGTAGCGCTGGATGTCGGAGAGGGGGGTGGCGGCGCCGATGACGAAGAAATCGCCTTTCTGCTTTATATAGGAAAGGCCCAGGCCGGTTATATCCACGGCGGTCACCGGGGCCTTGCCGGGCATGAAATGGAGGGCGGTGCCTCCGGCGAGTACCATGCCTTTGGGGCCTAAACCGCGCAAGGTTTTGCGCGCTTCGGCCAGGCTGGCGGGACGGATGAATTCACACAGCTTCATATATGATCCTTAAAGAGAGTGGAATATCGCTTTTACCTATAAGAATATAGCAGATTCCGCGCGGGCGATAAAGGCCGGAACTTCCACTAATAACCCAAAAAACATTCAGCTTTTGGTATTATTATGCTGAAGCTTTTCGCCGCGGCAGCGCCCGCCTCCTTGAGACTTCTCCGGCGGAGCTTTCCTTATTCACGATGAAGAACAAGCATAAATTATTTATCATCCCGGCGGCTGCGGCGCTCGCATTCCATATCTTCGCGGGCGTTTCCTTTATAAATTCGGCGGCCGCCACCTACGACGAGCCGGTGCACCTTTCCAGCGGCTATTCCTACTGGGTCACCGGGCATTACATGATGAACATCATGGACCACCCGCCGCTGGCCGAGATGCTCTCGGCCCTGCCGGTGCTGGCGCTGAAGCCGGCCAACTTCACTTCCCACCCCTACTTCGCCAACGCGATGCCGTACCGCTACGGGGACTTGTTCCTTTACCAGAATTCCGTCCCGCCCGCGAGGCTGCTGAATTACGCGCGCCTCTTCACCTTCCTGCTGTGGGGCGCTCTGACGGCGTGCTTTCTTTACCTTATGGCCGCCGCGCTTTCTGGCCCGGCCGCCGCGGCCATAGCCGTAGCCGTCTTCGCGTTTATGCCGGTCTTCATTTCCAACAACGCGCTGGTTTCCACGGATGCCGGCGCGGCCGTGTTCTTCCTGGGCGCGATGGCGGCCGCCTGCCGCTGCTCGCGGGAACCGGCTTCGCCCCCGGCGGGCGGCCGTAAGGGCGCCGGGCGGGCGTCCCGCCGCCGCTGGGCCTGGGCCGCTGCCGCGGGCGCGCTGGCCGGGCTGGCCATGGTGTCCAAGTTCAGCATGTTCATCGTGCCGCCGATGATAATAGGCCTGTGGTTCCTGGACGCCTGGTTGAAAGACGAGCTTAAACCGGGCCGGCTGGCAGGCTTCTCGTTTATTTTCCTGGCCGCAGCCGCCCTCGTAGTCGTGTTCGTCTACCGCTTCGAGCCCGGGCTCTATTTTAAAGGCCTGGCGGCCACGCTTACCCGCCTGGACCAGGGCCGCTCGTCTTTCGCCTGGGGAAATTATTCTTTAGGCGGGGTGTGGTGGTATTTCCCGTTCGCTTTCGCCGTAAAGACGCCGCTGGCCGCGGTTTTCCTGGCCGGCTTCGGGGCGTGGTACGCCGTTAAGAAGCCCGGGCGGGACTGGCTCTGGGTGCTGCTGCCGCCGGCGCTGTATTTCGCGGCTTCTTTCGGTTCCAAGGTGCAGATAGGCTACCGGCATATCCTGCCGGTGATGCCTTTCCTGGCGCTGGCGGCGGGGCTGGGGGCGGGCAACATAATCGAAAAGAGAAAATACCTGCCCGGGGCCTTAGCGCTGCTGCTGGTTTTCTCCTGGGGCTGGCTGCTGCACCGCACGCACCCCTATTACCTGGCATATTTCAACGAACTGGCCGGCGGCCCGGCCAACGGCTACAAACTGCTGGCGGATTCCAACCTGGACTGGGGGCAGGACGTGAAAACTCTCGGCGATTGGCTTAAAAAGCGGGGGGACGCGCCGGTCATCCTTTCTTATTTCGGCGTGGCGCGGCCCGAGAGCAGCGGGATAAACTATACTTCCCTGTGCCCGTATACGCACGCGGAGCTGAAGGGCACCGGTGTTTCGGCCTGTTCCATGAAAGAGGTGCTGCTGGCCGTTTCGGCCACCAACCTGCAGGGCGTTTACTACCCCGACAAGGAAACCTTCGCCTGGCTGAAGACGCGCAAGCCGGTCTTCGTCGCCGGCTATTCCATCTTCGTCTACGACCTTACCTCCGATAAGGAGGGCCTCGAGAAACTAGCCGCCGTCTTCGACCGCGAAGGCCGCAACCCCGAAGCCGACTGCCTCTACGCAAGAGCACGGTAGGGGACGTTGTTTACTATTTGACTATTTGCTGCAGTCCCGCGAAACGGCTGGCCCGACAGTACCCCGGACCGGCAGTCAGCCGTTATTTCTTGAAGCTATCCCCTGGCCGCCGCAGCCTTAAATGTACTGCGGGGCCTGCGACTGCCGGCGTTCGTGCTCGGGCTGTATGTAGTTGCGCTGCTTCCTGTACTGTTCGATGAGGTGCTTGAGGATAGCGGGGTAGAGTTTGTTCTTGTATTTGGCGTTCATCTTCAGCGCCGCTTTCTCCACCCCGGTAGCCGGGATCCTGGACGCCGGGACCGAGATCTTGGTGCAGACCTCGCCCACGCCTTTGCCCAGGTCGGAGACCGGCTGCTGCGGGAAATTCGCGGCCCGGGACTGCCCGGGGTAATCCGCGTGGGGCACGTAATCGTTGTCCCCGCTCACGAGGATGCCTTCCACCATCAGCGTATACAGGTTGAAGACCGGGCTGCCGGAATTGCCGTGGAAAGTATCGAGGTTGGTCAGGAAAGAGTAGCCCTGGTCCGCCCACTTGGTTTTGCCGCCCCAGTTGTCGTTAACGTACACATCCGTATCTACCGCCACTACTTCGGCGTCCCCGGCTATTTTCAGCGGCAGGCCGCTGGGATGGCCGATAACGAACAGCGGCGTCTCGGCGGAAAGCCCCCTGTTGCCGCGGTTGATGGCCAGGGGCCACCGGCCGGAGACCTTGCGGTCCAGCTTGAACACGGCGTAGTCGGGCCCGCTTACCAGGCTGTGGGAGATGACTTTTGCGCACTTGTAGACGTCCCGCGCCGGCGCCGACGGCGGGATAACGCCGCCCAGGTCCTTCCTGAAACCGAAGACCACGCGGATATTTTCGCAGAAGTCGCCCTGGCGCCGGAACTCCGGATTCTCCTGGCAGGCGCCCTTGTGGTCTTTGGGCGCGGTGCCGGACGGCAAATGGTCTTTTACGCAATGCCCGGCGGTGACCAGCAGGTCGTCGCCCACCAGGAAGCCGGTGCAGAAAGCGGCCGCGGGCTGGTTGACGAAACGCTGGTCCGGGGCCACGCGGTCGCGGGTCTCGCCCAGCGTGGTGGTGCCGTAAACGTAGGACTTGCCGGTGAGGGTAACGCTGCTGCCGTCGGTGAAAAGGCCCGCCACCGAATCCGCCAGGTTGCGGATCGTGATATTGGCCGAGCAGTATTCTTCCCGGTTGTCGTCGCCGTAGGTGGAAATGTATTTGAACCTGCCGCAGCCGCCGAACAGGTCGGTGACCGGGTCCGCCCCCTGGGCGAAAGCCGGGCCGGCCGCCAGCGGAAGAAGGCTTAACAGAGCGAATACTATTTTATTCATAGACGTTTGCCCCCGGACCGCGCCTATATAGGTTAATGGCCGCCGGCCTTTTTGTCAAGGGACATTGGACTTACCGGCGGCCCCGCTAAAGAGCTTCCCTGTTTTGCTATTATAGGCGTAGACGGTCCGCGCTTATGCTACGTGCATTCCAATATATGAGATCACTTTTAAACTTGAATATCTCCCTGATCCTTTTCATGTCCCTGGCGGCAGCGCCCTGCTCGGCGGCGTCCACGGGGACCGCGGTGGCGGTCTCTACCGCGCCGGTTGAGGCGGGGCCTGCGGCGCCGGCTACGGCGGCGATAGCGGCGCGCATCCTGGAGGAGGGGCACTACGACCACAAGGCCATCACCGCCGCGACTTCTCCCGAACTGCTCAAATTTTACCTGCGGATCTACGATCCTTACCGCCTGTTCTTCCTGGCTTCGGACGTAGAAGAATTCAATTCCCGCTTCGGCGCCGGGCTGGCCCCGCGCCTGAAGTCCGGCGACGTGGGGCCGGCGTACTTCATCTTCAACCGGTTCATGGCGCGCCTGACGGAGCGGGTGGGCTGGGTGCATGAACTGTCCCGCTCCACGTACACCTTCGCTTCCGACGAGACCGTGCTGGCGGACCGGCGCGAGGCCGCCTGGCCGGCCGACGAAGCCGGGGCGCGCGGGCTCTGGAGCAAACGGGTGGAATTTGAACTGCTGCAGGGCAAGCTGGAAGGAGCCAAGCCGGAGGACCGGGCCAGGGACGTGCGCAAGAACTACGACCGGCTGCTGGATAATTACAGGGAGCTGGATTCGGTGGACGTGCTGCAGAGCTATCTTACGGCCCTGGGCGCCTGTTACGACCCGCACAGCGAGTATATGGCCGCCCATACCGAGGAGAATTTCGATATCGGCCTGGGCATTTCCCTGGTGGGCATCGGGGTTACACTACAGAGCGAGGAAGGTTACGCCAAGGTCGTTTCCCTGGTCCCCGGCGGACCGGCGGAAAAGAGCGGCGTGTTCCATCCCAACGACCGCATAGAGGCCGTGGCGCAGGGCGCCGACGGTCCCTTCCTGGAAGTCCCGGGCATGAGGCTGGACCGCGTGGTAAAAATGATCCGGGGGGAGAAAGGTACCGTAGTCCGCTTAAGGCTGATCCCCGCCGACGCGCTGGACCCGGCGGCCCGCGTCACGGTAGCGCTGGTGCGCGAGAAGATCCTGCTGCGGGACCAGCAGGCCAGGGCGCAGATCTTGCTTGTGCCGCAAAAGAACGGCCCGGACCTGCGGCTGGGCGTCATCCGGCTCCCGTCGTTCTACGCCAAGGTGGGCCCCTCGGGCGAGGAGAGCACCGCGCGCGACGTCAGGATCCTGGTAGAGCATCTCAAGAAGCAGGATGTGGCGGGCCTGGTCCTCGACCTGCGGGGCAACGGCGGCGGCTCGCTGGAGGAAGCCGTGGTCATGACCGGGCTTTTCCTGGACGGCGGGCCGGTGGTGCAGATAAAAGACAGCCTCGGCCAGGTCCGTGTCCTGAGCGCGCCGCCGGTCGTCCCGGTCTATACCGGGCCCCTGGTGGTGCTGGATTCTCGCTTCTCCGCCTCGGCTTCGGAGATAGTTTCCGCCGCGCTTAAGGATTACGGCCGCGCCGTGCTGGTGGGGGAGAAAAGCACTTTCGGCAAAGGCACGGTGCAGACCGTGGTGGACCTGGACCGGTTCATGCCGCCGGACCTGCGCCAGTACAAGGCCGGGGGGCTGCGGCTGACCATCCAGAAATTCTACCGGGTTTCCGGCGGCTCCACGCAGAACCGCGGGGTGGCCCCGGACATCGTGCTGCCGTCGCTGGACGATTACCTGGATTTCACCGAGTCCTCGCTGCCCAACGCCCTGGCCTATGACGAGATCGCCCCGGCCCGGTTCGGCAGGAGCGGCGGCGTAACGCCGGAGCTGCTGGCCCGGCTGGGCGCTGCTTCGGCGAAAAGAGTGGCGGCCTCGGCCGATTTCAAGTTCGTCAGGGAGGACATAGCGCTTTATCTCGAGCGCAAGAAGGATAAGGCCGTTTCCCTTAACTACGACAAGCGCCTGGCCGAGCGCAAGGCGGACGAAGCCAGGAAAACCGCGCGCAACAAGGAACGCGCGGCGCTCGGGCTGGCGCCCCTGCCCGTCGCCACTATCACCCTGCAGGATATCGAGGCGGGGAAACCACTGGTGTTCGCTTCTACCTCGGCTGCGGAGGTTGCGTACTCCACCGCGGCGCCGCAGGGCGCCTCCGCGGCGGCGCTGGCCGTCTCCACGGCCGCCGCTGCTCCCGCGCCGGTGGTCCCGGGCGCCGCCGTGGCCGGCGCAGCTGTTTCCACCGCCGCGGCGGAAGGGACCGGCTACGCCAGGGCCCCTCCCGTAGGTGATTTCGTGCTGGAGGAGGCCGCGCGCGTCCTGGCGGACCTGGCAGCCGCGCAGCCCGCGGCGACTCACGGCAGGGAAGGCGACCGGAGCCTTTTTTGACGCGCTCCATGCGCCTGTCCGAAAAAAAGGAACTTATGGAAAATGAAAAGAAAGTTAAAAGATTTTACGCGCATTGTGACCTGATAGAGGGGACGGCCGACGTCTATTATTGCAGCTTCTGCAATAAGCTCGTGAAGGAAAAACACTTCAATGAGGAGCACCTTAACAAGAACCACGACCATAAACTAACGGCGACGCTGCATGAATGGGCGCAGAAAGCGGCCAGGGGCGGGATAAGGGTGAGGCCGGAGAACGCGCCTAACAGGTTGAAGAAATAGCGAAGCCGCGGCGGCTCAATAAATACGTAATATCCATGTGTTAGGATATTGCGGTCGATATTCCGGAGGTCTTATGTCTTCTCTTGAAAAAGCGCCCTGCTCCTGCGTTAAGGTAGCGGTAATAGTGGCGGTCGTCTGCTGCGGCGCCACCTACGGCATTGTGGAATACAGGCATCGCCCCGGCAATGAGAGCGCCGCCATGGGAGTGGCGCCCACTCCCGCGGAAATATCGGCCGCGGAAAGAGCCGTAATGCCGGAGGAAAAGCGCAGGCTGAAAGCCAAGGAACATTACCTGGCCGGCCTCAAATACCTGCAGGATGGCCGCTACGAACTTGCCCGGACGGAGTTCAGGAAAGGTAAAGAACTGGACCCGGCCGACAGCGATATTAAGGCCGGCCTTGCGCACGTGGAAAAACTGCTCGCGCCTTAGCCAGCCGAACCAAACTCCGATGCGAATAGAACCCCGGGCTTAAACCCCGGGGTTTTCTTTTAAGGGCCGCAGTTCCAGGCGGCCGGCGCCTGCTCCAGCCCGGGCAGGGAGGGGTCCAGCGCTACGCTGACGCAGCGGCGCCCGTCGGAAAGCTCGGCCAGGCGGTACCAGCGGTTAAGGAAGCCGGCCGCGGGGTCGAACTGGAAAGCCGTCTCGAAAAATACCAGGGACCTGAAATTTTTCTCCAGGCCGCTGCGTTCGAAAGTCCGGTCGGAGAGCGGCACCAGCCTGATGGCGCCGCCCGACACCGCCGCGCCGCGGTATTCCACCAGCGGCCTGGTGGCAAGGGACAGTATCGGCACGTCCAGCACTTTGCCGCAGGCCCCGCTGCAGGCCGCGGCGGACGAGCTGACTGGCGCGTCGGCGAAGATCACCCCGGCCGCTACCGCGGAAAGCGAGAAGTCCCCCGAGGCGTTGCCCCCGGCGCGCACGGCGGCGAGCACTTCGCGGCGTTCCGGGTCATAGGCGGTAAGCCACAACTGCGGCGCGGCGCCAGGCGACCGGGGCGCCTCGGTGAAAGCCAGCAAGAGCGACCCGTGCGCGGAGCCGAAGGCGGCCACCGCGCAGCCGCTGGAGCCGGCCACCTCCCGCAGTTCGCCCGGGCCCACCCCGGTAAAATGCACGCCGCGGCTGTCGGCTATCCAGTAGGTGCGGGCCTTGTCAGGCGCGTCGCCCGGAAGCGGCGCCAGCAGGATCTCGAAAGAGCGTTTTTTCCAGGAGCACGGCAGGACCGCGGCGGCCGTCGAGCGGAAGAGCTCCTTCGGCGAGATGCTGAAGCCGGGGTCCAGCCGGTCGAGGGCCGCGGCGGCCAGCCACCGGTCGGCGTCGCCCGGCGCGGCGAGCAGGCTGCGGAAGACGGGGAGGGACAGTTCGGCTACGGCTCCCCGGCGGGGCAGGGCGCTGACAGCCGCAAAGGAGACGGCGGGCAGCACGCGCCGCAGTTTGGCCGCGGCCTCCGCAGCCTCCGGGGACTGGGCCCGGCTTTGAATGGCCGGCGCCGCGGCCTCGCCGGCCGCCTTCAGCCTGGGCCACCAGTACATGGCCATGGCGGCTCCGCCGGCCAGCAGCGTCAGTATGAACCAGGAGCGGAGCAGGGAGGGCGCCACCGCCCGGCCGGGCCGTCTTCCTGCCTGCTGAAATTAAAGCGGACCGGCAGCGCCTTGATGAGGCGCAGCCGGTACAGCAGCGGGCTCAGGCCGAAAGCCAGCTCGGAGGCCGCCAGGGAAAGCAGGGACCAGGCCGCCACCAGCACCGTCAGAGCGGTCATCACGTTGCCCCAGCCGCCCGTGGCGAAGAGCTCGAGCACGCGGTGGAACTCCAGCAGCCCGGGGTGGCGCGCCATGCCCGGCGCCCTGGCGAGTAAAAGGTAGGCGAGCACCCCCAGGAAAAAAGCGGTCGGGGTGTTGGGCTTGAGGCGCCGGGTGGAAAGGTCCGTAAAGGTCACGCCCAGCATCACGTACATGAAGCCGAAGCCGCAGATCTCCCGCCAGAGCAGGGAGGGGTGCCAAACCCCCTGCAGGGCGGTGTTGAACATCATGGCCGCGTAGGCGACGGACAGCGCCGCGACGTAGAGAAAGCTCAGCAGGGAGCCGATCTCCTCGAAGACAAGGCGCTTGAGCCCGGCCATGAACAGGTCCGCCAGCCGCGCCAGCATCCAGAACATGGCGCTGATGCTGCTGAGGATGCGGAAAGGCACCAGCAGCGCCTGGAACTCAGGGGAATTCCAGATCGCGAGGGCTTGTGCCAGGTACTGTTCCATCACTTTGACGCCATATTTAGGTTATCGGCGAAGATCCGGGCCCCCAAAACAGCGCAACCGGTTCCCCGCAAGGGCTATAGTAGCAAACACAGAGCTTTCCTGTGAACCGAGCCGGTCGCCGGCAGAGCGCCGCAGGTTAGAGCGGTATCACGGTTAACTTTCACGGGCCGACTTTATATTGTAAACTGTTACGACGGGCATAGATGACATCATGAATAAAATATTTACCGCGTTAGCGCTGTCCCTTATATTTTCCTCTAACTGCGCCGCCGAGTCTTTCACCGCCAAGGCCTATATCGGCAAGGTCCTGGGGGCTTCCCTTTCCATGCAGAAGGCCGATGAGGCGCTGAAGCAGGCGGAGAATACGCATAAGAACGCCATAGTGGACGCGGCGCTGCCGTCGTTCACGCTCAGCCTGTCGGAAAGTTTCTACAACGAGAACCGGACCGCGCCCCGCGTTGCCAGGGGCGACGTGGATTCGAGCCTGTCCGCGGCCTGGAACCTGTACGATTCCGCCTCCGGGCCTTTCCGCAAGATAAAGCTCTCCAAGCTGGAATATGAATCCGCCAGGCTGACCTACCTGATAGCCAAGCAGGGCGAGGCCGTGAAGGCCCTCAGGCGCTTTTACGCCCTGTATTCCGCCCAGCAGAAGATCATCACCGCCAAAATGAACCTGGTTTCGCGCGAGCGCCAGTACAAGGACACCAACGAGCAGTACCAGTCCGGCACCAGGAGCAAGATAGAGGTGACCCAGAGCGAGGGCGACAAGCTGCAGAGCGAACTGTCCCTGGCCCAGGCCGAATCCGCCGAGCGCAAAGCGCTGATGTCCTTCAACGAACTCATCAACGCCGACCCGGACGCCGCGCAGGAAGTGCAGGTCTCCACCCTGGCCAAGGAAATAAAGCTGCCGCTCCCCAAAGAGGACGTGGCCCGCGCGCTGGAGAATAATTTAGGCCTGCGCCAGAAGAAGCTGTCTCTCGACAGGACCAGGATCGCGGTCCGCAACGGCACCTGGGCGGCTTATCCCCGCCTTAAAGTTGACGCCGGTTGGACCAAGTCCCAGCTGGCGCTGCTGGGCACACCGGGCGGCTCCTGGGGCGACCACCAGGGCTACGGCGTGGGCGCAACGCTAAGTTTCCCTTTCGGCTTCGCCGGCGCGCAGAACTACCGCGATATCCAGACCCAGAAAGCGGTGCTCAGCTCCGCCGAGCTGGACCTGAAGGATTCCATCCGCGCGCTGAAGACCGGCGTCTTGTCCGCGCAGAAAGACATAGAGCTGCAGGTAAAATCGCGCCAGCTGCTGGAGTTCCAGGTGAACGCGCAGAAGGACGCCACGGATAACCTGATCACGGAATATTCCCTGGGCGGCACCTCTTTCCTCCAGCTCGACAGTTCGCAGACCAAGCTTTTGGACGCCAGCAATTCCCAGATAGCCGCCATCAACGACATGGACCTGGCCCTTGCGGATTACAAGGTGCTGCTCGGTGAGAACATCTGGGAATAGGAGACTTTAGATGATCAGAAAAATATTAAAGCCGACGATCTGGATACTGGTGCTCGCGCTGTTGGGCGCCGCTTCTTATGCCGGCTACCACAGGTACAAGAAGATGTCCGTGCGGCAGGATATTACCGAGTTCCTGCGCGCGGTGAACAAGGGCGACCTGAAGCTGGACCTGCAGGAATCCGGCGAGCTGGTATCGCGCGACTCGGTGGACGTCTTCCCGCCGAGCAAGGGTTTTATCGTGGAGATAATAAAGAAAGAAGGCGAGTACGTGACCAAGAACGAGAAGCTCATGATGTTCAAGGGCGGCGAGCGCATCGACTCCACCCAGTACGTGCCCGTGCCCATAGTGGCTTCGCGCGACGGCCTGCTGACGCGCTGCATCAGCCGCTACGGGCAGAGCGACGACGAGGTGCGCGAGGGCAAGCGCGTGGACAGCGCCGGCACCTGCATCACCAGGATCGTGGACATGAAGACCCTGGCGGTGAACCTCAAGATCAGCGAGATAGATATCTTCAAGCTGAAGCTGAACATGCCGGTCACGCTCACCTTCACCGCCATCCCCGGCGAAAAGTTCTCCGGCAAGATAGACGTGATCGCGCCCATGGCCGAGACCAAGTCCAGCAACTGGGGCGGCGGCGGCTCCAAGGTTTTCCGCGTGGTCATAAATATCGACAGGCCCACCCCCAAGATGCGCGTCGGCATGAGCGCCGTGGTCACCGCCAACCTGCAGGCGAAGAAGAACGTGGTGAAGGCCCCCATCGAGGTGGTTTTCCAGGAAGGCCTGAACTACTTCGTTTACCGGCAGAAGACCGGCTACGAGGCCGACAAGCTGCAGGTGTTCCCCGGGCTGCGTTCGGAGTCGGACGTGGAACTGGCCGGCGGCGCCGTCAAGCCCGGCGACAAGCTATTCACCGCAGTACCGGAGACCCTTAAATAAATGAGCATACGCTGCGCGGACCTCGCTAAGGTCTACGAAGGCGGCAAGTCCGGCTGGCCGGCCCTGCGCGGCGTTTCGTTCGAGATCAAAACCGGCGAGTTCGTGGCCGTCACCGGCCCTTCCGGCTGCGGCAAATCCACGCTGCTCAATATCATCGGCCTGCTCGACGAGCCCAGCGGCGGGAAATACGAATTCAACGGCAGGAACGTGGTTTCCATGACCGACCAGGAGCGCTCCGAAGCGCGGCTGGGCCAGATCGGCTTCGTGTTCCAGTCTTTCCACCTGCTCAACCGCATGTCGTCCCTGGAGAACGTCTGCCTGCCCCTGCTGTACGCCGGGATCGATTCGCGAGAGATGAAGGTACGGGCCTCCTCGCTGCTGCACAAGGTGGGACTGAAGGGCAAGGAGCGCAAAACCCCGCTGGAGCTTTCCGGCGGCGAGCGCCAGCGCGTGGCCATAGCCCGGGCCCTGGCCAATTCCCCCAGGCTGATACTGGCCGACGAACCCACCGGCAACCTGGATACGGCTTCCAGCCGGGAGATAGTCGACCTGCTTTTCGGCCTTAACGCCGAAGGCATAACGGTGGTCATGGTCACGCACGACAAGGAGATAGCGGCCAGGGCGGGCCGCAACATCAAGCTGCGCGACGGGAGGCTGGAAGAATGAGGGCGATAGCCAACGCCATCAAGACCGGCTTCGCCGAGATCTGGGCGCACAAGATGCGCTCCGTGCTGAGCTTCCTGGCCATAGCGGCCGGCTCCGTGGTGTTCATCGACGCTTTCTCGGCTATTTTCGCCACCTACGCCCGCCTGGAGCAGCAGAAGACCACGTCCGGCATGGCCAGGCTCAAGGTCACGCAGAACTACAGCCAGACCTATTCCTCGCCCGACGACTACGTCCCGCCGCCGGTGATAACCTACGACGACGTGATCAAGCTGCGGGAGAAGATGCCGGATTTCTTCATGGTCTCCCCGGAGGTCAAGGACTGGCACAACGTGCTGGAGTACGAAGGGCGGCGCATGGTGACCAATATCACCGGCGTCTCGCACGAGTGGGTCAAGCGCGATTTCGTCTACAAGCTCAGGGGGCGCTTCATCGACCAGCACGATGTGGATAATAAGCTCAGGGTCTGCGTCATGGTCCGCAAGAGCGCGCCGCCGCCCACCAATATCTTCTTCAAGAGCATGATGAAGAAGTGGAACTTTACCGGCGGCTTCGACACGCTGGTCGGGCACAACGACCTGCTGGGCAAGACCGTAAAGCTGGACGGCTTCACCTTCACCGTTATCGGCATGCTGGAGGAACTGCCTTTCTCCAAGCGGCCCCACACCATCCTCGGTTCCAACCAGGATTATAAAGTGCTCGCGCCGGTGACCACGCTGACGCATCACAACATCATCGGGTCGTACCAGTCCCTGGACGTAAATATCGATACCGGCGACGAGCGCGGCTTCGACGAGGCCCAGCGCAAGATCAAGAACTTCCTGAAGATCCGCTTCGGCGACGACGAGTTCTTCGTGATCGAGAACCAGCTGGAGCTCATCAAGGAGCGCATCGGGGACAGCATCAAGTCCTCGCTGGTCACCATTTCGCTGGGCATGCTGGCCTTCCTGGCCGGCGGCATAGGCATCATGAACGTGACGCTGGCCACGGTGTTCGCGCGCACCAAGGAGATAGGCATCCGGCGGGCCATAGGCGCCAGCCGCGGCGATATCATGCTGCAATTTATCGTGGAGGCGGTGATGCTGGGCCTGATAGGCGGCGTGCTCGGCTCCGCTATCGGCTACCTGTGGGGCATCCCTATCAAGGTGATGGTCGGCATGGACCCAAGCCAGATAAAGCCGTGGATGCCGCTGGTCTCGGTCTTTATCGCCGTGCTGACGGCTTTCATCTTCGCTATTTACCCGGCCTGGGTAGCCGCGGGCCTCAAGCCCGCAGACGCGCTGCGGGCGGAATAAAATATAAATATTTAGTGGAGCCCGGGGCGGTACGCCTACGGCTGCGGTACTGTTTCCAGGAGCTCGGAGTTGAACAGGGCGACTGGAGTTACTATCTTTTCCTGCTGGTTCAGTTTCTTGCCGGCGGCTACATAGCGTTTTGAGAACAGCTCCTGCGCCTTCGGGCCTTCCAGCTTCAGCTCCGAGAACTTCTGCGGCTCGGAAAGGACCGGCCGGCCGCGCAGCGCGTAATTATAGGCTTTCCAGACGTATTCGCTGCAGTACATCGTTCTATCCGACCATTCGAAATAGATATCGTATTTTTTGCCCCTGTTGTCCAGCAGCCACTTCGTAAGCCTGGAAAGAGCTTTTTTGTCCGGGGCCGCGCTCCAGGCCTTCAGCCGCTTCACCTCGTATTCTCTCTTCTGGCCCCGGGCTATGAACTGCTCCAGCGGGGTGAGCGTGACTTCCTGCGCGGCCTCGGCCACGTACCAGGACTTGCTGCGCGAGAGCAGCACGCCGACGTGGGTCCAGTCCGACCCGGTCGCCTCCTCTATGGCCGGGGCCTGGGAGCTGTTGCTGTGTATGAAGATGAGGTCGCCCTCATGCAGCGTTTCGGCGGTGCCGGTGGAGGGCTGCGCCCTCAGGAGGCCGGAAGGCAGCAGGAACAGGGTCAATAAGACGGCGCGTGAGAGATTTTTCATATTAGTCCATGAACAGTACGGTGGCCACTACGTCCAGCTTCCGCTCTTCGCTGGCCGGAGGCAGGAGCGTATTCACGAGGAACGCGGTAGGCGAGTAATTGGCTTTGACGCTGCTGTTGAAAGCGTTGGCCGTCTGGAGGGCCGCCGGTGCCCCGGCCTCTATTCCCGCGTAGTAATTTTCCAGGGGGGCGAAGAAAGGCGCCAGGCGCTCGGCCACGGCGCGGTGGCCGGGGGACATGTTGTCCAGCGGGCGCTTGGTCTCGAAGACTTCGTGTATGAGCTGCCGTTTGGCTTCGGCCGGCAGGCCCAGCGCCGAGATGACGGCCAGCGGGCCGTCGGAAAGGCCGAGGCGGCCCATCGCCGGGCCGGGACCGGAGAAATAATCACCGGTCATCTGAAGCGGGGCGAAAGGCTGTTTGACGCAGGCCGGGGACCCGGGAGCGGCGAAGGCTTCGGGCTGTGCGGGATCGCAGCCTTTAAGCGAGAGTATGGCCCAGACGAATTCCGAACAGTATATGTCCAGCTTGGCGGTCTTGTCCAGCTGCAGCGCTATCCGGCCCAGGGTGGACGCGAAAGCGGGATCGGAAGCGTATTTGGGTTCGAAATAATTCTGGTTGAAAGAGATCTGTGCCGGGTACAGGGCCGCCGCGCGCTTGTAGAGCTTCTGGGCCCAGCCCAGCAGGTTGCCGCGCTGCTCTTTGGTAAGGCCGCGCGGGCGCACTATGTGCAGCGCGGCGGCCTCCTTGTAGTGGGCCGCGCTCATCGGGCCCAGGTACTCGTCGGTCATCGGGGTGTCCAGGTTGAGGACGGTGCCGTTCTCCACGAAAGCCAGCCCCGCGTGGCTTACGCCCATCTGCACATTGGGGTACGGCCCCCTGAAGGCCCATTCGGGCCTGAAAGTAAGGATGATATCGCCGGTCTGCACCAGCCCGCTGGCGGCGAGCCTGGCGGCTACGTTCTGGCGGCGGGTGGCATAGACATGCAGGCCCGTGGTCTTCGCGGCGGCGGCGGAAGCGGGATGGCGGAACTCGTAAAGGCCTTCGAGGGCCCCGGGCTTAACCGGGTCGGGGGCGAACGCCGTATCGGGGAAAGTATAGAAGACCGGGATGTCGAGTTTTTCTGCTATCCTGGCGTTGACCCCGGCGTCATAAACGAACGGACCGGCAAGAACGGGAGCGGCTTGGAGAACCAGGACCAGCAGGAATAAAAGGTTCTTTATCATCTTGTGAACTATATTGTAGTTTTGTTCGGCGTTCTTCCGAGCGGGTCTTAAAGGCAGTTCTCCGGCGTCTTTTGGCGGCGCGGGCCTGGGCCCTTCGTCGCGCCCAAATAAAACGCAGGCCTCCACTACGGAAGGCCTGCGGTCGTTTTAGCTGGGACAGACTAGTTTATTTCCGGGGGCTTGCCGTCCTTGTAGGCTTTGCTGAAGCATTCCGGGCACAGCCCGTTGGAGAATTCCACGTCGGCGATGTGGTTGTGGATGTAGGTTTCCACCCTCTCCCAGTAATCCTTGCCGTTGCGTATCTTCTTGCAGGAGGCGCAGATAGGGAGGATGGCGCGCAGCTCTGTTATTTCGCTGATATCTTCGAGCGCCAGCAGGCAGAGTTCCTTGCCAAGCAGCTTGATGGGCGAGGCGGTCAGCAGCATGGGGACTTCCCGCGTGGTCTTCATGCGCTTGTCGGCGACCGAGACCGTCACCCGGCTGCGCTCTACGGCGCCGCCTTTGAATACTTTTTTCGCTGAGTTCCTGACCGGGCAGTGGCCGCATTCGTGGGACAGGCCGCAGCCTTCCGTGGAGTTTATGCAGTTAAGCGCTTCGCCCAGCCTGGTCTTGTAGACTTTTCCGCGCCCGAGCAGATTTATGGCCGCCTTGTTGCGGTAAATGATGCGCATGTCCTTGTCGGCGATAAGCAGCCAGACCGGCATCGCGGCGCAGACTTTGGCCGCGACGGTGCCTTCCATTATTTTCATATTATCCCCCCAAGCCCTATTCTAAACAAATACAGGCCCGGATACAAGCGCGCGGGGCAGGCCGCCAAAAGAAAAAGGCCGGGAGGTCCCGGCCTTTCTCCAGCAGCTCTCCGGCGCGTCAGGCTTCGGCTTCGAACTCGTCCTTGCCGGCGCCGCATACGGGGCACACCCAGGCCGCGGGCAGCTTGTCGAAGGCCGTGCCGGGGGGGACGCCGTTGTCGGGATCGCCTGCAGCGGGATCATAAACGTAACTGCAGAGCTTGCACACGTATTTTTTCATCTTGTCTCCTTGAAGGTCAGGCTTTCCAGAGCCCGTGCAGGTTGCAATATTCGCGCGCCTCTATCGTCTTGGGCGTGAAGCACAGGCAGAACGTGGCCTCCGGGGCGGCGCCGGGTTTCAGGTATTCCCTGAAGACCTTGCCGTCAGCCAGGAGCTCGATCCATTCTATGAAGTGTTTCTCTTCCATGGGATGCGGCACGGAGCCGACTTTAACTTTTACGCCCTTGTCTGTCTTCTCTATGACCGGCACGTGCTTTTCCTTGGCGGCGTCGGTGGTGTTCTCCACCATCTCGCGCATATCGGCCCCGCAGCAGATCAGCACTCCGGCCCCGCCATGCAGCACTTCCACGATGTTCCCGCAGGCGTCGCATTTGTAAACTTCTCGTTTTTCAGCCATTGTTCCCTCCTTAACCCTTTTAAATTATACCAGCGCTTTCAGCGCGGTAAGGACCTCGTCGTAATTCGGCTCTTTGGCCACTTCCGGCACCAGCTGCACGTATTTCACTATGCCGTCCTTGTCCACGATGAACACGGCGCGGGCCAGCAGGCGCAGCTCTTTTATGAGCACGCCCCAGCTTTTGCCGAATTCGGCTTTCTGGTAGTCGGAGAAAGTGCGCACGTTCTTCACCCCTGCCGCGCCGCACCAGCGCCTCTGGGCGAAAGGCAGGTCCATGCTGACGGTCAGTACTCCCACGTCGGGCCCGAGGACTTCCGCCTCTTTGTTGAAGCGGCGGGTCTGCAGGTCGCAGACCGAAGTGTCCAGCGAGGGCACCACGCTGATCACGGCCACCTTGCCCCCGTAGCTGCGGGAGAACTTCATGGGCAGCATGTCGTTGTCGGTTACCTTGAAATCCGGCGCCGTCATCCCTACCTTTATTTCCTCTCCCACCAGCGTCATCGGCCTGCCCTGCATGGTCACGGTGCGCTTTATAACTTCTTTCGTCGCTTCTTCGTTGGTATTGTTCTCGTCCATGATATAAGCCTTTATTCCCGTTACCAGTTCTCCGCCAGCACTTCGAAATAAGCCTTGGGGTGCGCGCAGGCCAGGCAGTTCTCCGGGGCCTCTTCGCCTTCGTGGGTGTAGCCGCAGTTGATGCAGCGCCAGACCGTTTTCTTCGCCTTCTTGAAGGCCGTGCCTTCCTCCAGGTTCTTGAGGAAGCCGCGGTAGCGGGCCTCGTGCTGTTTCTCGGCCACGGAGATGGCTTCGAAAGCCCTGGCGACCGGCTCGAAACCTTCCTCGCGGGCCGTTTTGGCGAAATCAGGATACAGGCTGCCCCATTCGTGCCTTTCGCCGTCGGCGGAGGCTTTCAGGTTGGTTTTAGTGTCGCTGATCATGCCGGCCGGGAAAGTGGCGGTTATGGAAAGGTCCCCGCCTTCGAGGAATTTAAAGAAGCGCTTGGCATGCTCCTTTTCCTGGTTTGCGGTCTCTTCAAAGGCCATGGCTATCTGTACATAGCCCTCTTTCTTGGCCGCGCCGGCGAAATAGGTGTAGCGGTTGCGCGCCTGTGATTCGCCGGCAAAAGCGCCGAGCAGGTTCTTTTCTGTTTTAGAGCCTTTAAGTTTCATGCATTTCTCCTTGATCCCGATTTAAGAATTCTATGAAAATTAGTCCGTGCAGCGCTACCTTATTCGGGAACTATTAGTGCGCATTGTTCCCCCTTATCCCGGCCCGGGTCAGGGCGAAATCGTACTTGACCGGGTCCGCGGGGGAGACCTTCCTGAAGAAAGCCGTGATCTCCGCCGCCGTCTTCATGGAGGTATCCTTCCTTTTGGTCATGCCCAGGCTCATGGCGACCTGGCGCATATGCGTGTCCAGCGGTATCAGCAGTTTGGAGGCAGGCACGCCTTCCCAGACGCCCGGGTCCACCGCGTCGCGGCGCACCATCCAGCGCAGGTAGAGGTTCACCCTTTTAAAAGAGCTCTTCAGCTCCGTGCAGGGAGTAAGCGAGGGGGCGCAGCCGGCCGAATTGAAAGCGTCGATAAATTTGTAGAGCGCGTTCTCCACCGTAGCGTCGGCGGGGTTGAACCCTTTGAGGAACAGGGCTTCCAGGGAGCCGTACTTTGCGAACGCCCTTTTAATATTGCGCAGGAAGATCGCCATTTCCGCGCCCGTAGTAAAACGGTGCTTGAAACCTTTCATGGCCTTGTTGATGGCGGCGTCCGGCGTCTTCCTGAGCCAGGCGGCGGGCGAGGGGCCCATCGGGGCCAGCACTTTCTCCACGCTCCTGAGGATCTGCGTCACGTTGCCGTAAGCCAGGCAGGCGGCTATGAAGCCGGCTGCTTCCCTGTCCGCGGGGGCCTTGTAGCGCCAGACGAATTCCAGCGGGTCCGGGTGTATGAATTCCGGCCGGTTCATCGTCCGGTATACCCTTTCGAAATATTTCCTGTCTTGTTCCATAATATCGCCCGCCGGCCCCGCGCGGGGCCGGCGGACGCGTGTCCTACTTCGCGGCTTTGGCGCCGAGTATGGCTTCCAGGTCCGCGTCCGGGGTCGTTACCGGCATTATATTAAACTTCTCTATCAGCACCTTCAGTACGGCCGGCGTCACGAAAGCCGGCAGCGTGGGGCCCAGGCGGATGTTCTTTATCCCCAGGGAGAGCAGCGTCAGCAGGATGCAGACGGCTTTCTGCTCGTACCAGCTCAGGATCATCGAGAGCGGCAGCTCGTTGACGCCGACCTCGAAGGCCTTGGACAGCGCTACCGCCACCTGTATGGCCGAGTAGGCGTCGTTGCACTGGCCCATGTCCAGCAGGCGCGGAATGCCGCCGATGTCGCCGAATTCCAGCTTGTTGAAGCGGAACTTCCCGCAGGCCAGGGTCAGGATGACGGTGTCCTTAGGCGCTTTCTCCGCGAACTCGGTGTAGTAGTTGCGCCCGGGCTTGGCGCCGTCGCAGCCGCCCACCAGGAAGAAGTGCTTTATCTTCCCGGCCTTCACGGCGTCTATCACGGTGCCCGCTACGCTCATCACGCTATTGCGCGCGAAGCCCACCAGGATGGTCACCGGATCGCCGTCCTGGTCGAAGCCGGGGGCCTTGAGCGCGGCTTCCACGGCCGGGCCGAAGCTGCCGTTGGCGAGGTGGGGCACGCCGGGCCATTCCACCAGGCCGGTGGTGAAGATGCGGCTCTTGTAGCCGTCCAGGGGCTTCTGTATGCAGTTGGTCGTCATTATCACCGAACCGGGGAAGGCGTTGAATTCCTTCTGCTGGTCCTGCCAGGCGCCGCCGTAGTTGCCGGCCAGGTGCTTGTATTTCTTAAGGCCGGGATAGCCGTGGGCGGGCAGCATCTCGCCGTGCGTATAGACGTTCACGCCTTTGCCCTCGGTCTGCTTCAGGATGTTCTCCAGGTCCTTCAGGTCGTGGCCGCTCACCAGCAGGGCCTTGCCCTTGAGGGGATTTATCCGCACGGGGGTGGGCACGGGGTGGCCGTAGGCTTCGGTGTTGGCCTTGTCCAGCAGTTCCATCACGCGCAGGTTCACCTCGCCGCATTTCATGTTGTAGCCTACCAGCTCGTCCACCGTCGGGTCGGGTTTGGTCAGGAAGTCCAGGGCTTCATGGATGAAGGCGTAGACTTTTTCGTCTTCCTGGCCGAGGATCAGGGCGTGGTCCGCGTAGGCGGCCATGCCTTTGAGACCGTAGGTCAGCAGTTCCTGAAGGCCGGCGGCGTCGTCGCCCAGCGCTTTTTTGCGGGCGACTATGCCTATCTCATCCGCGGCCGCGAGGAGGGCCTTGTGGTCAGAGGGGGGAACCCAGGCGGCGGGGCCGCCGAGCTTTTCGGAGGTCCCGGCCAGCGCGCGGGCCTTATCCTTTATGAGCTGTCCTTTGCGCAGCTGCTGCTCGATGTTCTTCGCGTCGAAATTTACGTTGGTGACGGTGGTGAACAGCGCCTCGGTCACGAACACGTCTATGTCGCGGTCGCGCTTGCCGGCCTTGGCGGCGCGGTGCGCGTACATGCTTATGCCCTTAGCCTGCCATAGCAGCAGGTCCTGCAACTTCGCCGTCTCAGGGTCCTTGCCGCACACACCCTGCACGGTGCAGCCCGTGCACTTCGCCGTCTGCTCGCACTGGTAACAGAACATATCGTTCCCCATATATATTATCTCCTTTGCTGTTTTATCTGCCTAATTTCGAAATCTCCGTGTTCATCACTTTTTCAAAACGTTTATTGGTCTCGCTGAGGAATTCCCCGAACACGCAGGCTTTGTAGCAGCAGGCCTTGCGCTTGAGCAGGCAGGTCTTCGGCGAGGGGGGGCCGTCTATGGCGCCTATAAAATCCTTAACCCTGCCTTTCAGGCCCGAAGCCGAAAGCGCGAACCCGCCTTTCGGCCCGCGTTCCGTTTTTATGAGGCCCGCTTTTGTCAGCTGCTGGAGCACCTTCGAAAGATGGTTGTAGGAGACGCCGAGGCCCGCGGCTATTTCCGCCGCGGTGCTGGGCGCGCCTTCTTTGGCCCCGCGGCGTGCCCGGGTCAGGTAGTCGGCGGTGTGTATGGCTATGGCTGCGGCGTCGGAGATCTTCAGTATGCTTTGCATGCGTTGGGTTTCCTTTGTGGTAATCTGGTATAAATATACCAGTATATGCGCAAATTGTCAAGCCCCCGGCGCCGCCCGCCGGACAAGGGGAGCGCCGCGTCAGGCGCGGTGTTCCGGCAGGTAGATGCGGAAGAGGGCCCCGCCTTCGGGCCTGTTGGAGGCGAAGATGAACCCGCGGGCCTGCGCTATGGAGCCGTAGACGGTGGAAAGCCCGAGGCCCGTGCCCTTTCCTTTGGGTTTGGTGGTGAAGAAGGGTTCGAAGATGCGCGGCAGGATCTCGGGCGGTATGCCGGGGCCCGAGTCGGCGATCTCTATCAGCGCGTAGCGGGCCCGGGGCAGGGAAGGGGGAAGCTCTTCGGGACCGGAGTTGCGCATGCTTATTTTCAGCTTGCCCAGGCCGGACATGGCGTCCCTGGCGTTTATAACTATGTTCATGACCGCCTGCTTGAGCTGCTCGGGGTCCGCTTTTACGGTAACGATGTCCGCGGCAAGGTCGTATTCTATCTTCATCGACTTGCCCAGCAGCCCCTCCAGGAGTATCTTCAGCTCGCCTAAAGGCGCCGCGGGGTTAAGCGGCAGCTGGATGGAATCCTGCTTGCGCGTGAAGGACATGAGCTGCTTTATCATGCCCGCGTGTTCCTTGGAGGAGCGCAGTATCTCCGTAGCCAGCTTGGCGCCGACGGTGCCGGGCTGGAGGTCCTCGGAAACGAGTTCCATGGAGCCGATGATGATCGTGAGCAGGTTATTGAAATCGTGGGCGATCTGGCCGGCCAGCATGCCCAAAGATTCCATCTTCTGGCTCTGGATCAGCTGGGATTCAAGTTCTGTTTCCTTGGTTATGTCGTGCCGGAGCGTAAGGAAATACTTTATAGCGCCGTCCGTTCCCTTTATGGGGAAGATGCGGATCTCTTCGTTGTAGAGGGCGCCGTCCTTTCTGCGGTTCATCACCCTGCCGGTCCAGCGCCTGCCGGATTTCGGGACTTCCCACATCTCGCGGTAAAATTCCGGCGGATGTTCGCCGCTGCGCAGCATGCTCGGCTTCTGCCCGACGAGTTCCGCGGCTTTGTAGCCGGTCAGGGCCTCGAACGCCGGGTTCACATAGAGTATCGTGCCCTCCGTGTCCGTGATAAAGAAGCTTTCGGAGGTCTGTTCGATGGACTCCAACAGGATGCTGCGGATTTCCGGCGTAATTTCCATACCTGCTATTGTACAAAAAAGGGCCGCGCCGCGAATCGGCCGTTTACCTCGGGAAATTTGTGTCGCAAGTCTTAAAATCGTAGAATTAGCTGACCGGCAAAAAACTCTCGGACAAGAGGTGCGTATGCTAAAAGCAGCCATCGTCATGGGGAGCGATTCAGACCTGGGAGTATTGTCGGCCGCCGCCGGGATCCTCGAGCACTTCTCGGTCCCTTTCGAAATAAAGATACTTTCCGCCCACCGCACCACCGAAGCGGCGCTTGCTTACGCCGCCTCGGCGGAAAAGAACGGCTTCGGCGTGATCATCGCCGGGGCGGGGGCGGCCGCCCACCTGCCGGGCGTGCTGGCCGCGGTAACCACGCTGCCCGTGATAGGCGTGCCCATCAACGCCACGCCGCTCAACGGCATGGACGCGCTGCTGGCGATAGTGCAGATGCCGGCCGGCATCCCGGTGGCCACCGTAGGCGTCAACAACGCCAGGAACGCCGGCCTGCTGGCGGTGCAGGTGCTGGCCCTGGCGGAAGCGCCGCTCAGGGCGAAGCTTAAGGAATACCGCGAGACGATGAAGAACGAAGTGCTGGCTAAGACGGAGAAACTGGAGAAGCTGGGGTATAAGAAATATCTCGAAGAGATGAAATAGCGCGGCTGATCAGTCAACTGCGGGGTCCAACGGCAGTCTACCGAAAGGAGATGAGCATGGCTGAACTGAAGTTGATACATAAAGGCAAGGTCAGGGATTTATACGCGGCGGGAGAGAAGTACCTCCTTATAGTTTCATCGGACAGGATCTCGGCTTTCGATTTCATACTGCCCACGCCCATCACGGGCAAAGGGGCCATCCTCAATAAAATAAGTTCCTTCTGGTTCTCCAGGACCGGGCAGTTGATCAAGAACCATATCGTAGCCTCCGAAATAGCCGGCATAAAAGCGCGGCTCTCCTCTTATGACACCTCCGCGCTCGACTGGCAGTACCTGGACGGCAGGGCCGTGCTGGTGCACCGCACTAAGCGTGTGGATTTTGAGTGCATCGTGCGCGGGTATATTACGGGTTCCGGCTGGAAGGAATATCAGAAGACCGGCAGCGTCTGCGGCATAAAGCTGCCGCCCGGGCTGCAGGAAGCCCAGCAGCTGCCGGAGCCCGTCTTTACGCCCACCAGCAAGGCCGACCAGGGCCACGACGAGAACGTCACTTTCGAACAAATGGCGGCGGCGCTGCGGCCCGGCCTCGCGCAGGAGATAAAAGAGAAGAGCCTCGCCCTTTATAAGTACGCCGCCGGGCACCTTAAGGCGCGCGGCATCCTGCTGGCCGATACCAAGTTCGAGTTCGGCCTGCTGGGCGACGAACTGATCCTGATAGACGAGGCGCTGACGCCTGATTCCTCCCGGTTCTGGGACGCGGAAAAGTACAGGATGGGGACCAGCCCGGAGAGCTACGACAAGCAGTACGTCCGGAACTGGCTGGAGGGCAGCGGCTGGGACAAAAAGTCCGCGCCGCCGGCGCTGCCCGCCGAAGTAGTGCGGGGCACCCTCAAAAAATACGAGGAGGCCCTCAGGAAAATAACCGGGGAAATATAATGATAATAGAGATCTGGACCAAGGAAAAGTACGCGGGCAACGAGGAAGCCTCGTTCATAGGCAGGCTGGCCCACGCGGGGCTCAAGATAGAGGCGGCGCGCCTCTCAAGGCTGTACCGCGTGGACGCGGAGTTCACGCGCGACGAGTTCGATAAGCTGGGTTCCAGCCTGCTCACCGATCCCATAACCGAACGCTATTCGCTGTCGCCCGGGAAAACCGGCCTCAAAGACGCGTACCGCGTGGAAGTCTGGCTGAAGGAGTCGGTGACCGACGTGGTGGGGGAAAGCGTGAAAGAGGCCATCACCGGCGTAATGGGCAAAGCGCCCGGCGCCGTAAGGTTCGGCCGCGCCTACTATGTCCGCTGCGATTCCGAAGTCAAACTAAAGCACGCGGTCACCAGGACCCTCGTCAACGCGGTAGTCAACAAGTTCAAAATAGAAAAAGTATAAAACTATGCCCACCACACTTTCAGCATTCAACGGCCTGGACGAAAAAGAACTCGCCGAACTGGACGCGGCCTGCGGCTGGTCGCTGAGCGGCCTGGAACTCAAAGAGGTGCAGCGCCAGTTCAGGAAGATGGGGCGGCAGCCCAGCCGCGGGGAACTCGAGACCATAGCGCAGACCTGGTCCGAGCACTGCAAGCACAAGACCTTCTCCGGCCCGGTCAGCTTCCGCGACGGCGGGAAAGTAAAGAAATACAAGAATCTTTTCAAGGAAACCATAGTAAAAGCCACGAAGACGCTGAATAAAAAGTGGTGCCTGTCGGTGTTCACCGATAACGCCGGGATAGTGGAGTTCGGGACCGGCGGGAAATGGGGCCTGGCCTTCAAGGCCGAAACGCACAACCACCCCTGCGCCGTGGAGCCCTACGGCGGCGCCGAGACCGGCGTGGGCGGCGTGATCCGCGACATCCTGGGCGTGGGCCTGGGCGCCAAGCCCGTGCTTAATACCGACAATTTCTGCTTCGGCCGCCTGGACACCAAAAAGAAGCTGCCCAGGAACTCGCATTCGCCGGAGCGCATCATGCGCGGCGTGGTGGAGGGCGTGCGCGACTACGGCAACCGCATCGGCATTCCCACCGCCTCCGGCGGCATCTATTTCGACGACGGCTACCTGCTCAACCCGCTGGTGTACGTAGGCTGCGCGGGACTTATCCCCGTGGATAAGATAGAGAAAAAGGTGCTGCCCGGCGACCTGATAGTCTCCATAGGCGGCCGGACCGGGCGCGACGGCATACACGGCGCCACGTTCTCCTCGGCCAATATCGACGAGGAAACTTCCGCCTCCGCGGTGCAGATCGGCCACGCGGTGAACGAGAAGAAGACGCTGGACGTGCTGATGCGCGCCCGCGACCTGGGGCTTTACAACGCGGTCACGGACTGCGGCGCCGGCGGCTTCTCTTCGGCGATAGGCGAGCTGGGGTCGGACACCGGCGCGCGGGTGCGGCTGGAGAAAGCGCAGCTCAAGGACACCCGCATCGAGCCCTGGGAGATCTGGGTTTCCGAGTCGCAGGAGCGGATGATACTTTCCGTCCCGGAGGCCAAGCTGGGCAAGCTCGAGACCATCCTGAACGCCGAGAGCTGCGAGTACTGCGTGCTGGGGTCTTTCCCCGGCGACGGCAGGCTCCTGGTGACGCACGGCGAGGAAAAGGTGGTGGACTTGCCGATGGCCTTCCTGCACGGCGGCGTGCCCAATTTCGAGAAGCCGGCAGCCCGCCGCAAGGTTAAGATCTCCGCCGCTCCTCCCGCCCGGCCGGCCGGGCTCGGCGCCGTGCTCAAAGACCTGCTGGCCCATCCCAACGTCTGTTCGCGCCATTCCGTCATTACTCAGTACGACCACGAAGTGCAGGGCGGCACGGCCATAAAGCCGCTGCAGGGCAAATACGGCGACGGCCCCGGAGACGCCACGGTGATCTGCCCCCGGGCGGCCACGCTGGACCAGGAGGATTTCGCCGGCTTCGCCGTTACGCACGGCTTCGGGCCCGGCGTGGGCAGGATAGACCCGTACCAGATGGCGCTCCATTCCGTGGACGAGGCCGTCCGCAACCTGCTCTGCGTGGGCGCGGACGTTTCCCGCACGGCCATCCTGGATAATTTCTGCGCGGCCAGTCCGCGCGACCCCGAAGTGATGGGCGACCTGGTGCTGGCGGCCGAGGGTTGCCACGACGCGGCCATGGCTTACGGCGCGCCCTTCATCTCCGGCAAGGACAGCTTCTATAACCAGGCCAAAGACGCCGAGGGTAAGGAATACCCCATTCCCATCTCACTGCTCATCTCCGCCACGGCCCCGGTGCGCGACGTGCGCACGGCCATCACCATGAACTTCAAGGAAGCCGGCAACCCGGTCTACCTGGCCGGCGTTTCCTGCCGGGGGATGGGCGGTTCGGTCTACAACGATATGACCTACTCGGGCAACAACCAGGTGAGCCCGCTGGATATGGAAGCCTCCGTGAAGCTTTACGCGGCGCTTTCGAAAGCGATGAAAGCCGGCTGCGTGGCCGCGGCCCACGACGTGTCGCAGGGCGGCCTGGGCGTGACGCTGGCGGAAATGGCTTTCTCCGGCGGCTTCGGCGCCGAGCTTGACCTGTCCGGCGCCGCCGCGGAAAAAGGGCTGACCCCGCTGGAGCTGCTTTTCGGCGAAAGCCCCGCCCGGCTGGTCCTGGAGGTAGTAAAAGAAAAAGAAGCCGAATTCCTGAAACTGGTAAAAGGCCGGCCCGTGGCCGAGATAGGCTACGTCTCCGAAGAGCCCGTCCTCGAAGCGCTCCTGGGCGGGGAGCGGTTTTTCCGGGAAGACATCAACGACCTAAAGCGCTGCTGGAAGAAAGAACTGATATGAAAAAACCCAAAGCTATAATCCTGCGCGGCACCGGCACCAACTGCGACATAGAGACTCTTAATTCTTTCAGGTACGTGGGAGCGGAGCCGGAACTGGTGCATATAAACCAGCTGCTGGCCGGGGAGCGCAGGGTGCTGGACTATGCCCTGATGGCCTTCCCCGGCGGCTTCTCCTACGGCGACGACATCTCGGCCGGCAAGATCTACGCCGTGAAGATGGCCGCCCTGGCGGCCGACTTCGAGGCCTTCGTGCGTGACCAGCGGCCCGTCATCGGCATCTGCAACGGCTTCCAGATCCTCGTAAAGACCGGCCTCCTGCCCGAGAACAAAGCCAACGCGCAGGTCTCCACGCTCTACACCAACGACTGCGGCCATTTCCTGGCCAAGTGGGTAAAAGTGAAGATAAACAAGAAAAGCCCCTGCCTCTTCACCAAGGGCCTGCCCGACGAGATAGAACTGCCCATAGCCCACGGCGAGGGGAAATTCATAGTAGAGGACGGCAAGGTGCTGGATTCGATCATAGCGCGCAACCTGCACGCAATGACCTACTCCGAAAATCCCAACGGCTCCATGCTCGACATAGCCGGCATAACCAACACCGCCGGCACCTGCTTCGGCCTGATGCCGCACCCGGAACGCAATTTCTTCGCCTGGCAGCACCCCGACCGGCCCGCCGCCGCCCGGGAAACGACAGCCGCCGGCTACCAGTTCTTCAAGAACGCAGTCGATTACGTAAGTTGATGTGATTTGTTTTAAGTGGACGATGTAAAACAGTCTGGAGCTGGTGACGCGGAGACCGGGTTAGCAAAACCTTCCGTAGGCCGAGGCTTGCATAGCGCCGAGGCCGGAGGGTGAGTGAGGCACGGTGTGCCGAACGCGTTTTGCGTTCCGGTCCCCGCGGCGCCAGCGAACCCAAAGGAACCCTATGTGCGGAATATTCGGCATAACAGACACTAAAGACGCCTCCAAGCTGGCCTACGTCGGCCTGTTCACCCTGCAGCACCGGGGCCAGGAATCCGCCGGCATGGTCACCGACCACGGCGGCAGGCTGCTCCCCCA
>MGUK01000039.1:0-109874 GCA_001799995.1 Elusimicrobia bacterium GWF2_62_30
GACGACATCCTCCTGTTCAAAAAGCTCGACCTCGACATGGTCGGCATCGGGCCGTTCATAGCCAACCCCGACACCCCTCTCGGCACCGCCGAAAGCGGCGCCCTCGACACCGCCCTGCGGATGGTAGCGCTGACCCGCATCGTGACCGTCAATACCCATATCCCGGCGACCACCGCCATGGGCAGCATCCATCCCCAGGGCCGCCAGAAAGCCCTGCGCTGCGGCGCCAACGTGCTGATGCCAAATATCAGCCCCGTAGAGCACCGCGTGGACTACAGCCTGTACCCCGGCAAGATCTGCTCCAACGAACACCCGGAACAGTGCGCCTCCTGCGTAGACGGCATACTGAGCACGCTGGGCCGGACCCGGGCCGAAGATTTCGGAGACAGCCTGAGGGAATCGATATGAACACCACGCCAAAAGCCTTGCGCCTGCAGATAGCCATCTTCGGCCGCACCAACGTCGGCAAATCCAGCGTGCTCAACATGCTGGCCGGCCAGGACGTGGCCATCACCTCGCCCGTGCCCGGCACCACCACTGATACCGTCGAGAAATCGATGGAGCTTCTCCCGGTCGGCCCCGTGGTCTTTCTGGACACCGCCGGCCTCGACGACAGGAGCGAGCTGGGCGCCCTGCGCACGGCCCGCGCCCGCAAGGTCTTCGACCGCGCCGAAGTAGCCATACTTGTCCTTGAGCCCGCCTCCTGGGGGCCCTGGGAGGAGGAGGTAGTAAAGACCGCCGCCGCCAGGAATATCCCGGTGATACCGCTCATCAACAAAACCGACATCGCCGCCCCCTCGGAAGAGGTGCTGGGCGCGCTCAAACGACATGGCCTGGACCCCGTCTCCTGTTCGGCCGCGGCCAGGGCCGGACGTGAACACGCCGTCGCTCAAGTAAAGGAGCGCCTGCTGGCGCTGACCGGGAAGAACGCCGTCCCGCGCGCCATACTGGGCGACCTAGTGCCGCCCGGCGGCACCGCGCTCCTGATAATTCCGATAGACAAGGAAGCCCCCAAAGGCCGGATAATCCTGCCGCAGGTGCAGGCCATGCGCGACCTGCTGGACCACGGCGCCATTTTCCTTACCGCCCGCGAGCACGAGTATCCGCAGGCCCTTGCCGCGCTGAAAGCGCCGCCGGCCCTGGTCGTGTGCGATTCGCAGGTGGTGGATTTCATGGTGAAGCACACCCCGCCCGGCGTGCCCTGCACCACGTTCTCAATCCTGTTCGCCCGCTTCAAAGGCGATCTGGCCGCTTACGCCGCCGGCGCCGCCGCCGTGCGCGCCCTGCGCCCCGGCGACCGTCTCGCCGTCCTTGAAGCCTGCAGCCACCACGCCATCGAGGACGACATCGGCCGCGTAAAGCTGCCGCGCTGGCTCAAGGAGACCGCCGGCGGGGAACTGAAGATCGATACTTTCGCGGGCAGGGACCTGCCGGCCGACCTGGCCGGCTATAAGCTGGCTATACAGTGCGGCGGGTGCATGCTGACGCGTACCGAGATCCTCAACCGCATGGCCAAAGCGGGCCAGGCGGGCATACCCATAACCAATTACGGGATGGCCATCTCCGAGTGCAACGGCGTGCTGGAACGCGTACTCTCGCCGTTCCCGGAAGCCCTGGCGGCCTACCGCGCCGGAAAGGCAGTTCCGGCGGTATAAAACGCCCGTTGATTCTGTATAATAATCGGGAATGAAACCCGCCGTGATCCTGCGCTTAGTCTGGCTGCTCCCCTTAACCGCGGCCTTCCTCCTTTTCCTGCCGACGGCTCTCATCGCCATCTTCGTAGGTTTTTCCATCACCCACCTTCTACTGACCGCCGGCATAGCCTACCCGCTGTACCGCGCCTGGAAAGACACCGTGCAGGCTATCAGGGGGAAAACAGAGCTCAACCTGAAGCGAAACCTGTACGCCGCCATAGCCGCGGCCGCGCTGGTGTTGCTCCTCACCCTGGCCATTATACCCAAGATGCTGGACCTGGTCCGTTACAGCGTTTCCGGCAGTCAGAAAGGGACCTTGGCCGAGATACGTACGGCCCTTGAGGGATACAAGCAGGCCAAAGGCGCGTACCCGGCGGAAGCCGCCGAAGTCGAGGCCATGGTTTCGGCGCCGGGACGCAAGGAACTCTGGGACACCCGGCTCAAGCTATACGAGCACCGGTCCACTAAGGCCATAAACGCTTACGCATCTGCAGAGGCGCGTGACACCGGCAACTGGGCCTACGTTAACGACCCGGCCAGCCCTGACTTCGGCCGCTTCTATATCGACTGCACCCATACGGACCAGTATCACGGCCTGGCCTGGTCCACCTACTAACCCAAAAACTTGCGCCTCCCCGGCGCAGCCGACGACTGAAGGCTCTTATTTATAAACAGGACCTGCCTGCAAGGGCCCCCGCGGCATAGGTCTTCATCCATGCCGGGCCTGGGCCCTTAGCCTCCTGCGCGGACGGGAGGCAGGTGATAGAATATATTCGCAAGCGGTCAGAAAGAGGACTATTATGAAAAAAACCATTTCACTCGCGGCAGTACTGGCGGCCCTGCTGGCGGCGGCCCCTTTCACGAACGCGGCCGACGGCTCCGAGTTCGGCGCTTCCGGCATAACCCTTTCCAATTCCGTTTACCAGGTCCCGGCGGTCTCCGGTCCCGGCGGCTCCGAGAAAGCGCAGAACCCCGTGCCCGCCCACGGCTACACGCCCGGCCAGCGGCAGGAAATGGCCGACCACAACGCCACGCTCCAGAAAACTTTCGTGAAGGGCCTCTCTCTTGACCGGGCCGAAGACAAGTACCGCCCTTACGCCGACTACGAAGCGCCCGGCTACCTGATAATGAGCTCCGAGTTCAACTTCGACTCCCGCCAGCCCAAACTCGAGATGGCCAGCAAGCTGCCGGCCGACGGCACCCTGGTCATCTTCACCGACTATAACGACGCCGGCACCAAGGAAGGCATCCTGCGCGCCTACGAAGGCGTGGTGCCCCGCGCCCGCATTAAAGTTATTACCCTGCCCCGCGCCCGCCAGGGCTTCTGGGCCCGCGACGGCATACCGGTGCCTGTTATCGACAAGAGCAACAAGCTCGCCGTCATCGACGCGGTTTACGGCCACGGCTTCGAACCCGACGCCGAAATAGCCCGCCTCTTCGGCACCGGCCTCGAGAAACACCAGTACTATTTCGAAGGCGGCAACTTCCAGGCCAACCATTCCGGCACCTGCATGATAGTCAACCACGGCGCCCACATAAGGATCCCCGACGAGATCTTTTCAGGCCTTTACGGCTGCAAGCAGCTGGTCCGCCTGCCCTTCGTGGACGGCATCGGCCACGTTGACGAGCACGCCCGCTTCATCAGCGAGAAGGTCATCGTCACCGACATCCCCCAGTACAAGGACATACTGCAGGGCAAGGGCTTCACCGTGCACATGCTGCCCAAGCCCGTCGGCTCGTATGAAACGTACGTCAACTCCCTTATCATGAACGACAAAGTTATCGTCCCCGTGTTCGGCAGGGACACCGACGCGAAAGCCCTTGCCGTTTACGAAAGCCTGGGCCTGAAGGCCAGCGGAGCCAGCTCCCGCTCCCTCTCCAACCAGGGCCAGGGCTCGGTACACTGCATAACCATGACCTATCCCAAGGTCCCCGCCGCGGAGCTCATGAAGGCGCTGGGCGCCACGGAGCTGTAATCGCGATGATGAATTCTTCCCGCCTCGTAAAACTGCTGCTGTCGGCCTGGCTGTGCGCTTTGTGCTCGCCAGGCCGCGCCGCGGAGACGGCAACGGAATATAAACTGCTGCTGGCCCCGGCCTCGTGGCGCGCGGCGGCCGCGGCCTACAAGCTTAACGCGCCCGACAAGGAACGCGACATATATTTTTACGATACCCAGGACCTGGCGCTTTACGCCCGGGGCCTGGTGCTGCGCGCCCGCGCCGGGAAGAAGAAGGGGGACACTACGGTGAAGTTCCGCCCGCCCCAGGGCCCGGTACCCGCCGACGTGTCCGCGCAGGATGGCTTTAAATGCGAGAACGACGCCACGCTCTCCGGGGCGACTAAATCCTGCTCGCTTACCGCGCCGCGCGAGCCGGCCGACATCGCCGCCGTGGCCGCCGGAGACCGCAAGCCGCGGCACCTGTTCACAGGCACGCAGCGGGCCTGGGCGGGGGAGATCTGGGAAGGCCTCAGGCCGCTCGGCCCGATCAAATCTTTTTCCTGGGAAGTGCCGCACCCGGCCCTGGACGCCCTGGCCTTCGAGCGCTGGGACCTGCCGGGCGGGCCATCCTACTACGAGGTTTCCTTTCGCGCCTCTTCCGGCGGCGAAGCCGGGCTTTCACTGCTGCTCAAGGAACTGGCGCAGCTGGGCATAAAACCTGCCGCGCGGCAGTCTTCAAAGACCCTGGCCGCTATGGAATTCTTCTCCCGGCCCTGAGTTTCTGGCGCCGCCCGCCCCTAATAAGGCAAAATATCCGGGATATGACTATCCCGGCGTCCGCATACGCGCTCCTGGCGGCCAACCTGCTGCCCCTCGTCATGGCGGCGGGCGGCAACTGGGGCATCCGCGAGATACTGCCGCTGTACTGGTTCGAGTCGGCGATAATCGGTTCCTTCAATATTTTAAAAATACTGCTCGCCTCCGGCACGTTCGTGAAGGCCGGCGGAAAAGAGCCGGACAAGAACCCGTTCAATATTTCTCCTGAAGTTTTTTCGGCCCTGGGACTGGTCAACAGGGTCTTCACGGCCGCCTTCTTCACTTTCCACTTCGGAATGTTCATGTTCGTACACGGCGTTTTCCTGTTCGGCGTGATACTGGGCGGCGGCAAGTCGGCATCCGAATTCGACTGGCTGCCGGCCCTTTTGAACGTGAAATGGGGCGTGCTGGCCCTTTTCTGCAGCCACGCGGCGTCCTTCCTTATGAATTATATCGGCGGGGGGGAATTCCGGACGGCCAGTCCGGGCGAGTGCATGGCGCAGCCGTATTCGCGCATCATAGTGATGCATCTCACCATACTTCTAGGCGCCTTCGTCTCCTTCATGTTCAAGGACCTGTCCGCGGTGATGGTGATCTTCGTGGCGCTAAAGATATTCGTGGACTTTAAAGCCCATTTAAAAGAACGCGCGAAAGCCGCGGCCCCCGCCGCCGCAACCCGGCCTCCCCCGGAAACAGTGTAACCTTGCGGACGGGAATGCCGCTACGCGGCGGCTTCGTATAACTTCGCCATGATCTTCACCATGGCAAGAGTGTCCTGCCCGCAGTAAACTTTCAGGTCCTGCCTGGTCTTTTTAACCTCGTCGGGGTTCAGCTTCCCGCGCACCATGGCGGCGTAGGCCAGTTGGGCGTCCGCGCCGTTGCCTATGGCAAGGCCTTCATAAGTCATCTCCGGCACCAGCTCCGGGAGCACTACCTTTATAGAACAGCGCCCCTTGAACTGCGGGAGCACGTAAAACTGCTGCCGGAAGGGTATCATCAGGTCCACAAGGCGGTCCGCGAAACCGGGCAGCCAGGTCCGCGACGCGGGAAAGTCTTCGGCCATTTCACGCATGCGCGCGGCCTCGAAGCCGGCGTTATAGGCCACAAGGGAACCTTTGGGCCCGATGCCCCTGCGCAAGGCCTCGATAAGGCCGGGGCGGGGGTCTTCATAAGAGTCTCCCAGGTATTCCAGCTGTTCCGGCTCCGCCCCTGGCGAAGCCTGCACATGGATAGAAACCTGGAAAGGTAGCTGCTGGTAAGGCCGGGAGCCGTTATACAGCGGGATGCCCGGCATCAGCGTTTCAAAATCCACATAATACAGCGGGTATTCAAGCGCGCTCAGGAAGGCCTTTATGGCGGGAGCGATCACCACCGGCCGGCCGGTGCGCTCCACGCGCTGGTAAAGGCGCTGCGCCTCGTTAAGTTCGAAATTATCGGGCACATCCGCGAATTTCATTACGCCCATAAGGCGGAGGGTATTCTTCTTTTCCCACGAAAGCCGGGGGATGTCGAAGATGGAGGAATCCGGCAGCCCCTTCCAGCAATGGCCCCTGAACTCGCAGTCATAAGGATCGGAGCATTGGCGGCCGATGGGCGCTTCCGGGACGTCAGGGGAGGCGACGGTGCGCATGAACTTGCGCAGGTCCTGCTCCACTTCGGGACTGAGTTCCGCCGTCCGGGCGGTTATATCCTCGCGCCTGAATAGCTTCAGCGGGTCCACGGGCCCCTGCCTTATATAGGAAGCGTCGAGGAACATCAGCCAGCACTTGTTTATCTTAAGCCCGCCGCCCTCCAGCACATAACGCTGCACGGCGGCGTCGGAAAGGTGCTCTTCGTGCACAGCGGTAGAACTCTTCACTTCAATAAGGTCCCAGGTGCCGTCGAAGTTGCGCTCAAGGATATCGCAACGCACCAGCGCGGCCCCGGCCGCGAAAGCGCCTTCGTAGATGAAGCGCGGCCCCTCTTTAACCAGCGCCGCGGTGCGCTTAAGGGCCAGGTGCAGCATGCGGTTGTCGTATTCCACCAGTTCGCCGCCGGGGTGGGCCCGGCGCGAAAGCTCGTCGACAGCCAGGCCCTCGTCGAGCAGGCGCTGCCGCGCGGCAGTGACGGTAGGCAGCAGGTCCTGCCTGTGGTTATAAAGCCACAGGCGCTTGGGGCACTGCAGCCCCATCATGTATTGGGTTTTGGAAATGCGCTTTGCCATGAGAATAGTTTAGCACAGCATCCCGACAGCGTAGTGTCGGGTCCGGCGGCGGATTTATTTTACGGGCAGCCCCGAAAAAGCCCGCTTAAGCGCCTGAGCCGCCGGGGTACCCGGGTTATCCAGTACATAAAGCCTGCCGGCGTCGCCGGCTTCCACCATGGCCGGGTCGAACGGGACGCTGCCCAGGAAAGGCACGCTCATCTCTTTGGCGGCCTGCTCGCCGCCGCCGGTACGGAAGAGGGTTATTTCTTTGGCGCAGTGCGGGCAGCAGAAGGCGGTCATGTTCTCGAGTATGCCCAGCACCGGGATGCCCAGCGTTTTAAGGAAGTTCACCGCTTTGCGGGAATCCAGCAGGGCCACGGCCTGCCCGGTGGTCACCACGATAGCGCCGGTCATTTCCGGGATGAGCTGGCAGATGGTAAGGGGCTCGTCGCCGGTGCCGGGGGGGGCGTCTATCACCAGCGCGTCCAGGTCGCCCCATTTCACGTCGGAGAGGAACTGCTTGAGCACGCCGAGCTTCAGGGGCCCGCGCCAGATCACGGGCGTATCCGCCTCCCGCATCACGGAGCCCATCGAGATCATTTTGAGGCCTGGCATCACTTCCAGCGGCTCTATCAGGGGGCCGTCCACGGCGTGCGCCTTGTTCTCCTGCCCCGTCATCCGGGCGGCGGAGGGGCCGTGTATATCGATATCCAGCAGGCCGGTCTTTTTGCCGGAAGCCGCCAGCAGCGCGGCCAGGCTCACCGCCACCGTACTTTTGCCGACCCCGCCCTTATTGCTCATAACAAGTATTTTGGTCTTTATCCTGGCCATATTGGCCCGTACAAGGTCCTCTCGGTGATCGATATGTACTTTATGCATGTTTTCTCCGGTAAAACCGCGGCGCCGCGCTGCTTTAATAATATAACTTTTTTTGTTATTATATTTAAACACCTGAATCGGCGGCTCACAAGGAGTAAGGCATGAAACCAATTCTTACTGCGGACAAGGCGGTGGAAGACATAAAGGACGGCTGCACGCTGATGGTAGCCGGCTTTATGGGCTGCGGCAACGCCTTCACGCTCATCGACGCCCTCATCAACAAGGGCACCAAGGGCATCAACCTCATTACCAGCGACACGGCTTACCCCGAAGTGGGAGTGGGCCGCCTCATCTGCCAGAACCGCGCCGCCACTCTCACCGCGTCGCATATCGGGACCAATCCAGTGAGCGGCCAGAAAATGAATTCCGGCGAGCTCAAGGTCACGCTGGTGCCGCAGGGCACCCTGGCCGAGCGTATGCGCTCGAAGGGCGCGGGCCTGGGCGGCGTACTGACCCCCACCGGCGTAGGCACCGCCGTGGAGGAGGGGAAACAGAAGCTCAATATCGGCGGCAAGGATTACCTGCTCGAGCTGCCGCTCGGCGCCGACTTCGCCTTCATCAAGGCCGAGATCGCCGACAAGTACGGCAACGCCTTCCTGCCCGGCGCCACCAAGAACATGGCCGTCTCCATGGCCATGGCCGCCGACCACGTGATAGTCGAAGCGGAAAAGATAGTGGAGCCCGGAGAGCTGGACCCGGAGAAGGTCACCATCCCCGGCGTGTTCGTCTCCGCCATCGTGAAGTCCACCCTGCCCGCCTCGAACGTGCAGGTAAAGCCCTAAGGAGAATTTTCATGGACCCCAAAGAACTTAAAAGAGAGCGGCTGATAAAGCGCATAGCGCAGGAACTGCCCGACGGGGCGCTGGTGAACCTCGGCATAGGCATGCCCACCATGGTAGGCAACTACATCCCGGCCGGCCGCACCATACTGCTGCATTCCGAGAACGGCTTTACCGGCCTCGGCCCGGCCGCCCCGAAAGATAATTTCAGCCAGAGCGTGGTCAACGCCGGAGGCCAGCCGGTCACCATCGTGCCCGGCGGCGCCTTCTTCGATTCGGCGATGTCCTTCGCCATCATCCGCGGCGGCCACGTGGACTACACCGTGCTCGGCGCTCTTGAAGTGGACATGGAAGGCAACCTGGCCAACTACATGATCCCCGGCAAGATGGTGCCCGGCATGGGCGGCGCCATGGACCTCGTCGCCGGCGCCAAGAACGTCATCGTGGCCATGGAGCACGTCAACAAGAACGGCGCGCCCAAGATCCTCAAGAAATGCTCGCTGCCGCTCACCGCCAAAGGCGAGGTGGACCTCATCGTCACCGACATGGCCTTCATCCGCGTGACGAAGAAAGGCCTCGTCCTCGAGGAGATAGCCGAGGGCGTCACCATTGAGGAAGTCGTTAAAGCGACCGAAGCCCCGCTGCACATAGCGGGCAAACTGGGAACTTTTTAAGGAGCTATCATGGCAAACAAAATGGTTATCACCTGCGCCATCACCGGCGCCGAGACCACGAAGGCGCAGCAGCCCGCCCTCCCGGTAACCCCGGAAGAGCTCGCGAACGCCGCCGCCGAGGCCTGCGCCGCCGGCGCGGCCATAGTGCACCTGCATGCCCGCAACGACGACGGCTCGCCTACGGCCAGCGTGGACGTGTTCAAGAAGGCCATAGACCTGATCCGCAAGAAGTCCGACGTGGTGGTGGAGATCACCACCGGCGGCGCAGTAGGCATGACGCCCGAGGAGCGAATAGCGCCCGTGGCGCTGAAGCCCGACATGGCCTCGCTCGACTGCGGCACCGTTAACTTCGGCAACGACTATATCGTCAACACCCTGCCCATCATGCGGCAGTTCGCCTCGGAGATGAACAAGTACGGCGTGCGCCCCACGCTGGAATGCTTCGACGTCTCGCACGTGCAGTCCTCGCATATCCTGATAAAGGAAGGCCTGATAAAGCCGCCCTACCATTACGGCTTCGTGATGCAGGTGCCCGCAGCCCTGAGCCTCAGCGTCAAGACGCTGTCCTACATGATGGACCAGATGCCCCCGGAGAGCTACTTCACCGTGATGGGCATCGGCCGGGCGCATATCCCGGGCATCTGCGGGGCCATCGCCGCCGGCGGGTTCATCCGCGTGGGCTTCGAAGACAACATTTACTATTCCAAGGGCCGGCTGGCGAAATCCAACGCCGAGTTCGTGGAGCGGGCCGTGCGCTTCTCGCAGGAAGCGGGCCTGGAGATAGCCAAGCCTTCCGACGTCAGAGAGCTCTTTAAACTTAAATAACCCAGCATAAACCAAGGAGAACACAATGCCCACACAGACCCAGGTAGAGATAAAAGCCAACGGCAACCCTTTCGGCTCGCACCGCGTGCTGGAGCCCAAGGGCGTACTGCCCCAGCCCGCGCTCCGCGTTGACAACAACATGGATTACATTTACGACAACGAGCTGCTGCTCGAGGTAGAGACCCTGAACATCGACTCCGCCAGCTTCACGCAGATAAAAAAGGAATGCGGCGGCGACGAGGAAAAGATAAAGACCATGATCCTCAAGATCGTCGGAGAGCGCGGCAAGATGCAGAACCCCGTTACCGGCTCCGGGGGCATGTTCCGCGGCAAAGTGCTCAAGATCGGCCCCAAACTGGCCGGCAAGACCAACCTTAAAGAGGGCGACAAGATAGCCAGCCTCGTCTCCCTGTCCCTGACCCCGCTCAAGATCGAGAAGATCATCGGCATAAAGCCCGGCACCGAGCAGGTCAACGTGGTGGCCAAGGCCATCATCTTCGAGAGCGGCATCTACGCCAAGCTCCCGACCGATATGCCCGAGACCCTGGCCCTGGCCGTGCTCGACGTGGCCGGCGCCCCCGCTCAGACCGCCAAGCTGGTGCGCCCCGGCAACACCGTGGTCATCATCGGCGCGGCCGGCAAGTCCGGCGTGCTGTGCGCCTACGAGGCCCGCAAGCGCGCCGGCGTCATGGGCAAGATCATCGGCATCACCAGCTCCGACAGCGGCCTGGCCAAGATGAAGGAATACGGCTTCTGCCATGAATCCCTCAAGCTCGACGCCGGCAACGCGCTGGAATGCTACGAGGCTATCAGCAAACTGACCAACGGCAAGCTGGCCGACGTCATCATCAACTGCGTCAACATCCCCAACACGGAGATGGCCTCCATCCTGATGTGCCGCGACGGCGGCATAGTGTACTTCTTCACCATGGCCACCTCGTTCACCAAGGCCGCGCTGGGCGCCGAGGGCGTGGGCAAGGACGTGGACATGATCATCGGCAACGGCTACTGCAAGGACCACGCGGAGATCACGCTCAACATCCTGCGCGAATCCAAGCAGGTGCGCGACATCTACGAGAAGATCTACGCGTAACCCTTAACCTCCGGAGCCCCGCCATGACGAACGCAGCATCGCCAGAGGTCAGGAAGGGCGGCAACCCCTTCGGCGCGCACCGTGTCCTGCAGCCGAAGGGGGACCTGCCCCAGCCTGCCCGGAAGCTGGACAACTGCATGGACTACATCTACGACAACGAGATCCTCGTCGACGTGGATACGCTCAACATCGACTCGGCCAGCTTCACCCAGATCAAGGCGGAAGCGGCCGGCGACGAAGAGAAGATAAAGAGCTCGATATTGTCCATCGTGGCCGAGCGCGGCAAGATGCAGAACCCGGTGACGGGTTCCGGCGGGATGTTCTACGGGCGCGTGGCCATGGTCGGCCCCGCCATGGAAGGCAAGACCGACCTGAAGCCCGGCGACAAGCTAGCGAGCCTGGTCTCGCTTTCGCTGACGCCGCTGAAGATAGAGAAGATCCTGGGCCTGAAGAAAGGCACCGAGCAGGTGAACGTGCAGGCCAAGGCCATCCTGTTCGAGAGCGGCATCTACGCCAAGATCCCGACCGACATGCCAGAGAAGCTGGCGCTGGCCATCCTCGACGTGGCCGGCGCCCCGGCCCAGACCGCCAAGCTGGTGCGGCCCAACCAGGTGGTGGTGATAATCGGCGCGGGCGGCAAGAGCGGCATCCTGTGCGCCTACGAGGCAAGCAAGATAGCAGGCGTAGCCGGCATAGTGGTGGGCCTTGAGTACTCCAGGGAAGCCTGCGACAAAGTCAGGGAGTTCGGCTTCTGCGACCACGTGATACAGGCCAACGCCACCGACGCGCTGGACTGCCACAAAAAGATGATGGAAGCCACGGGCGGGAAGGAAGCCGACGTAGTGATAAACTGCGTCAACATCCCCAACACCGAGATGGCCTCGGTCCTGATGTGCAAGGACCAGGGGATAGTATATTTCTTCAGCATGGCCACTTCGTTCACCAAAGCCGCGCTGGGGGCCGAGGGCGTAGGCAAGGATGTGACCATGCTGGTGGGCAACGGCTACACCCGGCACCACGCCGAGACCACGCTGAACATACTCAGGGAAAGCCCCGCGATCAGGGCGGCTTACGAGAAACAGTTCGCTTAAGGATTTTAAGGAGAAACATCATGCGTGAATATCAGAAGGTGGACTACAAAGAAATACCGCTTTGGAAGAACGTGCCCGAAAGCGACTGGTGCGACTACCAGTGGCAGCTCAGCAACGTCATAAAGGATATCCCGACGCTGGAGAAGGTGGCCGTGCTCACCCCGCAGGAGAAGAACGACCTCAAGTCCTGCCTCAAGAAATTCACCATGGCCATAACGCCCTATTACGCGGCGCTCATGGACAAGAAGGCCAGGAACTGCCCCGTGCGCATGCAGGCCATCCCCCGCGGCCTCGAACTCAGGCACGACGACTCCGATCTTTCCGACCCGCTGCACGAGGACGTGGACTCGCCCGTGCCGGGCCTTACGCACCGCTACCCCGACCGGGTGCTGCTCCTGGTCACCAATATCTGCTCCATGAACTGCCGCCACTGCACGCGCCGCCGCCTGGTCGGGTTCAAAGATTCCAACATGTCGGGCGCCAACATAGAGAAGGCCATCGAGTATATCCGCAAGAACAAGGAGATCCGCGACGTGCTGATCTCCGGCGGCGACCCGCTGGTGCTTACCGACGAGATGCTTGAGGGAATAATAAAAAAAGTGCGCGCCATCCCGCATGTGGAGATCATCAGGCTGGGCACCCGCATGCCGGTGGTGCTCCCCATGCGCATCACCGACAACCTGGTGAGCATGCTCAAGAAGTACCATCCCATCTACGTTAACACGCATTTCAACCACCCGAAGGAACTGACGTCCGAGGCCCGCGAAGCCTGCCGCAAGCTGGCCGACGCCGGCATCCCGCTGGGCAACCAAAGCGTGCTGTTAAAAGGCATCAACGACTGCCCGCAGACCATGAAGAAGCTGGTGCACGAACTGCTGATGGCCCGCGTAAAGCCCTATTACATCTACCAGTGCGACCTCTCCGTCGGGATCAGCCACTTCCGGACTACCGTCTCGAAGGGCATAGAGATCGTGGAGAACCTGCGCGGCCACACCTCGGGCATGGCCGTCCCGACCTTCGTCGTGGACGCCCCCGGCGGCGGCGGCAAGACGCCGGTGATGCCGAACTACCTCATCTCCATGTCGGACAAGCGCGTGGTGCTGCGCAACTACGAAGGCGTGGTGACCACCTATACCGAGCCGGAAGGCTACGTCGCCAACCACGACAACTGCTGGTATTGCGGCGACGACAAGTACAAGCCGATAGACGGCGTGGCCAAGCTCCTGAACGGCGAGAAGCTTACGCTGGAGCCCGCTAATCTGAAGCGCACGCGCAGGCACAAGAAGTAGACAGGATCGGAAGTCGGAGATCCGGGTAAAAGAAATGCAATTTCTATAACCGCGGTCTTCGACTTTCAGTTTAAGGATACCAGGCCCAGCTATGGATTTCATCAAGGGATTGACGGACCGGACGGTGTTCATCGTCGGCTCTAAAAAGAACGCCGGCAAGACGACCTTCCTCAATTACGCCATGAGCCGCCTCCGCGGCAGCACCCGGCTGGCGGCCCTGAGCATCGGGGTCGACGGTGAAGCCTGCGACCAGATCTTCGGCAACCCCAAGCCGCAGGTCCGGGTCGAGGCGGGGGACCTCCTGCTCTGCGCCGATACTTCACTGAAGAACTCCGACCTCTCTTTTGACATCCTCAACGTCTACCCGTTTTGCACCGCCCTGGGCCGGCCGCTGCTGCTGCGGGCGCGGCGCCGCGGGAAAGCCGAGATCTCCGGCCCGGAGAACAACCCGCAGCTGGCGGAGATATTAGCCGACATGCGCCGCCACGGGGCCGGCACGGTCTTTATTGACGGCGCGGTCGACCGCATCACCCAGGCGGCAGAGGGAGGGAACGCCTCCCTGGTCTACGTGGCCAAAGTAGAGCCGGAGAATCTCATTTCCTCGGCTTCGGCGCTGAAACTCCTCTGGGCCGCTTCCCGCGCCCCGCTCTGGAAGCCCGGCAGCAAGAGCAGGGAACCGGTGCTCTTCGCGGAAGGGGCGCTTACCGCCGGCAAGATCCCGCCAAAGAACGAAAAAGGCACGCTGGTCATAGAAGACCCCACCAAGTTGTTCCTTTCCTGGCAGGAATGGCAGGCTCTTAACGCGCGGATGGACGTGCGCTTCACGCGCAGGCCCGACTTAGCCGCGTTTATAGTCAATTTGTATAATATCTCCAGGGCGGACTTCGAGAAGAACCTCGCCCTGCCGGCCCTCGCCGAAAGGATCATCTACAACCCGTACGCCCTGGGTTGAAGTTCGAATGGAAAAAGCGCGCGCTTTCGCGGAATTCGAGGCCTTCTACGACCTGTTCAGGCCGCTGACCCCTTATGGCCGGGTCTACAGGGAAAAGCGCCCGTTCTTCTCCGACGCCGCCGCGCTCAAGGAAGAATACGACCTTACGGCCGCGGCCGGCGCCTTCCTGGCCGCGAACCGCCACAGGGCCGACCGCCTGCGCTTCCACCTGCGCAACCTGCCGCAGCTGGACCTCCCGGCTCCGGAGAACAGCGGCGCCGCGGGACTGTTCCTGGCCAGGAAATTCCTTTCGAACGCCAAAGAGATCTTTGCCCTGCTGCCCGCGCCGCTGCGCGCCAGGTTCTCCGCGCGCTGGGAATCTTCCGGCCTGCTGGACCTCCTCGACAAGGGCGGGAAGGGCGAAGCCTTCCATATAGCGGACGCCTACTGCCCGGACCTGGCCGCCGAACGCGCCCGGATAGCCGCGTGCGACCTGGCCCTGAAGCGCCTGCTCGAGAAGAGACATAAAGCCCTGCGCGAACGCTGGGGCCTGGATTTTTCGGACAGGGAATTCCTGGTGGTGGAAGAAAAGACCGCCGCGCGCTTCTCCGGCGCTCCCGAGCTCTTCGTGGAACCTTTCGACGCGGGCCATGTCACGGTCAAGCCGGTATCCGGCCCGGAATACATGGAAACGGTTTCGGTCCGCGACCGTCACCGGGCGGCCGAGCAGGAGCTGGAGGCCGCCGTAGTGAAAAAACTCTCGGCCGCCGTGCAAGCGGAAAAGCGCTCGTTCCAGGCTTACGCCCAGGCTATTGAAAAGATAGACATAGCCGCGGAACGCGCGCGGCTGGCCGGCGAGCTGGAGATGACCAGGCCCGTCATGAGCAAGCGCCCGGCGGCGATCCGGCTGGTGAAGGCCCGCTTCCTCCCGCTGGAAGCGAAGCTGCGCGAGGCCGGCCTGAAGTACACCCCGCTCAACGCGGATTTCCCGCGGCGCGTGAACATAATTTACGGTTCCAACATGGGGGGGAAGACCGTAGCCCTCAAGACCCTCGCCTTCCTGCAGCTGGCCGCGCAGAGCGGGTTCTTCGTGCCGGCCGCCAGGTTCGAGACCTGCCTTTTCGACACCCTGGCCTTCATCGGCGGGTCGGAGATGGAGACGGCCGGCGGCCTAAGCGGGTTCGGCCTTGAAATGAACGAGTTTTCCGCGGCTTACTACGGGCTCAGGAACGGCAGTACGCTGCTGCTGATGGATGAGTTCGCCAGGACCACCAATTCGCAAGAGGCGGCCGCCCTGCTGAGCGCCATACTGAGCGACCTGGAGACCAGGCCCGGCGCGGCGGCGTTCCTGGCCACGCATTTCTCGGGGCTGCGGACCGGCAAGGGCTCGGCCAGCTTCATGATGCGCGGCTTCGATACCGAAGCTTTCAACAAGTTCTTTTCCGCCAAGCCCGCCTGCGGCCTGGACGAGAAGCTGCGCATGATAAACCGCTTCATGCGCTATGAGCTGCGCCAGGGCGCGGCCGGCGCCGAGGCCCGCGACGCGCTAAAGATCGCCGGCATACTCGGAGTCAGCAAAGCTATCATCAATAAAGCCCAGGATTTTATGGAGGAGAAAAAATGACACCCGCAAAAAGCAAGCTCGGGCTTTCAAAGCCCAAGACGGCGAAGGCGCGCGCGCTGGCGGCCGAGATCGTGGCCCCCGTGCAGGAATTCATCGACAAGCACACTACCATAACGATAGAGCGGGCCACGCTGCGGCTGCTCGGGGCGGACGGCGCCAATTCCGACGGGATCCCGGTCCCCAACCTGATCGCGCAGCAGTGCGGCGGCAGGCTCTCCGGCGGCGCCGCCGTGTACTATATCAACGCGCTCACAAAACTTTCCAAGACCCCGGCCGAACTCAACGCGGAGATCGCGAAAGGCCTCGACATCTCCAAGATCGAGCTCACGGACCTCAAGCACATACAGAAAAAGGCGGGGGAGCTCGTTAAAGGGCTGGACGCGCGCATTACCGCCAACGTCTCCCACCGGAACGCCAAGCTTTCCCAGTACAAGGCCAACGTAAGATCCCCGCTGATCTACGTCATCGTGGCCACCGGCAACATCTACGAGGACGTAAAACAGGCCCAGTCCGCGGCCCTGGGAGGCGCGGACATCATCGCCGTGATCCGCACCACCGCCCAGAGCCTGTTGGATTACGTGCCCTACGGCGCCACCACAGAGGGCTTCGGCGGCACCTACGCCACCCAGGAGAATTTCCGGATCATGCGCGCCGCGCTGGACGAAGTGGTGGACAAGGAAAAGCGCTACATCCGCCTGGTCAACTACTGCTCCGGCCTCTGCATGCCGGAGATCGCGGCCATGGGCGCCATGGAACGCCTGGACATGATGCTCAACGACTCCATGTACGGGATACTTTTCCGCGACATCAACATGTACCGCACGTTCACGGACCAGTACTTCTCCCGCATGATCAACACCGCGGCCGACATCATCATCAACACCGGCGAGGACAATTACCTCACAACTTCGGACGCCGTCGAGAAAGCCCATACCGTGCTGGCCAGCCAGTTCCTGAACGAGAAGTTCGCCGCCAACGCCGGCATGCCCAACCGCCTGATGGGCCTGGGTCACGCCTTCGAGATCAACCCCGAAGTGAAGAACGGCTTCCTGTACGAATACGCGCAGGCGCTGATGGCCCGGGAGATCTTCCCCGAGCACCCGCTCAAGTACATGCCCCCTACAAAGTTCATGACCGGCGACATCTTCAAGGGCTACGCGATGAACACGCTGTTCAACTTCGTCAGCAAAGCCACCGACCAGGGCATCCACCTGCTGGGTATGCTCACGGAAGCCATCCACACCCCGTACCTGCAGGACAGGCACCTCGCCATCGAGAACGCGCTGTACGTGCACAACACGATGGAGGGCTTCATCGACGAGATCGAGTTCAAGAAGGACGGCATCATGGCGCGGCGGGCCCGGCAGGTGCTGGACGAGACCATGGAAATGCTCTCCCAGGTAAAGAAACACGGCCTGTTCACGGCGATAGAGACCGGGATGTTCGCCGAGATAAAGCGGCCCCGCGACGGGGGAAAAGGCTTCGACGGGGTCTACGAAAAATCCCCCGACTACTGGAACCCGGTGGAAGACTACCTGAAGAACAAGCTGGGCGTAAAAGCCGCGCCGGCAGGTACGGCGCGCTAGTCCGGGAGACCCACTATGATAATAAAACCTTACGGCGACACATCCAACGACGGGGCGGTACAGCTTTCCTTCACGCTGCCCGTCAAGAACTGCGGCAGGGCTAAAGAAGCCGCCAAGCTCTACGTGCAGAAGCTGGGCTTCCGCAAAGTGGACGTGGTGCACGCCGCGCCCCTTTCCGACGAGTTCACCTTCTTCGTGGCCTACGGCAAGACCGAGGTGGGCATAGACTACGACAAGGTGGAATACGCCGAGGCCGTGGACAAGTACATGTCCATGGACGAGGTGAACGACTTCATAAAGACGCATTTCAAGCGCAAGATCGTCATCGTCGGCGCCTGCACCGGCACCGACGCCCATACCGTGGGCATCGACGCCATCATGAACATGAAGGGCTACAACCACCACTTCGGCCTGGAGCGCTACCCCATGATAGAGGCCCTGAACATGGGGTCCCAGGTGCCTAACGAGAAGATCCTGGCCAAAGCCAAAGAGCTCAAGGCCGACGCCGTGCTGGTGTCGCAGATAGTGACCCAGAAGGACGTGCACATCAAGAACCTCACAGAGCTGATAGAGCTGGCCGAGGCCGAGAAGGTGCGCGGCAAGATGCTGCTGGTGATGGGCGGCCCGCGCGTCAACAACAAGCTGGCCAAGGAGCTGGGCTACGACGCCGGCTTCGGCACCGGCACCTACGCCGAGCACGTGGCAACCTTCGTAGTAAAGAAACTGTACGACAGGATGACGACCGCGAAATAGCTTCGGTATCCGGAGCCGGACACGTGGTCCGGAACGCAAACCGCGCTCGGCACACCGTGCCTCGCTCATCCTCCGGCCTCGGCGCTATGCAAGCCTCGGCCTACGGAAGGGTTTGCTAACCCGGACCACATGCCCGGCTCAGAAGCCTCAGGGTGACCGGTGTGTTGGTTCGGAGGGCGTCACGGACCGAAGCCGCTTGCGTAGCGCGGCGAGGGAGTGGCGAGCGGCGCGCACGGTGTGCGCGACCGCGTGCCCGATGGGCCAACATACCGGTCGCCCGCATGATATAGTGGTTAATAAGAATAAGGAGCGAACAAATGGCTGAACATCTTAAACTGGACAATTCGGACAGGCTTTATAAGGAAGCGCAGGAACTGATACCCGGCGGCATGATGGGCATACGCAGGCCCTACAACTTCGTCCCCGGCGAATACCCCATCTTCTTCGACTCCGCCAAGGGCGGCAAGGTCACCGACGCCGACGGCAACGAGTACATCGACATGCTCTGCGCCTACGGCCCCATCATCATCGGCCACCGCGAGCGCGAGATAGACGCCGCCGTCATCAAGCAGATCAAGGAAAAAGGCTTCTGCATGTCCATCGTGCAGGAGATCCAGAACACCCTGGCGAAAAAGGTCATCTCCCTGGTGCCCTCCGCCGAGAAAGTGGTTTTCGCCAAGACCGGCTCCGACGCCACCACGCTCGCCACCCGCATAGCGCGCAGCTTCACCGGCAAGACCAAGATCATCCGCTGCGGCTACCACGGCTGGCACGACTGGTGCGTGGAGAACAAGGGCGGCGTGCTCCCCAAAGCTTACGAGGACACCCTGGAATTCGAATACAACGACCTGCAGGGCCTGGAAGACCTGTTCAAAAAGTATCCCTCCGAAGTGGCCGGCATCATAATCACCCCGCTGGGACATCCCAACGCGCACGAAGTGGAAATGCCCAAGGCGGGCTTCCTGGAAGGCGTCAGGAAGCTGGCCGAACAGTACGGCGCCGTGCTCGTCTTCGACGAGATCCGCACGGGCTTCCGCGTCAGCCTGGGCGGCGCGCAGAAGTTCTTCGGCGTCACGCCGCACATGTCCGTGTTCGGCAAGGCCATGGCCAACGGCTACGAGATAAGCATGGTGGCCGGCCGCAAAGACATAATGGACGTGCTGATAAGCAAAGCCTTCGTCAGCTCCACCTACTTCAACAACACCCTGGCCATGGTGGCCTCGCTCAAGACCATCGAGCTGTTGGAGCGCGACAACATGCTCGACGTTATCGCCAAGCGCGGCCAGGCCTTCTGCAACAAGGTCCGCAGGCATGTGAAGGCCAGCGGGCTGGCCGTCAAGTTCACCGGCGAACCGTGGATGCCCTACATCACCTTCGACAAGGACGAGACCGGCGCCTACAAGAAGAACCGCGTAAAGTTCTACACCGAGCTTATCCGCCGCAAGGTGTTCCTGCAGCCTTATCACCACGGCTATGTGGCCTACAGGCATTCTTCCCGGGACCTTGCCTACGCCGCCGACATGATAGCGGAGTCGCTCGCAGAAGTTAAGAAGGCGGCCTGAGCGCCGCCGGTTACGGCGGTCGGGAACGCTTCCCGGCTGCCGTCAGCCGGTATTTGGGACTAGCCGGGGGTTTGCGGGGACATGAAAAAAAAGCTGCTGCCTTGGGCCGCAAAGGCCTGGAAGATAACGCGTCTTTCCGCCCGTAGATTCATCGAGATCGACGGGGGGGAGAGGGCTTCGGCTTTCGCTTACAGCGCGTTCTTCTCGCTTTTTCCGATGCTGGTACTTATAGTGGCCCTGGCCTCCACTTTCGTGGACAGGAGCACCGCCGCCAGCATGGTCATAACCGACCTGAAGAAATACGTGCCCCTCAGCGGCGAAATGCAGAACTACATCTTCAACACCATCTCGCTGGTGATAAGCTCGCGCGGCGAAGCCAGCCTGATAGCCTTCCTGATGCTGTTCTGGGCCGCCACCCAGTTCTTTACCACGCTGGTACTTGCCGCCAACCGCGCCTGGGGCGTAACGGGGCAGAGGTGGTGGCATCTCCCCATGAAGAACATAAGCCTGCTCGGGATAATGATCCTGGCCGTGCTCACTGGTATCGTCGGGCCGGCCATGCTGAGGCTGGCGAGCCTGAAAACGCTCAAAGCCCTGGTCCTGCTCCCTTGGGCGGAAAAACTGTGGCTGTTCATCGTGCCCTGGATCCTGGTATTCATGAGCCTGCTTATCTTCTACAGGCTCGCACCGGTACGGAAGACAAAGCTTTCCGAGGTCTGGCTTCCGGCCCTGCTCGCGACCATCATGATGTACTGGGCACAGGTGTTCTTCGTCTACTACCTGAAGCATTTCGCTGCCCTTAGCGCCGTCTACGGGGCTTTTGGCGGGATAATAGCGCTTATGCTCTGGATCTATATTTCAGGCGTGGTTTTCATCTTCTGCGCCTGTCTCTGCGCCGCGCAAGCCTCCCTGGCAGAACAGACCTGACCCATGCGCCTCAAACCCCTGATCATCCACATCATCACAAGGCTGGAGCCCGGCGGCTCCAGCCGCAACACGGTGGACAGCTGTGCTTCGCAGTCTAAAGACTTCGACGTGATACTGCTCCACGGACCGCATCCCGGCACGGAGCAGCTTTTAAAACTGCTGCCTCCCGCCGTGAACTGCATCGAGATAAGATACCTTCAGCGCGAGCTCTCGCCGTTAAAGGACCTGAAAGCGCTGCTGGAACTTAGCAAAGAACTCCGCGAGCTGGCGCCCGATATCGTACACACGCACACTTCCAAGGCGGGAGCGCTGGGGCGCCTTGCCGCCAGGGCGGCCGGCCTGCTCTCAAAAAAGCCGGCCATCGTGGTGCACACCCCGCACGGCCACCTGCTATACGGGTATTACGGGCCGGTAAAGACGGCGGTCTTCCGCCTGGCCGAAAGGTTCCTTTCCAGGTTCACCGATCATTTCATCGCCCTCACCCCCGGCGAACTGAACGAATCCGTCGCCGCCGGCCTGGGCCGCCGCGAGCAGTGGGTGGTGGTGCACAGCGGCGTGGATTTCACGCCGCCTGCGGTGCCCGCGCGCAAACCGGACCTTGGCATAGAGAAGGACGAGCTGGCCGTCGGCACCGTGGCCCGGCTGGAGCCGGTAAAAGGCGTGGAATATTTCATCCGTGCGGCGGCGCTCCTTAAAGCCCGCGGCCTTGCGGCCAAGGCGCGCTTCGTCGTGATAGGCGACGGGGAACTGGAAACACAGTTGCGGAACCTCTCGGACGACCTGGGGCTGGGCGACCGTGTCATCTTTACCGGCTTTCGCCGGGACGTAGCGGCCCTGCTGTCCGCGCTGGACGTTTACGTGCAGCCTTCCCTTAATGAGGGTATGGGCCGCGCCCCTTTGGAAGCCCAGGCCCGCGGCGTGCCGGTAGTTGTAAGCCGCGTATGCGGCCTGCCGGACGTGATCCGCGAGGGGGAAACCGGGTTCGCCGTAAATCCCGGCGACCCGGACGAACTGGCCGACAAGCTGGGGCTGCTCCTGCTCTCGCCGGAACTGCGCGCCCGCATGGGCAAAGCGGCGGCGGAATGGGCGTCCGCCAAGGACGAGACGGGCTTCCCGCACTTCGGCGTGGAAAGCATGAACGCCCGCCTGGAAAGTTTCTACCGGAAAACGCTGCGCGACGCGGGAAAAGCCGGGGTATAAATCCCCGTTATTTTTTGTTATACTTTTTATGTAGCTTTAGGCTCTGTTCACCGTTCACGCAGCGCGCGACTTTCCGGCAGCCCGACACGAAGCCCTTCTTCCAAGCCGAGCGATACCCGCCGAGCCAGCCCGCCGCAATATTAACCCCGGAGGTTCTATGCCAAAGATGGAAGTCGACGTAGACAAATGCAAAGGCTGTTACCTTTGCATCCAGGTCTGTCCCAAAAAATGCATTGAAAGATCCGATAAATTCTCCAAGACCGGCTATTACCCGGCCATGGATTCCAAAGAAGGCTGCTGCATAGCCTGCCAGAGCTGCGCCCGCATCTGCCCCGACCTGGCGATCCGGGTCTATAAATAAGGAGAAGACACCATGGCTGAAAAAAAATTAATGAAAGGCAACGAAGCCCTGGCAGAAGGCGCGATCCGCGCCGGCTGCCGCTTCTTCGCCGGTTACCCCATCACTCCCCAGAACGAAGTCCCGGAATATATGTCCTGGCGTCTGCCGCAGGTGAACGGCGCGTTCGTGCAGGCCGAGAGCGAAGTCTCGGCCATCAACATGGTCTACGGCGCCGCCGCCACCGGCGTACGCTGCATGACCTCCTCCTCCAGCCCGGGCATCAGCCTCAAGCAGGAAGGCATCTCTTACTGCGCCGGCGCCGACCTGCCCGTCTTCATAGGCAACGTAATGCGCGGCGGCCCGGGCCTGGGCAACATAGCCGGCGCCCAGGGAGACTACTGGCAGGCCACGCGCGGCGGCGGCCACGGCGACTACCGCACCTTCGTAATGGCGCCCAACTCCGTCACCGAGATGGCGAACTTCCCGCACAAATGTTTTGAAGTGTCCTTCAAGTACCGCATCCCGTCCATGGTACTGGCCGACGGCATCATCGGCCAGATGATGGAACCCGTGGAATTCAAGCACCCCGAAGTGGACGTTAAAACCCTCGTGGAGCCCGACTGGGCCATCGGCGTCAACGGCGGCAGGGCCAAGCGCATAGTGAAGTCCTATGACCTGCGTGAAGGCTACCTGGAAGTAATGGTGAACGAGCGCGTGAAGCGATACAAGCAGATAGAAGCCAGTGAGACCCTGTACGAGGAAAAGATGATGGACGACGCCGAAATAGCCATAGTGGCTTACGGCACCTCTGCCCGCGTCTCCGTGGCCGCCATGAAGCTGGCCCGCGAAAAAGGCCTGAAGGTCGGCCTGTTCCGCCCGATAACCCTGTGGCCCTTCCCCAAAGCCCGCCTGGTGGAGCTCTCCAAGCGCGTGAAGAAGTTCCTGGTAGTGGAGATGAGCCTCGGCCAGATGGTGGAGGACGTACAGCTGGCCCTCAACGGCCGCGCGGAAGTGCACCTGCACGCCAAGCCCGGCGCCTCCGTAATGACCGCCGACGAAGTTTACCGCACGATGGACAACATCGTAAAAAAGGGGGCCAAAGAATATGCAGCTGCTAAATAAGAAACCAGAATCGCTTCTCGACGTGAAGATGCATTACTGCCCCGGCTGCGGGCACGGCATCATCCACCGCCTGGTGGCCGAGGTCATGGACGAGCTGGGCATCCGGAGCCGCACCATCGGCGTGGCGCCCGTAGGCTGCGCGGTCTTCGCGGACACCTACTTCAACTGCGACATGATCCAGGGCCCGCACGGCCGCGGCCCCGCCGAAGCCACCGGCATCAAGCGCGCCAAGCCCGACAGCATAGTGTTCTCCTACCAGGGCGACGGCGACCTGGCCTCCATCGGCATGGCAGAGATAGTGCACGCCGCCATCCGCTCCGAGAACATAACGGTGATCTTCGTGAACAACGCCATCTACGGCATGACCGGCGGCCAGATGGCTCCGACCACGCTGATAGGCCAGAAGGCCACCACCTGCGTGGACGGCCGCACCGCCAAGCAGGCCGGCTATCCCATTAAGATGAGCGAGATGCTCGCCACCATCGACGGCGCCACCTACCTGGAGCGCACCACGGTGCATACCGCCCCGGGCGTGCTCAAGACCAAAAGCGCCATAAGGAAGGCCTTCCAGAACCAGATAGACGGGAAAGGCTTCTCGCTGGTGGAAATACTGAGCATGTGCCCCACCAACTGGGGCACCCGCCTGGACAACCCTTCGGAAGCCACCAAGTTCGTGGCTGAAGGCATGCTGCCCGTCTTCCCGCTCGGCGTCTACAAGGACGCCTGCGCGGCCGACAAGAAATAACGGAGGACTTTAAAATGTACCAAGGCATAAAGATATCCGGTTTCGGCGGACAGGGAGTGATCTCCGCCGGCTACCTGCTGGCCCAGGCCGGCATGATGGAGGGGAAAGAAGTGAGCTTCTTCCCGGCGTACGGCGCGGAGATGCGCGGCGGCACGGCTAACTGCTCGGTGGTAGTGGCCTCCGACGAGGTCACCACCCCGATAGTCACGTCCCCCGACACGGCCATAGTGCTCAACGAGCCGTCGCTGGCGAAATTCGAACCGACGGTAAAGCCCGGCGGCCTGCTGATCATCAACAGCTCGCTGGTGAACTCCAAGGCCACCCGCACGGACATAAAGGTCATTTACGTGCCCTGCAACCAGGTCGCGGGCGAACTCGGCAACGCCAAGATAATGAACATGGTCGCCCTGGGCGCTTTCGCCGCGGCTACCGGCGCGATAACCATCGACGCCATAGCCAAGGCCCTGCCCAAGGTGTACAAGAAGCTAAAGCCCGAAGTGATAGAACTCAACGTTAAAGCCCTTAAGCGCGGGGCGGAGTTCAAGCTGAACTGAGCGCGGCAAAAGTAAAAGATAAAAGCCCGGCTTTATGCCGGGCTTTTATTTTCCCGGGCGCTTAAAGTATTGTATTATTACTTCAGCCGGCGGCCGGGCCCGCCGCAGGGGAATAATAACAGATGCCGAAAATACTGGCGGTAGAGGACAATCCCGCTATACTGGATTTCTACAAGGAATTCTTCGTCGAGTCGGGCTTCGAGATAGAGACCGCCGAGGACGCTTTGTCCGCCATTACCAAATACCAGCTGTTCAAGCCCGACGTGATAATCCTGGACCTGGATATCCCCGCGGGCGGGGGGATGCAGGTCTTCGAAAGGCTCCGCAGCACCTTCAACGACCCCGTGCCCATCATCTTTTCCACCGGCAAGCCGGAAAAACTGCCCCGCCTGGAGAATCTCCACAACGCTTCCGGGCTGCCCAAGCCCGTGGACCCCGAGAAGCTGCTGGCCGAGGTAAAGAAGCTGACGGCCGGCGTCATAAAAATAGTGCCGCAGATGAACCCGGTCCCTCCGCCGCCCCCGTCCCCGGCGCTGCTCCAGAAGGCCGCCTCGGGGCAGCCGCCGGCCGCCGCCGCGGTCCCGGCGAAGATACTTGTGGTGGACGACGACCTGACCCTGCTGGAGCTCTACAAGGATTTCCTCGGGAGCGCCGGCTTCGAAGTGCAGACCGCCGAGGACGCCATAGGCGCGCTGACCAGGTTCCAGGAGTTCAAGCCCGCGCTCGTCATCCTCGACGTAGATATGCCGGCCGGCGGAGGCAAAAAGGTGTTCGAGCGCCTGCGCATACAACTCGCCTCTCCCACGCCCATCATCTTCTCCACCGGCAACACCGAATCGGTGCAGGCCCTGGAAAGGAACCTCAACGTCGTGGTGCTGAAAAAACCCCTGGTCCCGGCCACGATCGTAGAGGCCATCCGCAAGCTCCTCAAACTTTCCTGACCCGGCGACAACGCCGGACCTTCAACAATTCCCTTCCTGCCGCCGTATTTTATAGAATAGGTATGTCATGCATCACGGCGACCCCAACGACGACGGCCAGGATCCTAAAGAGAAGATCAACTACAAGGCCACCTTCCGCCTGCTGGCCGGCCTGATCAGTACGCGCAAGGGCCCGTTCCTCCTCGCCTTCGTCTACATGGCCTCAGCCACCCTCCTGAACCTCTTTATCCCTATGATAGCGAAGTTCGTGATAGACACGGCGATCCCTGGAAAGGATCCGAAAGCGCTGCTGCTGGCCGCCGCCGTCTATATCGTCACCACGCTGCTTTTCCTGTACTTCAACTATCTGCAGGTCCTCCAGCTGGCCAAGGCCGGCCAGGACTTGATAGTGGACCTCAAGCAGCGCATCCTCACCCACATACTTTCGCTGGATCTGGAGTTTTACTCCTCCATGCCGGTCGGCCGCCTTAATGCGCGGGTGCAGTCGGACACCAGCACGCTTTACGCCCTCTTCACCAACACCGTCATAACCATCGTAAACGACGCCCTGATGTTCGGGGTGGTCTTCTGCGTGATGGCCTTCTTCAACCTCAAGCTGACGCTGATGCTGGTGCCGATGTTCCCGGTGCTGGCGCTCCTCGGCTGGGTCTTCGTCACGGTCACCTCGCCCATGTTCGTCAAGGTCCGGAAAATAGCCGCGGAGATCCCCGGGTTCCTGACGGAACAGTTCAACGGCATCGGGGTGCTGCAGGCCTTCAGCCGCGAGGCTGACACCGCGGCCAAAATGGAGGAACTGAACCGCCGGAAGTTCACCGCGGATATAAACGTAGAGATCTACACGGTGGTCTTCTTCCTCAGCATCGTGTTCCTGCACCCGGCGTCCACCGCGGCCGTCTTCCACTACGGCGGCCGGATGGTGATAGACAACAAGATGACGGTGGGCGTGATCCTGCTGTTCGTCATGTACCTCGGCAACCTCTTCGAGCCTATCTTCCGCTTTTCCGAACACCTCAGCGTTATACAGCGCTCCTTCTCGGCCGGGCACAGGATAGCGAAGATACTCGCGCTCAGGCCGGCCCTTACGGAACCGGCGAAGCCCCATTACCTGACCAGCGTCCGCGACTCCATAGATTTCCGCAACGTCTGGATGCGCTACAAAGAGGATTCCGGCTGGGTGCTCAAGGACGTTTCCTTCAAGCTGCCGCGCGGCAAAAGCCTGGCCATACTCGGCGAGACCGGAGGCGGCAAGACCACGGTGACCAGCCTGTTGTTCCGCTTCTACGACTTTCAGAAAGGCCATATCGAGATAGACGGGACGGATATACGGAGCCTCAGCCTGGGCTCGCTGCGCGCGGCCATAGGGCTGGTGCAGCAGGACATCTACCTGTTCCCCGGCACGGTGATGGATAACCTGAAGCTGATGGACACCTCCATCCCCGACAACCGCGTCCACGACGCCATCCGGCTGATGGGCATAGAGGGTTTCTTCAAGAAGCACCCGCTCGACAAGAAAGTGCAGGAGAAAGGCGCTAATCTCTCCATCGGTGAGAAGCAGGTGATCTCGCTGGCCCGCGCCATGGTGCTGGACCAGGAGGTGCTGGTGCTCGACGAGGCCACCTCGAACATGGACCCGCACACCGAACGCCTGATCACGACGGCCATAAAGAATCTGCTCCGGCATAAGACGGTGATAATAATCGCGCACCGCCTGTCCACCGTGAGGAACGCTGACCGGGTAATGATGATCTCGGGCGGAGAAGTGAAGGAGCTCGGCACGCACGACGAACTGCTCGCGCAGGGCGGCCTTTATTCCAAGTACTACCGCCTCCAGTTCGGGGAGGGCGGATGATCTTCACGCTGAAGTGGCTCCTGCCCTACTGGCGCCGGCATGCCGTGCGCATGGTCGCCATCGTGGTTTTCGGCATGATCAGCGCGGCGCTGCACGCCTATAACCCGCTGCTGATAAAGAACATCGTCAACGGCCTTAGCGGCAGCCCCGACCCGGAGTACCTCCGCCACAACGTGCTGCTGATCCTCGGCGTCGGCTTCGGGCTGTTCGCGACCAACCTGATCGCGCAGCGCAACAGGGCGTGGATGAACGTGCGCCTCGAATGGGAGATCCGCCGCGACGCGTTCAACCACGTCGTCACGATGGACCGCAACTTCTTTCACCGCTTCACCACCGGCGACCTCGTGGCCCGCCTCTCGGACGACATTTCCGAGAAGATCTCCTGGTTCGGCTGCTCGGGCGTCTTCCGCTTCGTGCAGGCCTGCTTCACGCTGACGGCGGCCGTGGGCATGATGCTTTACCTGAACCCGGCCTTCTCGCTCTGCGTGCTGCTGCCGCTGCCGCTCGTGCTGTTCTTCTCCATAAAGACCGGCCGCCTCCTCAGCGGCAAATACAAGGAGCTGCAGGAATCCATCACCAACCTTTTCGACTTCCTGGAGACCTGCTTTACCGGCATCCGCGTGATCAAGGCCAACGCCAAGGAACCCTCGCAGCTGATGTACTTCAAAACCAGGACCGCCGCCCAGCGCGAGGCCGAGATCGCCACCGCGAAGCTGCAGGTCTTCTTCTCCTACTTCTGGAGCGAGGCCGGCTTCGTCTCCATAGCGCTGCTGTACGCCGCCGGCGGCCTGATGGTGATAAACGGCCGCGCCACGCTGGGCGAACTCATAGCCTTCCAGTTCTACGCCAGCATGGTCGTCCAGCCGCTCATGGACATAAGCCAGTTCGTAGTGGCCGGCAACCGCGCCGGCGTCTCGATAGCGCGCGTCAACGAGCTGCTGACGGCCCGTTCCTCGCTGAGATCGGGGCTGGGCGATATGACCACCCCTGACCACATCACCACGCTGGAATTCTGCGGGGCCGGCCTGAAAAGCCCCAAGGGCGACAGCATGCTGGTGAAGGACATAACCTTCAAGGCCGAGCGCGGACAGCGCGTGGCCGTAGTCGGCAAGATCGGCTGCGGCAAGTCCACCCTGCTGTCGCTGGCTCTGCGCCTGAGCGAGCATGACGAGGGCAAGATGCTGGTGAACGACACCGACATCCGCAAATGGAACCTGCACATTTTCAGGGAGCGCGTGGGCTACACCGCGCAGGAGGCGTCCATCTTCAGCGGCACCCTGCGCGAGAACATACTCATGGACCGCACTTTCGGAGTGAAGCCGGGGATGCTCGAGAAGGCCCTGGAGACCGCGCAGCTCGCGCACGAGCTGAAAAAATTCCCTAAAGGCCTGGACACCGTGGTGGGCACGCGGGGCTTCGCCCTTTCCGGCGGCCAGAAGCAGCGCGTTGCCATTGCCCGCGCGCTGCTGACCGGACCCGACGTACTGCTGCTCGACGACGCCACCAGCGCGATGGACGCGCAGACCGAAGATCAGTTCTGGAAAGCCTTCCGCAGGGAGCACCCGGACGCGCTCTGCCTGGCCGTCACGCACCGCGCAAAGACCATCGAAACCTCGGACCTGATACTGGTCCTGGAGGAGGGGCGCCTGGCGGAGCAGGGCACCCACGCCGAACTCATGGCCATGAACGGCCTGTACAGGCAGATCTACGAAAGAAAGAAGCTGGAAGAAGAGATAGGCGGCAAATAGGCCGGGCGCTACAGGAACTTCAGCATCGCCCAGTCGTAGAGGTAAAGCAGCGGGAAGAAAGCCAGCGTCGAGAAGAGTATGCTCTGCGAGACCAGGTCCGCGTCGAAGTCGAATTCCCTGGCCACGACGTAGTTCATGACCGCCACCGGCATGGCGACCTGCAGGAAGACCACCCTGGCGGAAAGCCCGCCGAACCCCGTCAAACCCGAAAGCAGAAGGAAGAACAGCGGCATGAGCAGCAGCTTGAAGCCGCTGAGCAGCGCTATGCGCGGCAGGTTATGCCGCACGCGCTTGCCGTAAAGGCCCACGCCTATGGTGAACAGGGACAGGGGCAGCGTGGTCCGGCCGATGTCGCCAAGCGCCTGGTGGACCAGGCCCGGCAGGCGCAGCCCCGAGCCGGCGAGGAGCAGCCCCGCCACCGAAGACCAGAGGATGACGTTGCGGGTTATCAGCCGCAGGAACTGCGCCGGGGGACAGACCTTGTCGCAGATCAGCGTCATGATCAAGAAGCCGAAAGTGAAGACGAAGATGTTCTGCAGCGAGGCCACTATGGCCGCGTAGCCCAGGGCCTGCTCGCCCAAGCGCATGGCCGAGACCGGGAAACCGAAATAGACGGTATTGCCGAGCGCGGAAACTATGACCAGCGTGCGGGCAAAGCGCCAGTCCACCGCCCCGGCCTTCCACAGGGCGACGGCCGCGAGCATAACGCCCAGGAGCGGCAGGGTATTGCCGGCGATGAACTGCCAGCCGAGCCCCGCCAGGGGCGTATCCGCAATTTTAACGATGATCAGCGCCGGCAGCGCGAGGTAATACAGGTACTGGTTGAACGCCTTTTCGGCGCCTTCCTGCACTATGCCGTACTTCCGGAACAGCCACCCGGCGGACAGGATAAGCAGTAGATTGGCGATTATCGGCGTCATGGGTCGGCCAGCTAAAGGAAAAGCAGCACGATCAGCTGCGCCGAGATCACGCGCATTATCATGACCAGCGGGTACACCGTGGCGTAGGACATGGCAGAAAGGTTGGAGGGAGCCATGGCATTGGCGAAAGCGAGCGCGGGCGGATCGGTCATGGAACCGGCCAGAGCCCCGCAGAGGGACATGTAGTTAAGCTTGAGTTTGGCCTTGGCGAGAATACCGACGATGATGATGGGCAGCACGGTAATAAGGAACGAGAACAGCACGATGTAGGCGCCGTTGCCGTTAAGCAGCGTCTCGAAGAATTTGCCGCCGGCCTTGAGCCCGACGCAGGAAAGGAACAGCACTATCCCCAGCTCCCGCAGCATCAGGTTGCCGGCGGGGGGGAGGTACCAGTTCAGCGGGCCGATATGCTGGATATAGCTGAGGACTATGGCCATTATCAGCGGGCCGCCCGCCAGGCCGAGCCGCACGGGCGTAGAGAGGCCGGGGAGCGCTATCGGGATGGAGCCGAGGATCACGCCGGCCGCGATGCCGATGAAGGCCGGGATCAACTGCGGGTGATTGAGGTCCTTCGGGGAATTGCCCAGCGTCTGGGCCGCCTTGGCGACGGAGGCCTCCTCGCCCACGATCACCAGGTTGTCGGCGAACTGCAGCACGTAGGAATCCGAGACCAGGAATTCCACGTCGGCGCGGGCGGCGCGCGTGGCCACCACGTCGTACTTGCCCTCCAGGTTTATCTCCTCCAGCGTCTTGCCTATAACTTCCTTATGGGTCACCACCACGCGGGAATGGATGATGCGGCTGGGCAGCTTCTTCAGGTCCATCTCGCTCCTGGCGCCCACGACCAGCATGAACTTATTTACGTTCTCCTCTTTACCCACGGCGAGCAGGACGTCGCCGGAATGGACGACCGTATCGTCGTGCGCGAGGCCGAGCTGCCCGGCGTGATAGATGCGGGAGATAACCACGCCCAGCTCGTTCAGGGCGGGGATATCTTTTACCTTGAGGCCCTCCAGGTTCCTGTTCTCCACCACTACGCTGGCGTTTATGAACCCGGAAGAAGCCTTCTCGGACTGCACCTGCAGCATATCCTGTTCGGCCTCGGTTTTGAAAAGGCGCCGGATAAGGATCATCGTCAGAATGATGCCCATTATCGCGCCGGGGTAGGCCAGCGCATAGCCGATGGAGGCGCTGTTCGCGGCATCGGGGCTTACCGCGCCCAGCGCCTGCTGCGCGGCGGCCAGGGAGGGAGTATTGGTAACGGCCCCGGAGTACATGCCGACGGCCGTGGCGATATCGAACCCGGCCAGCCGGCTGACCAGCACCGTCAGCAGCACCCCGCCGAGCACCACGGCGGCGGCCAGCAGGTTGAGGCGGATGCCTTCCTTGCGGAAGGAGGAAAAAAAGCCCGGGCCGACCTGCGTGCCTATGGAATAGACGAAAAGGATAAGACCGAAATCGCGCAGGAACTCCAGCGTCTCGTGGTTTATCTCCAGGCCGAAATGGCCGAAGAGTATGCCGGAGAAGAGCACGCCCGCTATCCCGAGGTTGATGCTGAAGAATTTAATATTGCCTAGCGCCAGCCCGGCCGCGGCCACCAGCATGATGACGAAGACCGACCAGGCCACGGACTGCGGGGAAAACAGCAAAGCGAAGTGATCCATAAGTTCTCCGGGCGCTCAAGAAGGAACACTTATTTTAGCAAAATCCGCGCGGACGCGCCCCCGCGGAGGAGGAAGAGTGCGGCGGCGGACACCGCATGTCGTTTTTACGTCGGAGAAAGAATTTTAACATCGTTCTCTTTTTTGTATTATATTTCTGACTTAATAATTGCGGTTCTTTCAGGAGGTAAGGCAAATGATCGACTTCAACAAACGCATACTCTTTATCGGTTACGGCTCGGTGGCGCAGTGCGCCCTGCCCATGCTTTTTAAGCTTTTAAAGGTTCCGGCCAGGAACATCACGGTGATGGATTTCGAGGATAAGCGCGAAGCGCTCAAACCCATGCTGGCCAAAGGCGTCAAGTTCGTGCGGCAGCAGGTCACCAAACAGAACATGGGGCCGCTGCTGGCCAAGTATCTTTCCGCCGGCGATTTACTCATAGACCTGGCCTGGAACATCGACGCGTGCGAGATCCTGCAGTGGTGCCACGACCGCGGCGTGCTCTATATCAACACCTCCACCGAGCTGTGGGATCCCTACAAGGGCGCCGTCGACAAACACCCGACGGAGCGCACCCTCTACGTCAGGCACATGGCCTTGCGCAAGATGATCGCCAAGTGGAAGACCCCCGGCCCGACGGCCGTCATCGAGCACGGCGCCAACCCCGGCCTGATCTCCCATTTCGCCAAGAAAGGCCTGATCGACATCGCCAACAGCCTGATAGCCGACAGGAAAGCCAAAGGCGCCAGGGCTGAAAAGCTGCGCCAGCTGATAAACGATCAGACCTTCAACGAGCTCGCCAAAGAGATCGGCGTGAAAGTGATACATGTCAGCGAGCGCGACACGCAGATAACCAACAAGCCCAAACAGGTGAACGAATTCGTCAACACCTGGAGCGTTGAGGGCTTCCGCGAGGAAGGCGTGGCGCCGGCCGAACTGGGCTGGGGCACGCATGAGAAGACCCTGCCCCCGATGGCCTGCCAGCACAAGACCGGCCCCAAGAACCAGATCTGCCTGGCCCGCATGGGCATGAACACCTGGATCTCCACCTGGGTACCCGACTACTGCATCCACGGCATGCTGGTCCGCCACGGCGAGGCCTTCACCCTCTCCGACAGGCTGACGGTCTGGAAGAAAGGCAAGGCCGTGTACCGCCCCACCGTGCATTACGCCTACTGCCCGTCTGATTCGGCGATAGCTTCCCTCAACGAGCTGCGCGGCTACGACTACGCGCTGCAGCCCAAGCTGCGCATCCTCGGCGACGAGATCATCAGCGGCTACGATACCCTCGGCACACTGCTGATGGGCCACGAATACAACGCCTGGTGGACCGGCACGATCCTGGGCATAGAAGAATCGCGCAAGCTGATCCCTCACCAGAACGCCACCACCATCCAGGTAGCCATCGGCGTGCTCTCCGCGGCCATGTGGATGATAGAGAACCCGGAAAAGGGCTTTAACGTGCCCGAGGACCTGCCGCACGACTACATCCTCAAGATAGCCAAGCCCTGGATCGGCAAGCTGCATTCGGCGAAGTCCGACTGGACCCCGCTGAAGCATTACACCAACGCCTTCAAGGGGTACAACAACCCCTACATCGACAAGAAGGACCCGTGGCAGTTCAAGAACTTCCTGATCACGGACTCGGACTAATTGGAATTCGGAAATAACATTAACGGGAAACCGGAGGAACACCAGACAAGGCATATGATAACGAAAAAACAGATGCAGGACCTAGCGAAGAAGCACGGCACGCCGCTCTTCATCATGGACCACGACGAGATACGCAAGAACTACGCGCAGTTCAAGAAATACCTGCCGCGCGTGCAGGCCTACTACGCGGTGAAGGCCGAGCCCATGCCGGAGATCGTGCGCACGCTCTACAAGGCGGGCGCCAGCTTCGACGTGGCCTCCATGCCGGAGTTCATGATAGTCCACGAGAACATCAAGAATATGCCGGACAAGAAGCGCCAGGACTGGATCTGGGACAAGATCATCTACGCCAATCCGATAAAGCCCAACGAAACCCTCACGCAGCTGGACAAGTACCGCCCGCTGGTCACTTTCGACAACCTCGAGGAGATCAAGAAGATAAAGAAGTACGCCCCGCATGCCGGCCTGTGCCTGCGCATCAGGGTGCCCAACACCGGCGCCGTGGTGGAGCTGTCCTCCAAGTTCGGCGCGTCCCCCGGCGAAGCCGTGGACCTCATCCTCGAGGCCGTCAGGCAGGGCCTCGGCGTCGAAGGCCTCAGCTTCCACGTGGGCAGCCAGACCACCAACTTCGAGAACTTCGTGCAGGCCATCAACCTGGCCGCGGACATCTTCAAGGAAGCCAAAGAGCGCGGCTACGACAAGATGAACCTGCTCGACATCGGCGGCGGCTTCCCGGCCCCGTACGACGCCACCGTGAAGCCTTTCCAGGAGCTGGCCAAGAAGATCAACGCCGAGATAGAGCGCCTGTTCCCGGACCCGAAGATAGAGATCCTGGCCGAGCCGGGCCGCTTCATGATAGCGACCGCCGGCACCTCGGTGGTGCGCATAAACGGCAAGACGGTGCGCGACGGAAAGACCTGCTACTACGTCAACGACGGCGTATATCACACCTTCTCCGGCATCATCTTCGACCACCAGCACTGCCACCTCTTCCCTTTCCGCAAGGGCAAGAAGCCGGAGATCTGCGGCGTGTTCGGCCCCACCTGCGACGCGCTCGACGTGATCTCGATGTCCGAGAACCTGCCGACGGACCTGCAGCTGGGCGAGCTGATGTACAGCCCCAACATGGGCGCGTACAGCCACGCCTCGTCCACCTGGTTCAACGGCTTCCCGCCGGCCAAAGTGGTACACATAAACAAGTAAACGCGATAACCGTAAACCCGGAAACCATTAACCCGCATCCTGCCTGCGCAGGGTGCGGGTTAATACAAAATCGGGCACCCGGAAGAACGCAGCCGCAGGCGAGGGGACTGGGGAAATTATGCGCCGCACGAGATCACTGTTGTTATCCGCCGTTTGCCTGTTCTATACGGGCACCTCTTCAGCCGCCTCTTTGACGGTCCAAGTGGCCAAAACAGCGAAGAAGTTCTCCGATTCCGCCGCCGCCCTCGGGCTCAGCTCCGCAACCGTTGCGATATTCCAGTTCGAAGCAGACAAAGAACTCTCCAGGAAAAAGGCCAACTTCGCGGTCACTGAACTGCTTACCCATCACATCCTGGCACAGAAGACACTGCAGGTCACGGAAAGAACCCAGCTTTCAGCCGTACTTAGAGAACAGCGCCTTGGATTATCCGGAGCATTAGACGCGAAGACCGCGTCCGGTGTGGGGCAGATACTCGGCGCCCGGCTGCTAGTACTAGGGAATGTTGTTAAACTGGGGAAATCCTACCAGATAGTCGCAAAACTTGTGGATTCTAAGACAGCTGAGATTATAGCCTCTGAGGTCGTAGAAGTTCCGGCAGAAACCTTTAACAAAGACGCAGCGCCATACCTGGTCCTTGTCCCGAAATCTCAGGCTATCGGCGCCTTTGTAACAGGCAATTATGGTTTCGTAACCACTAGGAATTCACCCACCGTTACATACAACTCCGCTAGTGTAGTCCCAAGCAACCCTGACGCCCATAGCATTTCCACCGGGTGGGGGTTGCGATACTGGCCGGCAGATGACTACATGATAGAAGCCTCGTACTCCAGGTTCAAACTTAGTGGCGGACGTGTATATACAATATTAAATGCCACATCAGTCGACTCAAAACAGCCTCCTCTGGTCGCACTTAGCGGGTATGCCATTCAGCTAACCGTCAACCGCATTTTCGCCATCTCGCAAGTGTTCCGCTTTCATATAGGAGCTGGTGCTCTAAATGTACTAGCGACTATGCCAACAACGACGGGTAGAACCAATGGGTATTGGAATGTCTCTGTCCAATACACCTCAGAACCACTTAGCTATCTCGCCCCCATATTACGAACCGGTCTCGAATGGAAACCCCAGGAGCGCATTGGTTTTGGAATATTCGGCAGCTATAGTCTGCTAAGAAGAACCGTAGTACAAAAAGTTATTCTGGATGACGGGACAAACCCCACGCAGACAAGTAGCGTATGGGAAGCTGAATTGTCGCCGTTTGCACTGGAAACGACATTGTCGCTATATTTTTGATGCAAGAATTCAACAGGAGACAACATGATAGCTAAAGCCGAAAATCGCAGCCCCTGGGCCTACGTGCCCACCACTTATTTCGCCGAGGGCCTGCCCTACATGATAGTCAACGCCCTGGCCGTCATCGTCTACAAGAAGATGGGCGTCTCCAACACGCTCATCGCTTTCTGGACCAGCTGGCTGTACCTGCCTTGGGTCATAAAGATGCTCTGGGGCCCCCTCATCGACATGTACGCCACCAAGCGTTCCTGGATAATAGCCACCCAGGCGCTCATGACCGCCGCCATCGCCTTCGCCGCCCTCTCGCTCAAGACCCCTCACTTCCTGTACGTCTCCATGATCTGCTTCATGGGGGTGGCTTTCCTCTCGGCCACGCACGACATCGCCGTGGACGGCTTCTATATGCTGTCCATGGACGACAAGAAGCAGGCCTTCTTCGTGGGCATCAGGGCCTTCTGCTACCGGCTCGCCATGCTGTTCAGCTCCGGCGTGCTGGTCATGCTCGCAGGCAGGATTGAGAGCGCTACCGGCAATATCCAGAACAGCTGGACGGTGGTGCTGCTCCTCGCCGCCGCCGTCATGGGCCTGCTGGCCGTCTACCACAAGGTGTTCCTGCCCTACCCCGCAGTGGACAGGCCCGACGAGGCCAAGGCCGGGCAGCTCTCCGAGTTCGGCCAGATCTTCGCCGCCTATTTCAAAATGGAGGGCGTCGGCCTGGGCGTGGCCTTTATCCTGCTTTACCGCTTCGGCGAGGCCATGCTGCTGAAGCTGGCGGCGCCGTTCCTGCTGGACAAGGCGGAGGCGGGCGGTATGGCCTTTACCACCACCCAGGTGGGCGTAGCCTACGGCACCATCGGCCTGATCTGCCTTATTATAGGGGGACTGCTGGGCGGCTGGCTTATCTCTAAGTTCGGCTTGCGGCGCTGCATCTGGCCGCTCGCGCTGGCCCTTAACGCGCCGGATCTGGTCTACGTCTACATGTCCTTCCATACGGACCTGCCGCCCACCTTCGTGTACGGCCTGGTGGCGGTGGAACAGTTCGGCTACGGCCTCGGCACCACGGCCTTCATGTTCTACATGATGCAGCTTACCGGCGAGCGCTACAAGACAGCCCACTTCGCCATTTCCACCGGAATCATGGCGCTCGGCATGATGCTGCCGGGCTTCATCAGCGGCAAGCTGCAGGCCGTGGCGGGCTACCCCAAGTTCTTCATTATAGTCTGCCTGGCCACCCTGCCGGGCATGCTCCTGATCCCCCTGCTCAAGTACAAGGAAGAGCTTAAAAGGGCCTAAGCACGGGGTATCCGCCTCTTACAACGAAAAAGCCCGCGCTCGCGGGCTTTTTCATGGGCGGGCGTTGCCGGCGCTAGCGATTTTCCGGGTGGTAGTGGGTGTAGATCTTGCGGATGTGATGGAACTTGTCGTAGAGCGTCTTTTCCGCGCGGGTGGCTATCCGGTCCCCCATGCTGACGGCGAGGTCGCCGTCCACGCAGAACTTTATATTGACCATGAAATGCGGGCCGAAGCGGTGCGCGTGGACCTCTTCCACCTTCAGCACGCCCTCCACGCCGGCCAGCGCCTCGCGGATCTGCGCGTCCAGTTCTTTGCCGGGCACGGTGTCCATCAGCTCCATGGCCGCCTCTTTGAGGATGCCGACGCCGGTCTTGAGGATGAACAAGGCCACTACGGCGCCGGCCAGCGGGTCCACCCAGGCGTACCCGGCCAGCGCCAGGATTATGCCGACCGCCGCCGAAGCTGAAGCCATGATATCGTTGACATGGTCCTTGGCCAGCGCCGCTATCACCGGGTTGCCGGTGGACCTGCCGATGCTGCGCGTCTTAATGGCCAGGCCGATCTTGAGCGCTATCGTGAACAGCGCGGTCCAGAGCGCGTAGATGGAGATCCTGTTGGCCTCCGCCAGGCCCTTGTACAGGTGCCAGCCGCGGTCGGCGGAATCCCAGAAGATGGCCACGCCGGTGGTGATGATGAAGGCGCCCACCACCAGGGCCGCTATGGTCTCGAACTGGGCGTGGCCGTAGGGGTGCTCGTCGTCCGCCGGCTGGCGCGAGAGCTTCACGAAGATCTTGACCGCGATGTAATAGATGAAATCCGAGGTGGAATTGATGCCGTCGGCCAGCAGGGCCGCGCTGTGGCCGACGATGCCGACTGTGGTCTTGAGCAGCGCCAGGAAGATATTGGAATACAGCCCGATATCCACGGCAAAATCGCAGGCGTCGTTGCGTCCTTCCGTCATGTCCCTAGCGCGTTCTTCGTTCATAAAGCCCGTCCCAAATAAAAAGCCCGCCTGAATTCCTTTTTAAGAAACCCAGGCGGGCCTGTGCGTCCCAAGGGGGACGGCTTAGCTATTTTATTCGCACTTAATGCACTGCACGGGGCAGTTGGCGGCGGCGGTCTTGCAGGCGTCCTCTTTGCCGGCGGGAACCGCGCCCTTCGAAACGGCCTTGTCGGCGTTCATCTCGAACACTTCGGGGCAATCATTGGCGCAAAGGCCGCAGCCGATGCAGGAAGCGGTGTCTATTGTAGCTTTCATGTTAAAACCTCCGTAAAGATAGTTCCGAAATCAGCAAGTAAATTATACCTAAACTCCGGCCGCCGCTCAAGGCTATGCCGGGTACCGTATAAAAGCGCTATGCGCGCCAGACGGCCAAGACGACGATAGTCAACCCTATTCGCTGATGCGGTTCTCGGTGGCCTTGTCGAAGACGTGCATGTTCTTATAGTTGAAGCAGAGCTGCACGCCGCTGCCCGGGCTGCGGTCGAAGAAAGCTTCCACGGTGGCGAGCAGGCGCTGTCCGCCGACCTTGATATAGAGGTTCTCGCGGTGGCCCAGCAGCTCGCAGACCTCCAGCACGCCCTCTATCTTGTCTGAGCACTTCTCGCCGGCCTCGCGGCCCACTACCACGTCATCGGGGCGCACGCCCACCGCCACTTCCTGGCCGTCGCGGACCTTGTTAGCCGGCAGCAGGTAGGGGGGGATGGAAAGTTTTATGTCGGGGCTTGTGAACATCACTTTGTCGCCTTCGAGGGAAAGCTTGCCGTGCATGAAGTTCATCGTGGGGCTGCCGATGAAGCCGGCCACGAAGAGGTTGGCGGGCTTGCGGTACACCTCGATGGGGGAGCCCACCTGCTGCACTATGCCCTTGTTCATGATGACGATGCGGCCCGCCAGCGTCATGGCCTCCACCTGGTCGTGCGTGACGTAAATTATAGTGGCGTTCAGGCGCTGGTAGAGCTTGGCTATCTCCACGCGCATCTCCTCGCGCAGCTTGGCGTCCAGGTTGGAGAGGGGCTCGTCGAACAGGAACACCTTGGGCTTGCGCACGATGGCGCGGCCTATGGCCACGCGCTGGCGCTGGCCGCCGGAAAGCTGCTTGGGCATGCGCGCGAGGAAGCTCTTGAGCTGCAGGATCGTCGCGGCCTCTTCCACGCGCGCGTCGATCTCGGCCTTGTCGGTCTTCCGGAGGCGCAGCGCGAAACTCATGTTCTGCTCCACCGTCATGTGCGGGTACAGAGCGTAATCCTGGAAGACCATGGCGATCTGGCGCTTGGAGGGATGCAGCTCGTTCACGCGCAGGCCGTCTATCAGGATGTCGCCGCCGGTCACGTCCTCCAGGCCGGCCAGCATGCGCAGCAGCGTGGTCTTGCCGCAGCCGGAAGGGCCGACGATCACGACGAACTCGTGGTCCTTGATGTCGACGTCCACGCCGTTGAGCACGGTGTTGTCGTTGAATTTTTTTACGATGCCTTTAAATTCTACCGAAGCCATAGATTATCCTTTCACGCTGCCCAGCGTCAGCCCCGAGATGAGCCATTTGGACGAATAGAGGAATACGCAGAGCACGGGGATCGTCACCAGCATGGAACCGGCGGCGAACATGCCCCACTGAGTGATGTACTGTCCCTGCAGCTCGAACAGGCCGAGCGTCCAGGTATACTGCTTCGCGCTGAAGAGCACCACGCGCGCTACCAGGTATTCGTTCCAGGCGGTGGTGAAATTGAACAGGAAAGCGATACTGAGCGCCGGCGTGGACAGCGGCAGGATGATGCGCCAGAAGGCGCCCACCTGGCTGGTGCCGTCGACAAGCGCGGCCTCTTCGAGGGAGCGGGGGATAGTGTCGTAGTAGCCCTTGAGGATCCAGATGCTGAACGGCAGCGACGACACCGAATAGGCGATGATCATGCCCAGGTAGGTGTTCATCAGGTTGAGCTTCATGATCATCAAAAACAGCGGCAGGATGAGCATGCCGGCTGGGATCATCTGGCTGGAAAGCAGCAGGATCAGCCCGGCCTTCTTGCCGGGGAAACGGAAACGGGAGAACGCGTAGGCCGCCGTGGAGGCCAGCGACACGCCTATAAAGGAGGTGGCCAGGGTTATGATGAGCGAGTTCCACAGCCAGCGCAGGAACATCGTGTCCTTGAGGAGGCTGGCATAGGCGGTAAAGGTGGCGCCCGCCGGGACCAGGGAAAGATCGGTGGAGAAAAGCTTATCGCCGGGGCGCAGCGAGATGGAGAAGATGCGCAGCAGCGGGTAGACGCAGATGGCCGCGCTGATTATGATCACCGCGTGGATGAGGAAGAATTTCAGCTGCTTCTTCCTTTCGATGGACAGGCGTTCTTTGTTCATAATTTACCTGTCCTCCTTGGCCGCGTCGAACCCGTGCAGGTACGTGACCGAGATGAAGAACAGCAGGGCGAAGACCACGATGGCGAAGGCCGCGGAATAGCTGTAGCGGTTGTAGGTGAAGGCCGCCTTGTAGAGGGCGGACACCAGGATGTCGGCCTGTTCGGTGCCGCCCGACTGCCCGGTCACCAGGTAGATCACGTTGATGTTATTGAAGGTCCAGACGGTGCCCAGCGTCACGGCGGGCATCATCACCGGGCGGATAAGCGGCACGGTGATGAAGCGCAGCTTCTGCAGGTAAGAGGCGCCGTCGATGTCGGCCGCGTCGTAATAGGAGCTGGAGATGGACTGCAGGCCGCCCAGGATCACCACCATCATGAACGGGATGCCCAGCCAGATGTTTATCAGCGTGCAGGTGACCAGCGGGTAGTCGGAGAGCCACTGCACCGGGCCGATGCCGAGCTGCGTAAGGAAAGGCATGGCCTCTGTAAGTTTGGTCAGGACGATATTAACGAAGCCGTTCTGGGAATGGAATTCGCCGCGCATGGCCAGCACCGCCACCACCTGCGGCATGGCCCACGGGATCACCAGCAGCGTGCGGTACACCCCTTTCCAGCGGATGTTATTGTTAAGCAGCAGCGCCAGCGCGAAACCGCCGGCCACGTGGAAGAAGACGTTGGTGAAGGTCCACAGGAGCGTGCGGCCCAGCAGCGCCCAGAACGAGACCTCGGACAGGGGGGAAGTGGTGAAGACCTTGATGTACTGGTCTATCCCTACGAAAGGCAGGCGGCCGGTGTTCTTCCACATCATTATCGTGGTCAGTTTCAGGTCGTGGAAGGAAAGGTAGATCTCGAAGACGAACGGGTACACCAGCAGCAGGGCCAGGCCGACGAAGGCGGGGGCCAGCAGCAGGTAAGGCACGGTATGGCGGCCCTGCACGAGGTAGCGGAAGGCGGCCGCGATGGCGGCTTCGGCCAGGAGGAAATATACCCAGAGCTGGAAGGTATAGCCGCCGAGCAACTGCCCGAAGACCGCCAGCGCCAGGGCCGGCATGACGGCCAGCGCGGCGGGAAAGAACCACTTCCGGTCGTAATACTGGAAGTGGTAATAGAAATAGCCCTCGAGCGCGCCCACGCCGAGCGAGATCAGCAATATGAACCAGACCACTTCTTGTATAGATTTAAGGATTTCCATTTACCGGTTCATCTCTTCTATTTTTTTTACGGTGTTATCCTGCATCTTGCGGATGGCTTCATCCACCGGCAGCTTCTTCGTGGTGGCCAGCCCCATGTAGTTCCGGGCGGAATCCCAGACGGCGCGCATTTCGGTGGCCATAGGCATCGGCCTGCCTTTAAGGATCTGGTCCAGGGAGATGCGCGAAACCTCGTCGGAGGTTATCTCTTTGGCCGCGCCGGCGGCGGTCAGGGCGGGCAGGCGCGTAAGCGTCTGGTACTGTTTCACCTGGTTCTCTTTCGAGGTGTAAAATTCGAGCAGGCGCTTAATCATCGCCATCTTCTCCGGCTTGGCGCCGGCGCTGAGCATGAAATATTTGCCGCTGACCATCGGGGAGGGCCAGCGCCCGGTGGAGGAAAGCTTGGGGATCACGCACAGGCCGAAATCCTGTTTGAAATGTTTCTGGTAGCCGGAGATAGCCCAGTCGCCGTTTATGATGAACGCCGCCTTGCCTTCCTTAAATAGCGAGTCCATGCAGTTGTAATCGCATTCCATCGGCACGTACTTCTTTTCGTATTTCAGGTCCAGGTAGAAATTGAGCGTGTCGCGCATCGGCTTGGAATCCAGCTGCGGGGTCTTGCCGTCCATCGGCCAGCCGCCGAAAGCGCCGAGCCAGGGCATCAGCCAGAAAGGCTCGCCCATATCGAAGGCTATGCAGCGGTCGAGCTTCAGCGTTTTGGCCGGGCCCGCGCAGAAGGAGAAAAGCTCGTCGGTAGACTTCGGGGGGGATTTGACGAACTTCTTATTGTAGAACATCATCAGGTGGTTGCCGTTGGAAACCGGCACGCCCCACTGGTGCCCGTCCAGGGTGATGGCCTCCACCACCGGCTTGTTGAAGCGGGAAAAATCGAAGAGCTTCTCCACCGGGACGATGAAACCGGAGATCGCGTAAAGCCCGGCGGTGTCGGAAGGGCCAAGCAGCAGGTCCGGCGGGACGCCGGCCAGGGAGGCGGCCTGGAACTGCTGGCGCAGGTCCTCGGTCTGGTAATGGGTGCGGACTATCTCTATCCCCGCGTTCTCGGGGAGTTTTTTGAAGGCTTCAAAAACGGAGTCGATGTAGGGGGCGACCTGGGCGTCTTCCTGTTCCCAGACCACTATGGTTTTGGAGGTGTCGGATGTAGGGCGGGCGCAGGCGGTGCATGCTGCCAGACACACGATGAGGAAATAGATCTTTTTCACCCTGCCCCTTTTCCGCTCCTGAAAATGTGCCGCCTTCCGGCCGGCTTCTATTAAAGAATTCTAACAAATTTGAGCCGGTAAAAGACAAGGCCGGGCGGCTATTTTTAGATATAATAAAGCTACATTCAGCACACGTCCATGAAAGCCACCCCCGCAAATCAAAAGCTGTTCTGGGACGGCAGGGCCCGGAACTATCCCCTGCCGTTCGAACGCTCCACTCTTTCCAAAACGCGGCGCATCCTGCGCCTGCTGGGAAAAATGGGCGCTGAGTTCCGCGGCAGGGATATCCTGGATATAGGCTGCGGCACGGGCGTCTATGCGCTCGCGCTGGCGCGGGGAGCGGGGAAGGTAACCGGAGTGGATTCCTCTCCCGCTATGCTGCGCGTCTTCAGGGCGCAGCAGAAAGCCTCCGGCATCAAGAACGCGCGCTGCCTGGCCGCCGCCTGGGGGAAATTACCCGCGGCCCGGGTGAAAGGGAAATTCGACATAGCCCTTGCCTCCATGACCATGGCCATCAAGGACCGCGCCGACGTGCTGAAGATGGAGGCGGCCGCCTGGGAGCGGTGCGTCTATATAGGCTGGGCCGGGGTGCGCCGCAACCCGCTGCTGGAAAAGGTTTACTCGGGGCACGGGCTGAAGTACAGGGCGCCGGAGGGCGCCGGGCCCGTCCTGAAAATTCTCAAAGAACTCGGCCGCACGCCGCGGGTGAAGTTCATAACCGACAGCTGGACGAAAAGCGCCGCGCCGGCGGAAACCCTGCGCGACATAGCGCTGAATATGAAAGTAAACGGGGCTGTCCTGAAGGAAGCCTGGGTCTCGGAGCTGCTCAGGAAAAGGACCAGGGGCGGCAAAGTGAAACAGCGGACCACGGTAAGAAAAGCTCTTATAACCTGGTCGCCGCCTGGGCCAGGGAAGCGGCCGGTTCCTTAAATCCTCCACAGGTCTTCCGCGCCGCCAGCCCGTCTTGACATCCCCGGAGCCGGCGCAGGGCTCAGCTCTTAATCTCCGCGGGCGGGGGGACCGCCACTTTCAGCAGGGCCGGTTTCTTAGCGCACTGTTTGGCGAAAGCGTCGTCGCGCAGTTTGTTGCGGTAAGCCGGGTGCTGGAAGGTGTAGTCGAAGCGCGTATGGATGTCGTAGCTGCCGTTCATCAGGCCCGCCACGTCCTCCACGAAGACCATCTCCTCGTCGGTGGGGATCACGAACACCTTCACCTTGGAAGTTTTGCTCGAGATCTCGGTCTCAGCGTTGCGGGTCTTGGAAATATCGTTCTTCTCCGTGTCCAGTTTTATGCCCATGAACTCCAGCCCGGTGAGCGCGCCGGCGCGGGTCAGGGGGCCCATCTCGCCGACGCCGGCGGTGAAGACCACCGCGTCGATGCCGCCCACCTCGGCCGCGTAAGCGCCGATATATTTCTTTATGCGGTTGGCTTCCATGTCCAGCGCCAGCTGGGCGCGCTTGTCGCCCTGCTCGGCGGACATTTCCACGTCGCGCGCGTCGCTGAACTTGCCGGTGATGGCGAGCTTGCCGGATTTCTTATTGAGGATGGCGTCCATCTCGCCCGGGTTGAGGCTCTCGCGGGCCATCACGTAGAGCGGGATGGCCGGGTCGTGATCTCCGGCGCGGGTGCCCATCACCAGGCCCTCGAGGGGTGTGAAACCCATGCTGGTGTCGTAGGAAAGGCCGTTGCGGACCGCGTTGACCGAGGCGCCGTTGCCGATATGGCAGATGACGAGGTTGGTCTTGAAGGGGTCTTTACCCAGCAGCACGGCGGCGCGTTTAGCGTTGTACAGGAACGAGGTGCCGTGGAAGCCGTAGCGCCGTATGGCGTACTTCTCGTACCACTCGCGGGGCAGGGCGTACATATAGGAGGACTCAGGCATGGTCTGGTGCCAGGCCGTGTCCATGATGGCCATGTGCGGGATGGAGGGCATCAGCGCGCGGGCGGCCTCTATGCCCTGGATGTTCGGCGGGTTATGCAACGGGGCCAGCGAGGCCAGCTCGCGGAAAGTCTCTACTACTTTGTCGTCGATGATGACGGATTTCACGAACTTCTCGCCGCCGTGGACCACGCGGTGGCCGACGGCGGTGATGGCGGTGAGGCTCTCCAGCACGCCGTGCTCCTTGTGCGTCAGCGTGTCGATGACCAGCTTTATGGCGTCCTTGTGCGTGGGACAATCCTGGTTAACCACGACTTTTTCGTTGCCGGGGGTCTCATGGCTGACGAAAGCCCCGCCTATGCCGACGCGCTCCACAACGCCGGAGGCGAGGGGGCTTTTGGCCTTCCAGTCGAAAAGAGAATACTTGACGGATGAGCTTCCGCAGTTAAGGCACAATATTTTCATAAAGTTAATCCTCGGAGACTAGAATAATGCGCGGGAACGACCGCACAATTATTCTACAAAATTCCGCGCCGGCGTTTATTTTGGTAATATTCCCATATGAGGATACGGATGATCTCGGCCTTCCTGCTGGCCGCGCTGGCCGCCGCGGGAACGGCGTACCTGCGGACGTCCATGCCTGCCGCGGAAGTGGTGCGCAAGCTCTCAGGGGTACGCCTCGCGCTCGCTTTTTACCGCGTGGAGCACAAGAACTTCCCCGCTTCCTTCTCCGAAGTCATCACCTCGGGAAAGCTGGAGGGAGTGCCCGACCTCAAGCTGTACGGGCATTTCAAGTCCGCAAAAGTCAGGCCCGTAAGCTCGTTCACCATAAAGGACACCGGCGGCTGGACGTACGTGAACGCCCCGGCCGATCCCCAGTTCGGGCTGCTGTACATAGACTGCTCGCATGCGGATGAGAAAGGCAGGTTCTGGAGCGAATTCTGACCCCGGGGCTTTAACCCAGGGCGTCCTCGTATAACCCCATCAGGATATTGCAGACCACCGGCAGCGACATGTTGTTGTGAACATAGTCGAAGGCCGTCTTCGACATCGTGTGGCAGATAGGCGGGTTGTTGATGAGGTGCACCACGGCCCGGGTATAGGAGAGCACGTCACCGGGCTCGACTATCAGCCCGCTGCGCTCGTTGATGGTAAAATCGCTCAGCCCGCGCAGGCGCGGTATCACGCAGGCTACTCCCGACGCCTGAGCCTCGATCAGCGACAGGGACATGCCCTCCCGGGCGGCGGTCTTCGCGTAAATGTGCATCATCGCCATCACTTCCGGCATATCGTTGCGCTCCCACAGCACGTCCACCTTGTGGCTGATGTCCAGTTTGCGGGCCAGGTCGCGGATGCGCTCGTCCTTCTGCCCCACAAGGAGGAAATTGGTATTGGGCTGCACCGCCAGCACCTCTTTGGCCATAAGCAGGAAAAGTTCCTGCTCCTTGAAAGTGGGGTCCATGCTGACGGTCCCGACCCGGTAGGGGCGCTTGAGGAACATGGCCGGCTTTATCAGCATGGCGCTTTCCCAGCGGCCGGTGTTTATGGCGGGGGGGACCATGAAGACCTTGCGCTGGTTCACGCCGAACTTATAGAACTCCTCCTGGACGGAATTGCAGGCGGCCACGTAGCGGTCGATATACGGTTCCAGGCCGGCCAGCTTTTCGAACGCGCGCTGGCCGCCCAGCTTCATCTGCGTCACGAAGATCTTCGACGAAGCCCGGGCTTTCTTAAGCGCCAGCGGGTTTAGCGCGGAGGGGTTGTAGAAATGGACGATGTCCCAGCCTTCCGTCTCGAAAAAACCGAATTTTACGCCGAGGGTTATCGGGCGCGCGTTGATCTTCAGCTTCTGGCATTCCTCGTAGAGCCGGCTCTTCTTGTTGCACAGGACGGCGGCGTTATGCCCCGTCTTAAGGAAGCGGGCGGCCGTATGAAGGGCCTGGTAGGAGACGATGTCCCAGTCCTCGCTGTCGCAGATGTTGAGGATGTTCACCTTTTTGAGGTTCTCCCTTTAAGTTTTTCCAGCTCCCGCGCCGCGTTGCGCAGATAGGCAGGGTCCTTCGTCGTCACCAGGATGTCCGCGTAGATGGCCGCGGCCGCGGCGTAATTGCCGGCGCGCTTGTTCAGGAAAGCGGCGAGCTGCTTGAGCATCACGGGGCAGTCCGGGTCCTTCAGCATCGGGGCTATGGCCGAAGCCACCGCGTTCGGGTCCTTCGCTTTTGTATACCCTATAGCCGCCAGCACGGAAAGGTATTTCCATTCCTTCGGGGAATATCTCAGCCCGTAATTCAGCACGGCTTCGGCTTCGTCCGGGCGCTCCAGGTTGAAAGCGAGGGAGGCCGCGCTGTAAAGGCAGGCCGCGGTAAAACCGGGGTCAAGCTGGAGGATATGCAGGGACATGGGCAGGAAGTCGGGATACCTGCCCTTGCCGAAATCGGCGCCATGGTGGCAGTGATGTCCCGGCTTCCCGTGGCTTTCCAGCTCCTCTTGTTCCTCGTCGTCCGATAGTTCCCGGGTGCCGTAATACTGCATCAGGCGCACGAACCACAGGTCGGCGAAGAGCCGCCGCGCGCCAAAAGCCAGCGCGAACATATCCGCCGGGGCCCCGCCGCCTGCTTGCTTGATCTCGCCGGGAGGAGGGAACTGCGTGCGGTACCCCCGGAAGGCGGCCGAAGAGCCGGCGCCCCAGGCCAGGAGCGCCGCGAGCAGCAGGAATAGGCCGGCTCGCTTTTCCATCAGAATTCCTTGCGCCGCAGCAGCCATAGCGCGGCCAGGTATGAGCCGCCGACCCAGGCGGCTGCGGAAACGAAGGCCGGGGCGCCCAGCACGCAGGCGGAGCCCGAAACATCCCGGGCGTTGAAAAGCTGCAGGTTCGGGATCAGCCATACGGCAGCGTTAAGAGCGGTGCCCTTAAGGCCGCCCGCCTGGTCCGCCAGGAACCGCGTTTCCGGCACGAAATGCCCCAGGGTCCACAGGATGCCGGAGATGACCAGCGTGGAGACCGGGGAAGTTGAGAACAGGGAGACGAAAAAAGCGAAAGAGGTTATCACCGCCAGTTTCAGGAAGGAGCCGCCCAGCGCCCAGGCGTAGAAGGGCGGGACGCCGAACCCCCTGAAGGACAGCAGGAGCAGGTGCATCAGCCCCATGACCGCGAGCATGAATGCGGAAGTGAGCAGCACGCCGGCCAGTTTCCCGGCCAGGTAGCTCCAGCGCGGTACCGGCCGGGAGAATACCAGGTAGATAGTCTTGGTTTCCGCCTCCTTGAGCAGCGAGGAGGAAGCGGAGAACAGCGCGTAAGCCAGGGCCGTAAGCTCGATGAGGGCCAGGCCCATGTCCGCCAGCACCCGGCCTTCCTGGTCCACCGCCATTACCCCGGCGAGCACGGAGGCGTAGATGGAAGTAAAAGCGAACACGGCGAAGAGGGTGAAGAAGCGGTTGCGCACGCTTTCCCTGAAGGAGTTGGAGGCGACCGCGGCGGCCGCGTACAGGGTATTTTTCATTTCACCGTCTCCACGAAAATGGCTTCAAGGCCCCCGGGCGCGGCTTCCCATTCCGCGCGCGTCACCGTGCGGGCGAGGCTGCCGCGGACCATGATCAGCACGCGGGAGCACAGCTTCTCCACTTCGGAGATGCTGTGGGAAGAAAGAAAGATGGTGCAGCCGTCGGCGTTAAGGGCGGCCAGCAGGCCGCGGATGTCGTGGATGGCCAGCGGGTCCAGGCCGCTTACCGGCTCGTCGAGGACCAGCAGCCGCGGCTTGTGGAGCAGCGCCTGGGCGAGCCCGAGCCGCTGGAGCATGCCCTTGGAGAATTCGGAGATGCGCTTGCCGGCGTGGGGTTCGAGGCCGGTGCGCCGGAGGGCGCCCTCTACGCCCGCGGCCAGATCCGGCCCGCCAAGCCCCGAAAGGCGCCCGTAATAGGCGAGCACCGCCCCCGGTGATTCCTGGGGAGAGAAATACGGCAGTTCTGGCAGGAAGCCCACGCTCCCCTTTGCCGCCCGGCTGGTGGGGGGGAGCCCGAAGATCTCTACGGAGCCTGCGGTGGGGAACAGCAGGCCGGTGATCAGCTTCATTATCGTGGTCTTGCCCGCCCCGTTAAGGCCGAGCAAGCCGGTAACCTCGCCGGCGGGGATCTCGAAGGAGAGCTCTTTGACCGCGGTATGGTACACGGCGCCCAGGAGCTGGGGGCGCCTGTAGGTCTTTTCCACGCCGCGGAAGGAAACGGTCGGCCCGGTCATCTGATTATTTTCTTCTCTTCCGCTTTCTGCCGCTTCACTTCCTCCTGTATCCTGTCGATCGGGATCTCGCCCATCTTCAGGAACAGCGTGTGGAACTTGCGCAGGTCGAAATATTTGGCCTCGGTACGCTCGTAATAGCGGCGCATTTCAAGTATCCTGTCGAGCCCGTAGACGTACGAGAAGCCGTCGGTCGGCGTGTGGGAAAGCTTCAGCACCTCGTTGTCCGCCTGCGTCTTGGTCATGAAAAGATTTTCCTGGAAGAACTCCGCGGCTTCCGTCTTGGTCCATTTCCTGGTATGCAGCGCCGTATCGGCATAGGCGCGGGCGCAGCGCAGCGCGCGCACGTAGCAGCGCAGGAAGCGGGACCAGTACGAAGAATAGAAGCCCATTTCCTCGGCCAGCAGCTCGGCGTAGCAGGCCCAGCCGTTGGTAACTACCGGCTGATGCGAAGCGCGGCGGATGCGGGAACGGTTGGAAGAGGCCTGGAAGCTGTGCAGGTGCAGCCCCGGCATAATGGCGTAGGCCGTAAGCAGCTCTATCTGCGAATAATTGAACCCGGCGGCCAGCACTTTCTCTTTAGCCGCTTCCGGGGTCCCGTCGGGGGGAAGCAGCACGAAAAGCTCGGAGATGCGGGTATCGTCCAGCGAGAAGGAAGGAGCGTAGAAGACGTAAGGCAGCACCGACGCCATGAACCCGGGCATGCGCTTTATCAGCAGGCGCTGGCGGGGGAACTCCACCACCTTGTGCTCGTCGAAGTGCTGGTAGGCCCTGTCCATCTCGTCCTGGAAGACTTTAAGCACGTCGGTAGCCGGCGGGTGCTCCTTGGGAAGCTTCTCCATCACCCCTTTCCAGCCTTTTTCCCTGGCGAGCAGCGCGTCGACGCTCAGCGCTTCCTTAGCAAGCTCCTTCATCGCCGTCTTGAAGGCCGCTTTGGAATGGGAATAGGCCGCGCCGGGCGTCATATCCAGGGAGTGCAGGCGCTCCAGGTAAAAGCCGTACTCGGCGGAACCGGAGCGGAAATCCCCGTCGGAAACCGGCAGGATGTCCTTTTCCAGGAAAGCCGCGTACCTGACGAGCGCCGCCTTGACCTTCTCCATGGTATCGTCCACCTGCGTTTTTAGCAGGGGGTCGTACCTGGTGTAGGTGCGGAAAACCGCGACGAAATCGGAGATATTATTGAGGGAATCGTTGGACTGCTTTATGGCCTGGCGCGTCCAGATCTCAGGCGGCCGGGAAAGGTTCCTCTCGGCCTGCTCCAGCACGGCGGGCAGGGACTTCAGGCGGGAGAGCGCGTTGGCGGCGCGGGTGTTGTAATCCTCGTAGTCCTTGCTCATCATCTGGAAGACGAGAAAAAGCGGTTCCAGGTAGTACTGGGGCCGCTTGCCGAGCCGGTCGAGGTTCTCCATCTCGTAGATGTCGACCTCCATCATGTGGTTCAGCGCTTCGTGGTCCACCTTCTGGGCCGGGTACATGGGGGCTTTATTGACGGCCAGGAGCTTGGTGCGCAGGTTGCGGAGCGCGGCCAGGTGCTTGCCGACCCGTTCCGGGGTGCGGGAGGTCAGGTAGGAGTCGGCGCCGTGCAGGCCCATGCGGGTGGCGTTCTCCGGATCGAACATCTGGACCGTGGCCAGGTACTGCTCGAAGATCTCGTTAAGCTTGGTGTTCTCCAGGGTGCCCTGGATATCCTCGGTGGTCAGCGTATCCTCGTAGGCGGGGACGGCGGGGGGCAAGCAGAGGGCGGCGGCGGACAAAAGTATACCTATGGAAAACTTTCGTCCGCTAAGTGAAGTTTTCATGGAACAAACCTCTTTGACGCGGCCGGTCCTGCCCGGCCGGGATTTATCTGCCGGACCGGACCTTTTTCACAGCCCGGCCGGCCTTCGCGGGCTCGAGGGCCAGGCTCAGGACTTCGTCCATGTTCTCTACCGGCAGAAGGCGCATCCCGGCCTTTATCTCTGCGGGGATCTCTTCCAGGTCCTTATTGTTGGCCGCGGGGAACAGGACGGTCTTGATATTGTCGCGGAAAGAGGCGATGACCTTTTCCTTCAGGCCGCCGATGGCCAGCACCCGCCCGGTGAGCGTGACCTCGCCCGTCATGGAGAGGTCGGCCTTCACCGGCCGGCCGGTGAACAGGCTGGCCAGCGCCGTGGCCATGGTGATGCCGGCTGAAGGCCCGTCCTTGGGGATGGCGCCCTCCGGGATGTGCACGTGGAAGTTGTGCTTGCCGACGTAGGATTCCGCGGCCAGCTCGCGGGAGCGCACGTAGGAGAAGGCCGCCTGGGCGGATTCCTTCATCACGTCGCCGAGCTTGCCGGTGAGCGTAAGCGCGCCCTTGCCGGGGATAGCGATCGCTTCCACGGTAAGGACCTCGCCGCCGTTCTCCGTCCACGCCAGGCCGGTAGCCACGCCGACTGAATTGCGGGACGGCACGGTGGCGAGGAACTTGGGAACGCCGAGAAAGTCGGAGAGGTTCGCCGGGGAGACCGTTATCTGCTTGAGCGACTCCTCGACTATCTTGCGGGCGGCACGGCGGCACATGGAGGCGAACTCCCGGTCCAGGTTGCGCACGCCGGCCTCGCGGGTATAGCCGCGGATGACGGCGTCGATGCCCTTGTCGTCTATCTTCAGGGTGCCTTCTTTCAGGCCGTGGAATTTCAGCTGCTTGGGGATGAGGAATTTTCGCGCTATCTGTATCTTCTCGTCGTGCGTATAGCCGGTGAACTCAATGATCTCCATGCGGTCGCGCAGGCTGACGGGGATGCCCCACAGCGTGTTGGCGGTGGCCACGAACATCACCTTGGAGATGTCGAAAGGCACGTCGAGGAAATGGTCCATGAACTCGGAGTTCTGCTCCGGGTCCAGCACCTCGAGGAGCGCCGCGGCGGGGTCGCCGCGCCAGTCGGTGCCCATCTTGTCTATCTCGTCCATCAGGAAAACGGGATTGCGCGAGCCCGCCTTCTTCATGCTCTGCATCAGCCGGCCGGGCATGGAGGCCACGTAGGTGCGGCGGTGGCCGCGGATCTCGCTCTCGTCGCGCACGCCGCCCAGCGACATGCGCACGAACTTGCGGCCCATGGAGCGGGCGATGGAGCGGGCGATGGAGGTCTTGCCCACGCCGGGGGGGCCCACGAAGCAGAGTATCGGGCCCTTGAGCTGCTCGGTCAGCTTGCAGACGGCCAGGTACTCCAGCACGCGTTCTTTGGGCTTCTTCAGCCCGAAATGGTCTTCGTCCAGGATCTTATGCGCGGCGGCAAGGTCTATCTGGTCCGTAGTCTCCACGCTCCACGGCAGCGCGGTCAGCCAGTCCAGGTAGGTGCGGCTGACGGTGGACTCGGGCGAGAAAGGCATCATCTTGGAAAGGCGGACCAGCTCCTTCTCGGCGGCGGCCTCCGCCTCCTTGGACATCTTCGCGGCTTTTATCCGCTTTTTGAGCTCGTCTATTTCCTTGGAGAAATCGTCCTTCTGGTGCAGCTCCTTCTGTATCGCCTTCATCTGCTCGTTGAGGTAATACTCTTTCTGCGATTTCTCTATCTGGCCCTTGACGCGGCTGTGGATCTTCTGCTCGATATCGAGGATCTCCACTTCTTTGGCCAGGAACTTTATCAGTTTCTCCAGGCGGGCGGAGACGTCCTCGGTCTCCAGCACGTCCTGGCGGTCGGCCAGGCTGAAAACGGAGTTGGCGGCTATGGTGTCGGCGAGCTTGCCGGGGTCTTCCTGCTGCTGCAGGAAGGCGGTGGAGTCCAGCGTTATGCGGGTGCTGAGCTTAACGTAAGCCTCGTACACTTCTACGGCGTGCCGTATCAGCGCGGAGAGCTCCGCGCCCTTCGTCAGCGTCTCCTCGGGATATTCCACTTCCGCGGAAAGGTAAACGCCCGCGGCGTCGAGCGCGATCTTGTTGACGCGCACGCGCCTGCGGCCCTCCAGGAAGACGCGCATCGTGCCGTCCGGCATCTTGAGCGACTGGGAGATAGCGCTGATCACCCCGTAGGAATACAGGTCTTCCGCGGCGGGATCGTTCACCGCCGGCTTCTTCTGCGCCAGGGCCAGGATGTATTTCCCGGCGGCGAGTCCGGCCTCTATGGCGGCCACCGACTTCGGCCTGTCCACGGAAAGCGGCAGCGCCATGTAGGGAAACATCACCACGTCGCGTATGGCGATCGCCGGAAGCGTCAAAGGATAAGCGGGCTCTATCGTTGTCTTTTCTTCCATGTAAAAATATCTCCAGCAGCAACCGAGGGGGAGAGGCCCCGTATTATTTCTTTTTGAAATCCAGTACGCCGTCGATGATGCCGTAGTCCTTGGCCTCGGAGGCGGAGAGGTAAAAATTCCTTTCCATGTCCGCGCGCATCTTTTCGGGAGACTTGCCGCAGTGCTTGGACAGGATCTCGATAAGGCGGGTCTTGTTCTCCTGCATCTCGCGGCTCTCTATCTCGATGTCGGTGGCCTGACCTGAAATGCCGCCGCCGAAAATGAGGGGCTGGTGGATCATTATCCGGGCATTGGGCAGCGCGTAGCGCTTGCCCTTGGAGCCGGCGGCCAGCAGCACGGCGCCGAAGCTCATGGCCATGCCCATGCAGATGGTGGAGATGGGGGCCTTGATGAACTGCATCGTGTCGTACACGGCGAGGCCCGCGGTGACCATGCCGCCGGGGGAGTTGATGTAAAGATTGATATCTTTATCCGGGTCCTCGGCGTCGAGATACAGCAGCTGGGCTATCACCGTATTGGCCGAAGCCGTGGAGACCGCGCCCTCGGGATCGCCGAAGAAAATGATCCGGTCTTTCAGCAGGCGCGAGAAGATGTCGTAGGACACCATCGAGCCCTGGTTCCATTTTTCAAGAATTGTAGGTATTATCATAGTTCCTCCCGGTTCTAAAACTTCAGGCCTGGGCCTTCTCTTCCTTGATCACCGCTTTTCCCTTGACCAGGTCCATGGTCTTGTTCTCCACCATGGAAGCCCTGATATATTCCCTGCGCTTCTCGAAAAGGTCGCGGCCTTTCGTTTTCTCGTCTTCCGTGTTAAGGCGCGCCAGCACCTTGTCCAGCTCCGCGCCCAGCTCGGCGTCGGTCGCCTCTATCTTTTCCTTCTTGGCGATGTGGTGCAGTATATAGGTAAGGGAAAGGTTGCGCTCGGCCACCGGGCGCAGGCGCTCCAGCAGCGCGTCGTCGGCGATGTTCTGGTCGGGGGGGAGGCGCTTCTTATAAAGTTCCACCAGCTCCTGGGCCTCCTCCTTCACCAGCGTCGGGGGGAGGGTGAACGGGTTGCTCTTTATCAGCGCGTCCTCTATCTGGCCGAGCAGGTCCTTCTCGGTCTTTTCGGCCGCGTTGTGCTCGAGCATTTTGCGCACGTTGGACTTTAATTCCTCCACCGTCTTTACGCCCGCTTCCTTCAGGAAATTCTCGTCCAGCTCGGGGACCACCTTTTCCTTTATCTCGACGACGACCACTTTAAAAAGGGCCTTCTTGTCGCCGAAAGGGGCGGTGAACTCCCGGGTCTCGCCTTTCTTGGCGCCGATCACGGCCTCGGCCAGGCCGGCGATGGTCTGCGGGGTGGAGAGATCCACGATCTCGCCTTTAACTTCGCCGCCGGGCACTTTCACGCCGTTCTCCCAGGTCTCGTAATCCACTATCACAAAATGGTTCTTCGCCACCGGCGCGGCCTCCGGGACGGGTTTGAGGTAGGCGTTATATTCGCGCACCTGGTTGATATACTTCTCGACGTCCGCGTCCTCTATTTTTTTCGTGCGGCGCGTAGCGGCGATCTTCTCGTAGCCTTTCGGCTCTATCACCGGGGAACATTCGAACTGCAGTTCGAAGGACATCGCGCGGCCCGGTTCGTACTTGAGGCTCTTGACGAGCGGGGCCACGACGGGATTTATGGCGGCGCCCTTGATTATTTCCGGCAGCGCGGCCTTCGCCGAGATATCGAGCACCTCGTCCTTCACCATGGAAGGGAACTGTTCCTTGATCATCGAAAGCGGGACCTTCCCGACGCGGAAACCCGGGAGGGTCACCACGCTCTGAAGGCGCACCAGCGCCTCCTGCGAAGCTTCTCCCAGTATTTTGTCGTCGAGCGTGACCGAGAAGACGTGCACGCAGCCGTCCTGTTTGACTTTTTTTATCTTGTCGTTGAAGCCTAAAGTAATGCCCATGATTCCTCCGCCTTTAATTTGCTGGATCAAAACTGCATTATGTCGGGACGGGGACTTGAACCCCGACGGGTGTAACCCCACATGGTCCTAAGCCATGCGCGTCTGCCAATTCCGCCATCCCGACCCGGAAAACCGGCCAAAAAAAAAGAGCAATGAGTAATTGAGTTTTCCGGGAAGGCAGACCCTTCGCCCTGTACTCGCCAGATATTACCCACTACTCTCGCCGAAAAACTGTTTGGGCCATACGGGATTCGAACCTGTAACCTTGCGCTTAAGAGGCGCCTGCTCTACCGTTGAGCTAATGGCCCGCGTATTTATTATACATAAAACTTTCCGTAGATTTCAAAATCTTCCTCAAAAAAACGCCGCGCGCCGCCCGGCACGGCCTTGTTAGCCGGGACCGCTAATTGCTACATTTACTGTAATGATAAAGAAATACCTTATCCTCTGTTTTGCCGCGGCCCTCTGCTCCCCCGCGGCGGACCTGCGCGCGCAGGAAGACCTGGGAAAGCTCTATTCCGACTCTTCCGCGCAGTGGCTGGACGGCCGGCCGGAAGACGCCGCCGGCGCGCTCAAATACGTCGCGTACCGCGCCACCGATACCGCCCTCACGCTGGCGGCGATGAAAGACCTCGCGGTCCTGTTCGCCGAGGCGGGCAAGAACAGCGAAGCGCTGGCTCACCTCGCGAAGGCCGAGATCCTGGCGCCGGAAGATTTCTACGTGCAGTTCGAAAAGGGCTGGAACCTCCTTTGCCTTGAAAAAGACCAGGACGCGCGCGCCGCGTTCGAAAAGTCCCTCACTCTTACCGCCGACCCGTCGCTGGTCATCCAGACCCGCTTCGCGCTGGCCCTGACGGAGGCCAGGCTCTCGGGTCCGGCCGCCGCGGTGGACCAGCTGCGGTCCGTCTACACCCGCTATCCTTACCTGCTCTCCCCGTCGGCGCAGATGATGGCCTTCTACCTGGAGAAGATGAAAAAAAAGCCGCACGCGCTGAACTTCATGAAAGAAGCCCTTTCCTACGATCCGCGCAACCTGCAGGCGGAAATAGACCTGGCGCGCCTCTACGAGGAGACCGGGTTCAATATGCCGGCCTGGCAGACCTACTACACGCTTTACGACCTGGACCCGGAGGAGCCCGCGTTCAGCGAGAAGATCAAAAAACTCTCCAAATATGTAAAAGGGAAAGCGGAAGACCTGCTCTACTGGGCGCGCATGGCCTGGCCGGCGCATAAGAACCCGATAGGCGCGGTATCCGGCCCGTCGATAAAGATCGCCCTGTACGCCGGGCGCGGCGGCGCGCCCGCGGCCGTCAAAAGCTTCAGCTTCATCGTCACCTCCGATTTCGACATGATGGACGCGCGCCTCGGGCGGATCTTCACCGGCCGGAGCGGCGTGCAATGGACCTTCGCTTACAACGAGATGAACCGTCTCTACGAATTACGGGACAACTCCGGGGCGGTGACCCATACCACGGCGAACAACGTGAGGATAGTGCCCAAGTCGGCCACCGCGGTCATACTTATTAAGAGCCCGGAGCTGCCGGAAGCGCACGGCGTCAACCGCAGCGACAAGGAAGTGGCAGGCGAAGTCCTGATCCTGACGCGCGAAAAAGGCTTCTGGCTTATAAACGAAACCGCGGCCGAATATCTGGTCAGCCCGGTGACCGCTTCCCTTTCCGACAGGAACAAGCTGCCCGAGTATATGAAGGCCCTGGCGGTAACGGTACGCACGCGCCTGGCCTGGCTGGCGGCTTCGGTGCGCCACGAAAGCCGTGAGTACCAGCTTTGCGATTCGGCCCACTGCCTGGTCTACCCCGGCCTGCAGGCGGAGAATGACGCGTCGGCGGAGGCCGCGAAGGCGACACGAGGCGAGGTGCTGCAGCTGGCCGGCGCCACGGCCCCGGCGGAATTCCACCGGGCGTGCGGCGGGATCACCCGCGAGGGGGTCAACGATTCAGGCCGCCCGGCGGTCAAAACTACGCCTTTCGGGATCTACTCCAGGAGAGTGGAGGCCCCGCCCGACGGGCTGTTCTGCATGCCCGAGGACAAGACCGAAAGCGCTGACGTCTCCTGGACGCTGATGCTCGCCCCCAAATGGATAGAATCGCGCCTGAACCGGAAATACAAGGTAGGCTACCTTAAGGCCCTGGTCCCGCTGGCGCGGGAAGCGGACGGGCGCATAAGATCGATGAGGGCGGAGGGAACCGCCGGGACCGCGGTCATAGAAGGGCCCGCCGCGATAGCCGAAATGCTGACCGCCGGCACCCTGCGCTCGACGCTGTTCAGCATCCGCCCCATCTACCGCGGCAAATTCCCCGAGTTCTTCATGCTGCGCGGCACCGGGACCGGCGACGGCACCGGACTGTGCCTGATGGGCGGGCGCGGGATGGCGAAGAACCTGGGCGCCAAATACCTGGCGATACTTTCCCGGTATTATCCCTACTATAAGGTAAAGAAGGTCCGCTGACCCCCGGCTATGGTAAAGGTAGTGCACATAATAACGCGGCTGGATTTCGGGGGGGCGCAGGGCAACACTCTCTACACGGCCTCGCACCTGGACCGCGCGCGGTTCGACGCGGCGCTGTGGACCGGCGCGGGCGGCCTGCTCGACGAGAAGGCGCCCCGGGGCCTGCTTACGCACGTAACCGGCCTCGGCCGCGAAATAAATCCCTTCCACGACCTTCTCGCGCTGTACCGCCTCTACCGCCTGCTCAGGCGCTCGGCTCCCGACGTTGTGCACACCCATTCCTCCAAGGCCGGCATCCTCGGCCGCCTGGCCGCCGCCGCGGCGCGCGTGCCGGTGGTCGTACACACCTTCCACGGTTTCGGCTTCCACCCGTTGCAGAGCCCGCTCAAGCGCGGCTTCTTCATCCTGCTGGAAAAGTTCTGCGCTCTGTTCAGCGACGCGCTGATCTTCGTCTCCCGGGATAACATGGAAACGGCGCGGGCCGCTGGCATCGGCTCCCCGGAAAAATACAGGCTGATCCGCAGCGGGGTAAAACTTGCCGGCTACCCCGCGCAGGTCTCCCGGGCGGAAAAGCGCGCCGCCCTCGGGCTGCCGGAGTCCGCCCTGGTCGTAACCGCCATCGGCAACGCCAAGCCGCAGAAGAACCCCGGCGATTTCATAAAGGCCGCGGCGCGCCTGCTGCCGTCCCGCCCGGACGCGCGCTTCGTTTTCGTCGGCGGCGGGGAGGCGCTGGAAGCGCTGCGCGCCGAGACCGCCGCGCTCGGCCTCGCGGACCGCTGCCTCTTTACCGGCTGGAGGGAGGACTCCGGCGAAATACTGGCGGCCTCTGATATTTTCGCGCTCACCTCGCTGTGGGAAGGCCTCCCGCGCAGCCTGGTGGAAGCCATGAAGACCGGCCTGCCCTCCGTGTGCTACCGCGCCGACGGAGTGGCGGACATCCTTAAAGCCGGCCTTAACGGCTTCCCCGTAGAAAAAGGCGACCTGGACGGCTTCTGCTCCTCGCTCGCCCGGGTAATGGACGACGGGGCGCTGCGCGCGCGCCTTGCCGCCGGCGCGGCGGGAACGGACCTCGCCGAATTCGATATCGATACCATGGTGAAACAACAGGAAGAACTTTACACCGCCCTGCTGGCGGCCCGGAAATAATTTATGACAAAGCTCTCCGTAGTTATCCCGGTACTGAACGAAGCGGAGGCCCTGCCGCGCCTCGCCCGCGAACTTACGGCGGCCCTCGATTCGCTCGGCCTGCCCTGCGAAGCTATCTGGGTGGACGACGGCAGCACCGACGGCTCCTTCGCCGCGCTCAGGGAACTGGCCGCCGCCGACGCGCGCCACAAGGCCCTGCGCCTTTCGCGCAACTGCGGCCAGACGGCGGCCCTGGCGGCCGGCATAGCCGAAGCCTCCGGTGAATGGATAGTCACGCTCGACGCGGACGGGCAGAACGATCCGGCCGACATCGCGGCGCTCCTGGCCCGGGCCCGCTCGGGCTACGACGTGGTGAGCGGCTGGCGCAAGGACCGGCACGACGCTTTTTTCTCCCGCATCCTCCCGTCGCGCGCGGCCAACGCGGTGATCTCCGCGGTCACCGGGGTGCAGCTGCACGATTTCGGCTGCACGCTGAAGATCTACCGGGCCTCCCTGCTCAAAAGCGTGGACCTTTACGGGGAAATGCACCGCTTCCTCCCCGCCCTGCTCAACTACGCCGGCGCTTCCATCTCCGAGCTGGAAGTCAACCACAGGCCCCGCGAGACCGGCCGTTCTAAATACGGCCTGGCCCGCACCTTCAAGGTGCTGCTGGACCTCCTCACCGTTAAATTCATGGGCGAGTTCATAACCAAGCCCATCTATCTTTTCGGGGGGATCAGCCTGGCCCTCCTGGCCGCTTCAGCGGCGATGGCCTGCTACACCCTCTATAACAAGTTCTTCAACCATATCTTCGTGAAGGACCAGCCGCTCTTCCTGGTGGCGATCTTCTTCGCCCTGGTAGCGGCGCAGTTCGCCTTCATGGGACTGATAGCCGAAGTGCTGATCCGCACCTACCACAGCGCCAACCGCAAACCGCCGTACACCGTGGCCGAAAGGTCCCAGGCCGTTGACTAAACCCCGCAGAGTTGATATCTTATACCCGGCATGCACGCAAAAGACCCGCTGATATTTAAAGCCCTGGAGATACGCGAAAGCCGGGGGCTGGACATTTCCCTGTCGCCGCCCCTGGAGTTCTACGCCGACGCTTTCACGGAGCCGGGCACGCTGAAAAGCCTCAAGGTCACCCTGTCGTTCTCCGTCGGGGGGGACGAGCTGCTCCTGACCGGACGGACGGACGCGGAACTGGCCCTGCGCTGCGCCCGCTGCGACGCGCCGATAGCCCGCCGCCTTTCCGACACTTTTGACGAGGCATACCCGGATTCAGTAGAATATATAGATACGCGCGATATTATCAGGGAGACCGTGGCCCTGCTCGCGCCGCTGAAAGTTTTGTGTTCCGAAACCTGCAAGGGACGGTGCCCGCTGTGCGGTGTTGACCGCAACGCGACGCCCTGCACCTGCAGCATGGACAAGGCGACTCCTTTCGAGGCGCTCAAAGGCCTCAAGATCAGGAAGCCCGACGATAAAGGACGCAAACAGTAAAAAAGAGGAATAGAAAATGCCGAATCCCAAAAGAAAACATACCCGTTCCCGCAGAGATTCACGCCGCTCCCAGAACTGGAAGCTGGAAGTGAAAGAACTTGTACCCTGCGGCCAGTGCGGCGCGCTCCGCATCCCGCACCGCGTCTGCCCGTCCTGCGGCTTCTATAACGGCAAGCTCGAAGTGGCCAAGAAAGCCCCGAAGCAGGAAGAAGGCGAAGAAAAGAAATAACGACGAGATATGCGAATAGCGCTCGACGCTCACGGCGGAGATTTCGGACTGAAGCCGAACCTGGAAGGCGCCCTGCTGGCGGCTAAAAAGCTGCCGCACGAAGTGATCCTGGTAGGCCGCGATCCCGAGATACGGGAGGAACTGCGCCGCCTCGGCGCGGAGAATCCCGAGCGCATCAGCATAGTGCACGCGCCCCAGCTGATAGACATGGGAAGCGACCCGGTAGCCGAATGCCGGGCCAAGCAGGACTCCACGCTCATGGTCGGCGCGGGCCTGGTGCACGAGGGCAAGGCGGACGCGTTCATCTCCGCGGGGAACTCCGGCGCCATCATGGTCGCCTCCCTGCTGAAGATAAAGCGCATCCCCGGAGTGATACGCCCGGCCATAGCCGCGCCGCTTCCCACGCTGAGAGGCACGACGCTGCTGCTGGACGCCGGCGCCAACATGGACTGCAAGCCCTGGCACCTGGCGCAGTTCGCCGTGATGGGCTCCCTCTACATGAAGGCGATCTTCAAAGTGGAAAATCCCACGGTAGGCCTGCTCTCCATCGGCGAGGAAGAGACCAAGGGCAATGCGCTGGTGCAGGAAACGCTGCCGCTGATAAAGGCCGTGGGAGTCAACTTCCATGGCCCCGTAGAGGGGAGGGATATCCCCGCGGGCCTGACCGACGTGATAGTGGCCGACGGCTTTACCGGCAACGTGGCGCTGAAACTTTACGAAGGCGCCGCCAAGACGATCTTTAAAATGCTCAAGGACCAGATACAGCGCAAGTTCACCTACAAGATAGGCGCGATGCTGATGCGCAAGCTCTTCACGGACATGAAGAAGAAAATGAACGTGGACGAGCTGGGGGGCGCGATGCTCCTGGGCGTGAACGGCGTGGTGCTGGTCTGCCACGGCAAGGTCAGCCCCAATACGATCTTTCACTCGGTGCGCGTCGCCGGCGAAATGGCGGAGTCCGGCCTGGTGCCGCACATACGCAAGCAGATAGAACTCGTGAGAGACCAGATCTCCGCGGCCAAAGACGAAGACGCTTCCGGCGCGGAGGTCAAATGAAGGCGCTGGAAGGGAAAACGGCCCTGATAACGGGCTCGGCCCGCGGCATAGGTTTTGAGATAGCCACGCTGTTCGCCGCCGAGGGGGCCTCGGTGGCAGTAGCCGACCTTTCCGAGGAAGCCTCGAAAGCCGCCGCGGCCGACATAGCCGCTAAGACGGGCGCCAAGACCCTCGGGCTCGGCCTCGACGTCTCGAAAGAGGCGGATTGCGAGAGAGCGGTGGAAGAAGCGGTGAAAGCTTTCGGCAAACTGGACGTGCTGGTAAACAACGCCGGGATAACGAAGGACAACCTCGTCCTGCGCATGAAGGAAGCGGATTTCGACGCGGTGATGTCGGTGAACCTCAAAGGGGCCTTCCTGATGTCGAAGGCGGCCGCCAAACTTATGCTGAAAGCCCGGACCGGCCGCATCATAAATATTTCCTCGGTGGTCGGGCAGAGCGGCCAGGCGGGCCAGGCAAACTATTCGGCCTCGAAGGCCGGCCTCATCGGCCTCACCAAGTCGCTGGCGCGGGAATTCGCGCCGCGCCAGGTGCTCGTCAACGCGGTGGCCCCGGGCTTCATACGCACCCGCATGACCGAAGGGCTCAAGGAAGAGGCGAAAACGAAAGTTTACGAGATGATCCCGCTGGGCCGCATGGGCGAACCGGCGGAAGTAGCTAAAGCCGCGCTGTTCCTGGCGGGCGACGGTTCCGCTTACGTTACGGGCCAGGTGCTGGCCGTGAACGGCGGGCTGTACATGTAAATTTCTGCGGACCCATACTATCAGCAGGAGGGCAACGTAATGGCAGTGACCGAAAACCTGGAAGAAAGAGTCAAGAAGATAATCATCGAGCAGCTTGCCGTGGATTCATCCGAAGTCGTGGAAAAGGCGCAGTTCGTGCAGGACCTTGGCGCCGATTCCCTCGACACCGTTGAACTGGTCATGGCGCTCGAAGAGGAATTCGACATCGAGATCCCGGACGAAGACGCCGAGAAGATCAAGACCGTCGGCGAAGCGATCAGCTACATAAAAGACAAGGCCGGAAAGAAAGACTGATTTCCCGCGCGGAAATGGCTTTTCTTGAAGAAGTAATAGGATACAAATTCAGGAACCCGAAGCTGCTGGAAGAAGCTCTCACGCATAAGTCACATTCTGCGGAGAGCGGTTCGCCCAGCGACAATGAACGCCTGGAATTCCTGGGCGACAGTGTGCTCGGCCTGATCGTATCCTATTATCTTTTCCGGACCCACCCGGACAAGGACGAGGGCTTCCTGTCAAAAGCGAAATCCGCGCTGGTCTCGCGGGCCAACCTGGCCCGCCTGGCCGCCGGGATGGGGCTTGGCGAACACCTCTTCCTGGGCACAGGCGAGTACCAGAGCGGCGGCAAAAGCCGCCACAGCATACTGGCCAACGCCCTTGAAGCCGTGCTCGGCGCGGTCTACCTCGACGGCGGGCTTGCCGCCGCCGAAAAGATGGCCGCCCCGTGGCTCACCGCGCTGCCGGAGAACCTGGAGGCCGACCACAAGAGCGAATTGCAGGAGTATATCCAGAAACGCCACAAGCAGCCTCCGGATTACGAGCTGATGGAAGAGGAAGGGCCGGAGCACAACAAGCGCTTCACCGTCCGGGTCTGCATAGGCAGGAAAACGCTCGGCCTGGGCGGCGGCAAAAACAAGAAAGAGGCCCACCAGGCCGCCGCCAAGAACGCTCTGGAATACCTGCGCAGCCACGAGGTCAGGGGAGATGAGCTCTAAATCCCGCGGCGGCATATCCCCCGGCAGCGGGGAGAAAGAACACAACGACAGAACCTTCGACGGGCTTGCGCTGAAAGGCAAGGCCGTAACCTCCAAACACTTTTCCGGCTGCGTTTTCAGGAACTGCGACCTGACCGGGCTCACGTTCCGCTTCTGTAAATTTACGGACTGCCGCTTCGAAAGCTGCAACCTCAGCCTGCTGAAGGTGCCCGGGACCGTTTTCAGCGGCGTCTCGTTCAAGGATTCCAAGCTGGTGGGGGTGGACTGGACGCAGGCTTCCTGGCCCAAAATAAAGCTGGCGGCGCCCCTCGCTTTCGCAGGCTGCCTGCTCAACGATTCCAATTTCCTGGGCCTTGCCCTGGCCGGCACGGCCATGACCGGCTGTCTCGCCCGGGACGCGGACCTGCGGGAAGCGGACCTGGCCGGTTCGGACCTGACAAAGACGGATTTCTCGGGCGCGCTTTTTTCGAACACGAACCTGGCGGGGGCCGACCTCACGGGGGCGCGCAACTACGCCATACGCATCTCGGAGAACAAGGTAAAGGACGCGAAGTTCTCCCTGCCGGAAGCCATGGACCTGCTCTACTGCCTGGACATAAAAATAGTATAAGGACGAACGGGCCGCCATATGAAAAACCACGCGATCTTAACTCTCCTTGCCGTACTTTTCCTCGCCGCCCCGGCGCGGTCGGCCGGGCCGCAGGACGGGGTTGGGACGGCGCAGAACGCCGCCTCCGCGCGGCTTACCGGCGCTATTCTGGTGGAAGTGGAAGGCTTTGCCGACCCCAAGGGAGACATCCCCTGCGCCAGGAATTCATTTTCCTTCGCCTGGCACTACAAGTTCTACTCGCCCGCGTCCAGGGAATGGCTGCTGGTGAACGCCTGCGGCTCCCGGCTGGTCAATACCTCCAGGCATTTCCCGTCCATGAACGTGGCAGAACCGACCACCCGCGTCCCTTTCGATTTCGCCGACTCGGCCGCAGTACTGGAAAAACTCGCCAAGGCGGGGGCTTTCAAAGGCACCGGGAGCGCCAAAGAACGTGAAATACTTATGAACATGCGCATCCAGCCGGCGAAGAAGGGCGCCGCACCTGCCTGCCACTGGACGGTCTCGCAGGGCAGGGCGAAAGCCGTGATAGACTGCGCCGGCGAGAAGATAATAACGGCGCCGGCCAAGCCCGCCGCCCCGGCAGGTAAGGGCGCCGGTGGAGCGGTGATAAAAGGCAAGGATACCGCCGGCAGGTATATAGCCCAGGCCCTGAGCGCCGTGGGCAGGAAGTACCCCAGGCTGGCCCTCCTGAACATCGAGACCCTGGCCGACAAGACCGGCAGCGCCAAATGCATAGTCGCGGCGGAAGGCGACGGCTGGAGTTTCAATTTCTACGGGCCGGGAAAGCCGGACACCGTTACTTATAGCGCCTGCAAGGGCAAAACGCTGCTCCAGGAAATGAACTTCGCCGGGAAGACCGTGAACATCACCCGCCTCTCCCCGATCCCGGGAAGTTTCAAGAACAGCGACGAAGCGATGACGAAGATCCCGAAGAGCTGCCTGGCCTCGCATTCCACGTTCACGATGCGGCTGAATAATTTCGCCGCGGCAAAGACGCCGGTAACGGGGCATAACCTGCTTTGGACGGTGGAGTGCGGAACGCTCAGGTACTACGTAGACGCGGCCACGGGCCGCTTCCTGGGCGGCGGCGAGAAATAACGGGGGAGTAAAAAAATGAAAACATCAAAAAAAGAAGGCAGGCCCGGGCTCTCCCGGCTGGAGAGCGCGATAAGCGTCGTCGAGGAGCGGACCGCGCGCGGCAAGTCGACGCTGGCCATCTTCGACCTGGACGGCACGCTGTTCGACAACCGCACCCGCACCATCTTCATCCTGCGCGAGATCTCCGAGAAATTCTGCGCGAAAGCGCCGGGGCTTTCCAAGGCTTTCGAGGCCTTCCAGGACCTGGCGGCGGTGGATTACAGCCTGGATATCACGCTGGACCGCCTCGGCGTGAAGCATCCCGCGGAGGTCGCCTTCATAAAACAGGAATGGGCGAAGCGGTTCTTCTCCGACGAATACCAGCGCTACGACATGCCGATCCTCGGCGCGAAAGCCTATGTCGAGCGCGTCCACAAGGCCGGCGCCACCGTGATCTACCTGACCGGCCGCGACGTGGGCCGCATGCTGGTCGGCACCACCGAAGTGCTGCGCCTCTACGGCTTCCCGGTCGGCGTGGCGGGCACGATGACGATAGTTAAGAAGGAATTCGAGCAGGACGACGAGATCTTCAAGAAGGAAGTGAGCGAGTACATCGACCGCCTGGGCGAGGTGGTGGCCATCTTCGAGAACGAGCCGGCGAACTCCAACATCCTCCAGGCCCGTTTCCCGAAGGCCGCGTCGTTCTTCGTCCAGACCCAGCACAGGCCAGGCGCCCCTGCCCTGGCCCCCGGCATCCACAAGCTCAAGGATTTCCGGATCAAGTAGAGCAATAAGCGGCGGCAAGGCAAAAAAATACCCTCCGGGAGCCGGAGGGTATTTTTTCAGTTCAGACGCCGCCTACAGCAGTACAGCCAGCAGTACCAGCGCCACTATTACGCCGGCCACTATCAGCATGGTAGTGCCGTCCATATCGCCCACTACGACAGGGGTGGTGTTGTGGTGATGGGGATACGGGTTGACCACCACGGGCGGGTGATGGGGGTGCGGGGGATTGTACGGGGGATGCACAACGGGCGGGTGATGCGGCTGCGGGGGATGGTACGGGGCGGGAGGGGGATTATAGCCGGGGTGATGACCGCCGTTCCCGCCGTGATTGCCGTTTCCGCCATGATTGCCGGGGTTCCCGCCGTGGTTGCCGTTGTTGCCGTGATCGGGTTTCCCGTTGAACGGCTTGCCCGCGTTCACGCGCGCTTTCTCAAGGTCCGAAGTGGAAACAGCCGAAACGCTCAGGTCCTGCACGAGGCTGAGGGTGTTCGAGGCCGTCTGCGCCGAAGCCACCGCGGGTATGGCCGCGAGGGCCAGACTGATACTAAGTAATATTTTCACTTTATTCCTCCTGCGATTTTTTAACTTCGAATTCGTTTCCTAACCTCACATTACAATCTTGCCATTTTCACCGGTTGCTTCAGATGAGCCGAATGGGGAAAAATTAAAAGTTATTGGACCTACTATTTATTGCCTTAAGGACCCAGACACGAACGCGCACCCAAAAAAAACGTCCCCCGGAAAGCGGGGGACGTTCTTAAGCTGTCGGTCCTATTAAAGGAGGACCAGCAGCAGGACCAGCGCCACCACGGCTATCACGCCTATCACTATGGCGGTGGTGCTCATGGGGCCGGAGACCACGGGTGTCGTGGTGGTGTGACCGGGATTGACCGGAGGATAATAGCCGGGATGGCCGGGATGGAAGGGATCGTGGTAGCCGGGGCCAAAGGGGTCATTGTAACCGGGGCCGTACGGGTTGTGCGGGGGGTTGTAAGGCGGATTGTACGGAGGATGCACGACCGGGGGGTTCACCGGGTGAGTGCCGGGGTTGTGATGGCCGGGGTTATTGTGGTTGCCGGGATTGTTAGTGTGGCCGGGGGGATTCGCGGGAGGAGTATTGTGGCCGTTATTGCCGCCATGCCCGGGATTATGCTGATTCCCGTTGAACGGCTTGCCGGCGTCCACGCGGGCCTTCTCGAGGTCAGCGGTGGTACCAGCTGAAACGCTGAGGTCCTGGACCAGGTCGAGCGTCTTGGATACGGTCTGTGCGGAAGCTATGGCCGGAATGGCCGCAAGGGCTAAACTGAGTAATATTTTCACTTTTCCTCCCCCGATATTTAAGTTTTGCTGCTATTACGCTAGTATTGTGCCATTAAGCGGCCCTGCCTGATATGAAGCTAATGGGGAAAAGCGGAAATGTCATTGGACCCATATGGAAATAGGACCATTAGCCGCGCAACACACTGTTTTTAAGCGGTCCCGCCGCGAGGTCCCGCCGCGAGCCGCGCTTTCCGGATAACATTTAGTATAATTAATTCACCATGCGCCAATACCTGGCAATTATATTAACGGCGGCCTTCGGTCTGATAGTCGCCGCCGCCATGGTGCTCCTGTCCGTACTGTTCGGCCCCAAAAAGAAAACCCCCGTAAAGCAGGAAGCTTTCGAGTGCGGCATGCCCCCGGCCATGGAGCCGCGCGGCATGGCCAGGGTCAATTTCTACCTCGTGGCCGTGCTCTTCGTCATGTTCGATATAGAAATAGTATTCCTCTATCCCTGGGCGGTCTCTTTCCAGCTGCTCGGCCGCGGCGCTTTTTACGCGATGTTCTTCTTCCTGGCGGTGCTCTTCGCGGGGCTGGTCTACGCCGTAAAGAAAGGAGCCCTGGAATGGGATTAGAAACTCTGTTCGGACACTCCTACCTTACCACCCGCCTGGACGAGGCCGTCAACTGGGCCCGGAAATATTCCTTTTTCAACTACCCGTTCGTCACGGCCTGCTGCGGCATGGAATTCATGTCCACCTTCGCGTCCACTTACGATATCGCCCGCTTCGGAGCGGAATACCCGCGCTTCTCGCCGCGCCAGGCCGACGTGCTGTTCGTGGTGGGCACGGTCAACGAGAAGCTGGCCCCGGTGCTCAAGCGCGTCTACGACCAGATGTGCGAGCCCAAGTGGGTGGTCTCCTTCGGCGTCTGCGCCACGTCGGGCGGCTTCTACGACAATTACGCCACCGTCCAGGGCATAGACAAGATCATACCGGTGGATATCTACATCCCCGGCTGCCCGCCGCGCCCGGAAGCCGTGCTTGACGGGCTCCTGAAGCTGCAGCAGAAGGTCTCCACAGAATCCGTGCTGGACCGGAAATACAGATGAGCAGCTACCTTATTGAAACCCTCAAGACCAGGTTCCCGGCCGCCGTGCTGGAAACGCATGATTTCCGCGGCGACGAGACCGTGCTGATAAAGAAGGAAGCGCTGCCGGCAGCGGCTGCCTTCCTCAAGGACGAACTGGGCTTCGACTTCCTGATGGACCTGACCGTGGCGGACTACCTGCCGCGCGAGCCCCGCTTCGAGCTGGTCTGCCATTTTTACTCCTCCAAACATAACTACCGCCTGCGCCTGAAATGCCCCGTAGCCGGAACGGACGCGCGAATAGCGTCCCTCACTCCCTTCTGGGCGGGGGCCAACTGGTTCGAGCGCGAAGCCTACGACATGTTCGGCATAAATTTCGAAGGGCATCCCGACCTGCGCCGCATCCTGATGTACGACGGCTTTGAAGGCCACCCGCTGCGCAAAGATTACCCGCTCAAGAAGCGGCAGCCGAGGATACCCCACAGGGATTAATGGAAACGAAGAAAGCCGAACTCCCCAGGAACTGGGAACTGGAAAAGCTGGCCGACGGGCGCATGGTGCTCAACATGGGGCCGTCGCACCCGGCCATGCACGGCATCGTGCGCGTGCTCTTGACCGTGCAGGGCGAGCGGGTCATGGACGCCGACGTGGAGATAGGCTACCTGCACCGCGGCTTCGAGAAGACCTGCGAGAGCGTGACCTACAACCAGTGCATTCCCTACACCGACCGCCTCAATTACGTTTCTCCCTTTATAAACAACGTGGGCTTCTCGCTGGCCGTGGAAAAGCTGATGGGAATAGAGGCCCCGCCGCGCTGCCAGTACATCCGCGTGATCATGAGCGAGCTGTCGCGCCTGACCGACCACCTCACCTGCATCGGCGCCAACGCCATGGAGATGAGCGCCTTTACCGTCTACTTCTACCTGATCAACGCCCGCGAGGAGCTCTACCGCCTGGGCGATTCCGTGGCCGGCGGGCGCATCACGCCGGCTTACACGCGCGTTGGGGGGCTTACCCGCGACCTTCCGCCTGATTTCAAGCAGGCCACGGCCGAAGTTTTCAGGATGGTGCGCAAGAATATCTCCGACGCGGACAAGCTGCTGACCCGCAACCGTATCTTCTACGACCGGCTGCACAACACCGGCCACATCTCCAAGGAAGACGCCATCTCGCTTTCCTTCACGGGCCCGGCGCTGCGTTCCACCGGCGTGCCGCTGGACGTGCGAAAGGCCACCCCCTACCTGGTCTATGACCGCTTCGATTTCGACATCCCCGTGGGCTCCAACGGCGACAACTACGACCGCTACCTGGTGCGCATGGAGGAAATGAACCAGAGCATGCGCATAGTGGAACAGGCGCTGGCGCAGCTGCCCGACGGGCCCATCAACCATCCCGATTTCAACGTGATCCTGCCGCCCAAGGGGGAAGTCTACGGCAATATCGAAGCGCTGATGGCCCACTTCAAACTGACCTTCGAAGGCGTCAAGCCGCCCAAGGGCGAGGTTTACCAGGCGGTGGAAGGCGGCAACGGGGAACTGGGCTTCTATATCGTGAGCGACGGTACCGGCAACCCCTGGCGGGTGCGGGTGCGCCCGCCGTGTTTTTCGCTCACCGGCGGCCTGTCGCAGATGATAAAGGGCGGCTACATCGCCGATATCATAGCCACTTTCGGCCAGATCAACATGATAGGCGGGGAGCTGGAAAGATAATGCCCTTCCTGACCGACGAATTCAAGGAGAAAGCGGCGCGCCTGTGCGCTAAATACCCGCGCAAGGACGCGGCGCTCATCCCGCTGCTGCTGGAGCTGCAGAAGGAAAAAGGGTTCGTGGCGGAAGACGCCATGGACGCGCTGGCCAAATTCCTGGAGCTGCCTTACGCGCGGGTCAAAGGCGTGGTCACCTTTTACACGATGTTCAACCGGGAGCCGGTGGGGAAATACCACCTGCAGGTCTGCCGCAATATTTCCTGCCACATGGCCGGGGCGCCGGACATCCTAGCGCACCTGAAAGGGAAACTCGGCATAGCCGAGGGGGAAACCACCCGGGACGGCCTGTTCACTCTTTCCACCGTGGAATGCCTGGGCGCCTGCGGCGCCGCGCCCGTGATGCAGGTGAACGACGACTATTTCGAAAGCCTGACGGTAGAAAAGCTTAACACAGTACTTGATGATCTGAAACATGGCCGTCTGAGGGCCAGAGGCCTTTGATACGGCACCTGCATAGGTCGTCTGATGGGCATAGCCCTAGATACGGCACAGCCATAGGCTAGCAATGGAAAACATCCTCTTAAGAGATAACGTCGCCGACCTCGAAGGCTATTTCGCCTGCGGCGGCTACAAGCCGCTGAAGAAGGCGCTCACCGCCGGCCCGGCCGCCGTGATAGAGGAAGTGAAGAAGTCCGGCCTGCGCGGGCGAGGCGGGGCCGGTTTCCCGGCCGGCCTCAAATGGTCTTTCATCCCCAGGGACGCGCAGGGGCCCCGCTACCTGGTCTGCAACGCCGACGAGGGCGAGCCCGGCACCTTCAAGGACCGGGAGCTGATGATAAAGAACCCGCACGCGCTGATCGAAGGCATGGCCATCGCCGCCTTCGCCATCGGAGCGTCCCACGGCTACATCTATATCCGCGGCGAATTTTTCGCTGAGACCGAGATACTGGAGAAGGCGATAGCGGCCGCCCGCGCCAAAGGCTTTATCGGCAAGAACATCCTGGGCTCCGGCTTCAACTTCGAGCTGTTCGTGCACCGCGGCGCCGGCGCCTATATCTGCGGCGAGGAGACCGCCCTGCTGGAATCGCTCGAGGGCTTCAAGGGCCAGCCGCGGCTCAAGCCTCCCTTCCCGGCGGTAAAGGGCCTGTTCGGCGGCCCGACCATAATCAACAACGTGGAGACCCTGGCCGCCGTTCCGGCCATCATCGAGCATGGCGGGGACTGGTACGCCGCCATCGGCGTGGGCAAAAGCACGGGCACCAAGCTTTTCTGCGTCAGCGGGCCGGTCAACAAACCCGGCGTCTACGAACTCCCGCTGGGCGTCCCCTTCAAAGACTTCCTCGAAAAGAACTGCGGCGGGATGAAAGAGGGGAAGAAGCTCAAAGCCGTGATACCCGGCGGGTCGTCCACGCCCGTGCTTACCGCGGCGGAAGCCATGGCGGTAAAGCTGGATTACGAATCCCTCGCCGCCGCCGGCTCCATGCTGGGCTCCGGCGCGGTGATCATCATCGACGAGTCCCAGTGCATGGTAAAGCTCCTGCAGGTGCTTGCGCGCTTCTATCACCATGAATCCTGCGGCCAGTGCACGCCGTGCCGCGAAGGCTGCGGCTGGATCGAGAAGATCCTCAACCGCCTCGAAGCCGGCAAAGGTTCAGTCAAAGATATAGATACCCTGTATTCGGTGGCGGACTCCATGCTGGGCCGTACCATCTGCCCGCTGGCCGACGCCATGGCCATGCCGGCGATGAGCTTTGTGACCAAGTTCCGCTCCGAATTCGAAGCGCACGCGGCCGGGAAATGCTGCGAATAAGATGCCGAAACTGACCATCGACGGTAAAACCATTGAAGTAGCGAAAGGGACCACCCTCCTGGAGGCGGCCCAGCAGCTTGGCGTCTATATCCCGCGCTATTGCTACCATCCCAGGCTTTCCGTCTCGGGCAACTGCCGCATGTGCCTGGTGGAAGTGGAGAAGGCGCCCAAGCTGGTCACCGCCTGTTCCACGGAAGCCGCCGAAGGCATGACCGTGCGCACCGATTCCGAAAAAGTGAAAGCCGCCCGCAAGGACGTGCTGGAATTCCTGTTGATAAACCACCCGCTGGACTGCCCCATCTGCGACCAGGCCGGGGAATGCGGCCTGCAGGATTACTACATGGAGTACAGCCTGAAAAAGAGCCGCTTCAGCCGGGAGGACAAGGTGCGCCGCGGCAAGCGCCGCCCGCTCGGACCCAACCTGGTGCTGGACAACGAGCGCTGCATCCTCTGCACGCGCTGCGTGCGCTTCTGCGCGGAAGTCACCAAGACCTCCGAGCTGGAAGTGATGGAGCGCGCCGATCATTCCTTTATAGACCTCAAGGAGGGGAAAGCCCTGGACAACGGCTACACCCTCAACATCGCCGACATCTGCCCCGTCGGAGCCTGGACTTCCCGCGACTTCCGCTTCAAACAGCGCGTGTGGTTCCTCAAAAAAACCCCTACGGTCTGCCTGGGCTGCGCCACCGGCTGCCAGATAGAAGCGCACCACAACGACAATACCATCTACCGAATAATGCCGCGCCCCAACGCCGAGACCAATACCTGGCTTTGCGACCAGGGCCGCATGACCTACAAAGCCGTGCAGGCCGGCGACAGGCTTTCGAAGGGCGTCATCCGCAACGGCGTCATAGACCTGGAGCCCGCGCTGCGCGAAGCCGCCACCCGCATAGACGCCGCGCATTCCGCGGCGGCGGTGGCCGTGCTCGGCTCGCCATGGCTTTCCGTGGAGGATAACGCGGCCCTTGCCCGCCTGGCCAAGGACGCGATAAAAACGGAATCTTTCTGCTTCGATCTCGCCGCGGAACAGGGGATAAAGGACGGGATCCTTATAAACAAGGACGCCGCGCCCAATACCGCCGGCGTCGCGCTGGTGAAGGCGGCTCACGGCGGTATTTCGCTGGGCGAGCTGGCCAGCCGCCTGGCCTCCGGGAAGATAAAAGTGCTGGTGACCGAGGCACGGGCCGCGGCCTTCCTTAAACCGGTACTCGCCTCCGCCAAACCCCTGCTCATCGTCTTCGCCACCAACCGCGCCCAGATACCGCCGGAGGCCTACGCTACCCTTGCCTACGCCTCCTATTTCGAGACCCCCGGCACTTTCGTGAACTACCAGGGCCTGCGCCGCACTACGGAGCCCGCCGTCAACGCCCGGGAAGGCGTAAAGCCGCTCTGGACCCTGGTAAGCAAGCTGGCCGCCTACAGCGGGGCGTCCCTGAAGCTTGATTCGCCGGAAGACGCGCTCAAAGGCATAGATTTTAAATGATGGAATTGATAGAGGCCAACAAGGACATGCTCCTCTTCACCGCCGCGGCGGGGGTGAAGGTGCTGGCTTTCCTCGGCGCCATCATGGGCTTTGCCGGCCTCCTTACGCTGGCCGAACGGAAAGTCAGCGCGCTGATGCAGGACCGCATAGGCCCCAACCGCGCCTCGGTCCTGGGCTTCACGCTCAACGGGCTGTTCCACCCGCTCGCCGACGCCATCAAGATGATCTTCAAAGAGGATTTCGTGCCGGCGCGCGCCGAAAAACTCCTCTTCACGCTGGCGCCCATGTTCGCCCTCGTGCCCGTCCTCGCCCTGTTCGCGGTAATACCCTTCGGCGACTACGTGATGGTGTTCGGCTACCAGCTGGACCTGCAGATCGCCGACGTGCCGCTGGGCATCTTCTTTGTGCTGGCGCTGTCGGGCCTGGCCATCTACGGCGTGTTCCTGGCCGGCTGGGCCTCCAAGAACAACTTCGCGCTGCTGGGCGCCATGCGCGGCGCGGCGCAGATGGTCTCCTACGAAGTGGTGCTCGGCCTGACCATGGTCGGCCTGCTGATGATCTACGGCTCCGGCAGCCTGCAGGACATGGTGCGGGCGCAGGGGAAACTCCTGTTCGACTTCATCCCGGCGTGGGGCATAGTCCTGCAGCCTTTCGCCTTCGTCCTTTTCCTCACCGCCGCCATCGCCGAGAACAAGCGCACCCCGTTCGACCTCGTGGAAGGCGAATCCGAGATCATCGGCTACTTCATGGAGTACAGCTCCATGCGCTTCGCCGCCTTCATGTTCGCAGAGTTCGTAGAGATAATCCTGGTCGCCATGCTGGCCTCCACCCTGTTCTTCGGCGGCTGGCAGGTGCCTTACCTCTACGACACCGGCTTCATCTTCCCCGGCGGCGGCGCGCTCGAGCTCGACCATTACCTGGTAGCCGCGCTGCAGGTTGGCTCCATCATCGCCAAGACCATTTTCTTTTCCTGGTTCCTTTTAGTCGTGCGCTGGACGCTGCCGCGCTTCCGCTTCGACCAGCTTATGAGCCTCTGCTGGAAAGGCCTGCTGCCGCTGGCCCTGCTCAACATCCTGGTGACGGGCGCGGCCATGCTGCTGCTGGGGAAGATATGATAAGCGTAAAGAAAGTGGACAACAGAACGCTGAACTTCCTGGAGCGGATCTATATCTGGGAGATCGCCCGCGGCATCGCCGTGACCTCCCGCCATTTCTTCATCAACCTCTTCAACCCGAAAAAGATAATGACGGTGCAGTACCCTGAAGAGAAGCTTGCGCTGCCCGCCAGCGCCCTCCTGCGCACCCGCCACCGCCTAAAGGTGCGCGCCGACGGCTCGCCCAAATGCGTGGCCTGCTTCATGTGCCAGACCGCCTGCCCCGCTTTCTGCATAAAGATAGAGTCCGCGGAGTATCCCGATAACTCCGTGGAGAAATACCCGGCGGTTTTCGACATCGACCTGTCACGCTGCGTGATGTGCGGCATGTGCGTGGAGGCCTGCCCCGAAGACGCCATCTCCATGGACACCGGAGAAATACCCGGCGCGGCCGTCACGCGCTCCGCCCTGCTGCTGACGAAAGAGGACCTGCTGCGCAACCTCCCGGGAGAGCCCTCGGTCCTGGGCGCGGCCAACGCCCTGGCCAACGAATACCTGCGGTCGCGGGGGGAAGAATGATCGTAACCGCCTCCGTCTACCTGTTCGGCGGCCTGGCCGCGCTGGCCACCCTGCTGATGCTTTTCCAGCGCAACCCGGTCAAGGCCGCCATGCTGATGCTCACGGCCCTGCTCGCCACGGCCGGGCTGTACCTGGCCCTCAGCGCGCAGCTGCTGGCCGTGCTGCAGATCATCCTTTACGCCGGCGCCATCATGACCCTTTTCATCGTAGCCCTGACCGTCACCCCGCAGGCCCTGCACGACAAGCCTTCCGCCGGCCACCTCAAGAAGGTGCTGGGCCTGGCCGCGGCGGCCCTGATACTTGTGGAACTGGTCAAGGTCTCGGCCGCGCTGCGCGGGTCGCCTTTCTCCACGGCGTTCTCGGATGCCGGCACGCTGGACCTGGCCCGCCAGCTTTTCGGCCGTTTCGCCTATCAGTTCGAACTCTTGTCGCTGGTGATACTCGCGTCCATAGTGGCCGCGGTGACGCTGGCCGCCGCAAGGAAGGTGGAGAGATGACCGCCCATACGCCCGCCGTCATAAGCTTCGTCCTCTTCGCCATAGCCGCGGCGGGCTTCCTCACCTGCGGCAGCCTGGTCCGCATGCTGATGTTCCTGGAGCTGATGCTCAACGCGGCCAATATAGCTTTCGTGGCGCTGGGCCCGGCGGTAAAGTCGCAGGCCTACGCGGTGCTGCTGTTCGCCATAGCCGCCGCCGAGGCCGGGGTGGGCCTGGCGCTGATAATAGCGCTGGCTTCGGCGTTCAAGACGCTGGACGCCGGCGGCATAAAGGAGCTCAAGGGCTGATGGAAGGCAATTACTACCCGCTCCTTAAATGGATCCTGGCGGCGCCCCTGGCGGGCTTCGCGCTCAACGGCCTGCTGGGCAAAAAACTGCTGGGCGAAAAAGCCGGCGGCATAGCCGGCTCACTGGCCATCTTCATTTCGTTCGTCTTCGCGGCCCTCTCTTTCTCCGACCTCCTCAACCTCCCGCCGGAGAACCGCCTGCTGCGCGACACCCTCTTTAACTGGATCTCGGCCGGCAGTTTCAGCGTGGACGCGGCCTTCCGCTTCGACCCGCTTTCCGCCGTGATGGCGCTGATCGTCACCGGGGTCAGCTTCCTTATCCATGTCTATTCCACCGGCTACATGAAAGGCGACGCGGGCTTCAACCGCTATTTCGCCTATCTCAACCTCTTCGTCTTCTTCATGCTCACGCTGGTGCTGGCCGACAACCCGCTCGTCATGTTCGTAGGCTGGGAAGGCGTGGGCCTGTGCTCATACCTGCTCATCGGCTTCTGGTACGAAGACCCGGAGAAAGCCTCCGCCGGCAAGAAAGCTTTTATCACCAACCGCGTGGGCGACGCCGGTTTCCTTATAGGGCTGATGCTCCTCTGGGCGCTGCTGTCCTCCAACGGCGTCTTCTCCATGGATTTCGCCTCGCTCGAGAAGAACGCGCCGCTGCTGGCCTCCGCCACCGTGCTGGGCATGGCCGCGCCCACCCTCATCTGCCTGCTCCTGTTCTTCGGCGCCACCGGCAAGTCGGCGCAGTTCCCGCTCTTTGTCTGGTTGCCCGACGCCATGGCCGGCCCCACGCCCGTCTCGGCCCTGATCCACGCCGCCACCATGGTGACCGCCGGCGTCTACATGCTGGCCCGCCTGCATTTTCTCTACGAGCTGGCCCCGAAGGCGATGGAAGTGGTGCTGCTCGTCGGCTGCTTCACCGCCTTCTTCGCCGCCGTCATCGGCCTGCTGCAGAAGGACATAAAAAAGGTGCTGGCCTATTCCACGGTGAGCCAGTTGGGCTACATGTTCATGGCCGCCGGGGCGGGGGCTTTCTCGGCCGCCGTCTTCCACCTGGCCACCCACGCTTTCTTCAAGGCCCTGCTGTTCCTCGGCGCCGGCTCCGTCATCCACGGCATGAGCGGCGAGCAGGACATGTTCAAGATGGGCGGGCTGAAGAAAGAGATGCCCTTCACCTTCCTGCTGATGGCCGCCGGCTGGCTGGCCATCGCGGGCGTGCCGGGGCTTTCCGGCTTCTATTCCAAAGACCTGATCCTTGAAAAGGTTTTCGAGCACGGCGGCATGCTGGTGTGGGCCGTGGGCGTGCTTACCGCCGCCCTGACGGCCTTCTACACCACGCGTCTTTTCGTGCTTACCTTCCTGCGCGCCAAGCGCGCCGAGGGCCACGCCCACGAGTCGCCCCTGTCCATGACCCTGCCGATGGCCGCGCTGGCCGTCCTGGCCGTGGCCGGCGGCTTCCTGCTCAAGGACCGCCTCTTCCTCTTCCTGGACCCCGCCTTCGTGCAGCCCGAACACACGAGCCAGGCCGCGCGCCTGATGCTGGTCTCGGTGGCGGCGGGCCTGGCCGGCATCGCGGCCGCCTTCGTCCTGACCCTGCCGAAAACCGCCGCGGCCCTCAAGAGCGCCGCAGCCCCGCTCCACAGCCTGATCTTCCATAAATTCTACGTCGACGAGATCTACGCCTTTGCGGTGATAAAGCCGCTGAAATTAGTCTCCGATAAAGTTCTGTTCCGCTTCTTCGACGCCGGGCTTATAGACGGCGTGCTGGTCAACGGCACGGCAAAGGTTTCCTACGCGGCGGGCAGGGCCCTGGCGAAGGTCCAGAACGGCCGCCTCGATCTTTACGCGCTGGTCTTCGCTATAGGCGTGGCGCTGATGCTTTTCTGGGTAATATGATGGAATTCTTAAGCAACCCCCTTTCGGCCCTGATACTGCTGCCCGCCGCGGCGGCGCTGGCGCTGCTGGCCGTGCCGGAGCGCAACGGCGCCCTGCTCAAGAACCTGGCCCTCCTGGCCTCGGTGCTGGTCTTCGCCGTTTCCGTCAGGCTTTACCTGGGCTTCGACCCGTCGCTGGCCGCCATGCAGTTCCAACTCGACCGGCCCTGGCTGCCCGCCTACGGCATACACTACTATCTCGGCATCGACGGCATAAGCCTGCTGATGATCCTGCTCACCACGCTGCTCACGCCCATCGCCATCCTGGCGTCGTTCAACTATATAAAGGAAGCGCAGCGCGCCTATTATATCTGCCTGCTTTTCCTGGAAGCCTCCATGATAGGCGTCTTCGCGGCGCTGGACCTCTTCGCCTTCTACCTCTTCTGGGAAGGCATGCTGATCCCGATGTATTTCCTGATAGGCGTCTGGGGCGGCCCGCGGCGCATCTACGCGGCGCTCAAGTTCTTCATCTATACCATGGCCGGCTCCGTGCTGATGCTGGTGGCCATCCTCTGGCTGGTCTCGGCGCGGCACGCCATCGACGGGGTCTGGACCTTCTCCATCCCGGCGCTGTACGGCACGCCGCTGGAGCACCAGGCGCAGTTCTGGCTGTTCGCGGCCTTCGCGCTGGCCTTCGCGGTGAAGGTCCCGCTGTTCCCGTTCCATACCTGGCTGCCCGACGCGCACGTCGAGGCCCCGACCGCCGGCAGCGTGCTGCTGGCCGGCGTGCTGCTGAAGATGGGCGTGTACGGCTACCTGCGGCTGGCGGTCCCGCTGTTCCCGCAGGGGGCGGCCGAGTTCGCGCCCTGGCTGGCGGTGCTGGGCGTAACGGGCATAATCTACGGCTCTCTGGTGGCCTGGACCCAGCGAGACATGAAGAAGCTGGTGGCCTATTCTTCGGTGGCGCACCTGGGCATCGTGATACTCGGCGTCATGGCTTTCGAGCCGGCCGCCGTGGCCGGCGCGGTGCTGCAGATGGTCAACCACGGCCTTTCCACCGGCGCGCTGTTCCTGCTGGTGGGCGTGCTTTACGAGCGCCGCCATACCCGCATGATAGAGGATTACGGCGGGCTGGCCAAGTCCATGCCGATGTTCTCCGTCGTACTCATGATAGTCATGCTTTCTTCCATCGGCCTGCCGGGCCTCAACGGTTTCGTGGGCGAAGCGCTCATCCTGTTCGGCTCGTTCAAGGTCTATCCCTGGCTGGCCGGCGCGGCCGTGGCCGGCGTGATCCTTTCGGCGGTGTACATGCTCGGCATGTACCAGGCCGCCGTCTTCGGACCGCTCCGTCATACCGAGAACAAGATCCTGCCCGACCTCAGCGTGCGCGAATGGCTTTACCTGGCGCCGCTGCTGCTGTTCATCGTGCTTATAGGCGTGCGGCCCAACCCGTTACTGAAGCTGGCCATGCCCGCGGTCAATAACTACATAACCATGTCCCAGAGACAGACCGCCCCGGTACTTCCCGGCATCAGCCTCAGCGTCGGAAGGGGGGAAGAAAAATGAGTCCCGAGACGATAACCTCCTACGCCGCCTCCGCCCTTTCAGGGCCGCTGTTGCTGGTGCTGGCCGCCTTCGCCTGCCTGCTGCTGCCCCTTTTCGTGAAGGCGCTGCGCGGCACGCAGGGGCTGATAGCCCTGGGCGCGCTGGTGGTGGCGCTGCTGTTCCTCAGGCGCGCGCCTTCGCTGGAGCTTAACCTGTTCCACGGGGCCCTGCTGCTCACGCCGCTTTCGGCCTACCTGTGGGCCTTCGCCATGGGCGCGCTGGCCCTGGTAGTCCTGCTGTCCTTGTCGCGCCCTGCCGCGCCGGAAGACAGCCAGGGCGAATACTATTTCCTGCTTTTCATGGCGACCATCGGCTTCATGGCGCTGGTGGCGGCGGGCGACCTGTTCACCGCTTTCATCGCGCTGGAGCTGCTCAGCCTGCCGGTGTACGCGCTGGCCGGGATCAGGCGCTCCAAGCCCGGACTGGAAGCGTCGTACAAATATTTCATGTTGGGCGCCTTCGGCTCCGGCCTGACGGTAATGGGCATAGCCATCCTCAACGCGCTGTACCCCGAACTTTCCTTCGCGGCGCTCAAGGGCGCGTCCGCGCCGGCGCTGGCCCAGGCCGGCTTCCTGCTGGTGATCTCGGGCTTCGCTTTCAAGACGGCCCTGGTGCCTTTCCATATGTGGGTGCCGGACGCCTACGAGGGCGCGCCCACGCAGGTCTCGGCTTTCATGGCCGCGGCGGTCAAGGCCGGCGGCGTAGTGGTGCTGTGGCGGCTCTTCAGCCTCTTCGAGGGCGGCCCGGTGCTGGAAGTCTTCTGGTGGCTGGCGGCCATTACGGCCGTTACGGCCAACCTGATGGCGCTGGGGCAGACCAGCCTCAAGCGCCTGCTGGCTTATTCGAGCGTGGCCCATGCCGGGTACATAGCCGTGGCTTTCTTCGGCGGGGCGCGGGGCTTCGGCGCGGTGCTGTATTACCTGCCCGTTTACGCCATGGCGACCATCGGCGCCTTCGCGGTGGCGCTGGCGCTGGAGAAGGACGAGAAGGGCCCGAAGCTGGACGACCTGGCCGGCCTTTCAAAAACGCGGCCCTGGCTGGCCGCGGCGATGGCGGCCTTCATGTTCTCGCTGGCCGGCGTGCCGCCCCTGGCCGGCTTCTTCGCCAAGTTCTACGCTTTTGCCGGCGCGGTCAATTCCGGCTACACCGGGCTGGTCGTCATCGCCATCATCATGAGCGCCGTGTCCATGTACTATTATTTAAAAGTTACCGTCGTGATGTACATGAAGCCGGCCCCGGCGGACCAGCACCCGGAGCCGCTCGGCCTGACCGGCCTCGTCATCTTCCTGATGGCCCTCGGCGTCATCCTCGCCGGCGTTCTCTCCCGCCCGCTCCTCACCCTCGCCATAGAAGCCTCACGCTGGTTCTAAAAGAGCAGCGCTGGGTTTTAATTACCGCCGGGGAAACCCGGCGGTTTTATTATTGGAAGGAAGGGGCCTGTTACTTCCCCTGTTCGAAACGCTCAAAGTCGCATTTAGGGTCGGTACCCGGGCCGTAGGTGCCGAAGAATTCATCGATGGGCACGCAGAGGTGCTGAATGCAGCCGTCCCGGATCTTGTCGATGCCGGTAGCGGCGGTTTGCAGGCAGTCCAGGCAGGCTTTGGCGTCGCCTTTAGAACAGCTTATGCACTTGAAAGCCCCCATGCCTACCTTGAAGAAGGCGTACTGGCAGTGGGCGTCCTCCGGCATGAACTTCACCACATAGCCGTGCCCGCTGTTGTAGGTGCGCACGCTGCCCTTATCCTCGTAGGTGCATTTGCAGGGCCGGGGGCCGGGCTGGGTCAGGAAGGTAACGGAGCGGGTGAACGGGAAGGCCGGGAAATTGGATTCTTCGGCCATCTTCTTAGCGACCCAGTCGGAGCAGATGTCCTTTATCTCCTTGTCGCTGTAGCGCACGCTGGTATGGTCGGAGTACTGGGAATTCTGCGGGGCGGTCTGCAGGGCCAGGGTGCAGTCTTTCCAGTAGCCCGAATACCTGGAATCCTTCGTCAGGCCTTTGGGCAGCTTGAAAGGTTTGGGGGGAGGCAGCAGGCTGACGCCGACGGAATTTTTGCGGACGATCTCAAGATACTGCGAGCAGAGGGAACTCCCCTTGAACTCCGCGGAGGCGCAGACGGTCTTGACGCTGCGGTATGTGCGGGGAATGGTTACGGAATAAGCGCTTTCCCATTCCGGCAGGCAGACCGCGAGATAAGAGGAGCTTTCATAGCCCTTGGCCATCTCCGCCGGGTCCCAGCAGGTACTCGCTGCGGTCTTTTCCGCCACGGGCTGCTTCAGCACCTGCTGCTTCCCGGAACCTAGCTGGGAAACGGCGTCCTCCGCCGCCAAGAGCGGGGCAGCTCCCAGCACAGCCGAGAGAAGAACGGTCCTGATAATGTACGGGGCCATAGTTAAAGTCTACCAGCGCCGGGTTGACTTGTCAAGGCGGGGGCGGAGAATTACGTTCCCGGCAGTTGGTCTCCGGCGGCCCGCCGGCGCCGCCGCTTTCACAGGGCAAACCACACGGAGCCCGGATTTTTTGTTAGAATAGTCGCATGGCTGAAGCGGCGAAGATAAAAGTCCTGGCGGTGGATGATGACGAGTCTATCCTGGAAACCTACCAGGCGGGCCTGGTCAGGCATTTTGAAATAAAGACCTTCAGCGACCCCAAAAAAGCCAAAGATTTCATGGACTCGGCCTCGCCCGAAGAAATGCCGGACGTGATCCTGATGGACATCATGATGCCCGGCATAAGCGGCCTGGTACTGATGACCCACCTGCACTCCATGCTGAAAACGGCCCATATCCCGGTGATAACCGTAAGCGGCAAGAGCGACGACGCGGTGGTAAAGGACGCCCTGCTGTTCGGCGCCGCGGATTTTGTAGCGAAACCTTTCGATTTCCTGGACCTCAGGGAGAAGATAAAGAAAGCCTTCGCAGCCTCGAAGAAGTCCTCCTGACCAGGAGACAATTCCCAATCGCGCGCATTTACCGCCGGCTGACCCGGCGGTTTTCTTTTTACCTCGGGGCGCCGGCACAAGGCTATATAACCGCGCTTCGTCGACTTGTATAATATTGTGGATGGACGATAAAGCGCCTATAGTTCCCGGGTGGGTCTATTTTATCCTTGCGGCCACGGCCGCCATGCTCAGCTTCCACCTCAACGTGCGGCAGTGCCTGAACCTGCCCGCCTATTCGCCTTCGGACGACACCGCTTATTTCCAGTCCGAAAGCGCCTTCCAATACCGCTACGCGCGCCTGCTGGCCGCCGGGGAAACGGTTCCCGTGATAGATACCCGCGCGCAATATCCCGAGGGCGTTAAAGTCGGCCGCGAGCTCAGCCTCTGGATGGAGCGCGCCACCGCCGCCGCCAGCCGCCTCCTTTATGAAAAACCGCCGGCGCCTTATCATACCTTCGTAATTTTCTGGGTCTGCGCCGTCTCCGCCCTGTCCGTGCTTTCCTGTTACCTGCTGGGGCTGGCGCTGCTCGGCTCCGCCCCCGCGGCCCTCGCGGCCGCGCTGCTCTTCGGGGTTTGCTGGATAGGTTCCTCTCTCACTGCGCAGGCCTACGGCTTCCAGGCCTTCGCCCTGCCGCTGCTTTTCTTTGCTACCGCCGCCTTCGCCGCGGCCCTGAACAAGGAACGCGCGCACCCCGCCGGTTGGCTCGCCGCCGGGGCGGCCGCCTTCGCCATAGCCCTTGTTTCCTGGCATTTCGCTCGGTTTTTCCTGATAGCCTTCTGGCTGGCCCTGGCCTACGCCGCCTGGCGCGGCCGCGCAGATGACGCGCTGCTCAAAAGACTGCGCCTTTGCGCCGGGGTTCTGCTGGCCGCCTGCGCCGCGGCAGGCCTCGGGTTTCCCGTCCTGCGCGACACCCTGTTCATCGCCTCTCCCGCTTTCCTGGCCGGCTGCGCGCTCCTCGCCGCCTTATCCCTGCGGGGCTGGCGCCTGGCGGCCGCCCTGGCCGCCCTGCTGGCGGCGGCGTTCTGGCAGACGGGCAGGGAAGCGGCCGGGTACGGACATGTTTACGCGCTGTTGTGGGACAAACTGCGCTTCGCTCTGGCAAAACCGGCAGACCCGCTGAAACTATCGCAGCAGGCCAGGCTGCTGTGGACCGGGCCCTTCAACTCTCCGCAAGCCGGGTTCCTGGTCTTCTCCCTGCTGCCGCTGGCCCTTGCCGCCGCGCCCAGGGCCTGGCGGGCCGTTAAAGGGCCGGCGGTCAAAGATCCGGCCGGGGCGCTCTGCGACGCGCTGCTGCTGCTCTTCGCCGCCGGCACTGTGCTGGTGGAGCGCCTGGCCCCTATCTTGGCTTTCTTCCTTTGCGCAGCATCCCTGCGCCGGGGGGGCCGGCCCGGCAAAATATGGCTGACCGCCGGCCTGGCCGGGCTCGCGCTGCTCGAAGGACTTAAAACCGCGGCCCCGCAATCGCCCCTGAACCTGGTAATGCCACTGGCGGCTTCCTTCAGACCGGCCGAAGCGCAGCCAAAGCCTTCCCTGGAAAACCAGCGCGCGGCGCTGAAATGGCTGGACCGGCAGGCCGCAGGGAGCCCCGTGGCCGCCGACTTCGGCCTTTCCGCCTCGGTGCTGGCGTATACACGCTCACCGGTGCTGCTGCACCCCAAGTTCGAGTCCCCGGTCATCCGCGCCAAGACCGCCGAATACCTGGCCGCGCTTTACTCCGACGAAGGCGCTTTCCTCGCTTTCTGCCGCAAATACGGCGCGCGGTATTTCCTGTACGGCGCCGCCGGTATCACCGACGGAACAAAGGACGGCGCGCGCTATATGGCGGGCATACGCGCACTCACCGGGGACATGGCAGCCGTCCGCTTCCAGTTCTTCCCGGCAAAGTTAAAGGACTTCAAACTGGTCTACGAGAACGGCGACTACCGCATCTTCGAAGTCGCGGCCAACCGCGCGGGTAAGCCCGCCGGGCCCGCCGCGCCGATCTACGACCTGGCAAACTTCGCTCCCAGGCAGGAAAAAGACGGGACCCTCACCCTGGACACCGCCGACGTCCTCAAACGCCGGGTCGACAGCTCCCGCAGCCTGTACCTCGCCCGGCTCTACCTCAGCCGCGGCCGCCCGCAGCAAGCCCTGCAAGCCTACGAAGCCGCCTTCGCCGCCTGGCCCCCCGACGACAAGATCAACGAAGACTACCTAAATTTAAAAGCCGCATTGAACCAGACCAAACCAAGACTCCACTGACGAGCAGGGCAGTCGGGGTGGCCGCGGGGACCGGAACGCAAAACGCGTTCGCCCACACCGTGGGCTCACTCATCCTCCTCCCTCGCCGCTTACGCAAGGCTCGGTCGTCGGAAGGTTTTGCTTATCCGGTTCCCGCGTCCGCCCCGACTGGGGCCGCGCGAAAATAATTACAGAAACCCGTTGTCTTTGAGGAATTCTTTGGTAATGCCCGGCGTGCGGGCGGAAGCGTATTTACCGAGGATGTCGTATTCGATATTGAGCACCGCGCCCGGCTTCAGCCCCTTCAGCGCCGTGTGCTCCCACGTATGCGGGATCACAGCCGCCTTGAACGAGCCCGCCGTAACGCCGTAAACCGTCAGGCTGATGCCGTTGAGCGCCACCGAGCCCTTCTCCACCATCACCGCCCCGGCGTCCTTCTCCACTTCTATCACAACGCTGTTGCCGTCGGAGCGCGCCGCCAGCAGCCGCGCCGTTCCGTCGATATGCCCGGTAACGAAATGCCCGCCCAGCCGCGCGCCCACTTCCAGCGCCCGCTCCAGGTTCACCGCCGCGCCCGGCCTCAGCAGCCGCAGCGCTGTCTTCGCAAAGGTCTCCGGGCTTACCGCGAAGGAGGCCAGCCCCGGCTTGAAGCCCGTAACGGTCAGGCAGGCCCCGTTCACCGCCACGCTCTCGCCGTTGGCAAGCTTCCAGGACAGCGGCACGCAGACATGCAGCCCGGCCGGGGAAACAGCTTTAACTTTTTCTACGGCTTCTATTATACCCGTGAACATTTAAAACCTCAGGTCCAGCATCAGGTCCGCGCCGGCGTGGCCTATGGACGCTATCCTGGCCTTTATCCCCAGCTCTTTGCGCGCCGCGTTGAGGGCGTCCGGCCACACCATGGAATTGCGCGAAGCCGTGCCGCCGATTATCAGCGGCGAGACGAAGCAGATGAAGCGGTCGGCCAGCCCCTCGCTGATGAACGAGCCGGCCACCTTGCCGCCGCCCTCCACCAGCACATGGCCCACGCCCAGGCCGGCCAGCGCCCGCAACAGGGCCGGCAGCGAAACGCGGCCCTTTTCCGACGGGAGCACCAGTATCTTCGCGCGCCGCGAGAACCGCTTCATGGCGGTCACCGAAGCCTTATGGGTAGTGGCCACCACAACCCGCGCATTGCCGAAGAGCCGTGCGCCGTGCGGCACGCGGAACGTCGAATCCAGCACCACCACCCAGGGCTGCCGGAACGTCTTAACGCCGCGCACGTTCAGGAGCGGGTCGTCGGCCAGCACCGTGCCGATGCCGGCCACCACCGCGTCCGCCTCGGCCCGCAGCTTATGCGCCTCATGCCGCGCCTCCGGCCCCGAGATCCAGCGCGAGCGCCCGGCCGCGTCGGCTATCCTGCCGTCGAGGCTCTGCGCTATTTTGACCGTAACATAAGGAAGGCCGGTGCGCATGAACTTGTTGAAAGCCGGGTTAAGGGCCTCGCACTCTTTCCGGAGCAGGCCGACCCTGACCTTGAGCCCGGCCTTCCGGAGCAGCGCGGCTGACTTCCCGCCGTTGGCGGGGTTCGGGTCCAAAGCGCCGATATACACGGCTTTTATCCCGGCCTTGATAAGCGCCTGCGTGCACGGGGGGGTTTTGCCGAAGGTAGAGCAGGGTTCCAGCGTGACGTAGACGGAGGCGCCCTTCGTACCGGCGCGGCAGGAACGCAGGGCATTGACCTCGGCGTGCGCGCAGCCGAAGCGCAGGTGCGCGCCTTCGCCGATGACGCGCCCGTCCTTGACCACGACCGCGCCTACCATCGGGTTGGGGTGCGCGCCGTAAAGTCCCCGGCGCGCCAGTTCGACGGCGCGGGACATGAATGCCTTATCTTTGTTCACCATAGTAATAACAGTGCGCGGCTGGCGCAAAAAACCCGCTGCGTACCGCTTACAGGTTCTTGAACAGGTTCGCCATCTCTATCGCGGACATGGCGGCCTCGGAGCCCTTGTTGCCGTGCTTGACGCCGGCGCGCTCAATGGCCTGCTCCAGCGTCTCGGTGGTTATCACGCCGAACGCCACGGGGACCTTGTGCTTCATGGAAACGGCGGCTATGCCCTTGGCCGTCTCCTGCGCGACGAAGTCGAAGTGGGGGGTATCGCCTTTAATGACCGCGCCCAGGCAGATGATGGCGTCGTAGGGCCCGGCGGCGAGCTTCTCGCACACCACGGGGATCTCGTAAGCGCCGGGCGTCTTGACCACGGTGATGTCCTTCTCGTCCGCGCCGTGGCGCTTGAGCGTGTCCACCGCCCCGTCCAGCAGCCGGCTGGTGAGGAAGTCGTTGAAGCGCGACACCACTATCGCGAATTTAAGCTTGCCCGCGTTGAAACCGCCTTCTATAGTTTTCATTTTTTCTCCTGTCCGCTCCCGATAAGATGCCCCATTTTATCTTTCTTCGTCTTCAGGTAACGCGCGTTGTGCCGGTTGGGGCCTATTACCAGCGGCACGCGCTCCTTGATCTCCAGGCCATAGCCTTTCAGGCCCACTATCTTGCGGGGATTGTTGGTTATAAGCCTCAGGCGGTGAAGCCCCAGCGAGCAGAGTATCTGGGCGCCTATGCCGTAATCGCGCAGGTCGGCGGCAAAGCCGAGCGCCTCGTTGGCGGTGACGGTATCGTAGCCCTTGTCCTGCAGGCTGTAGGCCTTGATCTTGTTGCCCAGGCCTATGCCGCGCCCTTCCTGCCGCATGTAAAGGATGGCCCCGGCGCCTTCAGCCGCTATCAGGCGCATGGCGGCCTGCAGTTGGGGGCCGCAGTCGCAGCGGCGGGAGCCGAACACGTCGCCGGTCAGGCATTCCGAGTGCACCCGGACCAGCGCCGGGTCGCCTATCCTGCCCAGAGTAAGCGCCACATGTTCCAGGCCGGTCAGCCTTTCCTTATATATAGCGATATCGAAAGTGCCGTACTTGGTGGGCAGGGTGGAAACGGCCGTTTTCTCCACAAGGGTCTCCTTGCGGCGGCGGTAGGCGATAAGGTCGGCGATGGTGCCCAGTTTCAGCTTGTGGCGCGCGGCGAAGCGCGCCAGCTCGGGCAGCCTGGCCATGGTGCCGTCGGGGTTCATGATCTCGCAGATCACGCCCGCGCCGGGCAGACCGGCCAGTTTTATCAGGTCGGTGCAAGCCTCCGTATGGCCGGCCCTGGCCAGCACGCCGCCCTTGCGGGCCTTGAGGGGGAAGATGTGCCCGGGCCGGGTGAGGTCCGAAGGCAAAGCGCCGGGATCGGAAAGTATCTTAAGGGTGCGGGCCCGGTCCGCGGCGGAGATGCCGGTAGTCACGCCCTCGGCGGCATCCACGGAGATCAGCCAGTTGGTCTTGTACGGGTCGGTATTGTCGCGCTCCATCTGGAACAGGTTCAGGGCGGAGGCCCGGTCCTCTTCCAGCGGGGCGCAGATAAGGCCGCGCCCGTATTTAGCCATGAAGTTGATCTTGCCCGCGGTAGCGAAACGCCCGGCCAGGACCAGGTCGCCTTCGTTCTCGCGCGCCTCGTCGTCGGTCAGTATCACCATCCGGCCGCGCCGGATCTCGCCGATTATCTCTTCCGCGGGAGAGAACATGTTCATTTTAGTCATAAAAAAAGCCCTGAAGAACCGTCTTCAGGGCCGCAACGCAGTCCGGGTAAGCGGCAAGGCGGCTTAATGCCCGCCCTGCCTTACGCCGCTCGTTCTTCTTTCATCCGGACTTTACCGTCGGCCCCGGAATTTAACCGGGTCTGCCGCGGGCTTGGCCGTCTTGCGCATAGCGCTTGGTACGGCACAGCCATTGGCTTGCGGGCTTCCATCGCTGGTTACCGCCGGTGGGGAATTTCGCCCCGCCCTGAAGAACTTATTTAATTATACAAAAAACACCGCCGCCGGCTACCGGCTGGCTTTGACCGAGCGGTCCACTTCCTTGTACACGTAGGCCGAGACGGATTTTATATACGCCTCCAGGCGCTCCAGGCTGCCGCCCTTGGCCATTACGCACAGCAGATAAGGCCGCCGTGAATAATAGATCACGCCGCAGTCCTGCAGCTGACGCTCGCCGCCAAGGGTGCCGCCTTCGCCGTATTTATGGGAAACCACCGTGCCGGCGGGCACTCCGGCTACAAGGCCTTCGTTGAACTCGGACTGGCTTAAATGCCGCAGCAGTTTTTCGGAATTCCGCCTGCTGAGGTAGGAGGCGTTGAAAAGAATACGATAAAAAGTAGCGAAAGAGCGGATGGACAAAGTGCCGTCTATTTTCTCAAGCACGTCCTTTTCCACGCCCAGGGCCTTGTACAGTTCGGTAAGATAGGTGCCGGGGATCGCGCCGAAAAGCAGGAAAAGCGCCTGGTTGTCCGAATGCCTGATCATAGCCTCGATCAGGTAGTCCACGGTATATTCCCGGCCGAGCTGTATCTGTTGTTGCGGCACTATCGCCTGAATCCTGTCGGGCGGCAAAGGCACTTCCTTCTCATACTTCAGCTTCCTGGAGAGTATAGAGGGGTCCTCCTCGGCGGCCTTATAGAAGGACATGGCGATCGGGATCTTCAGCAGGCTGGCGGGGCGGAATTTCTGATTCTCGTTTATTCCGAACCAGGGCCCGTTGTTCATATCCCTGAAGTAAAGCGCGGAACCGGTGATAGTCCCGCTTTTGCGGCTGGAGGCGTCCAGGGCCACCAGCCCGTCCTTGAAGGAGCGGATAAGCACGTTCAGGCGCCCCTCGCTCTTTTCGCACTCGAGCAGCGGGTTGATCAGCTGATAGCCCTCCTGGCGCACCTCCACATCGTCCCCGGCGTCCGCCTGCGGCAAGGGGTGAACGGCCTTAAGGAAATATCCGGCCAGGATACCGGCGGCGAAAGCGGGTACCAGGGCCCAGTAACGTTTTATGGGATTCGCTCCCTCGGACTTTGTCTGCTGCATAAGATCTCCGCCGGCGGCCGGCTCGCTCAGGAACCGTCATGGCATCCAAATTCTACTATATCAGGGCGCCCGGCAATGGTATTTTATAAAAAAAAGGCGCAGAAAACCCGACACTACGTTGTCGGGTTCGTCTGCTAAGCTATATGCGTATCCAGGCGCTTAAGGAGGAAAGATGCGGGCTCCGGTCAGGAACTTAGTTCAGGGAAACCACTCCCCCGGCGCTGGCCAGCAGGGCCGCGAAGGGGGAATATTCCAGGGTCCCGTCGAGGTCGGTGCGGAAGATCTGCGCGCCGGCGGCCGCCAGCCTGTCCAGGGCGGCCGGGGTCGGATGGCCGTAATTATTCTTACCTACCTCTATATAGGCCTTGGCCGGCTTCACAACGTTAAGAAAGGCCTGGGAGGAAGAATACTTGCTGCCGTGGTGGCCCACCTTGAGAACGTCCGCCTTAAGTTCGCTGCCGAAAGCGGCCACCATCCGGGCTTCTATCGCGGCGGAAGCGTCCCCGGTAAAAAGCACGGAGGCGCCCCGGTAAGAAAGTTTAAGGACGATGGAACAATCGTTAACGTTCTCACCGGAACTTTTCTGCTGGGCCGGGCAGGAATTAAAAACTTTAGCGCCTACGCCGCCCGCGCCCCATGAGAGGCTGTCGCCGGGGGCGGGATAAACGGTGTTGACGCCCAAAGAGCTTACCTGGTCGCGCAGCTTATTGTCGGTGGAGGCGCCGGTATTATCCAGGCGGGTATCATAGAAGTTGCCGACGCTGAGATTGGAGAAAACGTACTGAAGTCCGTTGTAATGGTCGGAATGGGGGTGGGTGAGCACGACATGGTCTATTTTGGTAACGTTCTTGCCGGCAAAAAAAGAAGCCAGGCCGGCGCCGGAGGCGGAGGGGCCGCCGTCAATAAGGGCGTTCTGCCCGTTGGGCAGTTCAATGTAGATCGCGTCGCCCTGGCCCACGCTGAGGAAATATACATTAAAGCCGGGCGCCGCGGTGTAGCGGGTAGCCTCGGAAGGCGCGGGAGCCAGCGGCACCTCTGTCCCGGAAGCCGAAAAGGCCAGCTGGCTGAACGCCTGCGCGTTCAACCGGGCGGGGGAGAGCCATAGCGCGGAGAGAAGCAGGAACAAAGCCGCGGTCTGGGCTTTGCGTATAACGGGTGCTGGAGAATTAAGTGTCACACGATGCATATCCACCTCCCGAAGCGCGCAGGCGTTTACCGAACCGAGGCCTGCGTCGCTGCAGTGGTGAATCCGGATTAAGGTCCGGAGGTGGATACTCCCCGGCCTATCCCGGGGATTACACAGCAGCTGGGTATACGATAACTCCAGGATTGATTTTGCTCAAGGGCCAAAGGACCTATGCCAATATAGGCCCTAAGTCCTATTTTCGAAAGCTGGGCCTGTGGTGGCGGCCTACCAGCAGGATTCCAGGCCCCTGGAGCCGGCCAGGGCCCATTGCCCCGACAAAGTCCCCGTCGCCACGCAGAGGTCGGCAATGGTCGAATTGCCCACCACCTGCCCGCTGGCGCCGGGAGCCAGGGACTGCAACTGCGCGGAGGTCAGCCAGCGGGGCTGCCAGTAGCCTTCCGCGGTAATGGTGGAACGGTTGACGCCGCTGCCGAATACCGCCGCGCCATTTACGTCCAGGGTCAGGGCCGGCGAAACGGTGCCGATACCGACCTTGCCGTCCATTTTCACGTTGAACGTGGACCCGGCCAGTTTAAAGAGGTCATCCGAAGCCGACAGGTACTGACCGGTAACCACAAAGGAGGACCTGACGATCAATCCGCCGCCGACGTCCAGCTTCCTGTCCGGCACCGTGGAACCTATGCCGATATTGCCGCTCCTTGCTATGCGGTAAGCTTCCACGCCGCCGACCCCGCCCTCCAGCGTGTCCGTATTCGACCGGAAGATAAAGTCATAAGTCCCGCTCAAGGTCCCCATTACCGCTTTTTTAGGCGCGGCGGCTTCCTCGAAGACTATCGAACTGCTGGAATCGGTGTAATCAGAAGGGTTCAGGCGTATGCGGGCCGGCCCGGAAAGGTTGCTCCCGTCGTAGCCCACGTACATGTCGCCGACGACGTGCAGGGAGGCCCTGGGGACCTTAACGCCTACGCCGACGCGCCCCGCCGTGGTCACCACCAGGTCGTAATCTATGCCCTCGGTGGGATTGGTGCCTATGACCATAGTATAGGTTTCGGCGCCGGTCTCGGACACGCCGAAGCGCGCGCCGGGGGTCTGGGTGCCCACGCCCAGGACACCGCTCACGTAGGAAGTGGGCGCCGCCAGCGTCAGCACGCCGCTCTGATTGCCGTAATAGCCGCCGCGCGCGCTGATGGTTGACGTAGCCATTATGTCGCCGACCACGGTAAGCTTGTGGGTGATGGTCGTAGTAGCAATGCCGACCCCTGAGGAGGCGGTGCTTATGTACATTATCGCGCCCGCTACCGACGGGCCGAAGAGCGTGGCCACATTTATATTAAGGCTTCCCACCGGGCTGGCGGTGCCTATGCCGTACTGCCAGTTGCCGGAGCTGTCCGCTTTTACGCGGAAAACCTCCTGGCCGCCGGTAGCCGGGTCCGAGCCGGCCGCCCGGTAGACCAGGTCGCGCCCGCCCGCCGGGAAGCCCAGCGCGCCCTGGCTCGTGGTCACGGACAGGGATTCGTCGGCCCAGCGCACATAGCCTGGCGCGGCGTTCGCGTAGATATAAAGGCTGGCCGGGCTGGCGGCCGCGTTTGAGATCTTTATCTGCCTGTTAACCTCAAGAGGCGCGGAGGGGGCGGCCACCTGCACCCCCACATTGCCGCCGGTGGTAACGGAAAGGCTGTAGGCGCTCATGGCCGCGGCGCTGGAAGCCGTGAAGGCATAGAACTGGCCCGCGCCGGAAACCACCGCCAGGCTGGAACCGGTCACGCTAAGGCTGCCCGTCATGGAATCGCCGGCTTTCGAGACCCTGGAGGAGTCCGTGCCCAGCACCCCGCTCAGCAGCGAGCCGTTGCCCGCGAAGAAGGGCGCGCTTACCGTGCCGCCCGCGGTAATTCCCGACGAGGTCTGGACGCTGTCTCCCGCGACGTTGGTAAACACGGCGCTGGACGCCGTCACGGTCTGGGCGAACACGCCCGAGCCGGCGCTGACCGCCCCCTGCACGGAAAGCGGGCTGGAGGGGGAAGCCGTCCCGATGCCAACATACCCCCGCGTGGAAACATAAAGATGGTAGACGGACAGCGAAGGGTCCGACGTAACGGCGAAGGAGAAGGGGTCGGCCGCGTTCGTGTTCACCACGGTAAGGCTCGATCCCGCTATGCGCAGTGGACCTGTCATGGTATCCCCGGCCTTCAGGACCGCGGGCAGGCTGGTAAGGCCGGCGCCGCTGCCGTAATATACGGCCCCGGGCGCCAGGTACATATGGCTGGAAATATAGACGCCGCCGTAATTGGCCTGCGAGGCGGAAGAGAGCTCGACGTTGGCCGCGAACTTCACCTTCGGCGACGCCGTCCCGAGCGCGGAGGTGACCGTTAGGCTGGAGCCGGACAGCGTGAACTGGCCGGTCATGGTATCGCCCGCCTTCCTGATCAGGCCGGTCAGCGTCGTGCCGTCGCCGTAATAAGAAGACGAATGAACGCTACCCTGGCCCGTGACGCGGAACACGTCCGCCGTCCCTGTGGTGACGAGTATGATATTGCCCGAAGTTCCTGCCGCCGAATAGATATGGAAGCGGGCCTGCGGCACGCCGGTGGAAATACCGACGTTGCCGTCGTTGGTGCTGTAAAGGTCGATGCCGTCCACTTTCCACATGGTGTCGCCGGCCGCATGGGTCTGGATAGAGCCGTCGGGGAACATGAACCCGTTGCCCTCGCCGCGGCTTTCCACTATGCCCGCCACGCTCAGCTTCTGGCCGGGCGAAATGGAACCCACGGAAATGCCGCCCTGCACGTACAGGTTGGTGGAAATGGTTATACCGCCGTTGGCCGTGACCGACAGCGCCGAAATAGTGTCCGCGGGAAAGACCGGGATCGCAGCGGCGGCGGTGGAGGCGTACAGGGAGCTAAAGGCGTAAGGGGAGGCCTGCAGCCGCACGCGCGGGGACATGCCCTCGTACGCGCCGGAGCAACTGCCGTCGGCGTCCAGCTGTATCTCCAGCCAGAGGTCCTGATACCCGGTAAAGACCGAGGCGGGGATGCCGCCGGAAGCGCTGCCTATCTCCACGTCGTAGCGGCCCTTCGCGAGCGGCACGTCGCAGCGGCTTTCGGTGAAAAGAACGGCTCCTCCGGAAGCGGCGTCGTAGAAGACGAACTTTATGTCCTGGGGGGCTTCCAGCGGCAGGTTCGAGACCCGGCTCATCAGGAAGCCCTGGTAATTTATGGTCTGGGTAATGCCGGCCCGGGCCGGGCCCGGCAGCAGCGCCTGCGCCGCCAGCAGCGCGGGGGGGAGCAGTTTCCGCAGCAGGCCGACCGCGATATTTTTCCAGGATCTTTCTTGGTACATAATTCCTCCGCCGCGCTAGCGTATTACCGTGACCGTGCCGTTATAAACCTTGGCGCCGGCCGTTATCTGGTAGATATAGATCCCGCCCGGCACGGCGCTGCCGCCGGACCTGGGGTCCCAGATGAGCGAATTGCCGATGGGCCCCTGCGTCATGGCCGCCACACGCGTGCCGCGCAGGTCGTAGATGGCGCCCTTTACCGTATTTCCCTGCGGGTTATCGTAAATAAAAACCATCGTATCATTTTTGCCGTCGCCGTTAGGCGTGATGAGGCGGTTCAGGAGCCCGGCCGCGTCGGCGGAGAAGCCGCCGCTGCGCTCGGTGCTGCGCAGCTGGTAGCGCCCGAGGAAGGAAGTCTGCAGCTGCACGCTGCGGTCCTCCGCGCTGACGGCGCCGTACATCTGCAGCCACCTGCTGCCGTTATAAAAGAACATGCTCAGCGCGCTGGCGTCCGGCACCGCGGACGGGACTATGTCATCCCCGGACTTGTGGTAATACAGCTTCACCCGCGCCTTCTCGGTCAGCCTGAAATTAGGGTCCGCCTGCATGCCGCCGCGGTAGGCGGTAAACTCCACCGACTTCAGCACGCGCCCGCCCAGGTCGGCGGCATTGGTGGTGATCTCCACGCTGTAAGACTGCATCGGGTCCCCGCTGCTGGAAAAGAAGGCCGCGCCCGCCGAATCCGGTATCTCCAGGCTGGTCTCGTTGTCCGGCCCCAGGAAGTACAGGCCCCCGGCGGCGGCGTTGCGCGCGTAAGACGCCAGCGAAGCGCCGGCCTGGTTCACGGAGCGGGCGTGGTAATAATAGCCGCCGTCCCCCGCCGCGGCGTCGGTCCAGGAGAAAGTGTCGGAAGAAACCTCCTGCATGAAATCCCAGGCGGCCCCGGCGGGCGCCGTGGCCCGGTAGAGGCGGTAAGCCTTTATCTCGTAGGGATAGACGGGATGGAACCGGTCGCTGAACGGGATGCGGTTCTGGTAGCCGGCCGGCGCTATCCAGCTCAGCACTACGGAAGTTCCGGAACGCGCGGCCGCGAAATTCATGGGCGCCAGCGGGGTAAGCGCGTAGGCCGCCGCCTGGTTGGAAACTTCCGAACGGAGGCCGTGCGCGTTGTAGGCCTCTATCGAAAAGTAATAAGTGGTGCCGGGGTTAAAGCCGGTCAATACCCGGCTCTCGGCCTCGCCGGGGCCGGCCGGCGTCCAGGACTGGGCGAAGGCCGAAGCGGCATAGAACTCGTCGTCGGTGGAGATGAAAGCGTAGGTATTATAGCGCACGACATAGGACTCGGCCGTGCCGGCGCCGGCGGACATGTCGGCGGCAGGCGCCGTCCAGAGCAGCCGCACCGACGAGCTTGAGATGGTGATTATCGCGAGGTTGGCCACGCTGCCGGGGGCGGGGAAGAACGAGAGCTTGCCGGAGCGCTGCGCGAACGAAGCGGAATTCCGCGTCGAGACAGCCACCTCCTGCAGGTTGGAATCCAGGCTGAAAGAGGAAGAGTATCCCTGCGCGGAGCCGTACCCGCAGGCGCCGCTGAGATCGGCGAAATTCGCCGAAGCCAGTTTAGAGGCGCGCGAAGGCGCGGCGGCCAGCAGCAGGGCCGAACAGAAGACAGCGGCGTAAGTCGGGCGCTTCATATAGTTCAATGGAAATTATAGTTAACCCATGCGACTAAAATATTTCGGATAGATTGCATTTCCCCCGGCAAAAATCCATAAAATCGAAACAAAACAGTCACAATTGAAAAGTAGAATTATCTTGTGAAGATACCACTGCTCCCGCTGCTGGCCTTGACCGCGCTCTTACTGGCGCCGGCGGCGCCTTTTTGCGCGCCCTATCCCAACGGCGCGTCGCAGGCCCTGAACCGCCTGGTAACGCCCAACGGCGACAGGAAGAACGACACTTTCATTTTCAGGTGCTACAACCCGCGCTACTCGGCCGTGGACGGGACGATCTACGACCTGGCCGGCAGGCAGGTGGGCACGATGCGCGTGAAAAGCGCCAACAACCCCGATTCTTTCGACGTGCTGGAATGGAACCCCGACAGCGGGGGGAAAAAGCCGGGCGGCGTCTACGTCTACCGCATCCGCATCGAGAAGACGGTATATAAGGGAACAGTAACAATAATAAGATGACGGTTTTATGACGGACAAAGAACTGACCACGGGCGTGAGCTGGCGGCGGGGCGCGTTAAGCGTCCTGGGGGCGCTTCTTTTCTACGCCTGCTGGCCGGGCGCGGGCGCCTCTTACGCGGCGTTCGACGACCTGGGCTTCGGTGCCCGGGCGCCCGGCATGGGCGACGCGTTCAGCGCGGTGGCCGACGACGTCTCTTCCGTCTACTACAACCCGGCCGGGCTCTCCGTGCTGGAGCGCCCCAAGGCCATGGCTTCCCACTCGATGCTTTACAACGGGCTCAGCGACGGCTCGAACATAGGCCTGAGCGCCGCGGCCTTCACGGTGCCGCTCTCGGCGGGCAACGGCGTGCTCGGGGTCTCCTGGCAGCAGCTGCAGCTGTCCGGCGTCTATTTCGAAAAGACGGCCGGCCTCGCCTGGGGCTACCGCTTCCCGGAAAAGTCGCCGTACCGGAAATTCTCGGTGGGCGCCTCGCTGAAATACCTTAACCACGGCTTCACCCGCCTCGATGAGGCGTACAACGCCGTGGAGAACGATATGCTGCAGTACGGCAGCGCGGACCCCGTGCTGGCCGGTTCCAATTCCAAGTCCGCGTTCGACGCCGACGCCGGCCTCCTTTACCGCGTGAACAAGCGCTGGACCGTGGGCGCCGCGGCGCACAACCTGCTGCAGGCCGACGTGGCTTTCAGCGGCGCCGACAAGGACCCCGTGCCCATGAAGACGAGCCTGGGCGCCTCGTACAAAAGCCTCTGGACGGTCCTGTCCTGCGAGGCGCGCCTGCAGAAAGCGCCCGGCGGCGGGGCGGATAACCAGTTCATCGCGGCGGCGGAAAAGATCTACCCCAGCCTGGACAAAGGGGACGTCGGGGTACGCGGCTCGCTGGGCGCCGGCACCAACGACTTCCGCCAGTTCACCGCCGGGCTCTCGTACAAGATCCAGAAGATCCAGTTCGACTACGCTTTCCTGCTGCCGCTCGGCACCATAAAGGATACCGCCGGCACCCACAAGCTGGCGCTCACCTATCATTTCGGCTCGGCCACCGCCGCGGAGGCCACGGAGCGCGAGCTCCTGGACCAGCAGCGGCAGGTGGAGGCCACCCGGGAATACAAGAGCCCCGGCGGCGCCGCCACGCTCAACGATCCCAGGCTGGCCGAAGTCAAGACGCAGGCCGACGCCGGCAACTATGCCGCGGCCCATAAACTGCTGCTGGAAAAAGCCGGCGACCTCCTGCCGGACACCTCGGTAGTGGACCTTTCGCGCCGCCTGGCGACAGTAGCCGCTTTCTATCCCGCCCTGGCCCCCGCCGGCAGCGGGCGCGAGCGCTGGGCGGAACTGCTCTTCTCCGCCACCAAGGACCTTATCGCCGGCGCAGATACCCGGGCGATGCGCAAGCTGGCCTACGCCCAGAGCCTGAACCAGCGCGACACCGTGCTCTCCAATTTCATGGACCGCGCCGGCGAGCTTACGCGCGTGACCCCGGACCGCGTACCCGCGGACTTCGGACAGGGCCTGGTAGAGTACAAGATCAAGGAATCCGACGACAGCTACTCTAAAAAGAGCTACCCCGAAGCCCTGCGCAGGCTGGAAGAGGCGCTGGAGCTGGAACCGTCACACCTGGCGGCGCTCAAGAAGAGCGGCTCCTGCAACTACCTGCTCGGCAATTACGCCCGCGCCCTGGCCAACTGGGAAAAGGCGCTGGGCCTGGAAACCGACCCGGAGGATAAGGCCAGGATCTCCAAGATGACCGACGAGGCCCGCGCGAAGCTGGGGAAGCCGGGCGGCTGGGAACCCCCCGTGGAACAGCCCAAGGCGGCCGAGCCCCCTGCGCCGGCGCCCGAGGCCGCAGTGAAACCGGCTCAGCCCGGCAAACCGGACGCGCGGGAGATAGAAAAGTACTACCAGGCCGGCGCGGACCAGTACTCCAAGGGCGACTACGGCAAAGCGGCGGACAACTTCAGGAAGATACTGGTCCTGGACCCGCAGAACACCCAGGCGAAGAAGGCCCTGGAACGCATCATCAGGCTTTCGCAGTAGACGGCCGCCTGTCCGGCGTACTTCTATGAAGATCTTCCACAAGCTCAGCGCGACGATGATCGCCGCGGCGTTGACGGCCTCGGCGCTGCTTTCCATCATCTTTTTCAGTTTCCAGCGCGGCACGGTGCGGTCCGCACAGGAGGCAAGGCTGGTGACCCTGTCCCGCGCGGCCGAAGCCATGCTTTCGGAAGCGGCGCTGGCGGGTGACCCGCTGATGGCGGTGGATTACCTCAGCGATTTGGCCTCTTCCAGGCCCGAGCTGGCCTCCTGCGAACTGGACATCGGGCGGGGCATGGTGCCTGTAAAGACCCGGCGCAAAGCCGGCGCGCCGCCGGGCGGGCCGTTCATCACCCGGCGGATAGCGGCCGGCAGGTTCTCGGCCAGGCTGAATTTTTCTTCCGCCTTCCTTGAGACGGAAAGGAAGACGCTGCTGTCGGCGGTGTACCGCGACCTGGCCGGCGCCTTTCTGGGCGCCATGGCGGCGGCGGCCTTGCTGGCTTTAGGCATCTCGTGGCACTTCACCCGCAGGCTCAAGCGCCTGGCGGCGGAGGCGGCCGCCATAGGCGAAGGGCGCTTCGGCGTGAAGGCCGACGCGGCGGGCTCCGACGAGATAGCCGAGCTCGGTGCGGCCTTTAACAGGATGTCGGAGAAGCTCCTGGAACTGGAGAACGTGAAGAAGCAGTTCACGGCGTCCATCACGCACGAGCTCCGTTCGCCGCTGGGGGTCATAGAAACTTACGCCGGGCTGCTGCTCAAGGAGAAGGAGCGCTTTACCGAGGAAGACGCGTCCGTCTTCCTGCGCATAAAGGAGAACGCGGCGCGCCTGGCCAACTTCGTTACCGCCATGCTGGACCTGGCGAAGATAGAGCGCGGGAAAATGGAACTGCGACTGAGTCCCGAAGACCCGCTGGCCATCGCAAAGGACGCCGCGGATTTCTTCCGGGCCAAGGCCGGGGAGAAGAACATAAAACTGCTGCTCGAACCCGCCGGGGGGCCGGCCAAGGTACGGCTGGACCGGGAGCTGATAACCCATGTGCTGAGCAATTTCATCTCTAACGCCCTTAAATTCACACCGGAGGGAGGCACGGTGACGGTACGGGCTTCGCTGGGCGGCTCCGGGTTCAGGACGGAGGTGTCGGATACCGGGCCCGGGCTGGCCCCGGGCGAAGCCGAAAGGCTGTTCTCCGCATTCACACAGGGCAGCGCCGCGCCAGGGCACGGAGGCACAGGTTTGGGACTAGCCCTGGCCAAGGCCATTGTTGAGCTCCACGGGGGGAAAACGGGCTGTCTTAACTCCGGGGAAGGCGGGGCCGTCTTCTGGTTCGAAATTCCGCCCGAAATGTCCCCGCAATAACTTTGTAACCTGTATCGGATAAAATTATCTTGTGCCTATGAAAGCTTTTATCCCGTTGCTATTAGCGCTGACCCTGGGGGCGGCCGTGCCTTGCGCCGCGCAGGAACAGCAGGAACCGTCTCCCGGAACGCAGGCGGCGGAGATCTCCGCGCGCGTACAGGAGGACGTTACGCGCCTTCTCTCGCAGCTGGTGGGGGAAGGCCGCGCCCGCGCTTTCGTCACGGTGGAGGGGGAACTTTCCCTGAAAAGCCGCACCGACGTGGAAACCCCCGAGGACGAGCGCCTGGCCCTGCCCGGGTATACCACGCTGAACATTCTCGAGAAGACCGGCCAGTACCTGAAGCAGCAGAACCAGCGCACGGAGCGCACCACGGAATTCCGCGTCAAGAAGATGGCGGTCGCGCTGGTCTTCGACCGCTCGGTCCCCGAAGGCAGGGTTAACGCCATAAAAATAATAGTCTCGGACCTGCTCCGCCTTTCCGAGGCCCGCGGCGACTCGATAACGACCACCAGGACCGAGATGGTCTCCTGGTGGAAGAACGCGCTGAATTCCGCCGGGGACAGGCAGCTGCTCATCGCGGTCGCGGCGTCCGCCTTCATACTTTTCGCGCTGCTCATATTCGCCTACCTGCTCGCCGGCAGGCTGATCTCCACCCTGGCCGGCCACGCCCGCGCCAACGCCGGCCCGCTCCCAGGGGCCGCGCCCGCCGCCGGCGCCCAGGCCGCTGAGGGGGAAGAGGGCGGCATCATCGACATGGAGGCCCGCTCCTCGTCGGGCGCGCTGCTGGAAAGCGGCACCGGTTTCGATTTCCTGGAAAAACTGCAGCCGGCCGCGGCCGCCGAGCTGCTGGCCGAGTCCGCGGAAGAGGACGCCGCCATCGTGATAGCCAATCTGACCGACCGCAAGCCTCATATTTCCTCGAAGATACTGCTGGCCTTCACCCCGGCCAAGCGGCAGGCGATCGCCGCCGGCATGGTCAGCCTCAAGCAGGCCGAACCGGAACGGGTCTTCGAGATAGAGAACGAGCTGCGCCTCAGGATGGAAAAGACCCTGAAAGGGGCCGACAAGCTCGGGCACCTGCTCTCCATCGTCAACGAAGCCCAGCGCAGCGAGATCATGGACGGGCTCACCCGCGCCAACCCCAAAGCTTCCGAAGAGCTGCGCCGCACCATGATCACTTTCGACTCCCTGTGCGGCCTCGACGAAAAGAACCTGCGGCCTCTCGTCATGGCCATCCCCTACGCCGACTGGGGCACGGCGCTGTGGGGCCTCACCCCGGCCGCTTCCGCCAATATACTGCGCCTGTTCCCCGACGACGTCCGCGCGATAGTCAAGGATATGATGGCCTTCCGCCCCGAGGACGAAAAACTGCTGGGCACCAGGGCCAGGATCATCTCCGCCGCCGCCGAACTGGCCGCGAAAGGCCGCATAGAGCTCGCGGCCCTCAAGGAGGCCGCGTGAACGGCCCGGCCGAAGCTTTCAATTCCGACCTGGATTATCTCTGGGAGGCCATGCGCCACGCCCAGGATATTTCGGCGCGCGCCGAGCTGGCCCGCACCGCGGCCGCCACGGGGCTTGAGCGCACGGCGCAAAGGGTCAGCGACCTCGAACGCCAGCTGGAGCGGGGCGCGGCCCGTGAGCGCGAACTGGCAAAAGAGATCGCGGCGCTTAACTCCGCCCTTGAAAAGGACCAGGCCCTGCTGTCGGAGGCGGCCAGGCAGGCCGCGGCCGGCAAGCTCCAGGCGGAGAAGTCCGCCGCGGCGCAAAAAGAACTGGCCGGGGCCGGCACCCGCGAAGCTTTACTGCAGGCCAGGATCTCCGGCCTGGGCGCGGAAAGCGAAGCCCTCAGGGCCGCGCTGAAAAGCCGCGAAAGCGAAGTGGAGGCGCTCAAGAATAATCTTGCCGGGCTCGCCGCCCTGCCGGAACTTGCACGCCTCCTGAAGGAAGAATCCCAGGCTTCCGGAAAACCCAGGAATTTATACGACGAACTGGTGGCGAACCTCGAAGAGCAGAAACGGCGCACCGCGGACGCGGCCGCGCGGCTGCAGAAAGCCTCGGCGCAGGCGGCGCTCCTCGGCGAGAAGATGGCCGCCGTCGAAAGGGAGAATTCCGCCCTGAGGGGCACGATAGCGGCAAGGCTGGCCGAGATCACGCGGCTTGAGGGAGCGCTTTCAAGAAGCCTTTCCGAAGCCGGCATCTCTTCGGGAGAACATACCGCCCTGGCCGCAAGGACGGCGGAGCTGGCCGCGGGGCTGGGAAAAAGCGAAGGCGCGCTGGAGCAGGCGTCCGCCAGGGAGAACACACTCCGCCGCCAGCTGCAGGACGCCGCGGCCGAGGCGGAAAGGCTGCGCCGCGCCGCCGACGAACAGGCCCTGAGGGCCGACGAGCATAAAAGCAATTTTGCGGGCGCCGTCGCCCAGGTGTTCGAGCTGCAGAACAAGGCGGCCGCGCTGCGCGCCGCGCTCGAGGCGGAAAAAGAGAAGAACGCGGAGCTCTCGGCCGCGCTGGAGGCCACGCAGGCCGGTCTTGAAAAGGTCAACACCCTGCTGCTCGGAGCCAAGACCGGGCTAGCTTCGGAAAAAGAGGCGTCCAGGCGCGCGCTCGCCAAGATCAAGACCCTTGAAGCCGCGATCGAAGAGCTTAAAACGAAAATGGCCGCTTCGGAAGACTATTCCGGCAAGCTGCTGCACGCCATCGAGGAGCGGGACCGCCGCATCCTCCAGCTTAAGACGGACCTTAAGCAGGTGGACGTCCTGAAAGCCGAAAAGGACGACCTGCTGCATAAGAACCTGCGCTTTACCGGGCTGATAAGACATGAGCAGGCCGATTTCAACACCCGCATGATAGCGTCGCTGGAAAAGACCGCCGCCGGCGTTAAGATGTTCAATTCGCGGGTGGCCCCGGAACACCGCAAGGGGCTGGAGCCGGCCCTGAAGAACCTGCTGGGCGCCGTTGACCTGCTGAAGGGCTGGAAAGAGTACCTGGACGATGACGTCCCCGAATTCCGCGAAACGGAGCTGGGCCCGTTCTGCCTGGGCGAGGTGCGCAAATGGGAGCGGCAGTTCAAGCAGCGCGGCATCTCGCTGTCCAGCGCCTGCGCGTCCGCCAAACTGGGCGCCGCCATAGACCCCGCGCGCATAAAGCTCCTGATCCACAACCTGGTGAAGAACGCTTACGACCATCTTGCCTACGGCGGGAGCCTGCGCGTGCTGCTTAAAGCCTCCGACGACGGGGCGCAGGCGGTGCTGACGTTCGAGGATACGGGGCCCGGCCTGCCGCTGGAAACCCTGCAGAAGCTCTTCATGCCTTTCAATACCACGGAAAAGGCCAGGTCAGGCATAGGCCTGGCCGTAGCGCACCGCATAGCGCAGAAGCACGGCGGCACGCTCGCAGTCTCCAACCGCAAGGAACGCGGAGCGCTGGCGGAAGTGCGCCTGCCGCTTTCCGCGCCCGCCAAGTAGAACTTCTTTATATTTTAAAAATGTAGCCCAGGCCGAAAACGGTGCGTATCGCCGCGCCCGCCGGGCCCAGCTTGGAGCGCAGGACCTCTATGCGCTTGTCCACCGACCGGGGGCCGGGGTCCGTCCCGCCTTTCCACACCTGTTCCAGAAGCACGCTCCGCGAGATAACCCTGCCCTGGGTGCGCAGAAAATACGCCAGCAGGTCGAACTCGAGCGCCGTAAGGTTCAGGGCTTTGCCGCCTACGGCCACTGTGCGCGCCTCCGGGGAGATCACCAGGCCGCCGAACCGGAATTCGCCCGGGGGCGGGGGGAGGCTGGCGCCGCGGCCGCGGGCCAGCAGGTTAAGCAGCCGGGCGCGGAAAAGCCCCGGCTCGGGCGGAAAATCGAAATAGTCGTCAGCCCCGTTCTCCAGGCCCAGCGAGATCTCCGCCGGGGAACTGCGCGGGCCTCCGAGCAGCACCAACAGCAGCGAGGAGGCCGAGATCTCCCGGCGCAGCGCGGCCGCGAGGTCGCGGCCCGACATATCGGGGAGGGCCTGGTCGAGGACGGCCAGCCTGGAAACCGGCGAGGGACATTGGCCAAGGAAAGCCGCGGCGGACGGGTAGAATTCAGGACGCAGGGCGTGGAGAGCGGCTTTGAGAAAATCTCGCTTTTCCGGGGCCGCCGTAACGCACGCTATGCGCGGTCCGCCCGGCTTCATGACGGGAGGACCGCCTCGCGGATGCGGCGCTCCAGGTCGTCGGGGTCGAAAGGCTTCAGCACATAGCCGACCTTGGCCAGCGAGAGCCCTTCGCGGACCATATCCAGCTCGGAACGCACGGTAAAAAAGATGACCGGAACCGACGACAATCTCTTCTCCCGGCGCAGCGCGCGGGCGGCGTCGAACCCGCTGCCGTCGGGAAGGCCGACGTCCATCAGCACCAGGTCCGGTAGTTCCCTGGCGCCGAGGGCCACGCCCTCGGCGGCGGTAGCCGCTGTCACCACGGCGCAGCCGGCGCCGGCCGCTATCTTTGCGGCTATCCGGAGATAATCCGGTTCGTCGTCCACGATCAGGACTTTCGGCTGAGGGGTCATGGCCGTTTGAGCGCCACTGCCTCTACTTTTTTCTCCAGGTAGGAAAGTTCCACGGTCTTGCTCATGAACTCTCGGCAGTTGGTTTCCTGCTTGAAAAGCTCGCTCATGTTCTTGTCGAAGAAAGAGCCGGTAATGACCAGCACCGGGATTATGCGCGTCTCGTCTTCCGTCTGCAGCGCGCGCAGCACTTCTATGCCGCCGATGTCGGGCATCATCACGTCCAGCAGTATGATATCTGGCCTGATAGCCCTGGCCTTGGAGAGGCCCTCGCGCCCGTTGCCGGCTATCTCCACCGTATATTCCAGGTCCGTGAAATAATCGGAGACCATTGTGCGGAATTCCACGTTGTCGTCTATTATGAGCATCAGTTTCATTGATAATACCCCTGTGCCGCACTGTACATTAGTGAAGTATAGTGCAAATCCCCGTTAATTTCAAGAGGCCGGCGCGGGGGGAGGCGGCGGAGCAGGCGGAGGCGGTGGCGGCACGGCCAGCCGCTTGGACACGGTGAACGTGAACTTGCTGCCTTTTCCCACCACCGAATCCACCCAGATGCGCCCCTTGTGCAGGTCCACGGTCATGCGGCACATCGCCAGGCCGAGCCCGAAACCCATGCTCTTATGCTCCTCCAGCTGCGAGTACTTCTCGAAAATGCTGAGCCGCTTGTCTTCCGGGATGCCCGGGCCGGTGTCTTCCACCACGAAGCAGATCTCCTCGGCGGTTTCGGAGCACGAAAGCGTAATGGTCCCGCCCGAAGGCGTGAACTTCAGGGAATTGCCGATAAGGTTGGTTATCACGCGCTCCAGCAGTATGGGGTCGCCAGTAAAATTTATCTTCGCGGGCGGGACCAGCTCCACCAGCTTGATGTTCTTGGGCCCGGCCACAGGCTCGTGGTTCTCGCGCACGCGGGTCACCAGGGCCCCGCCGTCCACGGTGTCGAGCTGCATGGTCATCGTGCCGCGCTCCAGCTTGGTGGTGTTGAGGATGTCGTCGATCATACCGCGCAGCCGGCGCGAGGAGTAGAGCATGCTCTTCAGGTATTTGTCCGTGGTCGGAGACGGGGGGATCTTCTTCATGAGCATCTCGGTATAACCCTGCAGCGTGGAAAGAGGGGCCCTCATATCGTGGGTGATCATGTGGAAGAATTCTTCCTTGGCTTTCTCTATCTCCTTTTCGGCGCTGATATCGCGGAAGATCAGCACGCGGCCCGGCTTCTTGAGCGTGGTGAGCTGGAACTGGCTGGAGATGATGCGGAAGCTCTTCTGGGTGGTGGAAGTCTCGCTCGACAGCGGGGCTTCCAGTTCCGTAGTGAAATATTTTTCTTTAGAGGCCATGGTCTCGGTAAGCGCCGTTAAAAAAGCCTCGTTCTTAACGGACCGGGGGATCATCACTTCGGCGGACATCTTGGGGATCCCGAGGAGCCTGAGGGAAATGCGGTTGGAGTAGATCAGCCCGCCGCGGTCGTCGAGCAGCAGCACGCCGTCGGGGATCGTCTCGATGAGCGCCTGCGCCTTGCCTTTCTCCTCTACTATCTGGTTAAGCTGGAAAGCGCGGTAGGCCTGCAGTTCCAGCATAAGGCGGTTAAGCACGCCCACCAGGCTCTTGATCTCGGGCCAGCCCTCCTGGGGGATCACCGATTTAAGGCTCTTCTCCTTCAGGAACTGCTTAACCCCGCTCATCATGTTGTTAATGGGGCGGATGATCCGGTTGGAAATAAGGAACACCACGAACAGCGTGACGGCAAGGATGGCGACGGTGAGCAGGCTGAACACCAGGATGGATTTGCGCTGTTTGCCGTAAAGTTCGTCCTCGGATTGAAGGGAGACCGCCGCCCAGTCGAGTTTATCCACGGCAGAATAGGCGCCTGAATGATCTTCGCCCGCCAGCCGAAACGCGCTCAGCGTGCTGTTGCGCCCGTTGGCGCGGAATATCTTTTTAAGGTCTTCCGGCGTATAGCTCAGGCCCTCGACATTCTGGCAGGGGAGGGGCCTGCCCTGCCCGTCGGCCAGGAACACCTTGCCGCTCCGCCCGGCGTGCTGGGAGTTGATCTTCTCGAGCAGGGAGTTCATGGAAAAATGGAAAACGACCACCCGGCCGTCCACCAGCGGGTAGGCCAGGGGGAAATAGGCGTGGCTGGAGAAACAGACCGGGTTGCCGGAAGTAACGAGCCCGCTGTCACGGGCGCGGGAAGACAGGTCCACCGCGAAGGAAGCCAGCGGGCGGTCCGATCTCACCTTCTCGCTCTGCAGGTAGAACTCCTCTTTGCCGTCCTTGCCCAGCATGCTCAGCGACATGATGTCGGAATTTATGCGCACGGCCTGGTGGACCACCTTGGACTCGTCCACCTTCCTGGCCTGCAGCGGGTTCTCCACCTCGTAAAGGAAGGCCAGGTTCCGGTTGACGTGCAGGAACCATTCGTCCACGTTCACCGCGGAAAGCCGGGCCATGCTTTTGTGCAGCTCGAAATAGGTAGCTACGGAGGAATTGTACTGGTAGATGTTCCAGCTCACGGAAAGCAGAAGCGGGAGCACGGCTATGCCCAGGAGGATAAGCAGGAATCGCGTTGTCAGCTTCATATTAAAAAACGGGCCTTGTGAGCGGCGGCCTTAGATCTCGTGCCTGACTATGTGTATCGCTATGCGGCGGTTAATGGCGCGGCCCTGGGGCGTATCGTTCGCTCTTACAGGTTTATACTCGCCGTAACCCACCGCGGAAAGCTTTTCGGGCGCTACGCCCTCCTGCACGAAGAACTGCAGAACCGAGAACGCCCTGGCCGAGGACAGTTCCCAGTTGGACCGGAAGCGCGAGGAGCGGCCCAGGGGCCGGTTGTCCGTGTGCCCCTCTATCTGTATGGGATTGGGCAGGTCCTTGAAGATAATGCTCAGCTTGTGCAGGTGGGGCAGCGAGGAGGCTTTTAGCCTGTCGCTGCCCGGGTCGAAAAGTATCGGTTCGGAAAAATTTATATTTATCCTGCTGGCGGAGATCTCCACCTGCGCTATCTGCTGGATGCCGTTCTTGGAAAAAAGCGTGCTGACCACGGAATTGTCCTTGCCGAAGGTCTCCTCTATGCTCTTGGCGCTGAACTGCGTGTTGATGTTCTTGGAGCTGTAGAAAGCGAACAGCACCATGAAGAAGATCATCAGGTAGCTCATCATGTCGCCGTAGGTGATGGCCCACAGCGCGCCGCGGTTCAGCTCGTTCTCGAGCTCGTCCTCGCGTTCGTAAAAGCGCATGGCTACCGCCCGGCCGGGGAGCTTTCCCCGGCGGCCCCGGTCATAGTGTAGCCGCGCAGATGCATGCCGATAAGGTGGGGGGATTTCCCGGCCATGATGTCCAGGACCCCTTCAAGGATCAGCTGCAGCGACAGCGTTTCCTCCATGGCGCGCAGGCGGATCTTGTTCGCCACCGGCACGAAAAGCATGTTGGAAAGCCCGATCCCGAAGAGGGCCGAGCTGATGGCCACGGCCATGGACCTGCCGATCATGGCCGGGTCCGAGATGTTGCTCAGGGTCTGGATGATGCCGAAAAGCGTTCCGATCAGCCCGAACATCGGCGACAGCACGCCCATGGTGCGGTAGAAGTTGGCGTCCTCCTGGAAGTCCAGGCGGCGGCGGCGGATCTCCTCTTCCAGCATGTCGCGCGTCTCGCGCGACTGCGCGCTTATCATGGCCACGCTGACCGCGCGTTTGAGAAAGCCGCCGGCGAAGACGGGATCGGGGTTGGAAAGGGCCAGGATGCCGCCCTGCCGCTGGGCCGTGTCGGCCATCTGCAGGATCAGCTTCACCACTTCCTCCGCCGTCGGGGTGCGCGGCGTTGCAAAGATAGCGCCGAAAGCCCTGACTCCGGAAATGAAGCGGCGCAGCGAAGTATTGACGATGGTTGCGGCCAGCGTTCCGCCCACGACCAGCACTATGCCGTGCATATTCAGCAGCTTGTCGCTGATGCCCGAGGCATAAACGCCCCAGGTCATCACAACCCCTCCGAGCAGAAAGCCAATGATCGTCATCACATCCATATTAATATCCTCTGGAACCGGTCCGGGGCGCTGCCCGGCATCTGCAGATAGTTTAGCAAGGGCATGTTAACTAATTTTGTCTTAAATATAATATAAAAAATGCGTTCCAGTTGATAACGCAAGTTGGCTATAATATCCATTAACCGGCCGGAACCCCGTTCCTGCCGGCGCATTTTCGGCCGGGACGCCGCTTTCTGCGGCACTAAGGAGGGGACGTGACAACTGGACGCATGGTTCTTATCGGTTTCCTGCTGATTGCAGGCGTTTTTGCCGGACTGACGGTGTACCCGTCCGTATTCTTCGCCAATACCCTCAACGCCAGGAACATGGTCGTATATTCCCGGGAGCCTATCGATATGTCCTCCGCCGACCTGCTGGGAAGGGTGCGGGACAAGGTGTTCGCCGACGAATTCGCCGACGCCGGGCAGACTTTCGAGGTCTACCTGGGCTCCGGCTACGGCAAGTACGCGCTGCTGGCCCCCTTTTGCGGCAAAACCTTCGCCTGCATGCACCCGCTCAGCGGCAAGATCTTCGTCGCCCTGGCGGACATGCAGAAGAACCAGGCCCTTGACCCGGCCGACCCCTCAAGGACCCGCGTGCTGGAGCATGTCATAGCGCATGAGGCCGTAAAGGCCCAGCTGCGCAACAAGCTCGGCCCCCTGAAATACTTCACGCTTAAAGAATGGCAGACGGACGGTTACGCGGAGCATGTGGCGATGGAAACGGCCGACGCCGACCCCGCCCTGATCTGCCAGGGAGCCGCTGCGCGGGATCCCCGGGCGCTTTTTTTTAAACACCGGCTGGTCATCGAAGACCTGAAAATGATGGAAGACCTTACCTACCCGGCCATCATGGAAGGCAACCGCACGCCCGACAAGTCCATCAAGAACGTAACGCAGAAATACTGCCGGTAGCCTGCGCCCCCGACGGACTTTTTGGTATCATAGGCATACGGCCGCGCCGGAAAACAACTTTTGCAAGGAGTTCATTATATGGATTACATGCTCACCGATACGCAGGCGATGATACGCGACCTGGCCCGCAAGATAGCGCAGGAAAAGATAAAACCCGTGGCGGCGCATTACGACGAAACCGAAGAATTCGCCTGGCCGATAATGAAGATCCTGGCCGAAAGCGACCTTTTCGGCGTCTATATCCCGGAGCAGTACGGCGGCCTGGGCGGCGGCATCCTGGATATGTGCCTGGTAACGGAAGAGCTGTCGCGCGCCTGCGGCGGCATAGCCCTGGGCTACGCCGGCACCGGCCTGGGCACGCTCCCCATCCTGCAGCACGGCTCCGAAGAGCAGAAAAAGAAATATCTCCCCGACATAGCCAAAGGCAAGCGCCTGGCGGCTTTCTGCCTGACGGAGGCCGAGGCCGGCTCCGACGCCGGCGCGATAAAGACCACCGCCCGCAAAGAAGGGGACAAGTACATCCTCAACGGCACCAAGCAGTGGATAACCAACGCCGGAGAAGCCGAGATCTACACCGTTATCGCCATAACCGATAAAGCCAAGGGCATCCGCGGCGCCAGCGCCTTCATCGTGGAGAAGGGAACCAAGGGCATGGAATTCGGCAAGAAGGAAAAGAAGATGGGCATCCGCGCCAGCGCCACGCGCGAAGTGATCTTCACCGACTGCGAGGTACCCGCGGCCAACCTGATCTCCCGCGAAGGCATGGGCTTCATCGTGGCCATGAAAACGCTCGACACCTCACGCCCCGGCGTGGCCGCGCAGGCCGTCGGCATCGGCCAGGGCGCGCTGGACTGCGCGCTGGACTATTCCCGCACCCGCGTGCAGTTCGGGGTTCCGATCTCCAGTTTCCAGGCCGTGCAGCACATGCTGGCCGACATGGGCACCCAGATAGAGGCCGCCCGGGCGCTGGCCTACTCGGTGGCGCGCATGGCCGACGCGGGCGTAAAGTCCATGTCCAAGGAATCCGCCATGGCCAAGCTTTTCGCCAGCGACGTGGCGATGAAGGTGGCCGTCGACGCGGTGCAGATCATGGGCGGCTACGGCTATATGCGCGACTACCCGGCGGAGAAGTTCATGCGCGACGCCAAGATAACCCAGATCTACGAAGGCACCAACCAGATCCAGCGCAACGTGATAGCCGCCAACATGATAAAGGAGACGCTGAAGAAGTAGGTTCTTTTAGGGCGCAACGGCGGGGGTATGGGCCCGGCGGG
>MGUK01000039.1:109967-117540 GCA_001799995.1 Elusimicrobia bacterium GWF2_62_30
TCGGCGCTACGCAAGCCTCGCCCTGCGCGAGCACCCGCCGAACCCATACCCCCGTCGTTACGCAGTTACGCGAACGCAACTACTTCAGCTAAAAAGAGTGGAAGAAGAAAAATGAATATTATAGTCTGCATTAAACAGGTACCCAACACCACCGACGTCAGGATAGACCCCGTCACCAACACGCTGATACGCGACGGCGTGGAAAGCGTCATCAACCCCTTCGACGCCTACGCCATCGAAGAGGCCGTCCGCCTCAAAGAGCGCCTCGGCGGTAAGGTGACCGTCCTCACCATGGGCCCGCCCCAGGCCGAGAACGCCCTCAAAGAAGCCATCGGCCTCGGCTGCGACGAAGCCGTGTTGGTCAGCGACCGCAAGTTCGCCGGCTCCGACACTTGGGCCACCAGCTACACCCTGGCCTGCGCCATTAAGAAACTGGAAGACTTCGACGTCATCCTTTGCGGCAAGCAGGCTTCCGACGGGGACACCGCCCAGGTGGGCCCCGGCATCTCCGCCCACCTCGACATACCGCAGGTCACCTACGTAAAGAAGATCTCCGAGATCAACGACAAACTCGCCATTGTGGAGCGCATGACGGAAGAAGGCTACGACGTGGTGGAAACCCCGCTGCCCTGCCTCTTCACCGTCGTCAAGGAGATCAACACCCCGCGCATGCCTTCGCTCAAGGGCATGATGCGCGCCAAAGCCGCCAAGATAACCAAGTGGACCGCGGCCGACCTGGACGCCGAGCCCTCCCTGCTCGGCCTCGACGGCTCGCCTACCCGCGTGGTGAAGATCTTCACCCCGGAGCCGCGCAAGGGGGGAGAGATGATCTCCGGTTCCTCCTCCGAAGTGGCCAAAGAACTGGCAGAACTGCTGAAAGGGGAGGTCGTCTGAGATGGCTTCCATAAAGATCCTCCTCGATAAATGCACCGGCTGCACGCTCTGCGTAAAAGCCTGTCCGTTCGGCGCCATCCATATGGCCGACCGGAAAGCCGTCATCGACATGACCAAGTGCACCCTCTGCGGCGCCTGCGCGGCCGCCTGCAAATTCTCCGCCATCGAAATGGAAAAGGCCGCCGGGCCTAAAAAGGACCTCTCGGCCTACAAGGACGTCTGGGTTTTCTGCGAGCAGAAGCAGGGCGTCATCCAGTCCATCTCCTTCGAACTGCTGGGCGAAGGCCGCAAACTGGCCGATAAGCTCGGCGTAAAACTCTGCGCGGTGCTGCTGGGCAGCGGCATGGAAGACGCCGCCGAAATACTGGGGGAGCGCGGCGCGGATAAAGTCTACCTGGGGGACCATCCCGCGCTTAAGGCCTACCAGGACGACCCGTATACCTCGGTCATGGTGAAGCTCGTGGAAGAATTCAAACCCGAGATCATCCTCTGCGGCGCCTCGACCATCGGCCGCAGCCTGATCTCGCGCGTAGCCATCAAAACCAGCGCCGGCCTTACCGCGGACTGCACGGGCCTCGACATCGATACAAAAGAACGCCTGTTGCTGCAGACCCGCCCCGCCTTCGGCGGCAACATCATGGCTACCATCATCGCTCCCGGCCACAGGCCGCAGATGGCCACGGTACGGCACAAGGTGATGAAAGAAGCCCCGCTGACGCCGGGCCGCAAGGCCGAGATAGTCAGCAAGGCTTTCCCCGAAGAGGTTTTTGCTTCGCGCACCAGGCTCGTCGAGGTGGTGGCGGAAGTTACCGCCACGGTGAACCTCTCGGAGGCGGACATCATCGTGGCCGGCGGCCGCGGCCTGGGCAGCAAAGAGAATTTTGCCCTATTGGAAGAGCTCGCCAAAGTCCTGGGCGGCGCCGTCGGCGCTTCGCGCAGCGCGGTGGACGCGGACTGGATCCCCTATTCCCACCAGGTGGGCCAGACCGGCAAGACCGTGTGTCCCAAGCTCTATATAGCCTGCGGCATCTCGGGCCAGATCCAGCACCTGATAGGGATGCAGTCGTCGAAGATAATAGTGGCCATCAACAAGGATCCCGACGCCCCTATCTTCAAGGTGGCCACCTACGGCATAGTGGGCGACGTCAACGAGCTGGTCCCCGCCCTGACCAAAGAATTTAGAAAGGCGCTGAACAAGTAACGTTCTCTAAGATTATTTCACCTAGCCGCGATATCCGGTCGGAGCGGCAGGGGTATGGGCCCGTCGGGCACGCTATCGGCCACACCGTGGCCGCGCTCCCTCTCGGCCTCGGCGCTACGCAAGCCTCGGCCTGCGAGACGGCCCGCCGAACCCATACCCCGGCCACTCCTCCGACCCTATGCAGTGAAAAAGATTCCAATACAGCGAACCGGGGAGAATTTATGGCTGAAAATAAAATACCGCTGAAAGAGATGAAGGAGTGGAAGGCGCTTGAGGCGCACTATGCTGCGATAAAGAACACACATTTGCGGGAGCTGTTCGCGGCGGACCCGAAGCGGGCGGAGACCCTGGCGGTGGACGCGCTGGGCATTTACTTCGACTATTCCAAACAGCGCCTAACCACGGAGACCATAAAGCTCCTGGCGGACCTGGCCGAGGCCTCGGGGCTGCGCAAAGCCATCGAGGGGATGTTCACGGGCGAGAAGATAAATATAACCGAAGGACGCGCCGTGCTGCACACCGCCCTGCGCGCCCCCAGGACCGCCAAGGTCATGGCAGGGGGCGAGAACGTCATACCGCTGGTGCACGAAGTGCTCGAAAAGATGGAAGGCTTCGCCGACAAGGTCCGCGCAGGGCAGTGGAAAGGCCATACCGGCAAGGCCATAAAGAACATCGTGAACATAGGCATCGGCGGCTCCGACCTGGGCCCCGTCATGGCCTACGAGGCGCTCAAGAACTATTCACAGCGCGGTCTCACTTTCCGCTTCGTCTCCAACATCGATGGGACCGACTTCGCGGAAGCCGTGGCGGATCTCGATCCCGCAGAGACGCTCTTCATCGTCGCCTCCAAGACCTTCACCACGCAGGAGACCATGACCAACGCCGCCACCGCCCGGGACTGGACGCTGGCCGCCCTCAAGGACAAAGCCGCCATTGCCAGGCATTTCGTAGCCCTCTCGACGAATGCCGCGAAGGTTTCGGAATTCGGCATAGACACCGCCAACATGTTCGGGTTCTGGGACTGGGTGGGGGGCCGCTACTCCATGTTCTCCGCTATCGGGCTCTCGACGATGATCGCTATCGGCCCGGACAACTTCCGCAAGATGCTCGCCGGCGCGCACGAGATGGACGAGCATTACCGCGCCGCGCCTTTCGCCGGTAACCTGCCCGCGCTGATGGGCCTTTTGGGCGTCTGGAACAACAACTTCCTAGGCGCGGCCAGCATCGCCGTGCTGCCCTACGAGCAGTACCTCAAACGCTTCCCGGCCTACCTGCAGCAGATGACGATGGAGAGCAACGGCAAACGCGTGACCCTCGACGGCCGCGCCGTGGATTACCAGACCAGCCAGGTCTACTGGGGCGAGCCCGGCACCAACGGACAGCATTCCTTCTACCAGTTGATACACCAGGGCACGAAGCTCATCCCCTGCGATTTCCTGGCCTTCTCCAGCCCCGCGCACAAGCTGGGCCGCCACCACGACCTGCTGATGGCCAACGTCTTCGCCCAGGCGCAAGCGCTGGCTTTCGGGAAAACCGCGGAAGAATTGAAGAAGGAAGGCGTAAAGGACTGGCTGATACCGCACAAGACTTTCGAGGGGAACCGCCCGTCCACGACCATGCTGCTGGAAGAACTTACCCCGGCCGCGCTGGGAAAGCTGGTAGCGCTCTATGAACACTCGGTTTTCACGCAGGGAGTTATCTGGCAGATAGGGCCTTTCGACCAGTGGGGGGTGGAACTGGGAAAGGTCCTGGCGGGCCGCATCGCGCCCGAACTCGAGGCCGCCGCGGCCCCGGACCTGAAGCATGACGCCTCGACCAACGCGTTGATACGCCGCTACCGCGCCGCGCGCGGCTGACCTGCAGCAACAGCCGCAAAGGCGAAGAAAAAACCCGGGGAGTTCCCGGGTTTTTCATTTCGAAAGGCGTCGCGCGGCGGAAGGATTACCTGACCAGCCCTTCCAGTTCGGCCGCGAACTCTTCGGGAAGCAGCAGGAATAAATTGCAGGAGCTGGAAAGCTCGCCGCTGCGCATAGCCAGCGAAGCGCTTACCGTCCTGTAGTTTTTATTAAGGTCCGAGACGGCCCCGAGGCCCTCGACAATGGCCTGGCTGCCGCCCGCGGCGTAGCCCGGCACCGACGGCAGGAAACTGCGCCTGAGCGCGTTCATCACGGAATTGTTCAGCGCGTTGAGGATGATGTTGCCCAGTTCCTGCAGCATAACCTCCTCGGCCTGTGAAATGCTGCTCCCGCGCGGGAAAGAATAGCCCATGAAACACTTGGAGATGCAGTCCATGTCCTCGGGATGAAAGAGCATGAACGAAAGGAAGGGCGCAGCCGCCCGCATCTCGACGTAGATAGCGGCGGCTTCGCCGCCGTTAAAAGCGAACTGGCCGACCGCGGTCCCTAAGGTGCCGCGGGAAGAGGACACTCCTGTCAGCTGCCAGGTCCCGGCCGAGATCTTGGAAAGCTTCGCCAGGCAGCGCTCGAGGCTCAACGACAGCAGCCTGGTCAGTGTTACGTTGTCTCCTGTGCTCATAATCTCCGGCCTCAGAGAAGCCGCTTCAAAGCCTCCTGGAGCTCGTCGCTGGAAAAAGGTTTATGCAGGATAGCGGCCGCGCCCTTGCGCAGCAGGTCCGCCTCGATCGTCTCCTGCTCTACCGCGGTAGCTATTATGACCTTCGCGGCGGGATCCGTCTTGCGGATGCTTTCCAGGACTTCCATCCCGGTTACTCCCGGCATGACCAGGTCCAACAGCACCAGGTCCGGCCGTTTTTCCCCGAAAGCCTTGATCGCGTCCGCGCCGTTGCCGGCCTCGGCCACCACTTCGTGCTTGAGCTGCGCGAGGTACATGCACAGCACTTCACGCATCATGCTGTTGTCGTCCACCACGATAACTCTCATAAGATCCTTCCCGGGCGGGCCGCCGCACCTGGCTGCAAAACGGGGCCTGCCGCGGCACTGGAACTATAATACAAAAAAGGGCGCCTTGTTATCCCGCAAATAAGATCCCGGGCGGAATACGCCCGGGATCCTCCGGAGCCGCCCGCGCTACGGCAGCTGGACTATTCCTTCCTTCTGGCGGACCTCGACGTCCCTGATGGACCGCCTGATGAGGAACTCGGCGTTCTTGCGCAGCTCGGCCGCGGTCATCGTCCGGCGGGCTACGCCCTGTTCGATGGCCTTCAGGCCCACCGCCACCGCCTCTTCGATGAACACTTCCGGTTCGTCCATGTGCGGCAGCAGGTAATCTTCGCCCATCTTGCCGGTCTTAACGGCATAACCGGCGAGCGCCTCGGCCGCCGCCACGCACATCTCGTTGGTGATGGTGCGGGCCTGTACGTCAAGCGCGCCGCGGAAGATGCCGGGGAAGCCGAGCGAGTTGTTGACCTGGTTGGGGAAGTCGGAGCGGCCGGTGGCGACTACGCGCGCGCCGGCCTCCTTGGCGTCCCACGGCCACATCTCGGGGATGGGGTTGGCGGTAACGAACACGATCGCGTCCTTGTTCATTTTGGCCACCCATTCTTTCTTGATCACGTCCGGGCCGGGGGTGGAGGCGGCGCTCAGCACGTCCGCGCCCGCGAGCGCGTCCGAGATCTTGCCGACCAGCTGCCTGCCGTTGGTGATCTCGCACATATGCCATTTCTCGCGGTGCTCTTTAAGGTCAGTGCGGCCCTTGTGCAGCGTGCCCTTCGAATCCACATAAATAAGGTTCTCGGGCTTGGCGCCGTAATGCATGTAAAGGGTGCCGATGCGGATATTGGCAGCACCCGCGCCGAACAGCACGATCTTAACGTCCTGAATATTCTTCTTCACTATCTTCAGCGCGTTGATGAGCCCTGCAAGGCACACCGTGGCCGTGCCCTGCTGGTCGTCATGCCAGACCGGGATGTCCATGGTCTTGCGCAGCTCGTCGAGGATATCGAAACATTTCGGCTGCGCTATATCTTCCAGGTTGATGCCGCCGAAGGAGGGGGCGAGGAGCTGCACGGTCCTTATGATCTCCTTCGGGTCCTTGGTGGCCAGGCAGATGGGGAAGGCGTCCACGCCGCCCAGGTATTTGAACAGCAGGCCCTTGCCCTCCATGACGGGCAGGCCGGCCTCGGGACCGATATCCCCAAGCCCCAGCACGCGGGTGCCGTCCGAGACCACGGCCACCATGTTGCCCTTGTTGGTGTGTTCGTAAACCTTCTCCGGGTGCGCCTTTATATCCATGCAGGCCGAGGCCACGCCGGGGGTGTACCAGATGGCGAAATCGTCGACATTCCGGATGCAGCATTTGGGCAGGACTTCGATCTTGCCTTTATAGAAAGGGTGCAGTTTCATCGCGTCTTCCGCGGGCTTGTTGGCCTTTTTCAGAAGCTCTTCTTTGGATACCTTTTCGTTTGACATCGGGTCCCCTTTTGACGCAGATTTGCGGGTTGTTGCCCGTTAAAATTATAGGAAACAAAATTTGTCTTTACAATGAACATTTTGATATACTTGGAATTCACCCGAAGGCTCTCGCCTCCGGTGATGAAACCGGCCCGCCAACGATTTTATGGCACCGTAGCTCAGATGGTAAGAGCGGGCGTTTCATAAGCGCTAGGTCGGAGGTTCGATTCCTCCCGGTGCCATTCTAATTTTGTTTGCCTGGCTTTTTCGCCCGCGCACCGCGCCGGCGGCGGCCCGGGGGGAAACAACATCCAGCGACGAAGCACCGCGTCCCCGTCTCCGGGGAACAGGCGGCCGGGGGAACAATGGCTGATATTTACCTTACAAAAGACGGCTACGAAAAACTGAAAGAAGAACTGGCGAAGCTAAACCGCGAGAAGAACGACCTTTCCGCCGAGATAAACGAAGCCCGCGAGCAGGGCGACCTCAAAGAGAACGCCGGCTATATCTACGGCAAAGAGAAACAGTCCCTTGTGATGAAGCGCATCAACGAGATAGAGCTCAACCTGCGCTCCGCGAAAATAGTCGACGATATGCAGGTGAACCGCGACCAGGTGCGCCTCGGCGCGACCGTGACGATGCGCGACGAAGGCACCTCCGCCACCCTCATCTACACTTTTTCGAGCTCGGACGAAGCGGACCCGGGTGCGGGGAGGATCTCGGTCAGCTCTCCCCTGGCCCAGGGCCTCCTGGGCTCCACCGCCGGCAAGACCGTGGCGGTAAAACTGCCCAGCGGGGAGAAGCGCCTTACCGTGCTGAAGGTCGAATATAAATAAGTAGTACAATATCGCGGAAGCAGGCACAGCCCGCGACCAGTTAATTTCGGAGCGCAGGAGACAACAATGGCATTCTGGGGAAACAAAGAGGAAGGGCAGCCGCAGCAGCCGAACCAGCCGGCGGAGCCCGGGCTGGTATCCGGAACCCTCGAAGACGGCTATAACGAACTAGTCCAGGTAAAAGGCCGGACTCCCGGCATCGACCTAGCCATCAAGCTCAGCGACCTGATCCTCGAACACGCGGTCAAGGAACGGGCCAGCGACGTCCACCT
>MGUK01000040.1:0-238 GCA_001799995.1 Elusimicrobia bacterium GWF2_62_30
GTCGGAGAGCTGCGCGGCGCGCGCTATCACGCGCACCTTGTACGCGGCCGTGCCGCGCGGCGCGGTCACGGGCCAGCGCAGCGGCACGCTGCCACCGGGATTCAGCGTAAAGCTCTTCACGGGCCCCGTAAGGAAGAACGCGCCGGCGGCGTCCTTGCCGTCCAGGGTTATCTCCAGAGTGACTTCGCCGGAAAGCTCGTTCTGGGCCTGGCTGCTCAGCACGGCGGTGAGTTCCGAG
>MGUK01000040.1:308-8779 GCA_001799995.1 Elusimicrobia bacterium GWF2_62_30
GTTAGGACGGCGGCGTCCACCTTCCAGGAGGTGAGCCTTTCCGGGATGCGGAAGGTGAACGGCCCCTGCCCGCGGCTGATCTTCAGCTGCGGGTTGAAGTAGGCGGTTTCGGAGAAATCCTTCCTGACCGCGACGGGCGCCTGGGACGCCGCCTTGTCCTTTCTTTCCGATGACTCCCCGTCGAATTTAGCCGATTTGGCCGAGCTCCTCGCTCCGGCCACCATGGCGGAAGGCGCGGCCGCCGCCAGGTTCGCGCCTTCGGACTTCATTTCCGCCGAATCCGCGAAACCTTCCGACTCGAAGGCCATGCTCTGCGCCAGGCCGCGGGCAAAGAAGCGCCGGCGCCCGCCGCGCGAAGAATTTATCCTCAGGGACGGCAGCTTTTCCTCGTCCAGTTCCTTATCGAAGAGCGAGAACATGCGGCTGACCAGCCCGTCCTTCACCGGCAGGTCGGTAAAATAAGCGTTATAAACGGAACCGATGCCGCTGGAATTGCTGAGGCGCTCGGGATAGAGCCTGGCCAGCCAGGAATCCGCACCGGAGACGTAATACTCCAGGGAACGGTCGAAGACGCGCACCGTGCCTTCACCTTCCACCGGCCTGCCGGCCTTATCGGAGGCTTTAAGCGTCCAATTTACCTTCTGGCCGGGCTCCAGGGCCGCCGGATGCGGCAGGGAAATGTCCAGCTCCCTGTCCTTCCTTGGCACCGAGGCCTTTCCCATGGCGGAATAGATATTGAAGTCCCCTGCCCCGAACCACCTTACGGCGAAGCCGCCCCGGTGGGCGTCCTCCACCTTTAAGGAGAGCACCGAAACCCCGCCGCCGCGCAGCAGCTGCTTGGCCAGGATGAAGTTGGAGGCCAGCACCTCGGCGTATTTCACCCCTTTGAGCTGGCCCGCGCCCACCAGTACCCTGGCGGTCTCGCCGGGCTGATAGGAGGCATGCTCGAAGAGGGCCACCGGCGGCAGCTTTACGGCCGGGTTCTTTCCGTCGGGATCGGCGGACACTATTATTATGTCGGAGCCGGATTCCCCGCCCCACGGGTCCTTCGCGCTGAGGCGCAGGCGGTACACGCCGGCGGGCAGCGCCTTTAGCTTTACCGACGTCGGCTTGGCCGCGGAAAAATCCAGGGAGCCGCTGTCCACCTCGGCGCCGTCGGGGACCGCGCCGAAGGCCTGCTCCAGGGAAGGATTGCCGCCGAACTGCCCGCCCCACCAGGAGGCGCCGCGCGGCAAGTCGGGGATCTTCTCCAGGCGCGCCAGGGAATAAGTCCCGCCGCCGGACATCTGCGCCCCGTTAAGGTTCATCAGCCGCGCCTGGAAGCCGGCCTTTTTGTCGGAAGTAAAGAAACCGGCGTCGGGAGTGATGTCGAAATTATAAGCCTTGGAGCCGGCGTAGTAGGAGCGGGCATCCGTTATGGTGCGGCCGCCGGCGTCGCGCGCCTCCACCTCCACGTTGAACGAGGCCGGGTACCGGGCATAGCTGCCCTCCTCCGGTTTGGGCGTGAACTCCACGAAGAATTTCCCCTCGGCGTCGGTGCGGGCGGCGCCGGAGGCGAATTCGGCGCTGCCGGACGGCGCGTAGAACCAGCTCCACCACCAGGCGTACCAGGGCACATACCTGGCCCGGGTGATGCGGTATTTAACCTCGGCGTCGGGCACGGGCGAGCCGAAATAATATTTCACGGAGCCTTCCACCCTGGCCTTCTGGCCGTAGCGGAAAGCGTCCGAGGCCTCTTTCATCGAGACCTCGAATTCGGGGCGCTTGTATTCCTCCACCTGGAAGCGCTGTTCGCCGCTGAAGTTCACGCCGTATTCCCGCAGGGCGCCGGTAAGCTGGTAGCTGCCCAGCATGCGCCCGGCCGGGATCTCGAACGAGCCGGAAACGCTGCCCATGGGGCTCACCGGGAACTCCTTACTGTAGAACTCCTGCCAGTTGGCGTCGCGCGCCGTCACCTTCAGCTTCACCGCGCCCGAATAGACCCGGAAGCCCCTGGGGACGCGGGAAAGCACGGTGGCTTTAAAGCTCACCTTCTGTCCCGGCCTGTAGACGGGGCGGTCGCTTTCCAGCCTGATCTCGATCGGCGCGGGGACGCTGAAACCGGAGCTCTGGGCATTGCTCCACAGGGCGTAAGCGCCGCCGGAGGAAAGCAGCGGGTCCGCCTGGAAATGCTGGTAATTGCCGTAAGCCACCTGTACCGGCTCGGCCAGGACCGCTCGGCCGTCGGCGTCGGACCGGAGCAAAACCTTATCCAGCACGGAATAGCCGCGCCCGTGGAACACCTCGATAGGCGCGTCGCCCAGCGGCAGGCCGCTCAGCGCGTTAACGGCGTAAAAATGGAACAGCTCCGGCCGCTCCGAACGCGGCCTGGCGGCCTCCGCGGCCGTAAAGAGGAAGTCTTCCGGGTCGCCCCTGATGCCGGCCGTCCCCAGCAGGAAAATGTCGGTAACGTTGACTATCGCGGCCTTGATAAGGGAAGCTCCGGCGGAAAAAGCGGGGTCGCCGCAGGCGGCCAGGACATAAAGTCCCTTTTTCAGCGGGGGCGGGAGTATTTCTTTGGTCTTGAACTGGTACGGGGCCGGGTAGTCAATCTCCGTCTTCCAGGTGACGTCGGCTTTCCGGTCCAGGAACCCTGCCGCCTCGTCCTGATTAAGAGTGCGGAGGCTGTCGAAGCCGCCCCTGTCCCGGCGGTACAAGGACTGCAGTTCTCCCGGCGAAGTACGGTAAAGCCTGAAATACACCGCCGGGATATTGCGCGCCGTAACGCTGACCAGGCCCTTGCCGGGCGGCGGCACCGGCTTGGCGGAAAGCTGCAGCTCGGGCAGCTCGATGCGCGCCTTTATCTTTTCGCAGTCGGAGGCCGGCCGGGACCTAGGCGCCAGTTCCATGGCCGCGGCGCAAAACTCCACGCCCTGCTTGTTCCAGGAATTATTGGCGGAGATTTTTCCCGCCTCGTAGGCGGCCTGCGCCCTGGCCAGCGTGGAAGGAAGATTGTCTTTCCATTTCTTCAGAACTTCCACCACCGCGGCGGCGGCCTTGCCGCTGTCCGTCCCGGTGTACAGGCCCGGTTCGTTCAGCGGCAGCAGCAGCCTCTGTATCCGCATCATGCCTGCCGCCGTCTCCCTGCCCTGCGCCGGCATGGAAGCGGTTATCTCCAGGATGGCGGCGGCCTTTTCGGCCGGCGGCAGCGACGGGGAGAAATCGGCTTTATAATTTTCGGCCAGCAGCTTGCCGGCGGAGAACGGGGCGGACTCCCCGCCCGCTTCTTCGGTAAGATAACCGGTCCAGCGGGTAACGACAAAATCCCAGAGCGTAGGCGCGTATTCGAGATTGGCTTTGGCTATATCGATGAAGTAGCCCTCGTTCCCGAGTTTCCGTTTCAGCAGTTCGCCCCGCATGTCCCAAAGCGCGTCATAATCCGCGCCGATACGCGACCGCCACTGCGCGGACGTAAGCTTGGTCAGGTCTTTGGTCCCCTGCTGGATATCCGACGGGAGCGAATACCCGTACTGCTTGAGGAACTCCCGGCCGGTCTCGGCACGGAGCAGCAGCAGCCTGGCGCGCCAGAGGGGATCCCCCGGCAGCTTGACCTCGCCGAGGCGCGTGGCGGCTTCGGCGTAGCGGAAAAGCAGCGCCTCGCATTCGGCGGCGCGGTAGACGCCCTTCAGCCCTTCCTCGCCGGTGAGGGAGGCCGTTTTGGAATAGTAGTCCAGGGCCGCCTGGTACTCGCCCTTTTCGAAAAGCTCTGACGCCGCTTTCGCGGTCAGTTCGGCCGCGCAGGCGGGCCTGGCAAAAGCGAGCAGCAACAGTATTATCTTCATTTTTCCCCCTGCCGGCGCCGCGGGAGCCGCGCCTTTATTTAGCGCGGTTCTTCCAGATGCCCGAAGAGATAACCAGCATTATGTTGAAATTATCCGCCGAGGCCATGTCGAGATTGGAGCCTTTCATGTTGAACACGTGGTGCCAGCGCAGGTCCAGCGCGGCCCGCAGCCCCAGCCAGAAAGGATACGAGACCCCGCCGCCCAGGTTCAGGCCCAGGCTTGAGCCGGAATCGGAGGAATAGCGCGTGCCGCCGGCGGAGAAAGCGGGCTGGCTCCACTGGTAGACGCCGGCGCCCAGCACGCCGTAATATAAGAGGTTCCCCTCCGGGAAGGTGGCCTTGACGAAAGGGGTAAGAGAGAACATCCGCAGGTCCAGGCCGCTTTGCACCCGGTACTTGTAATTCCAGGCATAGGAGGTTTCCAGCCCCCAGCTGAGCAGCTCGTCCACCCGCTTCGACGCGGAGAGGGCCAGCACCGGCGACGGCTTAAAGCCCGCCTCGGTGTCGCCCCAGTGGCCGCCGAAAGGCAGGGAAAGGCCGCCGCCTCCGGAGACGTAGCCCGCGAGATAGCGCGTGGGCTCCGGCAGGTCCTCCAGTCCCGGCAGGTTCTGTGCCGCCGCCGTAACGGCGGCGCCGGCCAGGAGCAGCGACAGCAGGGCGGCGTTCTTCAGCATTTTGCCCCGCGCGGCTCCACGCCTATCCCGGCTTTTGCCCGGTCCAAAGAATAAACCCCGTCTTTCGACAGGAACGAGTAGCCCTTGAGCCCGCTGTCCTTGATGAAGAACGGCGTATCGATGTCGATGAAATCGAAACCACCCAGCCCGCCGGCGAAAGCGGCGGCGGCGCAGGAGGCCAGCTCGCTTTCCACCATTTGGCCCATCATCAGTTTTATGCCTTTAGCGCGGGCCAGCGCCCACACCTCGCGGGCGCGCAGGAAGCCGAGCTTGGTCAGCTTTATGTTCACGGCGTTGACCGCGTTCTTCTGTATGAGCCGGTATACGTCGTCCAGCGAGTAGGCCGACTCGTCGGCGCAGACCGGCATGGGCAGCTTGCGCGAAAGGTAGGCGAGGCCGTCGATATCGTCCTTTTTCACCGGCTGTTCAAGCACGGCGGGGTGTATGCCCATACCCGCGAGCTTCTTTATGAACGCCTCCGCGCCTTTGGCCGTGCAGGCGCAATTGGCGTCGAGGTAAATGGCGCAGCCCGGGGCGGCCTTCTTCACGGCGGCGAGCCGCCTGTAATCCTCGTCCATGTCCGCGCCGGTCTTCACTTTGAAGATCTTGAAGCCCTGCTTGCGCATCTTCGCGGTGAACGCCAGCGCCGTGGCGGCGTCGCCTATCACCACCGTGACGTCCGTCTTGAGGCTGGGAGCGCGCCCGCCGAAGAATTTCCAGAGGGACACGCCCTGCAGCCGGCAGACCAGGTCCAGCACGGCCATCTGGGCGGCGGCCAGCGCGGCCCGGTTGCCGTCCAACGCGCCTTCCAGTTTGCACAGCGCGGCCAGGTAATTGGCGGCGTCCAGGCCGGCCAGGAGCTCCCCGGCGCGGCGCAGGCTTTTCATCGTTTTTTCGCGCGTCTCGCCGGTGATATGCGTGGCTATCGCGGCCTCGCCGTAGCCCCTGACGCCGCCGGCGGCTTCAAGGGTGAACAGCACGTTGGTCATGCTCTTATGGCTGCCGCTGGAGATGGTGAACGGCGTGAACAGCTCCGCGTTCAGTTCTTTTACGGAATATTTCTTTATCACGGTGTTTTTCATATTTGTTTTCCTTCGTCCCCGGTCAGCTCGCGGCCCAGCAGCATCAGCGCCACCACTATCAGGAAGATCAGCACGCTCTGCGTCAGCAGCAGCCAGGTGCCCAGCGTGGACGCGGCGTGGCGGATGGTCCAGGCCCCGAGGCCGAGGCAGATATTGAGCAGCATGATGAAACTCACGGTCTGTTCGACGGTGAGCCCCAGCTTCATCAGCCGGTGGTGAAAATGGTCCTTCCCCGTATATTCAAGCCAGCCCCTGAGGCTGGTCACGCTGCCGTTGCGCAAGCGCGAAACGGTGGTATAGATGATATCGAAGATCGGGATGCCGAGGATGAGCAGCGGCGTGGAGAACGACACCGCCGGGCTGTCGGTGGCCCAGCTCCCGTACAGCGCCAGGCAGCCGAGGATGAACCCGATGAAGGTGGAGCCGGAATCGCCGAGGAAGACCTGCGCGGGCCGCCAGTTGATGCGCAGGAAACCCGCGCAGGCCCCGGCCAGCGCGGCGGAGATGAACGAGAGCGGGTACTGGTCCGAATTCCAGCCGATACCCAGGAAGAGCAGCGCGCAGACGGTTCCCATGGCGGAGGCGAGGCCGTCTATACCGTCCATGAAGTTGAAAGCGTTCACTATCCCCACCAGCCAGATTACCGACAGCAGCGTGGAGAGCGCCAGGCCGAAAGGCATTTTAAGCGGGAAGCTCATGTGCAGGCCGAAGAAAGTGACCACCAGCGCGGCCGCCACCTGCCAGAAGAGCCTGGTCCTGGCGGAAAGCCCTTTCCAGTCGTCCATGAAGCCGAGCACGAAGATCATCGTGCCGCCGATCATTATCCCGTAAATTTCCCGGGAGAACTGCTGGTTGCGCAGCATGGCGGCCATGAAGGCAAGGTATACCGCCGCGCCGCCGATGCGGGGCACCGGCACGGTATGCACTTTTCTCGCGTCGGGCAGGTCCATGGCCCCTATCCTGACGGCCAGCCAGCCGCTTAGCGGAGCCAGCAGGAAAACGGCGGACATGGAGATGAGGAAAAGATAGAACCAGCGCATCCCCTCCACCCAGGTCCAGGCGGAGAACCCGCCGGGCGGCAGCAGCACCAGCAAGACGGCGAGAACGGCGAAAGAAAAAATACCGCCGCGCCTTTTGATCATTTTTTACAGTCCAGCAGGTAGTCCAGCAGCAGGCGCCTGGCCACGAAGCCTTCGGCGTACTTCACCCGGTCCTGGTAGCCGCGGAACATGGCCGCGGCCTTGGCGCTTTCAATGATGGAAAGATTCTTGACGCGGGTCTTGTAGACCTGCGAGCGGTGGCATTTGAGCAGGGAAACTTTCTTGCTTATCACCGGGCCGATGTCGACGAAAACCCCCGGTTCGAACTCCATCGTGGTGGGGACTTCGTAGAACAGCAGGTTCTTGCTGTAGCGGGCCGCGGTCTCCACCGCGCGCGAGACGTTGCGGTGGTCCTGGTGCGTATCATGGGTATGATTGACGAAAACGATATCGGGCTTAATTTCCTCGATGCGCGTCTCCACGGCGCGGATCAGTTCCCGGGTCAGCACCACGCCGGTATCCTCGAAACCGCCCCAATAAAGCTTCGCCTTCAGCGCGGCCGCCGAGCGCATCTGCTCGGCGATACGCAGTTTCGGGTCCCCGCCGGCGGCGCCGTGCGTCATCACCAGCATGTTCAGCTTGTGACCCTGCTGCGCCAGTTTGTAAAAAGTCCCGCCGCAGCCGAATTCCAGATCGTCGGGGTGCGCGCCTATGCCCAGTATTTTCATAGTTCAGACCTGCCTGCTGCTCTCCACGCCTTCGGCCACCAGGGCCTCGGTCACGACCTTCTCCCCTTTGGAGAAGGCGGCCAGCATGCTCATATTGGCGATATTGTTTATCCAGCGGGGAATGCCGCCGGACCTTTCGAACAGCAGCTCGATGGCGCGCTCGTCGAAAACTCTCCCCTCGGCGCCGGCCACTTCCAGCCTGTGCAGCACGTATTTCTTCGTCTCTTCGAAATCCAGCGGCGTCAGGCGGTAGCTGAGCGTGATGCGCTGGCTGAACTGTTTGTTGGAATCCAGTTTTTCCTTCAATTCCGGCTGGCCGCTGAGGATAAGGGTGAGCATGAAGCGCGTTTCGGTCTGGAAGTTGAGCAGCAGGCGCAGTTCCTCGAAGACGTTCTCGTCGTTGATCAACTGCGCCTCGTCTATGGCCACCACCACGTGCTTGCCGTCCTGCATGGTCTCGCGCAGGAAGCGCTCAATGCCCATCAGCACGTCCTCTTTCTGCTTGGGCACGTTATAGCCGGTAAAATTATGAAGGATGGTCTTGAGCAGGCCCAGGTCGTCCAGGCGCGGGTTGGTGACGAACGAAAAAACGCAGCCTTTCTTCTTGAACTGGCGCTCCAGCGCCTTCAGGATCAGCGTCTTGCCGGTGCCGTAGGCGCCGGTAAGCACGGCGCAGGCCTTCTTCTCGTCCACCACGTAGGACAGCCTCGAAAAAGCCTCTTCGTGCTTTTCCGACTCGAAGAAAAATTCCGTATCCGGGGTATTCTCAAAAGGCAGCTTCTTCAGGTTCCAGTGCTTCTGATACATAGATAACATTAAAATATAAATAGACCCCCTGCGCAAGTGGTTCGGGCCATGTAAAGAAGCCTGCAGTTGGGAACTGTCAGAACTGGAGGGGATGGCCGGGGTATGGGGGACGAGGGGCGTCACGGAAGCCGAGGCTTGCGTAGCGCCGAGGCTGAGTGATGAGGGCGAGCACGGTGTGCGAGACCCGTACCCGAAGCCCCCATATCCCGGTCAGCCCCGACTGGGCATCTCGAAGCCGGCAGGCCTGCCAGGGGGACCGGAACGCAAACCGCGCTCGGCACACCGTGCCTCGCTCATCCTCCGGACAAGAAAGTGTCGCT
>MGUK01000041.1 GCA_001799995.1 Elusimicrobia bacterium GWF2_62_30
GTTGTGAAAATCAGGGGCAAAAAAATCCGCCCGAGCCCGCAACTCCCGCAGTTTCTCCGACGGAAAATTAAATTTTAATTTTATTTTCTGCCCGCCTAAGAGGAAGTTCAGCGCTTACGCGCTGGTAAACCGAGGAACGGTTTACCGAACCGATTTTAATTCCTTATGGCCGCCGGTGCGGCCGGCCCAGCGCTGCTGCGCCTGGCCGGCCTTACCCGCGGCGGGGAGTTGAAGAATTCGCACTTAAGTCCGGTTCCGCCCTGCTGGGCAAAACCGGCCTTAAGAGCGGGGGAGGCAAGGTATGGAGAAGTCTAATATGCGGTACTTTCTTTACGCGCGCAAATCCACCGACGAGGCGGACAAGCAAGTTCTGTCCATAGAGGCGCAGTTGGTGGAGCTGCGCGAGTACGCCAATAAGGAGGGGCTGCCCATTGCCCGCGAATTCGTGGAAAGCAAGACCGCCAAAGAGCCGGGCCGCGAGGTCTTTAACGAGATGATGGCTAAGCTTGAGCAGGGCGCGGCCGACGGCATAGTGGCCTGGCACCCGGACCGGCTGGCCCGCAACTCCGTGGACGGCGGGCGCATCATCTACCTGGTGGATACCGGCAGGATCACGAAGCTCAAGTTCCCTACCTTCTGGTTCGACCCCACGCCGCAGGGAAAGTTCATGCTCTCCATCGCTTTTGGGCAGAGCAAGTATTACGTGGACAATCTCTCGGAGAACGTAAAGCGAGGGTTGCGCCAAAAACTCCGCAACGGTATCTGGCCTTCCTGGGCGCCGATGGGCTACCTTAACAACCAGGAAAACCACACTATCTATGTGGACAAGGAGCGCGCGCCGCTTATCAAGAAAGCCTTTGAACTGTACGCCACCGGCAATTACTCGATACGAGAGCTCCGGCAGTTCCTGAACTCGTCCGGGCTTGTCGGGCGCAATCAAAAGAAGGCGCTGTCCATTGGCAACTGCCATTACTTTCTCCGCAATCCTATCTATTACGGCGTTATGCGCTACTACGGCGAGGTTTACGAGGCCAAGCACGAACCCATAATCTCAAAGGACGTATTTGAAAAATGCCAGGTGCTTCTTAAAAATAAGAGTAAGCCTAAGCAGAGGGGGTTCAAACCTTACGTTTACCGGGGCATTTTTCACTGCGAACATTGCGGGTGCTTCATCACCACCGAGACCCAAAAGGGCCACAACTATCTGCGCTGCACCAAACGGAAGAGCCCTTGTCCCGCGCGCTATACCCGCGAGGAGGAGGCCGACCGCCAGGTACGGGAAATCTTGAAAGGAGTTTCCTTACCCCCGGCCCTGGCCGCCGATGCTCTTGATAACATAAAAAAGGATAAAACTAAGGCGGCCCAGGCCGGGGAAGAAGCCGCCCAAAATCTGCGAGATAAGTTGGTTATCCTTAACGACCAATTGGGCAAGTTGCTGGATATGGTACTGCAAGGCTCCCTGACGCGGCCCGAGTACACCCACAAGAAGGCCCAATTGGTCGATGAAAAAAAGGAAATTGAAAACAAACTCGCAGCTTTTGCGCGGGAGGAGAGTACGCGGAACGAACCGTTGAAAAGGTTCTATGAGCTCTGTATTGTCGTCGGAGAGTCGGCGGTTTCAGGAAGTCCAGCCGATAATCTGCAAATAATGAGAAAAATCGGTTCGAACTTCCTTTTAGGCGGGCAGAAAATAAAATTAAAATTTAATTTTCCGTCGGAGAAACTGCGGGAGTTGCGGGCTCGGGCGGATTTTTTTGCCCCTGATTTTCACAACTCCATAAATTGGCGCCCTCTACGGGATTCGAACCCGTGATCTCTGCCTTGAAAGGGCAGCGTCCTAACCGCTAGACGAAGAGGGCTTGAACTGCAAGCTCTACATCAAAAAGCCGGCTTTGAAACCGGCTTTTATTTTGTAGAATACCAGTTTATCAATTGCGGCGCGTCGTGTCAAACTTGTGCCTGTGCCAGGGCACGGACTTCGCGCCCGGAAGCGGGGAACAATGCCGGACGAAAACAACAGCAGCGATACCGGGACGCAGCAGCCAGCGCCTTCCGTCGATGAATTGAAACTGCAGGACGAGCTTAAGAAGGTCCGCTCCGGCAATAAATGGCTTAAAGTCGTGGTGATCGGCTTCAGCTCCGTGCTGGCCGTTATTTTTATTTTCGCTTACCTCGCCTACCGCAGGATCATGCAGGCAAAAGAGGTGCTGGACAGTTTCTCCCAGAGCGCCGGCCCGGTCTCTTCCGGTCCCGCTTCCGAAGGCCGCGGCGTTACGGCGCCGCTGCGCGTGGACGTAAGTTCCGAGGCTGCGTCAGGTTCCGGCCTGGCCCTTATCTCCATGCCTGGCGGCGGGGAAGAGGAGCAGGCGGGGGGAGAACAGGCGGCGAGCGGGTCTGCCGCGGCGGCGGCAAAGGGGATGGACCCCGCCAAGGCCAAGCGCATCATGGCGGCGATGACTAAATATTCCGACCGCCCCATCATGCGGGATTTCCTGGCCGAACTGGACAAGGACCCGGTATACGCCAAAGCCAGGGCTCAGCAGAAGAACGGCAACCCTATGGCCATGATCTCCGCGGTGCAGAAATCCCCGGCGATGAAGGGCCTGATAACCAAATACGCAAAGCGCCCTGATTTCATGCCCTTCATGATGGAGCTTATGCGGGACCCGGAACTGCGCCCGTTCATGGGCGGCGGTCTCGGCGGCGCCGATGTCCCGCCCTCCGTGCCCTCTCCCCGCGTTTCGGCGCCCGCCCCGGCCCGTGCCGCGGCCAAGCCGGCGGCCGATGAGAATTCGGACGCCGACGGCGACGGCGAGATGACCTTCAACGCCGCCGCGGTCAGCGGCACCAGCCAGCCGGCGCCGGCCCGCAAGTCCGCCGTAAAGGCCCCTCCACCCATTGACAGCGGCCGGTAACAGCATCTATAATATAATTATATGTGGCTAAGAGCGCTGGCTCGTTTCCTTAGGAACGCGGCTAAGCCGGTGAGCGTATTCATAATACCTCACAACGGCATGCCTTCTCTGCGCTTTAACCTGCCGGTGCTTTTCCTTCTTGCCCTGGGCGTGTCTTGGACAGGCCTTACCATCTGGGCCGGCTACATGGCCGGCACCAACTTCGATTATTACGTCACCAAGGCGGACAACAAGATCCTGCGCGCCAAGATGGCGCATATCTCCACCCAGGTGGAACAGGGGCTGGCCTACCTGGAAATGACCAAGCGCACGGACAGCCAGCTGCGCAAGGTGCTGGGCATGAACCCCGGCCTCATCAGCGACGAGGGCGGCGTGGGCGGGGTTCAGAACTCCGACCTGGAAGCCTTCCGCAGCCAGCTTAACGCCAAGGCCGTGGAGATAAAAGAGACGGCCCTGAAGAATTCCCTGGTGAGCATGAAAGACGAGTCCACGCGGCGGCTCTCCAGCTACAGCGAGATAACCATCTTTCTTACCGACAGGCACAACGGCGCCCGCGCCACGCCGGCCGTCTGGCCGACGGAGGGCAACATCTCCTCGTCCTACGGCTACCGCATCCACCCGCTGCGCATGACCACGGAATACCATTCCGGCATCGATATCGCCAACGAGGCGGGCACCAGGATCTACGCCACGGCCGACGGCGTGGTAAGGCATGCCGGCTGGGCGCAGGGCTACGGCATGTGCGCCGTGGTGGACCACGGCTTCGGCTATTCCACGCTTTACGGCCACATGAGCGAGATAGTGGCCCCGGAAGGGACCCCCGTCAAGCGGGGCCAGCTTATAGGGCGCATGGGTTCCACCGGCACTTCCACCGGCAACCACCTGCATTACGAGGTGTGGGTGGGCGGCCTGCCGCAGAGCCCCATGAAGTACCTGCCCGTCGGAGGCAAGACGCAGACCGGCAATATCGCCGGGCTGTTCGACGGGATCTTCGGGGGGCTGTAAAAGGGATAATGGCTATGTCGCTTTTTAAAAACACAGGCGTGTCTTTCGAAACCAAGAACTGCGATACCGTGATCGGCAACGAGGCCTATTTTCAGGGCACGCTGACGGCCAAGGGTTCGCTGCGCATCGACGGGCGCGTCGACGGCTCCATCGTGGACGCCAAGACGGTGACCATAGGCAAGGCCGGGAAGGTGAAGGGAGATATCTCCTGCGAGATCTGCAATGTCCGCGGCGAGGTGCGCGGCAACATAGTGGCGCTGGAGCACGTAGAGGCGCTGGCCGGTTCCCGTATCGACGGCGATATCCGGGCCCCGCGCATAACCCTGGAGGAAGGGGCCATCTTCAACGGCAACTGCTCCATGGAGCTTTCCCGGAAGGCGGCGCGGCAGGAAGAGAACGCGGTAAAAAAATCAGGTACAGGGGCTTAAACTTCATGATTTCATTCTTCGCAAAATACAAGCGGCTCATTTTCGGCACCGTGGTGGTGGTCTTTATCGGTTCCATGTTCTTCGTCAGCGGCCAGGTCTTTTCTACCAAGCTCGACTCCGTGGCCGAGGTGGGGGGGAAGAAGATCTCCTACCAGCGTTTCACCATGCAGGTGAACCGCGCCATGAGCGGCCTGAAGGACTCCGGCTCCGAAGTGAACGAACTGATGTCCCGCACCGTGAAGCAGGAGATCTTCCGCGAGATGGTCATAGAAGAGCTGCTTTCCCAGCAGGGAAAGGAGCTGGGGCTGTACGTGCCGGATTTCGAGATAGCCGCCGAGATACAGAACACGCCGCAGTTCCGCGAAGGCGCCGCTTTCAGCCCGCGGGCCTATTACCAGACCATCTACCGCGAGTTCCAGATGTCTCCCCCGGAGTACGAGGAGTGGCGCAAGCAGGCCCGCCTGGCCTCCAAGTTCAAGCAGTTCATCTATACCGCGGTGAAGGTAACGCCGGCCGAAGCGAAGGAGGCCTACCAGGCCGCCGGCAAGAACATGAAGGATTTCGAGAAGAACCGCGCCGCTTTCTCCGACGAGCTGGCGCGCGCGAAGTTCGCCAACATCGCCAACTACCTGCTCCGCCAGCTTACGGTGCGGCAGGAAGTGAAGAGCTACCTGGAAGAGCGCGAACAGGGCAAGTGATTGAAATACACGGCCTCACCAAGGTCTTCGGGTCTTTCAAGGCCATAGACCGGCTCGACCTGCGCGTGGAGCCGGGCGAGATCTTCGGCTTCCTGGGCCCCAACGGCGCCGGCAAGACCACCACCGTAAAGATCCTCTCCGGCATCATGCGCCCCACGTCGGGGCGCGTCAGCGTGGCTGGCTTCGATCTGGATTCAGCCCCGCTGGAGGCCAAGCGCCGCCTGGCCTATATCCCCGACGAGCCTTTCGTCTATCCTAAACTTACCGGCTGGGAATTCCTGCGCTTCATGGGCGACCTGTACGGCGTGGACCCGGACGCGCAGCGCCGCGAGATCCCGAAGCTGCTGGAACAGTTCGACCTGGCCGCGCAGTCCGGCGAGCTGCTGGAAAGCTACTCGCACGGGATGAAGCAGAAGCTGCTGATAGCCAGCGTGCTGCTGCGCAAGCCTAAAGTGGTGCTGTTCGACGAACCCACCGTCGGGCTGGACCCGCGGAGCATCCGCAGGTTCAAGACCCTGCTGGCCGAGATAGCGGCCGCCGGCGCGGCGGTGTTCATGTGCACCCACATCCTGGACATGGCGGAAAAGCTCTGTACCTCCATAGGCGTGCTCAACGCCGGGCAGCTGATAGCCCGGGGCACGGTGCACGAAGTGAAACTCCTTTCCAAAGCGCCCTCTTCCGCCACCCTGGAAGAGGCCTTCCTGGCCCTCACCGAGGACGCCGCCGGCGGCCTGCGCCCCGCCGTCTAGCATGCTCCTGCTCCTGCTCAAAAGAAAAGCCCTGACCGCGCGCAATACGCTCAGCTCCCTGCGCGGCTGGCAGCTTAAAAAGAACATCGTTTTCCTGTGCACCGGGCTGGCGATGTTAGCCGCGCTTTACGGCGGCTTCTGGCGCCTGCTCAGCTACCTGGAGGGCGTCCAGCTTATAGGGCCGATGCTCTCCTGGAAGCTCACCTCCATGGTGCTGCTGATGACCTTCTCGATGGTGATAGTCTCGTCGATAATCATCTCGATGACCACGCTGTATTATTCCGCAGACCTCAAGTTCCTGTTCTCCTGCCCGCTCGACCTGCGCTCGCTCTTCATGGACAAGGCCCTGGAGACCGTGTTCTATTCCTCCTGGACGCTGGGGCTGGCCATCCTGCCGTTCATCATAGCGCTGGGGCGCGTAAAGGCGCTGGGCTTCGGTTTCTACCCGGCCTACGCCCTGCTGGTGGTGCCTTTCGTGCTGCTGGCCGGGGCCGCCGGCATCATCTTCAGCATGCTCGTGATGTACTTCTTCCCGTCGTCGAAGACCCGCG
>MGUK01000042.1 GCA_001799995.1 Elusimicrobia bacterium GWF2_62_30
ATCAAATCGGGCAGCAAGATCAAGATATTGAAGATAGCGATTGAAAGATGAAAAAGAACGCGCGGATAATCTTAAGCCTGCTCTTGTGCGCGACAGCGAGCACGGGACTTTGCGCCGACAAGACCGGCACTGGCGCGGCGGCTTTCCTGAAGCTGCCGGTGGACGCGCGCAGCGCCGCCATGGGCGAGGCTGTATGCGCCGGGGCAAGCGGGGGGATGGCTTTGTTCCAGAACCCGGCGGGTCTGGCGGGGGCCGAGGATAAAACGGTTTCCTTCAGCCATTCCTTGCAGGTGCAGGATATTTCTTACGACGTGCTGGGCACGGCCATCCCGTTAAAGAAACTTGGCGTGCTGGGCGTGGGCGTGCAGTATTTGCAGTACGGCACCATAGATTCGCTGGATAATACCGGCGCTGACGCGGGCAGCCTGTCGCCCAGGGACAGCGCTTTTGTGGCGGGTTTGGGCAGGAAGCTGGGCCCCGACGTAAATATTGGCGTGGCGGTGAAATACATAGATTCCAAGATCTCGGGTTCCGCTTCTACGGGCGCTATGGACCTTGGCCTGCAGGCCAACGGCGAAGACCTGACGGCGGCTTTCGCCATACAGAACATAGGCGGCAAGCTTAAGTTCAACGACGAAGCGGCGCCGCTTCCGACCAACGTGAAGCTGGGCGTGAATATCCCCTACCAGGAAAAATGGCAATGGGCGGTGGACCTGAACTTCCCTAACGACGGCGGCGCCTGGCTGGCCGCGGGCGCGGAATACGCCTTTGAATTCACCGGCGACTGGAAGGCCTTCGGCCGCGCCGGCTACAATACGGCCGCCACCGACACCAAGGGCGTGAACGGCATTTCCGCCGGCCTCGGCCTGGCCAAAAAGAGCTTTGCCTTCGACTACGCTTTCCGCACCATGGGCCTGTTGGGCATGACCCACCACCTGGGCGTCAACTACCGCTGGGGAAGTAAGTAATCACAACCACTTATGTTTGGGATAGCGGCGGGCCAGCTGCGGCTTGAGCTTTGGATAGCTCACGGCCCAGAAGCTTTTGAGGTCCTTGGTCACCTGCACGGGGCGCATGGAGGGGGCCAGGATGTGCACCACCAGCGGCACGCGCCCGGCGGCAATGCGGGGAGTCTCCGTAAAAGTGAACAGGTCCTGTATCTTGGCTTCCAGGAAGGGCTCGCCGCCTTTAGGGTAGCGGATGCGCGCTTTGCGGCCGCCGGGCATCTGCAGCCTGGTGGGGGCGTGCTGGTCTATGAGCCGGGCCTTGTCCCAGCCGAACCAGTCTTTCAACGCGGGCAGGACGGGGCGGTTCCGCGCTTCTGAAACGCTTTTTGCGCCGGAGCAGATGTCGGTTATTATCAGCTTGATATCCTCTTCGCCCAACGCTTCTATCCCGAAGTCCGGGCAATCCTTGGCCAGGAAATCTACCCGTGCAAGAAATTCTTCCACTTCCTCGTCCCAGGCGGAAAGCTTGTGGCGGCCGCTTATGAATTCCTCCGCTATCAGGCCGGAGGAGGCCTTGCTGCGGGCCGCCACGGTTATTTCCGTGCGGATGGGGATGTCGCGGTAGTACGTGACGGTCTCGGTGACCGGCGTAAGCATGTCCTTATCCAGCCCGGGGCGGATAACGGTCTTTATCTCCGACGGGAAAGCTTCGCGCAGCCAGGCTTCCTGTATCTCCGCCGCGAAAGAAAGGGTTATGTCCGCGCCGGACCTGCCGGCTTTTTCCAGGGCCTGCCCGGAGCAGATCAGCGCGGCGCCGGAGGCCGCGCTTTTGGGGTCCAGCCTGGCGCGCCGCCCGCCGGGCAGGGCGTAGCGGGCGTTCTCCGCCGAGACCAGGGCCGCCACGCGGTCCGGGAAGGCCCGCAGGAAGCATTTGGCGGCCCGCTCCTCCGCTCTCGTGCCTCCCGGCGCGGCATTGCCGGAAAGGCGGCGGGCGGTGTGCCAGGCTTCGCGCGCGGCCGCGTGCTTTAGTCCCGCGCGCTCACAGGCCCACGGATCGAAGCCGGCCCCCGCGCAGATTTCCAGCGTTTGTATAACCGCGGCAAGGTCGGAATGCAGGGAGCCGCCGCGTGAAGAAGGGCCGTGCTCGGCCCAGAGCTGCCGGCCCTGACCTGCGGCGGCGATAAGGGCGCTTTCATAAACGCAGCCCAGGCCTGCCGCCTCGGTCATCATGCGGGAATAGCGCGGGTGCAGCGGGTAGCGCGACATCTCGCGGCCCTCTTTGGTCAGCTTCCCCTCCGGTCCGCAGGCGCCCAGGTCCCGCAGCAGGGTTTCCGCCCTTTCCACTTCGTGCTTCTCCGGGGCGTCCAGCCAGTTCAGGGCGCCGAACCCGGCGAAGCCGCAGGCTTTGAGCGTCAGCAGCGCCTCGCTTATATCCAGCCTGAGCATTTCCGGCTGCAGCGAGAGCGGCCGCGCGCGGTTGTCCCGCTCGGTCCACAGGCGCAGGCAGAGGCCGGCGGCGGTGCGCCCGGCGCGGCCGGCCCGCTGCTCGGCCGAAGGCGCCGCTATGCTCTCCGTAAAAAGGGTGTTTATGCCGCGTCCTCCGTCAAAGCGCGCTATGCGGGCCAGGCCGCTGTCCACCACGGTGGTCACGCCTTCTATGGTCAGCGAAGTTTCCGCGATGTTGGTGGCGAGGATGATCTTGCGGCGCTCGGAAGGCGCTACCGCGGCGTCCTGGTCGCGCGGCTGCAGCTCGCCGTGCAGCGGCATTACGGCGAAGCCGGAAAGGGAAGGCAGTTTGGCTATCTCGGAGGCGGTGCGGCTTATCTCGTAGGCGCCCGGCATAAAGACCAGCGTATGCCCTTTCCCGGCCGGCATGAGCCTGGCGCAGGCTTTGGCGGCGGCTTCCCAGACCGGCAGGCGCGCGGAGGCTTCATCACAGTAGCCGACCTGGACGGGGTAAACCCTGCCGGCGGCGGTTATAGTTTCGCAAGGCTGCAGGTAGGCCGCCAGCTTTTTTTCTTCCAGCGTGGCCGACATGACCACCACAAGGAGGTCCGGGCGGGGGCCGCGCTGCAGCTCCAGGCAGGCCGCCAGCGCCAGGTCGCCGTGGATGTGACGTTCGTGGAATTCGTCGAGGATGACGGCGGAATAGGCGCCCAGGCGCGGGTCCGAGACCAGTTCACGCAGGAGTATCCCTTCGGTTTCGAAGATTATGCGGGTATCTTTGCCGGTCTTATCGTCGAAGCGCACGCGGTAGCCCACCTCGCCGCCCGCTTTGCCGCCGCGTTCTTTGGCCACGCGGTCGGCCAGCATGCGCGCGGCAAGGCGGCGGGGCTCCAACACGGCGATCTTGCCTTTCAGCCTGCCGGAATCCAGCAGCAGCTGCGGCACCTTGGTGGATTTGCCGGAGCCGGGCGGGGAGGAAATAATAAGCCTCGGGCAGCGCGCGGCCGCGGCCTTGATCTCGGCTGAATGCTGGATTATCGGAAGTTCCGTCATCGGGAGTTTATTGTAACAATTTGGGGCGTGCGGCGCCCGGGGAGATGCCGGATTATTTTGTATTATTAGGATTATCTTTCCATTGCAGAGGACCTATGAAAAAACAAACCGCCGTGTGCCTGATGGAACCGCTTGAAATAAACCTTTTCGCCGACAAGATAATCGAGCGCTGCGTGCGCAAAAGACTGGGACTTAACGCCACGATGCGGGCGCTGCTCCGGCCGGCGGCGCTTAAAATGAAAGCCGCGGCTATCGCGGTGGAGACCCTTAACGAGGAGTTGAAGCGCGAGCTGTTTTTCTGGGGTATGGCGCCGGGCTTCGACCTTGAGAAGACCCCGTCAAGGGTCACCTTCCCGGCTTCGCGCGGGCTGCGCTGGGTAGCCAGGCCGCTTTGGCTCGACGGGAAAAGGGTCGGCACTGTGGCGCTGGGTTACCGGGGCGCGGTCAGGAAGGACAAGAACTTTCTTGACTGCCTCGACGCGTTTTGCGAGGAGCTGGACAATACTTTGTGGAACATCCAGAGCGCGGCCGTCAAACAGAAGCTGATGGAACATGTGACCCGCTGTCTTACCCGCAGCGTGCTGCGCGAAGCGATAGACGACGCCGTGAAGGCCCTGCACACGGAAATACCTTTCCGCTATCTCGGGCTTGTTTACCGCAACGAGGACGCCCGGGAGGGGGAGCGAATCCAGTACCGGATCTACCGCGGTATACGCTGCGTGCACGATTCCGAACTGAGGCCGCATAAGGGATTAAGCCGCGCCATCAGCGGCCAGGGGATCCACCTGCTGGACCCGGACAGGCACGTGGTGCGCAGCATATTGGGACTGAGGGAGGGCATGGGGTTCGTACTGAGCGGCAAGGCGGCCGGGGCTTCGCAGCTGGGCAAGCTGGTGGCGGAAGTGGACGGCGGGCTTTCCACTTTCGGACGCGACCTGATGCAGATCTTCGCCAATTCCATCAGCCAGCGGCTGATAGACTATAACCGGGAGCGGCGCCATATGGCGCAGTTCTTCCCGCCGGAAACGGTTTCCGAACTGCTGGGCGATACCGGCTACGCGCGCAAGCATCTTTCCGCCCGGGTCAGGCAGGTGGCCATCCTTTACGTGGACATTAATTCTTTTACCAAGCTCTGCGAAAAGGGCCTGCGCCGCCCCGACAAGATAGGCGACTTCGTGGACTTCTGGAGCGCCGAGGCTGTGCGCATAGCCTGGCAGAACGGCGGTGTCTTCGACAAGATGGTCGGCGACTGCGTGATAGCGATCTTCGGTCCGCCTTTCTTCCGTAAATCTCCGGAGCAGTGCGCCGCCGACGCGGTGAAGACGGCGCGCGAGATACAGGCTTTCACTATCAAGATGGGCCGCATGCCGAAGTACCGCGGCCTGGCGGCGACGATAAAAGCGAAGGGCCTCGGCGTTGGCGTGGGGATAAATCTCTGCCCGGCTGCCGTGGGCTTGTTCGGGCCGAACCAGGATTTTACGGCTTTTTCCAGCGGCATGAACCAGACGGCCCGGCTGCAGTCTAAGGCCGGGTTCCGCGATATCCTGGTGATGGAGGGGACCAAGGAGGCGCTTGAAAAAGCCCGCCTGGCCAAAGGCCTGCGCTTCGAGGGCCCGTTCGAGGCCGAGGCCAAGAACGTCTCCAAACCCCTGCGCTATTTCAAGCTAAAAGGCCGCTGAGCCGGCTCAGCAGACGACAAGGGGACCGGGTTAGCAAACCCTTCCGTAGGCCGAGGCTTGCATAGCGCCGAGGCCGGAGGATGAGCGAGGCACGGTGTGCCGAGCGCGGTTTGCGTTCCGGTCCCCTTGTCGTCTGCTGGCAACTCGAGCTCTGCTACTTTTTGCGGGCGAAGGGTTTCGTGGAGATCTCAGGGGTCATGGCGCCCTGCACTATCTTCACGAACCGGTCGGCGGGGACGTTCTCGAACGTGACGTCGCCGCTGCTCCAGATGACTTCTATCGAATCAGCTTTTGCGGCCTTGCCCAGGCCGAAATGCAGTACCTGCTCGTCGGAGAGGCCGGAGTGGCCGTGCGACGTGGAAACTTCGCGCTGCTGCGTTAGCCCGCCCGCTTTTACTTTTACGCGCGCGCCCACAGCGCCCTTGTTGGTGCCGCCTTCGCCGCTGCCCGCCAGTTTTACGGAAAGCCAGTGGTTGCCGTTGTCCAGATCGTTGTGGAAGAGCGCCGCCGCCGGCACGGGCCCGCTGCGGCGGTTGGCAGGCATCCTCATCCAGGACTTGCCCGCCAGGATGTCGAGCCGCCCGTCGTTGTCGTAGTCGGCTATGGAGATGCTGCCGGAGCTTTCCCAGTTGAAGCCCGCCTTGTCCGTTATCTCCTCTAACTCAAGAGGTTTTACCTGCCTGAAAAGGCGCAGGTACTGGCCGTCGGGATAGTCGCCGCTGGCCAGCAGCAGGTCCTGCCGCCCGTCGTTGTCTAAGTCCGCCCAGGAGGCGCGCATGTCGCCCTGGTTCCAATTCACCGTGGACTGGTGCACCCTGCCGAGCAGGTCGGCGTAGCGGCGGAAAGCGAAGCCTTTCTTCGGCCCCAGGTTCTCCAGCAGGCTGGAGCGGTCGGAGGCCTCGCCGGCCCAGCCGTGCGTGATCTCTCCCAGGAACACGTCCATATCCCCGTCATTGTCGTAGTCCGCGCAGGCCGCGGAGAAAGTATTGCCGTGCGAGCGCCATTCCTGCTCGGCCTCTCGCTTGGAGCCTGCCGGGTAGCGGCCGTGCCGGATCTCGTCCCCGTCTAAGCTTGCTTCGACGGCCGCGTCCGTGAAGGTGCCGTCGCCGTTGTTCTTCCACAGGCGGTTGGCCTGCCTGCCGTAAACCGATATCAGTACGTCCTGCAGCCCGTCGTTGTTCCAGTCGCAGTGGGAAACGCCGTACACCGGCCGGCTGGAGTCGGGCTTGCCCTCCGTGGGCTGCGTCAGCAGGCTGGCGTCTTCCGTAGCCTCGGAGAACATGCCGCCGCCGAGGCCTTTATAGAGGCGGCTGGGGTAGGAAATATAAGAGAGGCCGTATTCCTTGTACCAGTTGCCCACGAAGAGGTCCAGCACCCCGTCGCCGTCATAGTCGAAGAAAGCGCCCGAGCTGGCCGTCTCGGGGGGGAAAGCCGCGCGGTTGTCCTTGCGCACGCTGAAGCGTCCCGTGCCGTCGTTGAGCAGTATCTCCGAGCGCAGGCCATTGTCGGTCTTCTCGTAGACGATGTTGCCGGCGGCGTCCTTCAGCGGCGTCTCCCCTTTTTTGTCGGCGGGGTCGGTCTTGGGCTTTTCGAACTCGCAGTACAGGCCGCTGAACAGGTCCATATCCCCGTCATTGTCCACGTCGCCGGCTATTACAAAGCTGGCCACGCGCGTGCCGGTGCTGATATCCGGGTTGTGGTTGATGCCCGATTCCTGCGTGAAATCCTTGAAAACCCGCTTCCCGTCCTTTTCGGTGTTCAGGAAAACGTTCATGACCGGGCCGCTGCCCCAGGTCAGGCAGTCGGCGTAACCGTCGCCGTTGAGGTCGGCCCAGACGGCGTTCTGCACGCTGACGCCGGCAAGGCCGGCTTCGGCTGAAACATCGGTGAAATAGGGGGCCGGTTTCTTCTCTTGCGCGCCGAGCCCGGCCGGGGCCGAAAGCGCTAGAAAGCAGGCGGTGGTCAGGAAATATTTTGTGTTCATGCAGAAATTGTATCAAATAGATGTTTATTCCGCCCCATAATAAGCTATTATATATTAGCGGGCCGCAAGCGGCACCCGTTGAGACTTAGTAAAAAGGAACGCAATAAAAACATGGCTAAAGGAAAAGTAAAGTGGTTTAACGATCAGAAAGGGTACGGGTTCATAACCCCCGAGGATGGCAGCAAAGATCTTTTTGTGCATCACCAGGACATAACCGGGGAAGGTTTCAAGACCCTCGCTGAAGGACAGGACGTGGAGTTCGAAGTCGTCCAGAGCGACAAAGGCCCTAAAGCCACGAAAGTCATAAAGAAGTAGACGACTTTCCATACTAAAAAGCCCGCGGCTTGCCCGCGGGCTTTTTATATTTAGCGAGGAGATAAGTCATGAACGCAGAAGACCGCCTGGTCTATTCCACCGGCCCCGACGGGGCGCTGACCTGCCCCGACTGCCGCAAGTCGCCCTGCGAGTGCCCGGAGGGCCTGGCCGGCGCGCCTAAAAAGCGCACCCAGACCGAGCCCGTGCGGGTTTCCTTCCGCAGGACCGGCAAGGGCAGCGGCCTGACGCTGGTGGAGAAGCTTCCCATGCACCCGGCCGGCAAAGAGGAGCTGCTCAAAAAGTTCAAGAAGCGCTTGGGCGTGGGGGGGACGGTAAAGCTCGGCGTCCTCGAGATCCAGGGCGACCACCGCGACCTGGTCAAGACCGAGCTCGAAGCCGCCGGCTACAAGATCCGCGTTATTCAATCGTAACCTGGGTGTCCTGCGGTGCCGCCGCGGGGACCGGAACGCAAAACGCGCTAGGGCACACCGTGCCCGTCGCTCATCCTCCTCCCTCGCCGCTTACGCAAGGCTCGGTCGTCGGAAGGTTTTGCTAACCCGGTCCCCGTGCCGGCACCGCAGTGTGCGGGCAGTCATAAGACCTATTACACTACCAGACTTTGTGCCCTGTTCTTCGGAGCCCGGCCGGGCTACAATATCAATAAGATGGTCCGCCCGGAGGCTTATTGATGAAGAAGTTCTTCCCGCTGTTCCTTTCCGCGCTCTTCGCCCTGCCCTGCTTTTCCTACGCCCAAACCGGCAATGCCAAAGCGGAGGTCTCGCTCGACTCCGTGATGACCGCCATGGCCGACTGGGGCGATGGCACCGGCGTCTGGCTGGTGGACTGGCTGCGCGAAAAGAACGCCATAGTGAA
>MGUK01000043.1 GCA_001799995.1 Elusimicrobia bacterium GWF2_62_30
GTCTGCGCGGTCATGGCGTTCTGCCCGGTGGTCAGGGCTTCGTCGCTGTAGATAGAAAGGGTATTGTCCTTGGCCATCATCTTGCCCAGCACGGCGTTGCGCTCGCGGATGGTCCAGGCTTCCCAGTCCGCCTTGTTGATGGTAAGGCCGGTGCCATCCCTCATGCTGGCCTGGTCCCAGCTCATCTGGCGGGTAACGGTGATGGTGCCGAAAACCACTTCCCACTGCCTGATGGCCTTTTTAACGGCGGTCTTGGTGTCGGCCGGCATGGCGGGGAGAAAGCGCGCCGTCCAGGGCAGGAGTTTCTCGGGGGCCGGGCCGATACCCAACTTGGAAAGCGGCTTGTCGGTATCTATCCTTATGGCCAGGGCCTGGCTGAGCTTGTTGGCCTTGTCGGCGTCCCAGTCCATTTTAAGCAGGTCTTTAAGGTCCTTGAGCGCTTCAGCCTTGGACTTGAGGTCAGCCGCCTTGGCGAAGGAGGCAGCTTCCGCGAAAGTAAGGACCTCTCCGTCCTTGAGGAAGGCCGCGGCCGCCACGGGGTCGCCGGTGGCGATGGAGATCTCGAAAGCGGCCAGGCGCTGGGCCGGGGTCTTGGCCTGCTGGGCCATGGCGGCGGAGCAAAGCAGGAGCAGGCCCATTGCGAGGGCAGCTCCGGCTCCGTTCCGTTTCATGGCAAGCATAACGTTTACGGCTACTTAAGCCGCTCCTCCATCATGGTGCGCAGGTAATCGTCCCAGTAGGAATCCGCCGCGAAAGCCAGCTTTTCGTAATTGGACGAATTATAAGTAAGCTCCGGGATATAGATGGCCATGCCCTGCGCCTTAACCGAAACAGGCAGCACGCCGTTGCGGATGATAAGGCTGTTCTTTATGTAGTTCTGCAGCGCGGTGCCGGCGTTCTTGGCCCCGGGCCCCTTTATGCCCAGCTTGGAGTTGACGCTGCTGATATAAGTGTAAAGGTCCTTTGAATCCTCCATATAGAAGTAATAGGCGCCGTCCACGGCGGCCTTGGAGGTGGCGATCTTGAGGGCCTGGGGGTCGTTCATGACGGCGTCCACCCAATTGTTGAGCTTGCCAACGAAGCCGGGCAGGGCCGAGGTGCGCAGGGCCGAAAGGGTGACGACCTCGCCGGAGCCGGCATTGCCGGAAGCCGCCGCATAAGCGGGATAAGAGGCTTTATAGGCGTCCACCATCACCACGCCCAGCTGCTCGGCGTTCATGCCGGTGTTCACGCCCAGCTGGCCCAGGATGGTGTCGTAGGGATAGCTGTTGCCGGGGATGACCTCTTCGGAACCCACTATGACGTCCGCCGAATTGCGCAGCTCATAGGCAACGGCGGCCATTTGCATAAGACAGGCGTCCGTGGCGAAAACGTTTATGTTGTGGCCCAGTTCCGACTTTATCTGGGCCAGGCCCTGGCCCAGCTGGTCCACTTCCATGTGGTTTTTGGTCATGTCGTCGTACGAAATGCCCAGGCGGCCGGCGCCGTGGTTCCAGATGACCAGCGCCAGTTTGTTGGCCGGGTAGCGGCGGATGGCCCGCTTGGCGAAGCGCACCATGCTGTTGACGCTGCCCATGTCGGAAGCGGTGGAGGTGGAGATTATCTGCGAGGTTATCTTGCCCGCGTCCGCGTCCTGCTTGATATAAATGGTTTTGGTGCCCTTGGGGATCTTCAGGGTGCGGGTGGCGGGGTCGGCTATGCCGAGTATGCCGTATTCTACCACTACGGCCATCTTGTCATTGGAGCCCACCTTCTCCATATCGTTGATGCTCTTGTCGGCGAAGCCGAGCAGGCCCAGGTCGTTGACGCCGTTTATGAAGACCAGCACCAGCCACTCGCGCTGGACGGGGGCCTGCCCGACCGGCTGGCCCACGATGGCCGGCCCGGACACGGCGGGCGCGGCAACGCGGGGCGCGGAATTGGTGAAAAGCTCGTCTATGGCGCCGCCCTGGGCCCGGAGGCTCATGGAGGCAACGGCCAGGGCCGTTAAAGTGACGAGTATCAGCTTTTTCATAGTGTCCTCTGCATATATTCTGATATACAGGTTGACTTTAATCAAAGGCCCTAAGGCCCGGGTCCACATAGGTCCAAAGACCTATGCGCCCCAATAGTATACCCTAGCTCCTTGCCTTGTCAAGGGGGGTATAAATGTTATGTTAATTAGGGTCAGGCACCAGTATGGGATTAGGCGCGGCTAACGGCTAATGGGCGGGCTGCTTTTCCAGGGCCGGGGATTCGGTGAAACCCCAGACCACGCTATTGTGGATCCAGCCGGTAACGGTTTCATTGTCGGTGACTTTTATCCAGAGGCCCTGGACCTCCAGCACTTTCAGGCAGTATTCCTTGTCCAGCACCTGCGCTATGCCATAGCCCATGCCCGGGCCTTTGCGGAGATTGGCTTTCTCGGAGATAACCACCACGGAGGGGACCCCGGAAAGCAGGGACTGGTAGATCCAGCCCTCGTCGTTGACATAATCGCTCACCTTCAGCCAGTTCCCCTCCCGGTCCAGGATCTCCAAGGGGTAATAGCGCACTGCTTCCCAGGCCACTTCGTAGTCAGCGCCGGGGCCGCTGCGCACATTGGCCAATTCGGTGCCCACGCTTAAAATAGCGGCGGTCGCGGCCTGCGCGGAAAAAATTAAAATGGAGAACACCAAGGCCACGGCTTTCATAGCTCCTCCTCTCGACACTAATAGTATAGCGCGGCGCTGCGCGTTTACTATTTCAGTTTTATTGCGCGAAACAACCCCTGGGGTCAGACCCCAGGGTCTGACCCCGGAAATATACTAGAATATCAACCGGAGCGGTACGGGAGGAAATATGCTTAAAGACACGATTTCGAAGATAGAGTCCGCCATAGGCCGGTTAGGGACGCTGGACGACCAGAAGAAAGGCGAACTTACGGCCCTGCTCAACAAGTTAAAGGCCGAAGTCTCTACCCTGCCGGCCTCCCAGATGGAAGCCGCCAACAGCATGGCCAATTTCGCCCAGGCCGCCGCGCACGAGGCCACCCGGGAAACCGGCAACGAGCGCCTCAAGGAACTGTCCATCGAGGGCCTGGGGCACTCCGTCAAGAATTTTGAAGCCTCGCACCCGGTGCTGGTGGATACCGTCAACGATATCTGCATCATGCTTTCCCGGATCGGGATCTAGGGCGGCTCAGTCGGTTTTCCAGCTGATCTTAAGCGTATTTTCTCCGGCATTGTACCGGAAGCGGAACCCTCCCAGCTCTTTTGGGAGGGTTTTCGCGTTATAGTCCCTGGTTTTTCCGCGGAAGTCGCGCGAGCACAGCCTGCTTGGTTTTTTTGCCCCCGCCCCGGCCAGCCAGGGATGGGTGCCGCCGATAAGCCCCTTGCGGCCCCCCACGGCCACCGTCTCTACCAGCGAATAATCCCCGGACTCCTCCGGCAGGCTAAAATTGGCGCCTTTGTACCCCAGGTAACCCTCGTCAGCGCAGACCACCTCGGCCCAGGAAAGCTCCGGAGATTCGCCCTCTCCGGATATTCTTACAAAAAAGAAAGCCTCATCCCCCGGCATGGGGTCTTCGAACCTGGCTTCCGGGAACTTAATCTCGGCCTGGCCGCCGGCCTCGTTCACTTTTATGCTGATACGGCCGTCGAACCGGACATTGTCGGTACCGTGTTTTCCGCCGGAACCCAGCCGCAGGCGCATGAAGCCGCCGGGCATGGCCACGAAGCCTGACTTGTAGGGACGGTAAAGCGGGTGCTTTTGCGGCAGGGGGGCGGGTTCGGGCAGCCTGAAGATCCTGGGCCCGGCCACCCGCATGGGCGGCGAGGCCGGCGGGATATAAATGCCGGATTCCGCCAGCCGAAGGCCGGACTTTTTCAGGTTGTTAAGCTTGAATTCCGGCAGCCCCTCCTCCGCAAAGGACGGACCCGGGAGCAGGAGGGCGAAGAAAAGTAAAGCGGCGCACGGCTGCATATTTCCGCCCTCCCGTCCCGGCGGCTTACCGGAAAAGTTTCTTGAAGCTGGCCATCTCCATCGGGGACAACTGCACGTCGCCGGGCGCGCGGCGCGTCACGTTTATGCGCTTGCTCTGCGCCAGGCTCAGCGCGGCGTACTGCGCCTCGTTGGGGTTGCACATGAGCTGCACCACGCCGTTGCCGTCCAGGGAATCCGGCCGGTACACGTTGAGGACTATGATGTTCTGCAGTATAGTGGCCGTCACCATTTCTTTGGTGTCGCCTTTCATTACGGCCTCAAAAGTGACGAGCAGGTCCACGCGGTCGCCCGGGCTGAGGAACAGCGCCTGCACGGCGGCCACCGGCAGGCTTACCGCGCGGTAGCCCGGGACGATAGCCGGCTTGCCGGCATAGCTGTCATTGTAACCCGGGTCCGTAGCCGGGGGCATTTGCGCCTGGGCGGCGGGCAGAGCCGCCAGGACGGTAAGCAGGAGCGTTATGATAAAAGTTTTCATGGCTTTCTCCTTTATTTGATCAGCCTGCGGAAACTGGCCATTTCCATGGGATGCAGCTCCACGTCGCCGGGGGCGCGCACCGTTATGTTGATGGCCTTGCCCCTGGCCACGCTGAGCGCCGCGTACTGCGCCTCGTTGGGGTTGAGCAGCAGCTCTATGGCCCCGGCGCCTTCGGGCTTGTCGGCTTTGAGCACGTTTATAACTATCACGTTCTGCAGGATGGTGGCGGTGGTCATTTCCTTTCTCTCTTTCCCGCCGTCATTCATTATCGCCTCGAAGGTCACCAGCAGGTCCACGCGGTCGCCCTTTTTAACGTAGAGCAGCTGGTCGCCGGGGACCGGGAGCGGCGTGCCGCGGTAGCCGGCCACCAGGCCGGGCTGCGGGCGCGCCACCGCCGCCGTGGAAACGCCTATGGCGTCGCCAAGCGCATCCTCGGCGTGCAGCGCCGGGACCGCGAAGAGCGCGGCCAGAATAACAGCTGTGTTCATGGTTTTCATAGCTTCCTCCCGCCTTCTACAGGGTTTTCCTCTCGAAAATTTCTTCCGGCGTGATCACGCGCCTTTCCAGCACGAACACCGCGTCCTCGGTCTCCCAGGTCACGGCCGTTCCGGAAGGCGCTTTCGTTTCGCGGCCCTTCAAAGTGGAGATCGGGTAAGAACCCTTGCGCGTCCTTATCGGGAATTCGCCCGCCCCGCCGCCGGCGATAGACCCCATGGGCACGCTGCGGAACAGCGGGCCCTCCGCGCCGGTTTGCCGGGCGGAAGCGGTGACCAGGGGCGGCCTGGCCGGGGCCGCGGCTGCCGGAGTAGTAACGGCGGGCACGGCCGCTATTGCGGGCGGCGCGGGAACGGCGGGCACGGCCGCGGGCTGCTCCCTGCGCAGGGCCGGGACCAGCACCAGCAGCAGCACGGCGGCGGCGAACGCCAGGCGCCAAACCGGGCTGAAACCAAGGTGGAAGCCGCGGGCGGGCCTGGCCGCGGGCCGCGGGGCCAGCAGGCGGGCGCGCAGCGGGCCGCGCACCCTCGACTCGCCGCTGAAATCCGCGCCGGCCAGCCTTACGGACAGCTCCAGCGCGGCCGGGTCGGACGCTGAAATAACGCCGACGCCCGACAGCACGGCGTCCAGCTCTGAATTAAAACGTTCTATTGTCTCTTGTCCGCTCATATCTTTTTCTCCGCCAGCGCTTCCTGCAGCTGTTTCACCGCGCGGTAGATTATCACGCCCACATTGCTTTCCCCCAGGCCGGTCACCTGCGCTATGTCACGGTTGGTCATGCCGGAGCTGAACTTCAGGGCGATTATATCGCGCGCCCTGGGCTCCAGCCGGGCCACCGCCTCCAGCAGCATGGCGCTCTCCTGCTTTTTCTCCAGGGCGCTGTCCGCGCGCGGCTCTTTTTCCGCCGGCTCGGCTATATCGTCCAGGGAAACATCCTCCCGGCGCCCCAGCCCCCTGAACCAGTCGGCCACCGTATTGCGGGCCACGGCGAACAGCCACACCTGCACCGGCGCGCGCGCCGGGTCGTAAGTGCCCAGCTTCTCCAGCGCGGTTTCAAAGATCCTGCCGGTCACGTCGTCCGCGGCTTGGGGGGAACGCAGCCGGTAGCGGACGTAGTTGTAGACCCGTGAAAAATACCGGTCGTAAATGTCCGCAAAGTCCGTCGGCTGCCGCATATCCCTCATACTAGTAAATACGGAACTGCGGAGAAAGTATTACAAACTCCTGGCGCGGGTTTGCCCCGGCTACCTGCGCGGGGTATAATAGTAAGCAGCCCGGATAAGGAATTACAAATGAGCGAACTTAACAGCCTGAACGATCTTAACAACATGGCCGATCCTAACGATCCGGGCGAGCCGGCTAATATGTACGTCCCGAACGACAACGGCGCCGCCAGGCAGGGCGAACTGACCCCGGTCGGGGTTTATGTGCGCGGCGGGGCCCTTTTCCTGGACGGTTTCATCGTGGGCTTTCCCATCATGCTCCTGATGGGCGCCTCTACCAACACCAATCTCCTCATCGGCCTGGCGGACCTCGCTTACCATACGATAATGGTGGGAGCCTACGGCCGGACCCTGGGGAAAATGGCGGCCGGGGCCTATGTGGTCCGCGGCAACGGCGAGCGCGTAGGCTACGGGCGGGCTTTAGCGCGGGCCTTTCTGCGGTCCGTCTCTTCCTTCATGCTGCTGCTCGGGCACCTGGTGGCCGTTTTCAATCCCAAGCGCCGCGCCCTGCACGACTTCATGGCCGATACGCGCGTGGTCTACCTGCGGCCCGTGGGCAGGGGGCGCAAAGCCGCCGTAATCTTCATGCCGCTGCTCGTCTCGCTCCTGGTTATAGCCGGCACCGTGGCCGCTTTCTTCTATCCCCCGGTGCGCCTGGTGATCTATGAGCGGCTTTGCGCCTCCGGCAAAGGCCGATGGTGTTTCTCGGCCGCCCAGGCTTACCGCCAGGGGACCGGCACAGCGCCGGACGCCGAAAAAGCGGCGCACTACTACACCCTGGCCTGCGGCGGCGGCCACAAAGCCGCCTGCGGCCTTTCGGGCAAACAGCAGGATACCGGGAACCAGGCCCAGGCAACCGCGGGAGGCACGCGTTCGCTGGAAGCCTTCGAGAAAGCCTGCGACGGCGGCGACGCCAAAGTCTGCGGCCAGCTGGGTTTCGCGTACGAAAAAGGTTCCGGCGTGCAAAAAGACGTTTCCAAAGCTGCCGGCTATTATAAGCTGGCCTGCGAAAAGGGCAGCGCTATTTCGTGCGGCGCCCTCGGCTTTCTCTTCCGGCAGACCAGCCGCGGGCCGCAGGACGACGAGACGGCCTGGGCCCTTTACGCCAAGGGCTGCGACGGCGGCGACGCCTGGTCCTGTGCCGCGCTGGGCAGCCGGTACGCGGAAGGGGCGGGCACGCCGGTGGACTTCGCGCGCGCGGCGCCCTTCTTTGAAAAAGCCTGCGCCGGGAAATATTTCCCGGCCTGCGGCAGGCTGGGAGGGCTTTATTACTTCGGACAGGGCGTGAGGAAAGACCTGGACCGCGCCGCGGCCTTTTTCGGGCAGGCCTGCAACGGGGGCACGGCGGTGTCCTGCTACAACCTGGGCGCGCTGTACGACGAGCAGGGCCGGTACAGCGATGCCGCGGCCCTTCACCAGAAGGCCTGCGCCGCTAAATACGGCCCCGGCTGCAATAACCTGGGCGCCCTGTACCAGCATGGCCAGGGCGTGGAAGCCAGCCCCGAGCGCGCCGTGGCTTTTTACACGAAAGCCTGCGAGTACGGCAGCCCCCAGGGCTGCGGGGCCCTCGGCTCCATGTACCAGGCCGGGGAGGGCGTGCAGCAGAGCCGGTTCCAGGCCCTGAGCAATTTCAAGAAGGCCTGCGAGGGCGGGCTGGCCGGCGCCTGCCACAATGTCGGGGCCATCGAGGAACATACGGGCGATAAGGAAAGCGCGGCCGCCGCGGCGCCGTTCTTCGAAAAAGCCTGCGCGAGCGGCTTCGTTCTGTCCTGCGCCAACCTCGGCAGGATGTACCTGGTGGGACGGGGCGTCGAGAATGATTTTGTCCGGGCGGCGGCGCTGAGCAAGAAGGCTTGCGACGGCGGCATCCCGGCCGGGTGCTCGCAGCTGGGGCTGCAGTATTATAACGGCGAGGGCGTGAAGAAAAGCGCCAAACTTATGGCGGCTTACATGAAGAAAGGCTGCGACGGCGGCGACGTCCTGGCCTGCTTCAACCTGGGCGCGGAATACAGCAACCGCAAAAATTATACCGCCGCCAGGGCTTATCTGAACAAGGCCTGCAGCGGCGGCTATAAAAAAGCGTGCGACCTGCTGCCGCGGCTGCCGCGCTGAACCCGGGCGCGGCCGCCCCGTTTACCTGCCCGGGCCATAAAGTATAAAATTCAGTGTCCCGATATTTCGCAAGGAGCTTTCGACCCGCCATGACCGCACATAAAACCAAGATCTCTTTCCTGCCGGCCGTCATCCTCGCTTCCCTCGCCGCGGTCCTTTTCGCGCTGGACAGATACGGGCCGTCCGCGCTGCCCGCCAACCTGCTTATGGTCTCGAGATGGGCCGTAGTGGCCGGGCTGGCCTGGTACGCGCTGCAGAAAAAATCCCTGACCACGTGGATCTTCGTGGCGATGGCCGCCGGGGCCGAGCTGGGGCATGACTTCCCCGCGGCCGCCTCCAACATGAAGCTCCTGAGCCTGATCTTCCTGCGGCTCATAAAGACCATCATCGCCCCCCTGATCTTCGCCACGCTCGTCACCGGCATAGCCGGGCATTCCAGCCTCAAGCAGGTGGGCCGGATGGGGCTCAAAGCCCTGATCTACTTCGAGGTGGTCACCACGCTGGCCCTTTTCATCGGGCTGGCCGCCATCAACATCAGCAAGGCCGGCGTGGGCATCTCCCTGCCGCCCGTCACCGACAGCGCCCAGATAGTGCAGATGCCCAAGCAGACCATCTCCGAGGTCATCCTCCACGTTTTCCCGGAGAACGTGGCGAAGTCCGTGGCCGACGGGCAGGTGCTGCAGGTAGTGGTCTTCAGCATCCTTTTCGGCATAGCCCTGGCCATGCTGCCCGAGGAGAAGCGCAAGCCCATGCTCACGTTCTGCAACAGCCTTTCGGAGGTGATGTTCAAGTTCACCAATATCGTGATGCTGTTCGCGCCCATAGGCGTGGGGGCGGCCATAGCCTATACGGTGGGGCATATGGGGCTGGGCATTTTGATCAACCTGTTCAAACTGCTGGCCACGCTTTATGCCGCCCTTATCTTCTTCATCCTTACCGTGCTCCTGCCGGCGGCCCTGATTTTCCGGGTGCCGATCATCAAGTTCCTGAAAGCCATCCTGGAGCCGGTCTCCATAGCTTTCGCCACCACCAGCTCCGAGGCGGCGCTGCCCCGGGCCATGGAGGCCATGGAGGCCATAGGCGTGCCGCGCAAGATCGTGGCATTCGTCATGCCCACCGGCTACAGCTTCAACCTCGACGGCAGCACGCTTTACCTTTCGCTGGCGTCCGTCTTCGTGGCGCAGGCGGCCGGCATCGAAATGAGCTGGGGCGCCCAGCTGGCCATGGTGTTCACGCTGATGCTTACCAGCAAGGGCGTGGCCGGCGTGCCGCGCGCCACGCTGGTGATCCTCCTCGGGACGGCGGCCTCTTTCAACCTGCCGGTGGAACCCATCTTCATCATCCTCGGCATCGACGAGCTGATGGACATGGCCCGCACCTCGGTGAATGTGATAGGCAACTGCCTCGCCACGGTGATCATCGCCAAGTGGGAAGGTGAATTCGGCAAGGGCACGCCCGACGCCGTAGTGATGGAAGCGGCCGCCGGCTGACGCGGCCTCCTTTTTCTCCGCAAAAAAACGACCGCCGGGACTCCCCGGCGGCCGAAACTGACCGGGACGATGTCCCGGTCTTTTTTAATTTATATGGACTTCGGTGAAGGCCTCGCGCAGGTGCACGGGCTTCTCCATCCGCGCGCGCAGCTTCAGGTTTATCATCTCCACCATCACCGAGAAGGCCATGGCGAAATAGGTGTACCCCTTGGGGATATGCTGGCCAAGGCCGTCGGCCACCAGGTTGGCGCCGATCAGGATAAGGAAGCTCAGCGCCAGCATCTTGATGGTGGGATGGTCCTCCACGAAGTCGCCGATGAGCTTGGCCCACCACATCATGAAGATCACGGAGATGACCACCGCGGCTATCATGACGGAGACCTGCTGCGCCATGCCCACCGCCGTTATCACGGAGTCCAGCGAGAATATTATGTCGAGGAACATGATCTGCGTCACCACGCCCTTTAACGTGGAGGCGGCCTTCGCCGAGCCCTGGCCCTCGTGCCCCTCCAGCTTCTCGTGGATCTCGAAGGTGCTCTTGCCCATCAGGAACATGCCGCCGACGAGCAGGATCAGGTCGCGCCCGCTGAAGCCGTGGCCGAAAGCGGTGAAGAACGGCGCGGTCAGCTTCATGATCCAGGTCAGCGACAGCAGCAGCGCGATGCGCATGAACATGGCCAGGGCCAGCCCGACGCGCCGCGCTTTATCGCGCTGCGCCGCGGGCAGCTTGCCCGCCAGGATGGAGATAAAGATTATGTTGTCGACTCCGAGCACTATCTCCAGCGTCGTCAGCGTCACCAGCGCTATCCAGATCTGCGGGTCCATCAGCCATTCCATGTTGGTCTCTCCTTTTTCCTACCGCTATAATAGCAATTCAGGCGAAGCCGCCGTAATAGGCCGCGACCGCGCCGGCTCCGCGCGCGACATTCCACAAGCAGGCCGGTAAAATGCTAAAAACTATACAGGAAAAGTTTCTTTGGCAATACCGGCGCTGATATATATTAACGGGAACGGTCATGTTCAAAAAAATACTAGTGGTGGACGACGACAAACTGGTGCTGAACGCCACGCGCCGCTACCTGGAGGGCCGCGGTTTCAACGTGACCGCCGCCGCCAGCGGCGCCGAAGCGGTGGCCGTGGCGCGCGACTTCGGCCCCGACCTGATCATTACCGACGTGGAGATGAAGGGCCTGGACGGCTTCGCGCTGTGCAAGGCCCTGAAGGAAACCGAAGGCTTCTCGAAGATCCCCGTCATCATCATCTCCGGCAACAAGATAACCGAAGAGGACGTGCTGACCGGCTACAACAAAGGGGCCGACGATTACATCTTAAAGCCAGTCTCTTTCCCCGTGCTGCTGGCCAAGATCAAGGCCGTGCTGCGCCGCTACGAGGGCGTGGCGGAGAAGTCCGGGAAGATAACGAAACTGGGCATGGTCATAGATCCTGCCGGCCGCACGGTGGCCGTCGGCGGCGAGGTCGTAAACCTCACCCGCAAGGAATTCGATCTTTTGATGGCCCTGATAACCGAAGAGGGCCGCCTGCTTTCCATCCCCTACCTGCTGGAATCCGTCTGGGGCTACGACCCGGCCAGCTACAACGACCCGCACACCGTGGGCGTGCACGTCTCCTCGCTGCGCAAAAAACTGGGCGCCGCCATAGGCGCCCGCATAACCAGCGTCACCGGCCACGGCTACAAGCTGGAATAGCTAGAAAAAGGTGTAAACGAAAGGGGAAACGGCCGTGCCCGACGAAAGGGCCACCAGGGCGGCCAGCACCAGCAGGACCAGCACAATAGGCAGCAGCCAGTATTTTTTGCGCACCTTCAGATAATCCCAGAGATCTTTAAAATTAGTCGAAGCCATACAAGATATCCTTCAGCCGCGGGTATAATACCTCATTTTACTTTCCCAGCAGCGCCTGCGCCAGCCGGTTGAAAACCAGGTTCAGTTCGGTGTGGCAGTTCCAATAGCAGCCCTTGCAGTTCTTGACCTCTTGCATCGCTTTTCGGGCTTGCTCCGAACACAATACTTCTTCAAGCGTGCTTTCGGCGACATTGCCGAATTTCCTGTCCGTCTGCAGCCTGGGGAAGCAGGGGTAGACGTTGCCGGAGGCGTCCACGGCCAGGGTCGAGAACAAAGCGTAGCATTTCAGCGGGAAAGGCTCGCCCCTGAAGCTGCCCATGAACAGCTTAAGATAATCCCCCGTATTCTCCATCACCGGCTCGGTTTTTTTGAGGGCCAGCAGCCCTGCCATCGTTCTTTCCGCGGCGGCCAGGTCGGTTATCCTGAGCCGCTCGGCCGCGGCGCCGGTCAGCGAAAGCGGATGGAACGGCATGAAGCCCAGCCCGTCGACGCCCAGGCGCCGCGCGAGCGCCACCAGCTCCCGCGCCTCCCCCAGGTTCACCTTGTTGATGACCATGACCAGGTTCAGCTTAGTCCTGCTGCCGCGGGCGTCCCTCAGCCGCAGGAAGCGCTCGATGTTCTTCAGGAGCCCGTCGAAAGAGACGATGCCCCGCAGGGCGTCGTGGCTTGCGGCCGACGCGCCGTCCATGGAGATGTTCACCCAGTCCGCCTTCGCATCCAGGAGCAGGCCGCTGCGCCTCTCGTCGAGCAGATTGCCGTTGGTGCTGAAATGCACGCCCATCTTCCGGCTTTTTATATAAGCGCAGAGCTCGAAGACGTCTTCCCGCAAGAGCGGCTCGCCGCCGGTGATCCCGATGACCTCGGTCCCTATCCGCCTGAGGCCGTCGATGACCGGCTTGAACTCTTCGAAGGTCAGCTCTTTTCCCGGCGGCACCGGGAGGGTGTCGTCGCCGGCGCGGCAGATCAGGCATTTGGAATTGCAGCGCCGCGTAACGCTGAGGGTGGCATAGATAGGGCTGAACGCCGGCCTGTTCAGGCCGCGGGCGGCCTTTATCTTCAGATATTTGAACAGCATTTTTGCCGGCCAGAGCAGCTGGCCGCCGGACAGGCGGTTCTTAAGTATGTTCGCGAAAGAATGTTCCATATGTTGCTACGGGCGCGGGCGGCCGGCGCCCCCGCCGCCGTAAAGTTTTTCAAGTAGCGCCAGCAGCTGGCCGCGCGTCACCCCGCATTCGCCGCTTTTGCCCGGGCAGAGTCCGTAGCGCAGCGCCGCGGCGCGCGGGACCCGCGCGAGAACGCTTTCCTGCGGGCCGTAGGAAGCGAGCTTTTGCAGCACTGCCGGCAGCTGGCCGGGCCCGATGCCGTATTCCCCGGTATGGTAAGTCAGCAGGCCGTGCTTAAGGAGCCAGTACAGGCTCCCGCCGTCCGCCATGAGCGGGCCGCTCAGGGCCGTCTCGGCCCAGGCCAGGCCCAGCCAGGCGGAAAAACTGCCCGGGTCCAGCTCCACCGCGCTCCTGAAATGCCCGCGGGCCATGCCCAGCCTCTCGCCCGGCCAGGCGTGCCAGGCCGCCACGTTGAACAGGTTCCTGCCGCTGATGATCAAGGCGTTGGCCTGTTTTTCGCCCCCGTAGGAAAAGGCCCTGAAAACGTCCGCCGCGCCGGCCCAGGGCTTCCCGGCCGGTTCTTTAGAAACCTCCGCTATCTTCGCGGCATAGGCGTTGGACAGCAGGGCATAGCCTTCGATGTTCGGGTGCACCCCGTCGGCGAACAGTTCGTTGCCGGTGAGCCCGCCGGGCGAATGCCGCCCGAATATCTCCACGGTGTCCACGAGCGGGATGGCGTAGCGCTTCGCCAGCGCCCGGATGAAATCGTTCTGCCGCGTTGCAGCGCGCGGGAAATTATCGAAGGCGCCCAGGTCCACCGCCCTCTGGAAGGCCAGGCCGGCGTCTTTATACCGGCCCGCCGTCTGGTGGCATTTGCCGGCGCGGTATTCCAGGTAGGCTTTCATCTCCGGGTGGGCGCCGGCCTGTTCCGAATAATACCGCAGCGCTTCCCCCGGGCCGCCCCGCTCCTCCAGCGCCAGTCCCTTCTTGAGTATGGCCTCGATCTCGGCGCGGGGCAGGCGGTGGTCGAACGGACCCCGGGTCTCCCTGTCCCCGGCCTCGGCCGGGAACAGGCCCGGGTCGATGCCGGCAAGATTCGAGGCGGCGGTGGCGAGCACCGGGACCAGGCCGCTTTCCAGGCTCAGCTCCACGATGCGCCGCAGGTGGTATTCGAAGGTCTGCCGCGTCCTGACGCGCAGGAAGGGCAGCTTTTTCTCCGCGTAGAAGGACAGGTCGCCGAGCAGCATGGAGCGGTACAGTACCTTTTTTCTGAACCATTCCAGCGGAGTGAACCCGCGCGGCCCCATCGCGTCGGCGTGGCCGGCGTAAACGAGCACCACACCCGGCCCTCCGCCTTCGCGCCGGCGCAGCGCCTTTTCCAGCGCCACGGACTGCGGGTAAACGGACTCGCCGCTCCTGGCCAGGTTGAACACCCTGATCCCGCGCCCCCGCAGGCGGCCACCTAGCCGGACGCGGACCAGGTCGGCCAGCGTGATCCAGGGCGTATAAGGCTCTCCCGCGGCGGTGGACTCGCCCACCACGTACAGCGAAAAGTAACCGTCTTTCGGCGCGCCGGCGTCCCCGGCGTATTTCAGGGCCCACCAGGCCCGGTACAGCCCTTCCGCGGCCGCGCAGAAGCCCAGCGCCATAGCGGCGAGCAGGAGCGCCCGCCGCTTTCCCCGCCCTGTTGAGATTGAAAACATAAAATCGTTCATTGCCCCGGGTAGCCGTAGCCGTCGCAGGCCCGCAGGAACACGTCGCGCCGCAGGCAGCGCTTCAGCCCGGCGTCCGGCCGGCCGCCGGGCGGCACCTTCTTAAGCAGCCCCGACAGCCAGCTCAGCCGCGGCGACAGCGGGGTGATGGAGGATATCTCCGCCAGTATTTTAGGCAGCCGCTGCGCCGGCCACAGCATGAGCGTATCGTAGAACGGGCCGTCCCAGAACCAGGCGGTATCCGTCCTCATGAAATCCCGCAGCTCCTTGTCGCTCTTGTACGGTTGCCGGTGCTGCCAGTCGAAGGCCGGCGTGCCCCCGGCCGGGTTGAGCTCGTCGTAGGCGAGCCGGAAAGAAGCGAGGGCCGCGGCCCTGTCGCCCAGCTCCAGCTCGCGCAGGATCCGGGCCGCGTGCACCTGCACGGCGCAGGGCCGGATCTCCTCGCGCGCTGGGAAAGGGACCTGCGCCGGGACGGGCGCGTCCACTACCGTCAGGAAATAGGCTTTGGCCCGCTCGCCGAATTTAACGCTGTAATCCTTGAGGCACAGGCGGTACTCCCCGTCCGCGTCGTTGAGCCAGAGCTCGGTGCACTTCATCTCGTGCAGCTTCTTGTCCCCCGGGAGCCAGGCGGAGGCGCGCGCGTACAGGTCGGGGGCGGGAACGGCCCGCTCCGCGCGGCCCGGGTAGGCGAGCACCAGCGCTTCCACCGCGAGCACCGCGCAGAAGGAAAAACCGAGGGCCCACAGCACGGCTTTAGCGGCGAGCGGGCGCGCCTCCGGGAATTCCTCCGGCCGCCGGGGCAGGAAAACGGCGGCGATCAGCGGCGGCAGCAGGTAGGTCAGCGGGTAGAAATACCTTTTCTCAAGGGCCAGCGGCGAATGCACCAGTATCAGGTAGACCGGCAGGCAGAAGAGCAGCGCTTTATCCTTCTCCCGGCTCCGCGCTATGGCCGCCAGCAGCAGGATAAAGAACACCGGGTAGAACCAGAAAATATGCCACAGGCGCCTTAAGACCGTGACCGCGTGGAAAACCGGCCTCCTGACCACCTCTTTAAGGTAATAGCCGGAAGGACTGTCCTTATAGGTAAGCCCGGCCGCTTTCCAGCTGTTGCCGTAAGCGCTGTAAATGCCGCCCATGGCGCCTATGATCACGTTGTTGGCGCTGCGCTGCTGGTCGAAGAGCCTGAACTCGCCCATGGCGTAATGGTTAAGGTAGCCCCAGGGCAGCAGCAGCGCGTAACAGGCGGCCAGCGTGACCAGCGCGCGGCGCAGGAACGCCGCCGGGCCTTCGCCTTCGCCCTTCCCGACGAAGAAAATGGCCAGCGGGGCGAACAGGAACAGCGGCGTCCGCACGAGCAGGGAAGAGCCGATGGCCAGCCCGGTGAGCAGGCTGTTCTTCAGGGTCTTCTGCTCGCGCTGCAGCAGCAGCAAAGCCAGGACCAGCAGCAGGAACCAGGTGTAGATCGCCTGTTCGTAGAGCAGCTCGCGCCCCCTGCCGAACAGGCCCGCCGCCAGCAGGGCGACGATCCCCGTCCAGTAGCCGCGCAGCAGGCAGCCCGTGAAGAAAACCAGCGCGTAAACGCCCAGGTGCAGCAGGATAAAAAGCGGGTCGGGGCCGATCCCGAGGCTGAGCGCCGCGGAGATAAGGATCTCCGAGAAAGGCATGTTCAGGTTGATGCCCACCACCGGCAGCCCGGCCAGGAAGAAGCCGCCGGGATAGAGCTGGTCTATCTCCGCGTACAAGCCCTCGAACCCGGGGAACACCCACAGGTTCAGGCCGCAGAAAAGGAGCCCCAGCAGCAGCGGCAGGGCGACGCGGCCCCGCTTCGTGGCGGTCAGCCTGCCGGCCAGGAGGGAGATCTTTTCCGACGAATATTGAAGCGTCCTGCTGAGCATAGAATTAGTTAAGGCCGCGGCCGCCCGCCTATTTCGAACCCGCTATGGCCGAATTTATTTCTTTCCGGAACAGCTCCCCGAGAAAAGCGCTGTCATTGAAGTGGCACTGGTCGAAGAACGTCTCAGCGCCGGGGATCCCGTTGGGCGCGCGCGCGGCTATGGCCCCGTCGGCGTCCAGCAGCGGCACCTTGTACCCGGCCGCTATCTCCCTGACGATCGCGTTGGTGGTCTCGTTGGCGCCGAAGGGTATTTTTTCCGCGTCCTGAGCCTTGTTCAGCGCCGTCAGGGCTTCTTTATATTTCCCCCCGCGCAGCAGGTCCAGCCCCGTCCTGTGGAGGGCCCTGGCCTCCTCGGGGACGAGGGGAGCGATGACCCTGTTGTAGCCGACCGTGGAAAGCACGAGGGGAACGCCCCGCGCCCGGGCCTGCTTTGCCATCTCCGCAAGGTATTTCCGGTATAAGCCGTAAACTTTCTCTTTTTCGGTTCCCGGGCGCAGCCGTGTCCCGAAATACCGCACCACCCCGTTGTCGTGCCTTTTCCTGACGCGCATGAGGCCCATACCGGTCTTATATACCCCCAGCTCGATAAGGCCGCAGACCCTGGAGCGGCGCAGGAGCTCCCCGAGCTTTTTCCGGAACGGGGAGGTTTCCAGGAACTGGTTGACGATGGTGATGTCCACGAACTCGCTGTGGCCCGAGTAGACCAGCACCAGGTCCGGCTCATAGCCGAGAATTTCACTCAAGACGGGGAGCAGCCGCGCGGTGCCGAAAGAATTGCCCCCCAGGTTAACGACCCGGACCTTCCTGCCGGAAGCGTCGAAGGAATTTGTCATCTGTCCGAACAGGTTGTAAATGGTGGACCCGCCCAGTATAAATACCCGGAATTCGTCCGCGGGTTTGCGCGCCGGGAACTCCTGCTCCTGGAACCAGCCGTAATATTCCGGCCGGAGGGCGAGCAGGGAGCCCTTTTTTTCGAACAGGCCCCGGTTCCCCTCGCCGCAGCTGCCCAGCACCATGCAGGGCGGCGACGGCAGCCGGAACGGCGGCAAGCGCGCCTGGAACCCGGCCAGCCTTAATACGGCCTCCAGGCCCAGCAGCAGCGCCAGCAGCGAGGCCAGGGAATATACGGTCAGTTTTAAGTCTTTAGCGGGCATAGGGCCGTCATGCGGCAAGGGTATAATACCAAAAGACGGGGCCGTTCCTTAAAATCCCGACGGAAGGCGCCCCGCCCGCCGACGGAAGCCGGCCGCGCGCGGGATTTGACCGAAATTTGATTATTTTTTGTTTTTGCCCGTAACGGCTTCTGTTACAGTATTGAACAGGCCGGGAGGAATTATGACACGCAGCGCGAACAGAATAATAATTATCTTCGGCGCCTGCGCTTTTTACGCGGGGGCCCTCCCTTCTTACGCTTCGGACGAGGTGTACCAGAAGATGGCCAACGACATCGCCAAATATTCCAAGACCAATAAAGTAAAGAACCTGGCCGTGCTGTCCTTCTCGCGCAGGGCGCGCACCTCCCGCGAGGAGAGCGAATATATCTCCGAAAAGCTGTTGGCCTGCCTGGTGGAGTCAGGCAAGGTGAACCTGCTGGAGCGCACCCAGCTCGACAAGGTGCTGGAGGAACGCCGGCTGGCCTCCTCCGGCGTAACAGAAGAGCCGGAGGAAGGTACGCAGAAGAAGATAGATCCTTCGGACGTCATAATCGTGGGCACCATTTTCGGCACCAAGGACCATCTCAAGATCATCGCCAAGATGATAGACCCGCTGACCGGAGCGGTGCTGCACACCGTGCAGGCGCAGACCGAGCGGCAGTGGGAGATAATCCCGCAGGGAGTGGAATTCGAGTTCGACGTGCCGGACCTGGGCGACGTGGCCGCCATGTTCGGCGAGCAGAACCTGAGGCCGGCCTTCGTGGATTTCCGCGATGCGCCGTCGTCGGGCCTGGACACGGAGAGCTGCAACGCCCGCCGGACGCGGGTGGCGGCCCTGCAGGCCGAAGCGCTGGACGCCAAAGCCAAGTACTGGGCGCTGCAGATGCGCGACCCCGCCTTCCGGAGCTCGAGCCTGCGCCGGAACCCGGGCGGCGAGATCCAGGACCCGGAGCGCCGCAAGGTTTTCTACAGCCTGGTGAGCGTATACTTCAGGGCGAAAGAGCCGCCGCTCCTGGGCGCGGCGGAGCTGAACGCGGTGATAAAGCTTATGGGCGAGGAGACCAAAGTGTCGGACGACTGCGGGCTGCACTAAAACTTTTATTCTACTTTCCCGATCACCTTCTCCGCCAGGTCGCGGATCTCGTCTATGCCGAACGGTTTGAGCAGGAAACCGGCCGCGGCTATACCCGGCTCTATCAGGTTAGAGATATCGGACACGGAACCGGTAATGACGATGATCTTCATGTCGGGCCGGGTGGCGGCGGCTTCCTTTATCACTTCTTCGCCGCGCGTGTCCGGCATCTTCAGGTCGCAGATCATGGCGGCGAATTCGGTGGTGCGCAGCGCTTCCAGGGCGGCGGCGCCGTTGACGGCCTCCACCACCTCCCAGCCCCGGCTGGAAAGAGCGCGCCGCACGTAGTTGCGCACCATGTCCTCGTCGTCCACTAAAAGTATTTTTTTCATACCGGCAGCTCCAGCGTGAAGACCGAGCCTTTCCCGGGCTCGCTTTTGGCGGTGATGGTGCCGCTGTGCCTGTTGACTATGCCGAGGCACACGGAAAGCCCCAGGCCGGTGCCTTTGCCGACGGGCTTGGTGGTGAAGAACGGGTCGAAGATCCTGTTGAGCAGCTCCTGCGGGATGCCGGCGCCGGTGTCGGCTATGGAAACGGCCACCGCGTCGCGGCCGTTGCCCATATGCGCGGGGCGCGTGGTGATGGTGATGGCGCCGCTTTCCGGGATGGAGTCCTTCGCGTTGGTGAGCAGGTTCAGGAACACCTGCATCAGCTGCTGGAAATCCGCGCGCGCCGGCGGCAGGGCCTCGCCGAAATCCCGGACTATCCTGATATGCTTGAGCTCCATCTGCCGGGCGCAGAGCGTCAGCGTCTCTTCCAGCGCCTCGTTGACGTTTATAGGCTCGGCGTGGAACTTCTCCTGCCTGGCGAAGGACAGGAGCGAGGTGATGATCCGCTTGCACCTGAAAACGGCTTTTTCTATATCTTTAAGGTCCTTGAAATTCTGGCCCGCGGGGTCGCTGTTCTCGAGCACGAGCTGGGTCAGCCCCAGGATGCCGGACAGCGGGTTGTTGATCTCGTGCGCCAGGCCGCCGGCCAGCTGGCCCAGCGCGGACATCTTTTCCGCCTGGATGAGCTGCGACTGGGTCTCCTGCAGCTGCCGGTAGAGGTTGGCGTTGCGCAGCGCCAGGTTCACCAGCGAGCCGAAGATCTTGGCGCGCTGCAGGTCGTTCTCGTTGAAATACTCTTCTTCTTTGCGGCGGTTTATGGCTATCAGCCCGGTCAGCTTGTTGTCCTCCAGCAGCGGCAGCAGGATGGCCGACTTTATTTCCTCTATTCCTTTTACGCCGGCCAGCGCCTTGTCTTCGGAAAGGTTTTCCAGCAGGGCCATGGCTTTGGCGCCGTCGGCTTCGAACCGGCTTGCCAGCCGGGCGCAGAGGTCGAGCCTGGCGGCTTTCTGTTCCGGGGTGTCGAGCCCGTCCGAGACCTCTATGCCCAGCCGCCCGTCGCGGCCGGCCAGCGCCAGGAAGGCCTCGTCGGCCTTCAGGATGCGCATGGCCGAGTCTATTATTATGCGCGGCAGCTCGTCGGGTTTTATCGTGGAGAAAATGGCCTTGGTGATGTCGTTGAACTTGCGCTTCTCGAGGGCGCGCTCCACCACCGCTATCAGCTGCGAGGGCTGGAACGGCTTATGCAGGTAATCGAAGGCGCCCTTGCGCATGCTCTGCACGGCGGTGCTCATGGTGCCGTGGCCGGTGGCCATGATGACCTCTATTTCGGGGTCGATCTTCTTCATCTCGCCCAGGGCGGTGATGCCGTCCATGCCGGGCATCATGATGTCCATGATGGCCAGGTCGAATTTTTCGGCCTTGATCTTTTTTACGCCGTCGTTCCCGTCGTGGGCGCAGGTCACCCGGTAGCCCAGGCGCGCGAGGGCGGCCTGGATCAGCTCCAGTATGGCCTCTTCGTCGTCGACCACGAGGATATTCGCTTTATGGGTCATACTGGCATTGTATAAAAATTCCGCGCCCGGGCCGCCAGCAGAAGCAGCAGGGCCGCGGCGGCGGCGGCGAAAAGTGAAAAGCAGAGTATTACCGCGGCGGCTAACAGCCATTCGGAACCCAGAGAGGCCTTTGGCCGGCACCAGCCGCTTCCGAACTTAAGACAGCGCAGTTGCAGGCGGTCTCCCGCGTGCACGGGAGTTTCCTCGGCGCCTATGAAAGAAGCGGTATCGAAAGCACCATTGCAGGACTTCCCGTTAACGCTTAGCGCGTAGGCCCCCTTGTACTGGTTGACGTAGCGCGAGGGCCGGGGTTTGCGTATAACCCGGGAATATATATAAACTTCCGTGACCGCCGCCTCCGCGTCTTCCGCGGCAAGGGAGTATGCGGCGTGTACAACCAGCAGGTGCCCGGCCCTGGCGCCGGCGTAGAGCGAGGCCGCCAACCCCAGCCAGAGCAGCGGGATAAAGAAGGACGGCAGGCGTTGGCGTATCTCCGGCATGATAATACTCTTCCCAGCGGACATTATGGCATTTTGTTTCCATGCGGAGAATATATGGAAAGCGATATAAAAGACCCGCGGTTCCTGCGGCTCCTGGCCGCCGCGAAGGCCGGGGCGGCGGGGCCGCAATTGGAGACAGGAAACTCTTACGCCTCCGGCGAGTACGACGTCTACGACCCGGTCCGGGCGTTCTACTGGGTGAAACTGTCGGCCGAAAACGGGAACACGGAGGCGCAGGTGCGCCTGAGCGACTATTGCGACCGCGGCTTCGGCTGCCAGCCCGACCCCGCCGCGGCTTTCTTCTGGGCGGAGAGGGCGGCTCTGGCCGGGTACCTGCCGGCGATGGAAAGGCTTGCGCGCTTTTTTGCCTGCGGCATAGGTACGGCGGCAGACCACGCCGCCGCGGCGCGCTGGGAGCTGCGGGCGCTGCTTCTGCGCGCGGCCGCGGGGGAAGCCTCAGCCCTGTGCGGACTGGGGTGCTTTTACCGCGACGGGCGCGCCGGCCTGCCGGCCGACACGGCGGCGGCCCTGCGGTTCTTCGAACAGGCGGCCGCCGCCGGCAATAAGGACGCCATGCTGCAGCTGGCCGCGGCGCTGGAAAAAGGCGCGGGCTGCGGGCGGGACGAGGCCGCCGCCGAGCGCTGGTATGCTTCAGCGCTGGGCGCCGGCTCGCCCCAGGCCGCGAGGCTGCGCGGCATACTGGCCCTCAGGCCGCGGTCGGCCGCCGGCGAGACCGCGGCGCAAACCGAACTGGGTTTGCTGCTCGGCACGGCTGACGCGCAGGGCCTGGAGCTGCTAAAGTGCGCGGCGGGCAAAGGCGACAGAAAAGCCGCCGCAGCCCTGTTCTACTATTTCAGGCCCGCACCGGGGGAGCATTCCATTACTTCGGAAGCCGCCGGGTGGCTGGCCAAGGCGGCGGAACTTGGCGTGGAAGGGGCCGCAGCGTTCGCCCGGAAAGAGCCGGCGCCGTCCGCCCCGGCCGGGGAGCAGGCCGATATTGCCGCGGCTATGGAAAAAGCCGCCGCGGCAGGGGATAAGGCGGCCGCTATCGCGCTGGCTTCTCTGCGCTCCTCGCCGCTGGCCTCCCCTTCCCCGAAGCCAACCGCCGAATTGAAGGGAGAACTTCCGGCGCCTGCCGGACGCTACGAGCTGCGCGTCATAGGCGGGTGGCTTACCCTTTCAGCCGGCGGCGCGGCGTCCTCTTTCAAACTGAAGGAAATAAAGGGCCTGGCCCACGGCAGCGCCGTCCCGGCCAAGGGCGGCGGTTACTGCGAGCTCTGGCTGGAACTGGCCGACGGAAGGGAAAAGGCGCTGCTGATGAGCGACGGCTTCAGCCACGAAACGGCCGCCGCCTACGGAGAGCTGGCGCGGGCGCTGGCCGCGGCCGCCGGGCTGCCCGTACGCGAAGTAAACCTGGGCGCCGACGCCTGAACCTTCCGGCGGCGGGGCTTCACGAAGGCCCCTGCGCAGGGCCCTGCCAATGCGCGTAGGGTCTTTCGTTTACAGGGGCTTCGCCGCTGCGGTCCTCCACGGGGAGCCCGAGAAAAGCCGACAGTTCCCGCGCATAAACCCTCGCCCCTTGGGCGTCCATGAACCTCGGCTGCACGCAGTAGCTTTCCCCGGCGGCGCCTAGCAGGTGAAGGGCGAAAGCCGTATAGCCCGGCCCAGTGGTGTGGGCATAGAGGTAGGCCCTGGGCGTTATCTCCAGCCTGGCGAACTGCCCCAAGGGAATCTCCCTCTCCCGGTAGTACCACAAAAATCTCTGCCAGAGCCTGATCACGCCGCGGGCGCGGTCGTAGACCACCCCGGAGCGCAGGGCGATGGCCGCCGTCCCGCCAGCCGCCAGTCCGGCCACCAGCAGCGCGAGCAGGTACCGGAAGACGCCCGGCGGCGGCGATGCCAGCGCTATGGCGCAAAGCAGACCGGCCAACGCGAACAGGGCCACCGCCACCCACCGATCGCCAGACCTTTCGGGCTCCTCCAGGAGCTCTCCTTTCCTTATGAGCGGAATTATTTTCCCTGGCGGCATACTATTTCACCTGAAAGTTAGAATTACCGCGTTTTTTCCGCTGGGCGGAGACGGCGCGGGCGAACTCGGCGTCGGCGGGGAAGAGGGCGAGGGCGGTTTCGCCGTACTGGAGCGCTTTTTTGTCGCCCAGTTTGGCGTAGCCGTAGAAGAGGTTCTTGTACTGGTTCTTCGGCGCCGGGTCCAGCGCCAGGGACTTCTCGAACATCTTCACGCCTTCCTTTATTCTGCCCTGGCGGTAAAGCAGCACGCCGCTGTTATTGTAAAGCATGGACGAGCCCGGGTAGACTTCCAGCCAGCGCCCGTAAAAGGCCAGGGCGTCGCCGGGCCGGCCAAGCGCTTCCAGGGAGGCGGCGGCGTTGATCACGGCGGCTTCGTCCACGCTTTCCGGCGCCGTCCCCAGCGCCCGGTCGAAAGCCTCCAGCGCTTTGCCGTGCTCGCCGCGCGCGCCATAGACCGCGGTAAGCTGGGTCCAGCCCGCGGCTTCGCCGAACCTGAAATTGAACGGCGGCCGGGCGAGGCAAAGCAGCATCAGGGGCGCGGCGGCCAGGAAAGGCTTCCACAGCGGCCTCCATTGCCGGCTGCCGGCCGCGGTTATAAGCCGGTCGGCGGCGGCCGCGGCGGCGGGCAGCAGGAAGACCAGCGCCGGGTACCTGTAGCGGTCGCTTACGGCAAAAGGCAGCACCGAGGCCAGGTAAGTCCAGAAAAGCAGCAGGGGCAGGCCCGAAATTTCCCTTGCCCGGCACAGGAAGAGGCCGGCCGCTCCCAGGCAGCCGGCCAGGGCGAAAGAAACCAGCGGCAGCGAGAGGACGCTTTTAAAATGTTCCGCGACGAACTGCAGGTCGTAATTATCCGGGATCTCGTACCAGTTCCAGAAGAACCAGAACTTCAGCGCGGTGAGGCCGGCCCATTTCGCCGGGTGCTCCGCTATGAAACCCAGGCCCCTGCGCAGCCAGAACGCTGAAACCTCCGAGGGCTTCAGTTTTTTACCCGCCAGTTTTTCCGCCATGCCGGCCGACTGCGATTCTTCCAGGAGCGGGTCAGAGTTTATGCCGAGCGGGAAATTGGCGGTGCCGTCCGATTCGGGGTTGTTGCCGATAAAGAACGTGAAGCCGCCGGTATAGTTGACCAGCACAAAGTCCCGGCTGGCGGCATAGTTATGGACGGCGGCCGGCGCCAGCGGCAGCAGTACCCCCAGCAGCAGCGGCAGCGCCGCGTTCTTAAGGAATACCCCCGGGCCGTCGGCGCGCCCGCGCCGCAGCCAGAACCAGAACAGCGCGGCAGGGGCCAGCAGAAGGATATTGGAACGTGACAGCGCCGTCCACCCCGCGGCCAGGCCGCAGAAGAAGAAGTCGGCCCGGCGCCCGCGCTCGTCCGCGCGCAGGGCCAGCCAGGTGAACAGCGCCGTGCCGAACACCACGAAAGTCTCCTTGGTCAGCAGCCCGGTGCTGAAGATGAAGGGCCGGTAAAATGCCGCCGCGAAACCGGCAAGGAGACCCGCGCGCGCGCCGAAACAGCGCCGCGCCAGCTGCATTATCAGCACGCAGCCGGCGGCATCCACAACGGCCTGCAGGCCGAAAACCCAGTGCGGGTGGTGACCGAAAACCTTGTAAAAGCCAGCCAGGAAGTAAGGATAGAACGGCGATTGGTAAAAAGCGGTGTGCCGCAGCAGCCCGTTGTTGAGGATCTCCAGGGCCCATTTCTCATGCACCCAGGCGTCCGCGCTGAAGGCGTCTATATAAGGAAGGTGCGCCCATTGCGCCAGGAACACCAGGCGCACCGCCAGCGCAAGAAGGAAAACGACCACCGCGCCCGCCCAGGGCCTGGCCGACCAGGCCGCCGCCAGCCTCCCCCACGCATTATTCCGCCACCCAGCCTTTTCCATCGCACCAGTTTACAAAAAAACCGGGGGCGCGAGCCGGGGGAGAGGATAAGCACTCATTAGAGGTCCCCTCGTCAACAGGCAATAGAATACCGCCCACGGATCGTGGTTCTTCATTTTTTATAAATCCCAGTACCGTCAT
>MGUK01000044.1 GCA_001799995.1 Elusimicrobia bacterium GWF2_62_30
CGGCGACCGGCTCTGCTCCTGCAGCACCACGAACTCCCAATTCCCGCGCGCCAGCTTTTCCCCCAGCCGCTTGCCGGCGAAATGGTCGGCCAGGCTATAACCGTTCGGGGCGCGCGTCACGTATTCCAGCGCGGAGCCCCGGGACTTCGCCAGTTCGGCGATGGCCGCGGGCAGGTCGTTTACCGCCGTTAAACTGTTGCCGACGAACAGGACGCGCAGCGTTTTTACTCCGGCCGCGGGTTTTTCGCCGCAGGAAACTCTGGAGAGAGGCGCGAGCAGAGCTGCCAGGCACAGCAGGCCGCAGGCCGGTTTCAGAACGCGGAAAGAACATAGCTCGCTCAGGTTCATAAGTTGAAGGCCCTCCGCCCTCTAAAGGCGATTAATTATATAATATTGCCGGAAACGCCCGGGCAGGAACGAACGCGGCGGTTCCGACACGATGCGCAACAGTTTTGTAAATTACGCCACGCTTGGTACGGCCGGCCTGCTTCTGCCGGTACTGCTTTATTTCATACTTGATTTTTTCCCGCGCGACGCCTACACGCTTACAGGGATAGCCCTGATAATTCCCGGTTTTCTCCTGCTGGCCGTCGCCAGGGTACAGCTGGGCGCCTCCTTCTCGGTGTCGGCGCAGACCCACAAGCTGGTGACCACCGGGCTTTATTCGAAACTGCGCCATCCCATTTATTACTTCGGGCAGTTCATCGTGATAGGCCTGGTGCTCTGCCTGCATTCCCCCTGGCTGCTGCTGCTCTGGGCGCTCACCGTCGCGGTACAGGCGTACCGGATACGCAAAGAGGAGAAGGTGCTTGAAGAAAGATTCGGAGAGGAGTACCGCGCCTACAAGGCCCGGACCTGGTTCTGATATGAGCGAAGAGACCACGCCCCCCCCGCTGAGCGGCAGGCACCTGGCGGTGCTGATATTTTTCGAATGCGCGGCGGTGCTGGCGCTGGCGGAGGGCTTCCTGGCCTGGACCGGTGTGGATACCCGGCTGTTGGGCAGCCTCCTCTACTTCCAGGGCGCCGACGTGGAGGCGCACCGGGTTTCGAACAGCGTCTCCCTTCATTATGAGCTGGCGCCCGGAACGCACGTCGTTTTCGCCGGGGGCAGGGGCGTGACCGTCAACCAGCTCGGCTTCAGGGACCCGCCCCGGAGCGCGGCGAAGCCCGCGGGCGTAAAGCGCGTTATCTGCCTGGGCAGCTCCAACACCTACGGCGCGCTGGTGGGCGACGGCCTGACCTGGCCGGCGCAGCTGGAGAAGCTCCTTAATTCGAAGGGGCCCGGGAAATTCGAGGCCTGGGACGCCGGGGTGTCGGCTTACGTGATACCGCAGAACCTGGAGCAGGCGCGGCGCTTCCTAAAGGACTATTCCCCCGACCTGCTGCTCTTCCAGTTCAACAACCGCGGCCGCAGGACTTTCCTGCTCGGGCAGCCTTTCATGGGGTTCTTCGACAAGGACCCGGAGCTTTATTACGAGAACCTGCGCTACTGCTGGCCGCGCCCGCTGGCTTTGCTGCGGCACTGGCGGCTGGCGCGCACGCTGGTCTTCTACGCCAACAGCCGCAGCCTCAAGAAGAAGGACCCGGCCTACGACTGGAACAAGTGCGACGAGCTGGCGCCGGCCGATATCGCGGCTTTCCGGAAGTTCTACGAGGAGAATAAGGGCAGGGTAAAGATGGCCATCCTGGAAACGCCGGTGCCCGGCAACAAACTGCTGGGCGCTTTCGACGGCCTGGGCCTGCCGGTCATCCGCCTGGCTGCGAAGCTGCCCCCGAAGCACGACCCCGAATTCGACAAGATCCACCCGGCCGCCTACGTCTACGCCTGGTACGCCAAAGAAATAGCCGCCGAACTCCCCCGCCTCGGGCTTTAACCGCAAAAAGACCGTTCACATCCAGACGCCTAGTGCCTGGGGGACCGGAACGCAAAACGCGCTAGGCCAACACCGTGGCCGTCGCTCATCCTCCTCCCTCGCCGCTTACGCAAGGCTCGGTCGTCGGAAGGTTTTGCTAACCCGGTCCCCCAGTCGCTAGGCTGGACCTCACCGCTAATTACAAAGCATAAAAAAAACCGGCCGGAGCCGGTTTTTCTATTTCGCCGGAAGGCGTTAACTGAGGCCGGGGAGGCCGCCGAGGGCGCTCATTTTGTGGGCGGCCGCTTTCTGGGATTCGCGCACGGCGCGGCCCACGGTCTCGGTGAGGGACGCTTCCAGTTTGGCTTTGTCGGTGGCGGAAAGCTCTACCTTGATGGTGACGGCTTTTATCTCCTGGGAGCCGGTGATGGCGACCTTCACGAGGTTGTCCTCGCTTTCCAGGACCAGGGCGTCCAGTTCCTTCTTTATCGCGTCCATCTTGGACTTCATTTCCCAAAGCTGCTTCATTTTGTCGAGCATGGCGTCCTCACTTTACGGGGAGTCTTTTTATTTTTATCATGAAAGCCGCGAAGAGCAGGGTCATGAACGGGCTTACATAATTAAAAACGGCATAGGGCAGGTAGCTCAGCGTGCTTACGCCGAGGACGCTGGCCTGGTAGGCGCCGCAGGTGTTCCACGGCACCAGCGCGGAAGTGACCGTGCCGGAATCTTCCAGCGTGCGGCTGAGGTTCTCCGGGGCGAGGCCCTTGTCCTTGAACGGCTCGGCGAACATCTTGCCCGGAACCACGATGGCAAGGTACTGGTCCGAGGCCGTGAGGTTCACCGCGATACAGCTGGCCACGGTGCTGGCGAACAGGCCGAAAATGGAATTGGCCATCTTCAGCAGCGAGGAGCTTATCTTGTGCAGGGCGCCGATGGCTTCCATCACGCCGCCGAAGAACATGGCGCAGATGATCAGCCAGACCGTGTCCAGCATGCCCTTCATGCCCTTGGAGGCGAACAGGTCGTTAAGGCTGGGCTCGGTGGTGGCGATGGAGGTCTTTATCGTCATGGCGTTCATCACGCCTTTGTACGCCGACAGGAAATCCAGTTTCTCCACGCCGGCCAGCTTGGCCAGCACCTGCGGCTGGAAGAGAAGGGCGAAAGCCCCGCCCAGCAGCGTGCCGACGACCAGGGCCACCAGGGGCTGGGTCTTGCGCACTATCATGAAGATGACCAGCGCCGGCACCAGGAACAGCCAGGGGGTGACGGTGAAAACGGCTTCTATGGCGCCAAGCACGGTCCCGGCGTTGGCGGCGCCATGGGGGTTTATGGTGAACCCCATGCCGATGAAAGCCAGCAGGGTTACGATATAGCTGGGGATAGTGGTGATGGTCATGTAGCGCACATGGGTGAACAGGTCGGTGCCGGCCATGGCGGGCGCCAGGTTGGTGGTATCCGACAGCGGGGAGAGCTTGTCGCCGAAGTAGGCGCCGGAGATGACCGCGCCGGCGGCCATGGCGTCCGGGATGCCGATAGTCTTGCCAATGCCGATCAGCGCCACCCCGACGGTGGCGGAAGTGGACCAGCTGCTGCCCGTGGCCAGCGAGACCACCGAGCAGATGAGCAGGGTGGCGGGCAGGAAGATGGAGGGGTTCAGGATCTTCAGGCCGTAATAGATCATCGACGGAATGATGCCGCTTATCAGCCAGGCGCCGGACAGCGCACCCACCATCAGCAGTATCAGGATAGCCCCGGTGGTGGACTTCAGGTTGCCCGCCACGTGGCTGAGCATGCTGTCATAAGTCACCTTGTTGCGGAAGCCCACCAGCGCCGCGATAACCCCGCCCAGCAGCAGGATGAACTGGTTGGAACCACCCACAGCGCTGTCGCCGTAGACGTTCACGTTATAGGCCAGCATCGCCACCACCGCCGCCACGGGAAAAAGCGCGGTATAGATGTTTATCGGTTTGTATTCGTGCTGGCCTGGTATCATATGCTCCTTTGAACAGTTAGTTACCTATCTTATTAAAATAGGCGGCCAGTTCGGAAGCGGTTTTCTCCGCTTCGGGGGAAAGGCCTTCTTTGTAATCCAGCGACTTGACCTGCACGCCGATCACCACCAGCTCGGCGCCGGTGTCTTCCTTTACTATGGAGAAGGTCACCGAGAGCGGGAAGCTGTGGGTGGAGATGACGGTGGCCTGGTTTATCTGCTCGAGCGGAATGACCCGCACTTCCCCCGCCCGGCCCTCGAAATGCGCCGCGTCCACCAGGATGACCTTGTCGGGCTTCCAGTCGATGGCGGTCTGGGCGATGTTCTCGGGGGTGGTCCCGGCGTCGATAAGGCGCAGCTCCGGGCGGCTGAACTTCACGTGTTCGCAAACATAAGGGCCGACGCCATCGTCGGCCCTTAGTATGCTTCCCAGCGTTATCACGAGCGTCCGGCCCTTGGGGGCCAGCGCCGCTTTTACCTCGTCAGTCCACGAACTTGACATCGAGGAAGTGCGCCGAGCACGAGATGCACGGGTCGTAGGCCCGCACGAGCATCTCCAGCTTCAAGGTGATATCCGCCTTGGACTGGGTGATGATCTCGGGCAGGAACTTGGCGAAGTCGTGCTCTATGTTGTTGACGTTCTGGTTGGTCGGGATGATGCAGTTGGCCTGCTTTATCATGCCGGCCTTGTCGGTGACGTAGTTGTGGTGCAGGATGCCGCGCGGCACCTCCACCGAGCCCACGCCGTCGCCGGCGCGCACCGGCACGGCGCCCTTCTCGTTGACGCCCACGGTGAGCTGCTGGCTGTAGTCCAGGCCGTTCTTCTTGAGGTCCTTGAGGATCTCGAGCGCGTGGTAGTAGCAGTGCACTATCTCTATCACCTGCGCCACGGTGTTCAGGAAGGGGTTCTTGCAGACCGGCTTGAAGCCCAGTTCCTTGGCGAGGGCCTTGGCCTTGGGATGCAGCTTGTCGGCGTTGAGGTTGAAGCGGGCCAGCGCGCCCACGAACAGGCTCTCGCGGTTCCACTTCGTCCACTTGGCGGACGAGCGCGGGTCGATGAACTCGTTGGTGGACTTGCGGTAGTCCTTGCAGCTGACGCGCTTGCCGTCGGTGGAGCCGATGTCGCCGTTCAAGAGCGGGTATTCGCCGTCGTCGGAGACCAGCGCCACGAACTCCATGTCGCGCTCGAAGTCCGGGAACTTCAGCGTCTTGGCGAGATTGAGCACGTCCGTCAGGTCGGCGGCCATGCCCTCAAGGAGCTTTATCTGCGTGTCGATCTCTTTCTTCGAAGGCAGCTTGGTCCAGCCGCCCGCTATCATCGTGATCGGGTGGATGTGGCGCCCGACGAGGATGTCGCAGCAGTCGTTGACGGCTTTCTTCAGGCGCAGTACCTGGCGCACCACTTTATTGTGCGAGGCGATAAGCGGGATGAAGGAAGGCACGCCGAGGACGTCCGGCGCGGCCAGCAGGTACACGTGCAGGATGTGGCTGTCGAGGAACTCGTAGTCGAGCAGGAGTTTCCGGAGCTTCACGGTCTGCTCGGTCGGGACCACGCCCAGGGCGTCCTCGGCGGCCTTCACGCTGGCGAGCGAGTGGCCGCAGGAGCAGATGCCGCAGATGCGGCTGGTGATGTGCTGCGCCTCGAAGATGCTGCGGCCGCGCAGCATGCCCTCGAACAGGCGGGGCGTTTCCACAACGTGGAACTCGCACTTCTCTATCTTCGCGTTCTTCACGTTGACCACGATGTTGCCGTGGCCCTCTACGCGGGTGACGTATTCGACTTTTATGTCGAGATCTTTATTAGCGGTAGCCATTATTTCGCACCTTCCTTGCACTTGTTGTACATGTCGAACTTAGCTTTGATAAGTTCGGGCTTGAGGTTGTATTTGCTGATGACGTCGTTGGCGTTCTTGGCGGGGTTAGACACCTCGCCGCGGCAGCCGTAGCAGATGTTGCCGTTATTGACGCACCAGCTGTTGCAGCCGGCTTTCGTCCAGGGCCCCAGGCAGGCCAGGCCGCGCTCGTACATGCAGACGTTCTCGTTGAGCTTGCACTCGGCGCAGACGGGGTTGTCCGGCACGGTGTAGGGCAGGCCGCGCAGCGCGTGCTTGACCACCTCGAGGATCTCGGGGGCGTACACCGGGCAGCCGTGTATGTAATAATCAACCTTGACCACCTGGTCCACCGGCTTGGTCTTCGTGCTGTCGAACAGCTTGAAGTCCTTGCCGTACACGCTAGCCCGGATCTCGTCGAGTTCGAAGGAGTTCTTCATGCCGTTGACGCCGCCTATCGTGGCGCATGCGCCGTAGGCGATAAGCACCTTGGCCCGGGCGCGTATCTTCTTGATGCGCTCCTCGGCGTGGTGGTCGGCTATCGACCCCTCGATGAAGACCACGTCGTAATCCTTGTCCCATTTCTCGCTGATGGCTTCGCGGAACTCCACGACGTCGATGGCGCCGAGCACGTCGAGCAGCAGCTCGCCGAGATTGGTGATCTGGAGCTGGCAGCCCTCGCAGGAGGCGAAGTCGAAGAACGCCACCTTGGGCTTGGCGGCGGCCTTCGGGGCCTTCGCCGGTGCAGCTGCGGGTTTAGTGGTTTTTTTCATTTGTTTCTCCGTATTAAAGCTTCTTCGCTTCCTTCACCTCTTCATAGGTGAAGGTGGGGCCGTCCTTGCAGCAGTAGTAGTTCTTGGGGTGGTCTATCTGGCAGTGGCCGCATTTCCCCATGCCGCATTTCATGTGCCGCTCCAGCGACAGGATGATCTGGCGCTCGGGCAGGTTCTTCTTGAGCAGTTCGGCGATGACGAACTTGTACATGATCGGGGGGCCGACCACGACGCCGAAGGTCTTCTCCGGGTTGATGTGCACGCCGGGGATGAGGCTGGTGATGAGGCCGACATTGCCTTTCCAGTCCGGGGCTGTGCGGTCCACGGTGCAGGAGAAGTTCACGTCCAGGCGCTTCTGCCAGGCGGCTATCTCGTCTCCGAACAGCATGTCCGTCGGGGTCTTGCAGCCGAGCAGGATGTCCACTTTGCCGAACTCGCGGCGGTTGTCCATCACGTAATTAATGAGGGAGCGCAGCGGCGCTATGCCGAGTCCCCCGGCCACGAACAGCAGGTCGTTGCCGGTCATCAGCTTGACGGGGAACGGCTTGCCGAACGGCCCGCGGATGCCCAGCCAGTCGCCCTTGCCCATGGAGTGCATGTGCCTGGTCAGGCGGCCGGCGGAGCGCACGGTAAGCTCGAAAGAGCCGCGCTTGGTCGGGCTGGAGCAGACGGAGATGGGCGCTTCGCCTATGCCGTAGAGCTCCACCTGCACGAACTGCCCGGGCTCATGGTCCAGGTCGCCGTCCTCGAGCTTGATGTCGAACCATTTCTCGGTGGCCGTCATCTGCTTGGCGGCGATTATCTGCCCTTTGCGGAGTTTCCAATTGGAGTTTTTTATTTCCTCGGTCATGATATCCCCTTATTTGTGCTCGGCGGCCAGGGCCTTGAGGGTGTCCTTAAGGTTGATCTTGGCCATGCAGGTGCGGGTGCAGCGGCCGCAGCCGGTGCAGAAAGAGCGGTAGAACTTGTCGAGCGGGTACTTGAACTTGCGGTAGAGGCGGTGGCGCTGCCTGTGCGCGCGCTCTTCGCGGAAGTTCTCCCCGCCGGCCACCGCGGCGAAAGTCTCGAACTGGCAGGAATCCCAGGTGCGGTTGCGCGTGCCGGTCTTCATGTCCAGGTTGACGTTGTCGGCCATGTCGAAGCAGTAGCAGGTGGGGCAGACGTTGGTGCAGTTGCCGCAGCTGACGCAGCGGGCGCCCACGTCGTGCCAGACCTTGCTCTCCATCGCCTTGGCGAAGATCTCCGGGAGCTTCTTGGCGTCCACGCCGATCTCGTTCTGGAACGCGGCCTTCTTGGCCTCGCGCGCCTTGTCGAGGGCGGCCATGTCCGCGGCGGTGGCCTTGGGCAGGCCGATGCTCTCCACGAATTCTTCACCCTTCTGCGTATTGACGTGGATTATGAACTTCTCTCCCAGGTCGGTGAAGAACAGGTCGTAGCCGCCGTTGGGGAAGTGGTTGCCCACCAGCGCGCAGCTGGCGCTGCCGTCGCAGTAGGCCATGCACTCAAGGCCGATGATGAACATCTTTTCCTTGCGGAGCAGGTAGTTGTAGTCCCGGGGCCTTTCGGAGAAGACCATGTTCAGGCACTGTATGCCCGCCAGGTCGCAGGTATGCACGCCGAAGATGGCCGTCTCGGGCGCTTCAAGGGTGGCCGTGTCCTTCGGCTTGCCTTCGGAAATATCGAAGTCCAGCATTTTTTCGCGCTGGGGCATGAAGTACTTCTTGGGAGGCAGGATAGTGGGGATATAGTTCAGCGCTATTTCTGCGGCCGAAGTAACTTCCTCGAAAGCGAAGTTATTATGCCCTTTAGCTACAGGGGCGCAAACTTTCATTTTTTTGGCGAGTTTCTTTATGAACCCGTCCAGGTTTTCCTTCTCAAGTATATGATAGTTCACCGCGACCTCCGTTATCGGCTTAACATTGCTGCATGGATATTATAGTTAACTTTGTATTCTCCATGTGTCCCCGTAAAACCCCGCGGCCGCGCTCCCGGCGGCCGTTTATAAGCGCCGCTAATACGCCGTGCCTGGCGGTCCGCCTGTCCCCCCCATGAAAACGGCGCCGGTCCCGGTACGGCCTGTTCCCGGGGGATAAGAAGAATTAATAACCTTAGCCGGCCGCGAACCGCCGGGCCCGGCAGCGGCGGACACCCGTAACTGTAATTATGTAAAATACTTTTATGAACGACCTGGTCTTCTTACGCCACGGCCATGCGCTCGGAGCTTCCGAAGCCGGCGTCAAGTCCGATTCCGAACGGCCTCTTTCAGCGCTGGGCCTGGCCGAAGCGGCCGGCTCCGCGGAGCGCCTCAGGAAGGAAGGCTTCTCCCCGGCGCTGATAGTCTCGAGCCCGTTCAGGCGCGCCGCCTCCACGGCGGACATTGCGGCAGAATTTTTTCCCGGGGCGCGCAGGCTGACCATGAACGCCCTGAGCGAAGGCGACGCGGGGGCCGTGCTGGACTTCCTTTCCGGCACCGGGCTGCCGGAAGGCGCCGGCCTCCTGGTGGTCGGGCACCAACCCCTGATCGGGGCCCTGGCCGGGCACTTCCTGGCCATGCCCGACCTCCCGATGGCGCCGGCCGGCTTCGCGCGCATACGCACCGGGAAGGGCTTCAACCCTTCCCCCGCCAACACCCTTACCGAACATTACATCCCCGGCGGGAAACCCGTTTGAAGATACTCCTCCTTATCCTACTGGCCGCCGCGCCGGCTTTTCCGCAGGAGAAGCCGATAGAGGTGCGCCTCTATTCCCTGCACAAGTTCCCGGCCGTAGAGCTGGAATCCGACGGGGTCTCGGTGTTCGTCGGCGAACGCCTCCTGAAAGGCCGCGGCAGGATAACCGCCCGCGGGAACCTCGTCGCGCTGGATTCCGACATCAAGGCCGGCGGCGCCAGGATAGAAGCGACGGCCTACGGCAAAGGCGTCTGGCTCTCCGGCAAAGGCCTGCCGCGGCGCCTTTACCGCGGCAAACTCACCTTCTCCGCCCGGAACGGCAAATTGAAAATAATAAATTCCCTCCCGCTGGAGACCTACCTGTCCGGCGTGGTTTCGGCGGAGGCCTCGGACCTGTCACAGCGGGAAGCCTGCAGGGCGCAGGCGGTGGCGGCCCGCACTTATACCCTTACGCACATGTACAACCACATAAAGGAAGGGTACAACATGTGCGATTCCTCGCACTGCCAGCTCTATCCCGGGCTGGGCGAGATCCAGCCTAAAGCGCAGGAGGCCGCCGATTCAACCCGCGGCGAACTGCTTTACTACCGCGGCGCGCCGGCGGACGCCTTTTATCATTCGGCCTGCGGCGGGCATACCGCGGTAATGACGGACGTCTGGCCTTTTGAACACAGGAAATACCTGGTCTCGGTGCGCGACGGGCCGGCCGGAAAACCCTATTGTTCCATTGCGCCGGGCTTCTACTGGAAGACCCAGATCTACTACAGCGGGCTAACCCGCATAGCGCGCGGCGCGGGCTGGATCAGCTCCGGCGAGGAGGCCACCGGGCTGCGCATCTCGGCCTGGGGCGCTTCCGGGCGCGCGGCCAAGCTGGAGATCTACACGCAGGTGCGCCGCGTTACCGTGCCCGCCACCGAATTCTATCACGGCGTGGGGCGGCGGGCCGGCTGGCAGGCCGTCAGAAGTTCCTTCTTCAAGATCTATTCGGGCAAGGATCATGTGATACTGGAAGGCGCGGGCAGCGGGCACGGCGTGGGGATGTGCCAGTGGGGCGCGGAAGGCATGGCGCGCAAAGGGTTCAGCTACCGCGCGATCCTGCAGCATTATTACCCCGGAACGGAGATCATAAAATGAGCGAACTTCGATCGCTGATACCGGGCGCGTCTATCTTCTGGAGCTATTGGAACTAGCGGCCGTCAGCCGCCCTGCGGAAGGAAAACCTCTATCTTTGCCCCGCCGCCCTCCGCGTTGGAGAGCCTGAGCTCCCCGCCGTGGCGCTGCGCTATCTGGTCGCAGACGTAAAGCCCCAGGCCGGTACCACCGGCTTCCCCGCGCGTAGTGGCGAAAGCCTTTATCCCCCCGTCGAGGAGCTCCCGCGGGAAGCCGGGGCCGTTATCCGTGACAAGCACGCGCACCGCCGCGCCTTCGGCGGCGGCCGAGAGCAGCACGCGCCCCCCTTCCGGGACGAACGAGATGGAGTTGGACAGGACGTTGATGAGCAGGCGTTCGATGTGGATCCGGCTCATCCGCAGCCGCAGCCCTTCCGGGATGTCCGTCTCCAGGGAAACGGACTTTTTGCGCGCCGAATATTCCACGAGCGCTACGGCGCCGGCGGCGGCGTCCTTCAGCGGCGCTTCCTTGAAATCGTATTCACGGCCCCGCGAGAGGTCCAGGGCGCTGTCGATCATCGTCCTGGCCAGCGTGGCGGCCTGTATGATCCGGTCCAGGTCCGCTTTTTCCGGCTTCTCGTCCTCGGAAGCGACCTGGGCGCTCAGCAGGATCACCGAAAGCGCGTTGCCGAGGTCGTGCATTACGCCGCTGACCAGCGTGCCGACCTCGCTGGCCGAGGCTGTTTTCACGATCTCGCGTTCTTTCAGCGTGATCTCGCCGGCCAGGCGCTCCACCTCGCCGCGCTTGGCGGCCAGCACCAGCTCAGCCTTTTTGCGCGACTGCGCGGTGCGGTACACCACCCCGGCGGAAAAAGCCAGCACCCCGGCCTTTACCGCGAAGGAAAGGACTTCCGCCATTCCCCCCGAGCCCAGGGGCCAGGAAAGGGCCCCGATCGCCAGCACGCAGAGGAACACCACCCCGAAGGCGTCCTTGAAACTGGCCATCAGCGAGGCCGCGAAGACGGGCAGCAGGTAAAGCACCCAGAAATACGACTCCCCTTTGCCGGAGCAGTACAGGACGCCGGTGATTATCCACATATTGGCCAGCAGGATAACGTCCACCAGCCACAGGTTTACGGAAGCCCTGCGCCGCAGGAGATAGTTGAAGCCGAAGTTGAAGACCAGGAGCAGGAGAAAGAAATAAAGTATGCGCGGGTATTCTATCTGCGCGCTGTTGCGGTAGAAATACGCCAGCGCTATCATGAAGATAGAGAACACTACCTCGTAGGAATTGCGCGAGAAGCTGGTGACTTCACCGCGGTCTAGGGCTTTCAGGACTTTATTCATACCAGAGCTATCCCAACCGCGGCGGCGCGGCTTTATCCGGGCCAGGGGCCGGTCCCGTCCCACTTCCTGGCGGGGGATTCGGCGCAGAGCTCCCTTATCGGGCAGCGCTGGCAGTTCCCTTTGCGCGACATATCGAGCGCGAGCATTTTCTCCGCCGTAGCGCGGATCAGGTCGAGCGTGGCCGTCTCCGTGGCGGGGTCGTAAGGGATGGCCACCTTGCGCGGCCCGCCGGACAGGATCATGTACCCGACGGCGCCTACCTTCAGGTCCAGGGCGCGGGAAAGGCCCAGCGCGTAAATGGAAAGCTGCAGGCTGCCGGTGACGTCTTCCGGGGTCTTGGTCTCGAACCCCATCTTGTAATCGATAAGCTCGACGAGCCCGCCGGGCAGCTGGTCGACGCGGTCTATGGTCCCTTTGATGAGCCATTTCTCGAAAGGGAACACGAACTGCTTCTCCCAGTAGATGGTCCGCGCCTTGTGCTCCTGGTTATACCTCCACCAGTCCTCGAGCACGGCCGCCCCGCGGTTGTAGAATTCCATCCCCTGCTGCGCGCTGGCGTAGCCCTGGTGCAGCCAGGAATCCTCGTAATACATCATCAGGTCGCCGAGGTCGCCGCCCCCGGCGTGATAGCGGGCCAGCGCCCGGTGCACCGAAAGGCCGAGGGACGAGAAAGGGGTAGGCGGGGCGAAGCGCCGCTCCACGTAGAGATGGCGATAGAGAAAAGGACAGTCAAGATAAGCGCGGAGCTTGCTGTAATTGATCTCAAGCGGGTCGAAGATCATTTCTTAAGGCGGAAGAAATCCACGAAAGAATCCCCGTATTTTTCGCGCCGGGTCATTTCCAGTCCGGCGGGGGCGGTAACCTCTTCCTTGTTGTGGTGCTGCAGCACGATGACGGCGTTGGGGGCGGCTATGCCGGACGCGGCCAGCAGTTCCAGCGTTTCCATGCTGTAGAACAGCGGCAAGTTCTCGTCGGTGCGGTAGGGCGGCCCCATGAAAACTATGTCGTAGCCTTTATAATCCGAATAATGTTCCAGCCATTTCAGCCCGGAGAGCACGTCGGCCTTGAGGGCTTTCGCCTGCTCTTTAAAGTCCAGGGCTTCGATATTGCGCTCGATGACCTTCAGGCACTGGCCGTCCTTCTCGACGAACACCGCCTTGGAGGCGCCGCGCGAGAGGGCTTCCAGGCCGACGGTGCCCACCCCGGCGTAAAGGTCGAGGAAGGTCGCCCCGGTCACGTAGGGCCGGAGGATGTCGAACAGCGACTGGCGGATACGGGCGGAGATGGGTTTTACGAACTTGTCCTTCGGCACGGAATAGATCTTCCTGCTTCCCCTGGTGCCGGCTATTATACGCATCATATTAAAGTCCCTTTGTTGCCAGCGGGGCAGGAATAAAGCCTTAACGCCGGCGCAACATTTCCTTAACCGCAAAAAATGTATAATGTATTATAGTAAATATGGAGAAACCCGATATCATAGTCGTTGACGACGACCCCATGGTGGGCGAGCTTTCCCGCGACCTGCTTACCGACGGCGGCTACACGGTCACGCTCGTACAGGACTCCATGCAGGCTATCCCGATTATTAAGCAGCAGGTCCCGCGGCTGATCGTCACCGACATCATGATGCCGGGCATCAGCGGCATGGACATCTGCAAAGCGGTCAAGTCCGACCCCGCCCTGCGCCATATCAAGATCATCGTAGTTTCCGGCAAATCCTACCAGGTGGAAAAGCAGCGCGCCTTCCAGTTCGGCGCCGATTTCTTCCTGCAGAAACCCTATAACGTCGAGACCTTCTTCTCCACGGTGAAGAACATCCTGGACGGCACCCAGGCCAACGCCGGCCGCCCCCCCGCCGCGCCGGCCGTGCCGGAAATAATCCGCGACAACGAATACGAGCAGGCCAGCGACCTGGGCGCCGGCCAGATCCGCGTGACCGTCTGGGGCTCGCGCGGGATGTCCCCGGTACTCCCCAACTCGGCTTCGCGCTACGGGCACCAGACCTCCTGCGTTTCGGTTGAGACCCAGGAGCACCTGTTCGTCTTCGACGCCGGAACGGGCATAGTGGAGCTGGGCCGCGAGATAGTGCAGAAGAAGCGCCATTACAAGAACATCTGGGTCTGCCTCACACATTTCCACCTTGACCACATAATCGGGCTGGGCAGCTTCCTGCCGGCGTACGACTCCAATTTCTCCATACACCTGATAGGCGCCAACGACCCCGAAAAGAGCCTGAAGGAAGTGGCGCAGGCGGCTTTCTACAGCTCGTTCTCGGTAGCCAAGAACCCCCCGAAGGCCAAAATAGATATTTACGAGATCCTCGAGGACAACTACGAGCTGCTGCCGGGCATCAGGCTTTCTTCCATCTACTCCAACCACCCGACCAGCACGATGGTCTTCCTGCTGGAAGCGCTGGGCAAGAAAATAGCTTACGCCCCCGACAGCGAGATCTGGGGCGACGCCACCGCTTTCCAGGACTACGACGAAAAGCTGGGCGGGTTCTTCCGCAACGCCGACATCCTGTTGCACGACGCGGCTTTCAGCGACAAGGATTTCGAGACGCATAAGAACGAAGGTCATTCCTGCGTTTCGACCACGGTGGATTTCGCCGCCGAGAAGGCCCAGGCGCGCGACCTCGTCCTGTTCCACGGCAACGCCGACTATTCGGACGAGGAACTGGACCAGCTGCTCGCCGACGCCAAGGCGCGCATCCAGGCGAAAGGATTCGCCCTCAACTGCTTCATGCCCTCCGAAAAACAGTCTTTCCTGCTGCAGGGCCAGAAATAGCGCCCGCCGCCCGAAGGCGCGGCAAAAGAAAATCCCGGGACAAGTCCCGGGATTTTCTTTTATGAAGGCCGGCCGCTCTCTAGCTGTGGCCGTGCGTTATATTGACGGCGCGCTCCGGCACGGCCCCGAACCGTTCCTCGTAGCGCTTGATATTCTCCAGCAGGGCCGCGAGGAAGCGCTTGGTGTGCACCGGGCTCGAGATCACCCTGGCGCGCAGTTTGGCCTTGGGCTGGTTGGGCTGGAGGAAAAGAAAATCGAAAATAAATTCGGTTTCGCTGTGGGTAACGCCCGCCAGGTTGGCGTAAATGCCCTGCGCGGTGGTTTCGTCCATCTGGACCTCGAGCTGCAGCGGTTTATTCGGGTCCTGTTTATTTTCAGCCATGCGGCCTCCTTAAAGCCTGTTCACGAACGCGTCTACAAAGTATAATATATTTTCGCGTACGGGAGACAACAAAATGAAACACCTCAGCCTCTTGATCCTGATCCTTTCGCTCGCCCCGGCGGCGCAGTCGGCGGACCAGGGCCTTAAATGCCAGGATATCAGGCCTAAAATACGGTCGGTAAAGGTTTCCCGCATGCAGCCCCTGAAGCGGGGCGACAACTGGCTGGAAGGCTCCGCGAAGAACGTGCATTCCCAGTCCTGCGACCTCTACGGCATGAAGACGGAGGAGGCGGAATACGACGGCAAGACGCTGCTGCTGAAGACCGTTTACGAGTACCACGAGAAAGAGGCGGCGAAAAAGCTCTGCGAGACGCTGAGGTCCGAGGAGAAGATCACCACGACCTTCAGCGGCGAAGGCCGCTCCTCGCTCGACGAGTTCTGCCGCAGGAACAAGAAGAAGGATTTCGGCGTGGTGCTTGTTTATGACGCGACCCCGTCGCAGGGCAGAGAAACCACCCGCAAGCCCATCCGCCAGATCTTCCGGCTGTACAACGGGAAGGGGTTCGTTACCGAGGAGCACGCGTTCGACCCGACGATGAACCTGGAGACAGTGACGCTCTACGTCTACGACAAGGGCAACAACCTGACGGAAACGACGGTGAACGATTTCGACGGCCGGCAGCTGCGGCGCGAGACGGCGGCCTGGAACAAGCCTACCCGCTCGAGGACCGTTTCGGAGTTCGGCGAGAACAACGAGCTGCGGCGCAAGGCCATCTACGAGCAGCGCGAGGACGGCACGCTGCGGCGCGAGGTCCGCACCACCCACGACTCCGGCGAGCAGGTAGTTTCGAAGTCCGAGGTCTACTGCGACGAGAAGGGCCGCTACCAGAAGGAGCTGGTCTACGACGCGGATTCGCCGGAGCCGGCCTATGAATTTACCTACGTGCTGAAGTTCGACGACAAGGGCAACTGGACCGAGGAGCGCAAGGCCAAGGTCATCGTTTATAACGGCAACCGCATGCCGGACAAGCAGCACGCCCCCGAACTGACCAAGCGCGAGATCCTTTACTACTGAACCGGGTTGCGGACGGCCAGGGGGCCGCAGCGCAAAACGCGCTCGGCACACCGTGCCTCGCTCACCCTCCGGCCTCGGCGCTATGCAAGCCTCGGCCTCCGGAAGGTTTTGCGCTGCGGCCCCCTGGCCGTCTGCAGTCATCCACAGTATAGAAACCCTATAAACGACCACCCTGCCGGGACTGACGCGGGGACCGGGTTAGCAAAACCTTCCGACGACCGAGCCTTGCGTAAGCGGCGAGGGAGGAGGATGAGCGAGGCCACGGTGCTGGCCGAGCGCGTTTTGCGTTCCGGTCCCCGCGTCAGTCCCGGCAGCAATCTTTTTAGACATAAAACGACATAAAAAACCGGCCCCGTTTTAAGGCGGGGCCGGCGGCTAAAGTAAAGAGGGGGTCTTTATTTAGCGGCCTGGGTTTTCCTTACGTTCACCGCTTTCGGGCCTTTGTCCGAATTCTCGGTGTCGAACTCGACTTCCTGGTTTTCCGCCAGGGTCTTGAAGCCTTCACCTGTTATGGAAGAGTGATGCACGAAGAGGTCTTTTGAGCCGTCCTCCGGGATGATAAAGCCGAACCCCTTCTTGTCGTTGAACCACTTTACTTTGCCTTTTGCCATTTCCTGATTACCTCTCTTTATTTACCGCTCTCCCGGCCGCGTCGCTGACCGTTCAACGCCGCCGGCCGGGCTCCGAAAACATTATATATTATTTTCCGGAAAGCGGCTGCCCGCGTTACTCCTCGCTCCACTTCATGAACATGGGCATGAACGGGTTCGCCACGTCCGGGTGCTTGCCTACCACGCGGACGGCGAAATCGTGCCGGCCGCTCTTGTAGCAGGGGACGTCCCCCTTGTAGAGGTACGCCTCGCCCATGCGCGCGTCGAAAGACATGGAGACGGAACGGCCTTCCTTGAAAACGGCCTCGCCGTCGGCCGCGCCGACGTGCAGCTGCACGTCCACGTCCTCGGGCTTCAGGTCGCCCAGCCAGACCACGGCCGTGACGGGGAGCTTCGCCCCGGAATGCACTTCCATCTCCGGCTTGAACTGGTCCGGCACGATCTTTACGCGCGGCCAGCTCTCCTCGAGCTTTTTACGCCAGCGCGCCAGCTCGGCCACGCGCGAGTTCTCCGAGAACTTCACGGAAGAGCGGTGCGCGGGCGTGTAGAACTTCTCGTAATACTCGCGCAGCATGCGGTTGGTGTTGAAATGAGGCGCGAGCTTGCGCACGCAGGCCTTCATCATCTTCAGCCACCCGTGCGGCAGGCCGTCCGTCCCGCGGTCGTAGTAGAGCGGCGCTATCACTTTCTTTATGAGGTTATAGATGGATTCGGCCTCGACGTAATCGCGCTCTTCGTCGCTGTTGTACGCCTCCGTGCCGCCAATGGCCCAGCCCACGTCGGGAGAGTAGCCTTCCACCCACCAGCCGTCCAGGACGGAGAGGTTCATGACGCCGTTGATCACGGCCTTCATGCCGCTGGTGCCGGAAGCCTCGAGGGGCCGGATGGGGTTGTTCATCCACACATCCACGCCCTGCACCATGTAGCGGGCCACGTTCATGTTGTAGTCTTCCACGAAGATGATGCGGCTCTTGAAGCGCTTGTCCATGGAAAGCTTGGCCACGGCGCGGATGAATTCCTTGCCCTGGGCGTCGGCCTGGTGCGCCTTGCCGGCGAACACGAACTGCACCGGCAGTTTCTCGTCGTTGACCAGTTCCAGCAGGCGGGTGAGGTCGCGCATGAACAGCGTGGCGCGCTTATAGGTGGCGAAGCGCCGCGCGAAACCTATCGTGAGATATTCGGGGTTCAGGACCTTCTCCGCCTCGGCCAGCACGGTCGGGTCGGCGCTCAGGCGCTGGTGCTGGCGCTTGAGGCGCTCGCGCACCAGCTTCACCAGCTTGACCTTGCGCACCATGTGGGTATCCCACAGCTCGCGGTCGTCTATCTCGTCGGTCTTGACCCAGTCGCAGGAATCGGGGATGCCGTTCCCCCCGCCGGCCAGGTAGCGGCTGTAAAGCTGGTGATGCTCGTGGCTGATCCAGGAGCAGGTATGCACGCCGTTGGTGATGCCCTCTATCGGCACTTCGTAGAGCGGGAGGCCGGGCCAGAGCTTATGCCACATCTCGCGGGACACGTCGCGGTGCAGGAGGCTTACGCCGTTAAGATAGGCGCTGAGGCGCATGGCCACCACGGTCATGCAGAAGCCCATGGAAGCGGGCTCTTCCTTGCCTATCTCCAGGAATTCCGGGAACGTCAGCCCCAGGTCCTTGGAATAGACTTCCAGGTGCTTGCGCACCAGCTCGAAATCGAAATACTCGTTGCCGGCCATCACCGGCGTGTGCGTGGTGAACACGGAAGAGGACCACACCACTTCCCGGGCCTCGGCGAAGGTCAGCCCGCGGGACCGCATGAGCTGCCGGATGCGCTCGAAGAGCAGGAAGGCGCTGTGGCCCTCGTTGACGTGGAACACCGTAGGGCTTATGCCCATGGCCTCGAGGGCGCGGGCGCCGCCGATGCCCAGCACTATCTCCTGGCGGATGCGGTTCTCGCGGTCGCCGCCGTAAAGCTGCTCGGTGATGGTCCGGGTCTGGGGCGTGTTCTCCGGCAGGTTGGTGTCCAGCAGGAACAGGGATGTCCTGCCCACCGGCACCTGCCAGACGCCTATCTTCACTTTCTCGCCCGCGAATTCCACCTCGACGCGCAGCGGCTGGCCGGAGGCGTCCTTCACGATCTGCACCGGCATGTTGTACCAGTCGTTCTCGGGATAGCGCTCCACCTGCCAGCTGTCGCGGTTAAGCACCTGCTGCACGTAGCCCTTGCGGTAAAGCAGGCCCACGCCTACCAGGGGCAGGCCCAGGTCCGAAGCGGATTTAAGATGGTCGCCGCTGAGCATCCCGAGGCCGCCGGAATAGATCGGCAGGCCTTCGCCTATGCCGTATTCCATGGAGAAATAGGCGATATGCATCGTCTTGTCGGGGCCCTGGGCGTTCTTGGCGTACCAGGTGTCCTTGAACGCCATGTAGCTTTCGAATTTGCGCTGGATCTCGCCCAGCTTGCCGAGGAAATTATTGTCGCGGCTGAGCGAGTCGAGCTTTTCGGGGGCCAGCGTGCCCAGGATCCACTTGGGATTGCGGTGGGAGCGGTGCCACAGCTCTTCGTCTATGCCTACGAACATCATGATGGCGTCCCAGTTCCAGGTGAACCACATATTGGTGGAAAGCTCGTCAAGCGCCTTGAGGCTGGCCGGAAGATTGGGAATAACGTTGAACGATTTGATTTTCATATATACAATTCTACGAAATTATGGGGCGGCAAAAAAGGGGACAGGCTGGTTTATTTTCGGCCGGACTTCTTTGAGTGCGGCAAAAAAAGCAGCCTGTCCCCTTTTTCCTCGATATGCTAATATTTACCGAATGGAATTGAGCGTTATCATACCCACGCTGGCCAACCACGAAAACTTCGTCCGCTCGTGCGAAAGCATCGTTGCCGGCACCGCCGCGGAGGCGGAATTCTTCCTGGCCTATAACGGCGAGCCAGCCGGCCTGGAGGCCGTTAAAGCGCGCCTTAAACACGTGCCCCGCCTGAGCGTGGTCCAGACCACGCCGTACGGGGGCATCTCGAAGACCTGCAACGAGGCCTTCGGCCTGTCCGGCGGTACTTACGTGGCGTTCATCCACGACGACGTCATCCTGGAAGACCCGGACTGGTTCCCCAAACTGCGGAAAGTGCTGGAGACCCGTCAGGACGTGGGCATGGTAGGCGGCAGCGAGGCCAAGTACATAGACCGCTCGCCGGTAGAGCTTCCCGCCCTGGATGACGCAGGGATACTTAAGGAATGCGACTGGTCCCCCACCATCTCGCTGGCCAGGCGCGCCACGCTGGAAGCCGGCGGGCTGTTCGACGAATTTTACCTGATCGGCCTGGAGGACAAGGACTGGGCGCTGGGCTTCCGGCGCAAGAACCTGAAGGTGGCCTTCTTCCCCGTAAAGCACGAGCACATCGGCTGCCAGGGCTCTTATTCCCTTTTCAGGAAGAAACTGGATTTCCTCGATTATTATTCCAAAGAGGGCAAGCGAGAACGCTACTTCCTGGAAAAGAACAAGGATATCCTGGCCCCGGCCTATTACGCGGCCTCCATGAAGAAATGGGGCGAAAAGGAGCGGGACTGGAACAAGAAGTGGTGGAAGGAACTATACGTGAAACACTACGCGGCGCGGGCCGCGGAAGCGCTCCGGTCCCTGTTCCGCAAACAGTGAATTTGAATTGCCACCGTGTTTTTTTATAAGATATACGTAGTTCTTTAAAAGACCGTTCAGTTGTCGCGGTCTACTGTATTCGGGCGTGTAGCTCAGCTGGGAGAGCGCCTCCATGGCATGGAGGAGGTCGCAGGTTCGATCCCTGTCACGTCCACCAGATTTAAAAAGCCCCTTACGGGGCTTTTTAATTTTATCGGCGAAGCGATGGAATAGCGCCGCAGGGCTGGACGCGGGGACCGGTTTAGCAAAACCTTCCGACGACTGAGCCTTGCATAGCGGCGAAGGAGGAGGATGAGCGACGGGCACGGTGTGCCCTAGCGCGTTTTGCGCACCGGTCCCCGCGGCTGGCCCTGCCCCGGGTGTGTGCCAACCATCTTCTATCGCAGTCACGACGGGGCGCCTTATTTGTTAGAATATTCACACTATTATGGAGAAACGCCTCACCGTATTTCACCTCGACGACGGCAAAGAACTGCGCGGCGGCCAGCGCCAGATGATGTACCTGGTCAAAGAGCTGGACCGCCTGGGCCACGACAACACCGTGGTCTGCCGCCACGGCTCCCCCCTGCACAAAGCCGCCGCCCGCAAGAATTTCAAAACCCTCACGCTCCCCTACTTCTTCGAGTGGGACCCCGTTTCCGCGCTGCTGCTGCGCCGCGTCCTTAAAGCCCTCCCGGCCGCCGGGCAGCCGCCCATACTGCATTCCCACACCGGCCATACCGCCGCCGTCTCCTGGCTGGCCTCGGCCGGCCTCGACTGCGTGCGCGTGGCTCACAGGCGCGTGGATTTCATGCCGGGCTCCTTCACCGCCAGGTTCAAATATTCCAAGGCCCACAGCGTTATAGCCATCTCCGACGCCGTGAAGGAAATCCTCCTTAAGGCCGGCGTACCCGACGAAAGGGTCGCCGTGGTGAACAGCACCATAGACCTCGACGACACACCCTGGAAGCAGAGCGGCTACCAGGCCTACCGCGACAGCGCCCGCAAAGAACTCGCCGCCGAGCTCGCCATCCCCGCCGGCGCCTTCTGGGCGGGCTCGCTTATAGCCCTGGTCCCGCACAAGGACCCCGAGAACATGGTCCGCGCCGCGGCCCTGGTCCTGAAAGAAGTCCCCGACCTGTTCTTCCTGGTCGCCGGGGAGGGCCCGCTGGAGCAGCGCACCGCGCACCTGGCGAAGATGCTCAAGATCTCCGACCGCTTCAGGCTGATAGGCTACCGCCCCGACCCCTACAAGGTACTGGCCGCCCTTGATATGTTCGTGTTGTCTTCGGCGGAAGAAGGTATGGGCAGCGTCCTGGTAGAAGCCATGAACGCTCGCCTGCCCATCGTCGCCACCACGGCCGGCGGCATAACGGACGTAGTGGAGAACGGGGCCAACGGGCTGACCGTGCCCCCCCGCGACCACGAAGCCCTCGCCAAAGCCCAGCTCCGCCTTATCGGCGACCCGGAGCTCCGCGCGCGCCTGGCCGAGGAGGCCCACCGCCGGCGGGAGGATTTTTCCTCCCCGCGCATGGCCGCGCTCACCTTAAAGTGTTATGAAACAGCCCTTGAAAATTTTAAGCGCAATCGACATCCCCTGGAATAGCGGGCTTGCCGACTACGCTTTTGAACAGGCGCGCGCCCTCCGGGCGGCGGGCCATACCGTCTATTTCGCCTGCCCCGCCGGCAGCGCCGCCATGGACCTGGCCGGGCGCGAAGGTTTCAGTACCTTCGAGCTCCCCGGGCGCAGGGACCACCTGCGCCTGCCGCAGGCCGTCTTCGCCCTGCGCGCTTTCTGCCGGAAAGAAGGCGTGGACGTGGTCTGCGCCCATACCGGCCGGACGCAGACTATCGCCTGCCTGCTGGGCCGCCCGGTAATCAGGGTAAAGGCCGACGCGAAACTCCCGACGGCCGGGCTGATCTATTCCAGGGTAGCCAAAGTAATTTCAGCGTCGGGCTACATTCAAAGGCTTTACCTTAAAGCCGGCCTGGACGGCCGCCGCCTGGCCCTGATACCCCGCGGCATCAAGGTCCGGCCCGTAACGGCCCGCGACCCGGGCCGCCCGGCGAAAGTAGGGATAGTGGGCCGGCTGGACCCCGTGAAGGGCCACGCTATTTTCCTGAAGGCCGCCGCAGAGCTGCAAAAACGCGGGCTCAAGGCCGAGTTCCATATCGCCGGGGCAGAGGCCAACGTGAAGCAGGCGGACCTTGAGAAGGCCGCGGCCGGGCTCGGCATACGCGAGAGCGTATTCTTTCATGGCGGCATCAGCGACGTTTTTGGTTTCATGGCGTCCTGCGACGCCGGGGTTATAGCCTCGCTGGCCAGCGAGGCGGTCTCGCGCGTGGCCCTGGAGTGGATCTCCTGCGGCAAGCCGCTTGTTTCCACCACGGCCGGCAGCCTCCCGGAATTCACCGGCCTGGGCTGGCTGGTCCCGCCCGGAGATCACGCGGCCATAGCTGACAAGCTTGCGGCGCTGCTTTCCGATCCCGCGCTGCTCGCGTCCGCCGGTAGCGAGAACCTTACCAGGGCGGAGCGGGAGTATTCCCCCGAAATTTTCTCCGCTTCCACCTGCGCGGTTTTCCAGGAGGCCGCCGCCGCGCGCTGACCCGACCTATGCCCACCATAGCCATAGCGATGATAGCCAACAACGAGGAGAAGAACCTCAAGCGCTCCCTTTCCAGCGCCGCTTGGGCCGACGAAATAATCTTCGTGGACTGCGGCTCCACCGACGGCACCGCGCTGGCGGCCAGGGACTTCCCGGTAAAGTTCTTCTCGCGCCCCAACAGCCGCGCGGTCTACGTCAACAAGCAGTTCGCCGCCGACCAGGCCGTTTCCGACTGGATCTTCATCCTGGACGCGGACGAGGAGGTAACCCCCTCCCTGCGGGCCGAGATCAGGCGCGTCACCGCCGCGCCCGCGGCCCCCGCCGCTTTCGAAATGCCCCGCAAGAATTTTTACTTCGGCGCCTGGCTCAGGCACGGCGGCAAATACCCGGACCGGCAGCTGCGCCTTTTCAAACGGGGCTCGGCGCGCTACCTGCCCAGGCCGGTGCACGAACGCCTGGAGGTAGACGGCGCCATCGGCAGGCTCAAAGAGCCCCTGCTGCATTATCCCTACACCGACAGCGAGGACCAGCGCAGGAAGCTGGACTTCTACTCGGAGACGCTTACGCGCCTCTACGCGCTGAAAGGACGCAGCCGCCTCTTTATAATTTTCCGCCCTTTCACGCGCTTCATCTCCGCCTATTTCCTGAAGCTGGGCTTCCTGGACGGCGCGGCCGGGCTCAAGACGGCCCTGATGGATTTCCGCACGGTGTTCGCTTCCGCGCTGCGCTATATCCGTGACCGGGAATAATGTTTTGCCCCAAAGGCCCAGCCGCGGGCGGGCCTTAAAGCCCTCCCGCGGGAAGCCGCGCGATAATATAATTGATATATGCTAAGAACCGCTTTACGAACTGCTCTCGCCGCTATCTGCCTTGCCGCCGTTCCCGCTTATGCCCTGGAAGATAAAGAAATAGTTATCCCCGGCCTGGCTTACCCGATGCAGATCACGCTGCAGGGTTCGCAGAAAGCCGGCGCGGTCCTGTTCGAAAGCCGGTTCAGCGAAACTCCCGGGGCGACTTACGACACCGTGCTGCTGGAAGGCGAGATGCCCGACGCGGCGATACGCCTTGACGTGGTGCTGAGATCGGGTTTCTTCCTGGCCGCGGACAAACGCTACCAGCCGGAGACGCTGCGCCGCTTTCCCAACGGCCGCTTCTGGGCCAGGTACCGCCTGGGGCCGCTCACCCGCCAGCCGCTCAAGCTAAGCGTGGTGAACCTGGGAGTGGAAAAAGATTCGACGCTGACCATCTACGGCACTGAGCTGCTTAAAGCGGACTCCATGCGCGAGACGCGCGAAGTCCAGGCTTCGACTTTCACCTATGTGCCCGACCCGGCCCTTTCCCTGCCGGAGAACGCCCCCTTCAGGCTTGTGCGCCGCGCCGCCTGGAGCGCGGCCGCGCCCAAAGAGCCCTTTACCCCGCACCAGCCCGTCTACTTCACCCTGCACCACACACAGGCGCATTACCCGCTGACCTATGACCGCTCGGTGCTGGAAATGCAGTTCATCCAGGACTTCCACCAGAACGGCCGGGGGTGGATAGACATCGGCTACCACTTCCTGGTAGACCCGTTCGGCAACATCTTCGAAGGCCGGCCCATAAACGTAGTGGGCGCGCACACCAAGTACCGCAACACCGGGAATATCGGCATCTCCATCATGGGCAATTTTCACCCGCCCGTCTCCAATGTTTTTACGCCGGAGACCCAGAGTTCTTTTCTTGCCGCAGGCACGTACCTTAAGGATACGTACACCGTGAACAAGAGCAGCTTCTACGCCCACCGCGACCTGCAGGCCACCGACTGCCCCGGCGACGACCTCTACGCAAAAATGGAGACGCTGCGCGGCCTGCTCTTCGACAACCAGGCCGTCCCGGTGGACCTCGTTCCGGCCCGGGTAGAACTGAACGCCGAGCAGTCGAAAAGCCTGCGCCAGCTGATGAATTTTTACAGGTAAAGGTTCCCGCCGCGACAAAATACCCCCGCCGTACGCGGGGGTATTTTTTTAGATGGAAGGATTAAGGCAGTTCGGCGGCTACGAGGTCGCGCAGGGTCTCGCGGCGGCGCACCAGGCGCCAGGAGGCGGCGCCGGTGATAAGCGCCTCCGCCGCGCGCGGGCGGGAATTGTACTGCGAGCTCATCGAGAAGCCGTAGGCGCCCGCCGACAGCACCAGGAGCAGGTCCCCGGCCGCCGGCTCCGGCAGGCGCACGCCTTTGGCCAGGAAATCGCCGCTTTCGCAGACCGGCCCCACCACGTCGAATTTTTTAACGGGCCCGCGCGGGCCCGCCACCGGCACCACGGGATGCTTCGCGCCGTAGATGGCGGGACGCACCAGGTCGTTCATGGCGCCGTCCACGACGATGAAATTCTTATCCCCGCCCCGCTTACGGTAGATCACCCTGGTGAGCAGGGCGCCGCACGGCGCGGCGATGGAGCGGCCGGGCTCCAATATCACCTTAAGCCCGGTACCGCTGAAAACCCCGCCCACGGCCCGCGCAAGCGCGGAGAGGCCCGGCATCTCGGCGCCTTCCTTCACGCCCCAGCCGCCGCCCACGTCGGCATATTTAAGCGTGACGCCGCGCGAGGCGAGCTTGACGATGAAAGCGGCCAGCCGCCCCGCGGCCAGCGCGTAGGGCGCCGCCGACTGCACCTGGGAGCCTATATGGAACTGCGCGCCGACGGGCCGCAGCCATTTGGACTCGGCCGCGTACATATAGATCTTCAGCGCTTCGTCGAACGACACGCCGAACTTGCTGCCCAGCTTGCCGGTGGTGATATACCTGTGGGTATGCGGGTCCACGTCGGGGTTGATGCGCAGGGAGACCGGGGCCGGCTTCTTCAGCCTGGCCGCGGCCTTCTCAAGGGCCAGCACCTCTTCGAAAGATTCGGCGTTTATGAACAGGATGCCGGCCTTCAGCGCGTACTCAAGCTCCTCGGCCGTCTTGCCGACCCCGGAAAAGATAATTTTCCCGGGCTTGAAGCCGGCGCGCAGCGCGCGGTAAAGCTCTCCCCCGCTGACCACGTCGGCGCCGAAGCCCTCCCGGGCCGCCAGCGCGCAGAGCGCGCCGTTGGAATTGGCCTTCAGGGCGTAGCAGAAGAGCGGGTCGAGGGCGCGGAAAGCTTTTTTATAAGCGCGCAGCTGTTTTAGAAAAGCCGCCTGGGAGTAGACGTACGCGGGAGTGCCGGCGCGCGCGGCGATGGTCTTAAGGAGGGCCGGAGGAAAATATTTGGAAAGCATGGTTATAAGGATATAAAAAAAAGCGGGGAGCTTTCCCGCTTTTTATCTGTCTCACCTTTAGCGAATTGGAATTACGTATGCGGGGGGTGACCGATGATACAGCCAATTGTGTCGTCCGCCTTCGGCGGACTCCGCCCGAACCCCTTTCGGAAATGGGGGTTCTCGCCCCCCCTTTTTAAATTCTGCTCGGGGGGGGACTCGAACCCCCACGCCGTTAGGCACACGCCCCTCAAACGTGCGTGTCTACCAGTTCCACCACCCGAGCATAGATCTGTGTTTAACCGGGCGCCGGGCTTGTTCCCCGCCGTGACTTCCGGTAAATCGAAACTTTAAAAGAACTGTGTATATTTTACCAAATTCCCGGCGAAAATTGTAAAATATGAGAAATGACAGAATTGCTTTACCTCCTGGCCGCGTTGTTCTTCCTGTTGCTCAACGCCTTCTTCGTCCTTTCCGAATTCGCGGTGGTAAAGGTCCGGTTTACCCGCCTTGAAGAGCTGGCCGCCAAGGGTATAACCCGCGCAAAAATAGCCAAAGAAGCCGTAAAAGACCTGGAGGCCTACCTCTCCACCGCCCAGCTCGGCATTACCATAGCCAGCATCGGCCTGGGCTGGGTAGGCGAGCCCGCCCTGGCGCACCTCATTGCCCCCCTCTTCGATCTTTTGGGCGTCGCCGCCAACCCGGCCGCGCTCCATACGGCGTCCATCGCCCTGGCCTTCACCATTATTACCGCCTTTCACGTGGTGCTCGGGGAACTGGTACCGAAGAACATGGCCATCCGCATGCCGGAAAAATCCGCCCTCTGGATAGCCGCGCCGTTCAAATTCTTCCACACGGTATTCTTCGTCCCCATGTGGCTGCTCAATGAAAGCGCCAACCTGGTGCTGCGCCTGCTGCATGTAAAGGCGAACCAGGAAGAAACCATCCACTCCGACGAGGAGTTGCGCATGATACTCGGCCAGTCGCAGGAGCACGGCAAGATCTCGCTGGGCCGCCTGATGATGTTCGAACACCTTTTCGATTTCGGCAAGACCAGGATAAAAGAGGTAATGACCCCCCGCGGCGCTATAGCCCTCCTTGATCCGGCCGCCCCCTGGGAGTCTAACCTCAAGATAATAAAAGAGAGGAAATTATCCCGCTACCCTCTCGGCCCGGCCGCAGGCCCGATAACGGGCTACGTCCACTTCAAGGATATGGCGTCCTGCATGCTCAACCCCGGCAACTGCGGCGTGCCGGACCTGGCCGCCATCAAGAGGCCGCTGGCGGAGATCTCCGAAGAAAGTTCGGTGGAGCGCGCCCTGAGGGAATTCCAGGAGAAGCGCATGCAGCTGGCGCTGGTAAAGACCGCCAAGGGAGAAATTTCCGGGCTGCTGACGATGGAGGACATCGTAGAGGAGCTGACCGGGGAGATACGCGACGAGTTTGAGCAGCCGCCCAAGCAGCTGCTCAGCTCCCTGCTGGTGCCGCACGCCTGCGAGCTAGATCTCACCGAAGCCGGGCGCTTCGAAGCGATAGAGGAAGTGCTCACCAAGCTGTACACCGCCTCTCCTACTTTCGACAAGGACGAAGCGCTGAAGGCCCTGATAAAGAGGGAGACGAATTTTTCCACCGCGCTCGGGCACCAGACAGCTTTCCCCCATGCCCGCCTGGCCTCGCTGTCGAAGCCGCTGCTGGCGATAGGCAAAAGCCGCGAGGGCATGTATTTCCCCTCCCCCGACGGCCAGCCGGTAAAAATGCTCTTCCTCATCCTGACGCCGTTCAACGAGCCCACGCTGCAGCTGAACATCCTTTCGCAGCTCTCCGGGCTGATCTCCAACGTGACCCTGCGCAAGCGCCTGTTCTCGGCCAAGACCTCGGCCAACCTGATGGACGTGATACGCACGTTCGAAAACAAAGTGATGGAATAAAAGGCCCGCCGACAAAGGCCCGGGAACGGGCAAAGAAAAGCCCCGCGCCTAACGCGGGGCTTCTCTTTTGTGCCTGCCTGTTCCCTGCCGGACTTCCGCTTATTTCTTTACGGGAGCGGGAGCCGCTTTGGCCGGGGCCGCCGCGGGGGCGGGCTGGGTTCCCGGCTGGGCGGGAGCCGCCTGCTGGGCCGGAGGCTGCGTCGGCAGCGGGTTATCCTGCACCACCGAGCGGAACCGCGCGCTCGACGAGAAGATGGTGAGCAGCAGCGAGGTGGCCGCGAAGAGCGCGGCCGCGCCGGCGGTAAGCTTCTTTATGAAAGAAGTGCCGCTGGCGGCGTTAAAGAGCGAATCCCCGCCGCCGCCGAACATGGAAAGCGCCGACCCTTTGCTGGTCTGGAACACCACTATGGCCAGTATCAGGATGATGGCAAGCAGCACGTGAACGGTTATGATAACGGTATACATTAATATTCCTCCGGGTTATTTCTGCGAGAGCGCCACCAGACCGGGCAGCTGCTTCCCTTCTATAAATTCTAGGCTGGCGCCGCCGCCGGTCGAACAATGCGAGATATTCTCCGACTTCACCTTCGCCGTTTTCAGGACGGAGAGGGTGTCGCCGCCGCCCAGGATGGTGGTGGCGCCGCCGCGCGTGGCCTGCGCCATGGCGTTAGCCACGGTGATGCTGCCGCTGGCGAAAGCCGGCGTCTCGAAGATGCCGACAGGGCCGTTCCAGAAGATGGTCTTGGAGGACTTGATCTTGTCGGCGAACAGCAGTTCCGTGCGGGGGCCTATGTCCACGCCTATCCAGCCGTCCGGCACGGCCATCGCCTGCGTCACGTCCACCTTGGCGTCGGGCTTTATTTCCTGCACCACGCGGTGGTCGGCCGGCAGCAGCATCTCGACGTTGTTGCGGTGGGCCTTCAGGATGATGTTCTTGGCCTCTTCCACCTTTTCCGCCTCGAGGAGCGACTTGCCGATATTGGTGTTCTGCGCGGCCAGGAAAGTATAGGCCATGCCGCCGCCGATGATAAGGGTGTCCACTTTCTCGATAAGGCTGTACAGCACGCTGATCTTGTCGGAGACCTTGGCCCCGCCGATGATGGCGAGGAAAGGCCGTACGGGGCTGACCATGGCCTTGTCGAGGTACTCCAGTTCCTTCTGCACCAGGAAGCCTATGGCCCCGGGCAGTGACTTGCAGATGGCGGAGGTGGAGGCGTGCGCGCGGTGCAGCGCGCCGAAAGCCTCCTGCACGAAGAATTCCCCGTGTTTGGCCAGCAGCTTGGCGAAAGCTTCGTCGTTCTTCTCTTCCTCGGCGTGGTAGCGCAGGTTCTCGAGGAGCACTATCTCCCCCTTCTTGGCCGCGGCCACGACCTTGTCCGCTTCCGGTCCCACGCAGTCGGGCGCGAAATGGACCTTGGCCCCCATCAGCTTTTCGAGATGGGCGACCAGGGGCTTCAGGCTGTATTTGGGCTCGGGCTTGCCCTTAGGGCGGCCCAGGTGCGCCATCAGCACCACCCGGTTGTTGCCCTCGAGCAGCAGCTTAACGGTCTTCATCGTCTCGCGCATGCGCGTGTCGTCCGTTATTACGCCGTCCTTCAGGGGCACGTTGTAGTCCACGCGGACCACTACGTTCTTATCCTTAAGGCGGGCGTCCTGCACTTTAGCCAGCTTCAATACGGTCTTGTTTTCCGTGGTCATCTTGTACCTCTTAAATTTTAGCCGCGCCCGGGCCGGAAATACCGGCCCGGGGCGGGCTTGTCTTATATTACTTTCTTCAGGGCGGCCTTGAGGCCGCCGGCTTTGCGCTCTTTCAGGTCGTAAGTCACGCGCACGGACGGCTTGTTGAACTTCAGGTGGCGCGCCAGGTCTATGGGCGTGCCCACTATCACGACGTCGGCTTTCACGTCGTTGATGGTCTTGTTAAGCTCGGCCATCTGCTTGTCGCCGTAGCCCATCGCCGGCAGGATGTCGGTGATCTGCTTGAAGTTCTCGTACACTTTCTTTATGGTGCCGATAGCGTACGGGCGCGGATCCACGATCTTGGCGGCTTTGTACTTCTTGGCGGCCACGTGGCCGGCGCCGAAGTGCATGTCGCCGTGGGTCAGCGTGGGGCCGTCCTCTACGACCAGGACCCTCTTGCCCTTCACGGCGGCGGGATTGTCCACGGTCACGGGGCTCTCGGCCTCTATGATCTGCGCTTTCGGGTTCATCGCCTTGATGTTCGCCTTAACGACGGCTACTTCCTTGGCGGTGGCGGTGTCCACCTTATTGATGACGATGATGTCGGCCATCCGCATGTTGGCGGCGCCGGGGTGGAAGGTGGCTTCGTGGCCGGAGCGCAGCGGGTCCGTCACGGTGATGTGGAGGTCCGGCTTGTAGAAGGGCAGGTCATTGTTGCCGCCGTCCCACAGGATGACGTCCGCTTCCTTCTCGGCGCGCTTGAGGATCTCGCCGTAGTCCACGCCGGAGTAGATGATGTGGCCGGCGGCTATGTGCGGTTCGTACTCCTCCATCTCCTCGATGGTGCACTTGTGCTTCTTGAGGTCCGCCAGGGTCTCGTAGCGCTGCCAGGTCTGGGCGACCAGGTCGCCGTAGGGCATGGGGTGGCGTATGGCCACCACCTTCTTGCCCATCTCCTTGAGCATGCCGGCAATGGCGCGGGTGGTCTGGCTCTTGCCGCAGCCGGTGCGCACGGCGCAGACGGCGACCACGGGCTTGCTGGACTTAATATAGGTATGCTCGCCGCTGAGCAGCTTGAAGTCGGCGCCGCAGGAGATGACCAGCGAGGCCTTGGCCATGACGGTATTGAAAGCCACGTCGGAGTAGGCGAACTCCACTTCGTCCACTTTCAGCTTTTTGATCAGGACCGGCAGTTCCTTCTCTTCGTATATCGGGATGCCCTTCGGGTACAGCTTGCCGGCAAGTTCCTTGGGATACTTGCGGCCCGCTATGTTAGGGATCTGGTAGGCGGTGAACGCCACCACTTCGTAGGCAGGGTTGTTGCGGTAATACACGTTGAAGTTATGGAAGTCGCGGCCGGCAGCTCCCATTATCAGCACTCTTTTCTTAGCCATGTTGCTCTCCTATCGAAACACGAACAAGCCGGGCGTCTTAGGGTCCGCGCGCGCGGCGCGGACCCGACACCCAGGCAGATCAAAGGCCCTTCTGGATCATCAGCAGGGCAAGGTCGACGACGCGGTTGGAATAACCCCACTCGTTGTCGTACCAGGCCAGCACTTTGGCCATGTTCCCGCCGATAACCTTGGTGCTCTTGGCGTCCACGCTGGAGCTCAGCGGGGAGTGGTTGAAGTCGATGCTGACGAGCGGCTCGTCGACGTAGTCCATGATGCCTTTCATCGGGCCCTCGGCGGCCTTCTTGATGGCGGCGTTGATCTCTTCGGCGGTGGCGGGCTTGGCCAGGGTGACGGTGAGGTCGACCACGGAAACGTTGGGGGTAGGCACGCGGATGGCGAAGCCGTCCATTTTCCCCTTCAGCTCGGGCATGACCAGGGCGATGGCCTTGGCGGCGCCGGTGGAGGTCGGGATCATGGAAAGAGCGGCGGCGCGGGCGCGGCGCAGGTCGGAATGGGCCATGTCGTGGATCTTCTGGTCGTTGGTGTAGGCGTGGATGGTGGTCATCAGGCCTTTCTCGATGCCCCAGTTGTCCTGCAGGACCTTGCAGAAAGGCGCCAGGCAGTTGGTGGTGCAGGAGGCGTTGGAGACCACGTTGTGGGCCTTCGGGTCGTACTTATTATCGTTGACGCCCATCACGATGGTGATATCCTCGCCTTCGGCGGGGGCGCTGATGATGACTTTCTTCGCGCCGCCCTTGGTGATATGGTTCTCTGCGCCTTCCACGGTCTTGCCCTTCTTGTTCACGCCGTCCTTCTTGATGGTGAACAGGCCGGTGGATTCCACCACGATCTCGACGCCCAGGCTTTTCCAGTTAATGGCGGCCGGGGACTTTTCCTTGAAAACCTTTATTTTCTTGCCGTCGACGGTGATCTCGTCGTCGGCGGTGGCCTTCACGTCGCCCTGCAGGCGGCCGTGCACGGAATCGTACTTAAGAAGATGGGCGTTGGTCTTGGAGTCGGTGAGGTCGTTGATAGCCACCAGCTCGAGTTTGCCGTCGGTCCGCGCCAGTATCGCGCGCGCTACCAGCCTGCCGATGCGTCCGAAACCGTTAATGCCAATTTTAGTCGCCATGTTATATTTATCCTCCGTGAAACGTGATTTACCGAAATCTTAGCGCGCCCCTGTACCGCGAACGCACCTTAATTATAACAAATTCCCCCCCTCCAGGTCCTTTGACCTGCGGCAAGCCCTGACGCCTCCGGGGAGAGGGCCGCGGCGGAGTTATTGGTATAATATCCCGCATGCCTATCCCGAAATCTTTGCGGCTATCCCTGGATGGAGCCATCTCGCTGACCCTTGGCCTGTTCGCCCTTTCCGTGATCTTCTCGGTAACCATAGTAGAAGGGGCGCTTTTCCTGGCCCTTATACTCCTTCTAGTCAAAAAATATCGGGAGAGAACCCTAAAGGAACTTAAGGCCGAGGTGACCGGCCACCCCCTGTTCCTCCCGTGGATGGGCTACCTCGCCATCTGCCTGCTCACCAGCCTTACGGCCTATTACCCCGCCAAGGGATTCGGCCAGCTTAATTCCGACTTCCTTAAATACCTCTGCGTCGCGACCTTGCTGCTCGGCATAAAAAAAGAGCACCTGCCCCGGCTTTCGGTGGTCTATACTGTAGCGGCTTTTTTTGCCGCGATCTACGCCATCTCCGAAGTGACCGGCGCCAACATGGCCGGGCTTACCATGCAGCGCACCAACGCCTTCATGAACGCTATCCGCTACAGCGAGGTGATGACGATCGCGTTCATGTTCATCCTGAGCCGGCTGATTATACCGGGGAAGATGGTTTTCAAAGGGGAACACCTGTTCTACGGCATCGCGGCCGTGCCCGTCTTCATCTCGCTCATAATGAGCCAGGCCCGCGGCTCTTATCTGGGCCTGATGGTCGGCATTGCCGCCATGCTGTATTTCTGCACCCCCTCCAGGAAAAAAATGGCGGCCTATGCCGCCATAATGATCACCGTGGCCTCGCTGATGATCGGGACGAACCCCGAGATGCGGGACCGGCTTACGGCTGTCGCGAACGCCAAACAGGGAGACTTCTCCCCAAATACCCCGCAGGCCGGGATCAATATTCGCAAAGCTCTCTGGAAGATCGGCTTTACGATGATAAAGGCCCACCCCGTACTGGGCGTGGGCCCCGACAACATCAAACCGGTTTTCAAGAAATTCTACGAGGGGATTATAGGCGAGCAGAAAGCCTGGGGCAGCCTGCACAACCTCTATATCCACCAGGCGGCGGAGCGGGGGCTGCCTGGCCTGGCGGCGCTGCTGTTCCTTTTCTGGGCCATGTTCGACTTCGCGCGCAGGCGTTTCCGCGAGGTCCGCAGCGCCTACACTCTCTGGGCGGTTTGCGTACTGCCGGCTTTCTACGCGGTAAACCTTACGGAAATATCCTTCCAGCACGTGCACACGTCGTTCGCCGTTTTCCTGGCATTGGCCTTCTCGGCCGCCTCGGAAAAAGCGGAATAGCCGGCCCCGCGGCCCGGTCCGTGCGGTTTATTTCATCCCGGCGTCTTTCTGGAACACCCTGCGGAAAGTCCTTAAAATAATGCCCAGGTCCAGGGCGAGGGACATGTTCTTCACATAATAAAGGTCGTAGTGGAGCTTCTCCACCGATTCCTCCTTGCTGGAGGTGGCGTGGTAATTTATCTGCGCCCAGCCGGTAACGCCGGGCTTGATGAGGTGGCGCAGGTGATAATGCGGCACCGAACGCTCTAGGATATGCACCTCGCTGGTCCACTCCGGGCGCGGGCCGACCAAAGACATTTCGCCTTTCAGTACGTTCCAGAGCTGAGGGATCTCGTCGAGCCGGGAAGCCCGGAGGAAGCGCCCGAGGGCGGTTACCCGTGAGTCTCCGGATCCGGCCTTGTAAAGCGGCCCGGCCTTGCTGGCCCCCACCACCATCGTGCGCAGTTTCCAGATTATGAACCTGCGGCCCAGGTGCCCCACGCGCTTCTGCACGAAGAACATGGGCGCGCGCCAGCCGCCCTCTATTTTGACGGCGATATAGATAAGGAGGAAGAAAGGTAGCGACACCAGGAGCCCGATGACGGCGCCCAGGATGTCCAGCGCGCGCTTGAAGACCGCATAGAACTGGTCGCTCTGATGCAGCACGTTGCTCAGCAGCCAGCTGGGCTTGGCGGCATGCTCCGGCGGCACTTTGTCGTAAAGGTCCTCGTAGAAGTCCAGGTGGGTTATGATGGGGATCTCCTCCATCACGGCGGTGGACAGCAGCAGCCCCTCTATGGACGGCGTCTTTTCCGCGTCATCGGCGTCGACCACCAGCAGGTCTATTTTGGCCAGGGCGGTGCAGCGCCGGCCGTTCGGCCTCCAGTAGCCCTCGGTCTCCTGCGCCTCGCCCAGGTCCGGGAGCTCCACCACGGAAAACCCAAGGTGGGGACTGTTCTTAAGGTCCTTCTTTATCTCGTCGACGACGGTATTGCTGCCCAGGAAAGCTACGCGCTGCACTAACAGTTTCGAAAGCACCACCCGCGTCCAGAAGCGCCTCCAGGCCGTAGAGAGGACGTGCAGGAAAAGCACGGTCAGGAAAAGGTGGGTCTTGGGCGTAAGCCCGAGCTGCAGGTAAAAAGCGTAAAAGAGAGCGCTGGCCGCGGCCAGGTTTATCACCATGGACAGCAGGCTGATATTGATGAGGTTGACCAGCTTGTTGATGCGGCGCAGGTCGTAAAAACCGATGACGTAGAACACCCCGGTCCAGACGGGCAGGAAGACGGAGAACACCTTGACGTGCTGCAGGTAGAAATCCAGCGGCACGACGCTGAACCGGCGGGCCATGAGCGCCAGCGCCAGCGCCGCGTAAAAAAGGAAGGCGTCGCCGAGGAAGAGGAAGAACCTTCGCCACCTGAATATAAGCATTAAGAGGTCACCCTAGATAACCTTATTATACAACTAAATGGCCAGCGCCCCGCTCAGCCCGCCCTGAATTTGGAATAGCGGCTAAAAAAATGTAATCTGTTAATCACGGGTTTACTACGAACGATGACCTTCCTCCCAAAAATTAAAAATCGCATTGGCGTCGCCCTTCTGTTCCTGGGCGACATCCTCGCCATCTTTGCCTTTTTCCACTTGTCCGTGCTTATCCGCGAAGGCATCCTCCCCAGGTTCATCTCGGACATGCCCGACTACAACTACAGTTTCAAGAACTATTCCTGGATCTTCGTGGTCTGGCTGCTGATCCTGCTCTACGAGGAGGGCTATTCAAAACGCCTGGCGCTCTGGGACGAGATCCGGTTCATCTGGAAATCTTCTTTCTTTTCCTCCGTGGCCATCTTCACCATGCTGTTCGTCATGAAGCGCGGCCACGAATACTCCAGGGCCCTGATCATCACGATGGCCATGGTAGCGATAATCCTTTTCCCCTTCGTGCGCATTTATTACAAACGGTTCCTGTATTACCTCGGGCTGATGCGGCGCAAGATCCTCATAATCGGCTCGGGGCCCGCGGCGGTAAGCGCTTATACCGCGATAAGGCATGAGCCGAACCTGGGCTACGAGATAGCCGGGTTCGTAGATAACGATCCCGCCATGGAAGAGATAGACGGCAACAAGGTCCGAAAAGGCATAAACAAAATAGACCGCTACATCCGCAGCGCCGGCATACATGACGTAATAGTGGCCAAGCCGGAACTGGACAAAGACGAACTGGCAAAGCTGCTGAACCACTTGCAGCACAAGGTCGAGAACACCCTTTTCATCCCGGATATAAAGGGGATAGCCGTAGCGGGCACGGAACTGCGCCATTTCTTCAGGGAACAGACCATCATCATCGAGGTAAGCAACACCCTGGCCAACCCGCTCAAATACGGCGCCAAGCGCCTCCTGGACTATCTAGCCGGCGTTATCATCTTCCTGGTTTTCCTCGCGCCGATGCTGCTGATAGCCCTTATCATCAAGCTGGACTCCAAGGGCCCGGCCATACTGCGCCAGAAGCGCATCGGCAAGAACGCCCGCGAGTTTTACTGTTTCAAATTCCGCACCATGCTGCCCGACGCGGATGAACGCCTGAAGAAGCTGCTCGAGAACGACAGGTCCGCAAAAGAGGAGTGGGAGAAATACTGGAAGCTTACCGACGATCCGCGGATAACCAGGGTCGGGAACATCCTGCGCAAGACCTCGCTGGACGAACTGCCGCAGATCCTTAACGTCATCCTCGGAGAAATGAGCCTGATCGGCCCGAGGCCCTACCTTCCGCGGGAGTGGGAGTACATCAAGGAGGAAAGCGACATCATCCACGCCCTCCCCCCCGGCATCACCGGGCTGTGGCAGGTAAGCGGCAGGAACAACCAGGATTATAATTTCCGGATAACCATGGACAGCTGGTATGTAAAGAACTGGAACCTCTGGCTGGACGTGATGATCCTGTTCGAAACCGTCGGGGTGGTGCTTAAGAGGGACGGCGCGCGATAGCCGGGCTAGGCAGGCCGGCCTCCGACCAACTCCGACAGCCCCTCAATTATTTTAGTCCTGTTATAGACTTTTTCAAGCAGCAGGCGCGAATTCCCGGAAAAAGCCCCGAGGCCGGACTTCCCGAGAGAATAAAACTTCAGAAAGCCGGCTTTTATGTCTTCCGGGCTGTCGGGCCGCGCGCAGATGCCGGTGTTGTATTCCTCCACCACGCGTTTAACTTCGCCGTTCATCACGCAGAAGATAGGTTTGGAAAAGGCCAGGTACGCCTGGAACTTGGCGGGGACCGTAAGGGCGAGCACGGGCTGATCGCAAAGAGAGATCACCATTACGTCGCTGGCCGTGAAGTAACCCGGCATTTCATCCTGCCTCTTGCGGCCCCAGAAAGCCACGCCGTTGATCCCTTCTTTTGCGGCGATGTCCTTCAACCGCTGCAGGTCGGAGCCGTCACCCACTATATTCAGCTGCATCTCCGCGTTCTCGGCCGAGGCCAGCCCGAAACCGCGGATCACATTCTCTAAATTCTGGAACTTGCCGATATTTCCCGCGAACGTAAAGTTGAATTTATCGGAAAGCTTCACGCCGCCGCCCCCTCCCTGCCCGGGCGTAACGGTGGGCCAGTTAGGAAAATGCGGCATCTGTTTGGCCCGCACATAAGGCTCTATACTTTTTGCGAACCCGGAACAGGAGACGGCGATATTATCGCAGTTGCGGTAGATGAACCCCACCAGCGTGTCCAGGAATAAAGCCAGCAGCTTCGTTTTTTTGAAGCCATAGGCGTAGACCATGTCGGGCCACACGTCCTGCACCCAGATAGTCACCGGGATGCCGCGCAGCTTGCGCAGCAGTACCGCCGGCAGCGCGAGCGTAAGCGGGCCGGTCTGGTAAACGAAGATCCTGTCGTAGCTGCGGGAGGTGAACGCGGCGACAAGGCAGCCGGTCACCGCGAAGCTGAAGTAGTTCAGGAGCTTGAAGAACAGGGAATCACGATAGCCGGTAACGGTAAAGAACCGGGTGATCTTTATGTCCTTCCAGGTTTCCCGCGCGAGCGGGCTGTTGGCATAACCCGGGAAGATCTTTCCGAAAGGATAGCTGGGAGCCTGCGTCAGCACGTCCACTTCTGCCCCGCCGGCGGCCCATTGCGAGGCCAGGTCATTAATTATGAATTCTTCCGGGTAAAAGCGCTCCGTCAGTATCAGGACCTTCAGTTTACCCGGCATACTTGGCCTCAGGCGGTCTTGCGCCAGACAGTGCGGTTTATATAATCGGTATAGCTGAGCACGATGCGCAGCACTTTCTTGGAAACGTTGCCGGTGTCGTAGTCCGGCACCAGGCGGAACTGCCGTTCTTTCCACGAATGCTGGCTGACCACGACGGCTACGGATTCAAGCACGCGCTCCGTCTTTAGGCCGCACATGATCAGCGTGCCCTCGTCCATTCCCTCGGGCCGTTCGTGGGCCTGGCGGATGGTGACGGCGGGCACGTTGAGGATAGTGGACTCCTCGGTGATGGTGCCGCTGTCGGACACCACGCAGAAAGCGTTGAGCTGCAGTTTCACGTAGTCGTAGAAGCCCAGCGGTTTGAGGAAGCTGATGCGTTTATCCAGGCCCTTCATGCCCAGCTCTTCGAGCTTCTTGCGGGTGCGCGGATGCGTGGACACGATGACGGGCATATCGTATTTCTTCGCCAGCGCGTTGAGCGAGCCCAGCAGGTTGCGGAAATTCTCGGGGCTGTCCACGTTCTCCTCACGGTGCGTGCTCACCACGAAGTAGGCGTTCTCTTTGAGCTTCAGGCGCTTGAGCACGCCGGACTTCATGATCTCGGGCATATAATGCGCCAGCACTTCCTTCATGGGCGAGCCGGTCTTTATCACCGTCTCCGGGCGCAGGCCCTCGGCCAGCAGGTAGCGGCGGGCATGCTCGGTGAGCGTCATATTGATGTCGCTCAGGTGGTCCACCACTTTGCGGTTGAGCTCCTCGGGCACCCGCTGGTCGAAGGAGCGGTTGCCGGCCTCCATGTGGAACACCGGGATCTTGCGGCGCTTGGCCGCTATCACGGAGAGGCAGCTGTTGGTGTCGCCGTAAAGCAGGATGGCGTCGGGCTTCTCTTTTTCCATCACCTCGTCGGCCTTGGCGATGATGTTGCCGATGGTGGCCGCCAGCGTGGCGCCGACGGAGTCCAGGAAATAATCGGGCTTGCGGATGCCCAGCTCCTTGAAGAAGATCTCGTTGAGCTCGTAATCGTAATTCTGCCCGGTGTGCACGATGACGTGCTCCAGGTGCTGCTCCGCCTCGTACATTACGCGGCTCAGCTTTATTATTTCCGGGCGGGTACCGACTATCGTCATCAGTTTCAAAGGCATAAGATCTCCTGGGGGTGTATTCCGGCAGCTCCGGCTATTTCAGTTCCGCCGCCACTTCCGGCAGTTTCAAAAGCAGTTCCTTTACCTGTTTCACGCTGAGGCGTTCGGTGTTATGCGAAGTGTAGTCGGACAGCAGCGCTTCCTTCTTGTCCCCCTCGGTGAAGTACTTGTTGTAGTTCAGGTCGCGGCCGTCCATGCTCACCCGGTAGTAATTCCCCATATCCTCGGCGCGGCGCAGCTCCTCGGTGGTGGCCAGGGTCTCGAAGATCTTTTCGCCGTGGCGGATGCCGATGCTCTTGACCGGCACGTCGGACTTGAACAGTTCCTTCAGGGCGGCTGCCAGGTCCCCCACGGTGCAGGCCGGGGCTTTTCGGATAAAGATGTCGCCCTGTTTGGCGTGATTGAAAGCGAACAGCACCAGCTTGATGGCCTCGGGCAGCGGCAGCAGGAACCTGGTCATGCCGGCGTCGGTCACGGTTATGGGCTTTTTTTCCTTGATCTGTTTGATGAACAGCGGGATGACGGAACCGCGCGAGCACATCACGTTGCCGTACCGCACGCAGGAAACCACGGTGTCCTTTTCGCCCAGCCCGCGGCAGGCGGCCTGGCTCACCTTCTCCATCAGCGCCTTGGTCATGCCCATGGCGTTGACGGGGTAAACGGCTTTGTCCGTGCCCAGGCAGACCACGCTGGCCGCCTTGTGCTGGATGGCGGATTCCACCACGTTATGGCTGCCCATGATATTGGTCATTACGGCCTGGATAGGGAAGAATTCGCAGGAAGGGACCTGCTTCAGGGCGGCCGCGTGGAAAACCATGTCCACGCCTTTCATGGCCTGGTCGACGCTGTCGCGCTCGCGCACGTCGCCGATATAGAACTTGACCTTGGGGTTATTGAGCTGGATGCGCATGTGCTCCTGCTTGAGCTCGTCGCGGCTGAAAATGCGCACTTCTTTGAAGTCCTTGTCCAGTATCGTATCGAGCAGTTCATGCCCGAAAGAGCCGGTGCCCCCGGTTATTAAAATAGTTTTGTTCTTGATATTCGGCATAATGAACAGTTCCTTTTTCTCCGGCAGGTCCCTATTTCCGCCAGTCGCTGTAAGGCGTAATGTCCGCGGCCATTTCGGCCATCATCTGTTTCCAGGGCGGGCAGACGAAGCCCGCCGCTTTGGCGAACCTTTCCCCGTTCAGATCGCGCCTGCATTCAAAACTGTCGTCGGGTTCTATCTGCACGTCCAGCTTATAGGCCTCTTTCATCAGCTTGACCAGCTCGAACTTGGAAACGGTCTCGCTGGAGACGTGGAAAAGCCCGTTGAGCGCGGGATGGTTCAGCACCAGGTCCTTGACCAGCAAAGCCAGCTGGTTGGTGGTAAGGCCGGTGAACATGGCCCTGGTAAAGCCTTTTATCTTTTTCCCCTGCTGCGCCAGGAACCATTCCAGGAGCTCGGTGCCCGCGAAGATCTCGCGGCCGATAAAGGAGGAGCGCAGCGTAAGCGCGAAAGGCGCGGAGACGTCGCCCAGGGCCTTAGTGGTGCCGTAAAGGTCGCGCGCGTCCGGCAGGCTGTCCTCTACGTAGCCGCCGGTCTTGCCGTCGAAGACGCAGACGGTGCTGAAATGTATCAGGCGCGATCCGCTCTTCGAGCACCACTCGGCCAGCCGGTGCGGCAGCAGCGCGTTTATGGAAATGGCGGAATTCTTGTCCAGGGCCTCTTTGCTGCGCAGCGTAACCCCGGCGCAATTGATTATCACGGAGGGCTTCAGGTTGTCCAGGACGGAGTTGAGGCGGGAGAAATCGCGCAGGTCCAGCCCGTCTATGACGTTAGGGCCCGTGAAAAGCCCGGTTTTAGCGTAGAAGTCCCTGTGTTTGCGGATGGAAACGAAAGCGCCGGGGAATTCCCGCGAAAAAGTCTGCCAGAGCTTATGCCCCAGCGTCCCGCCTCCGCCCGTTATAAGCAGCCTTCCCGTTTTAGACACGCGCGTTGTACTCCGGCATTCCAGCGAAAGTTAATACAGGGATCACTCGCCCTTATGATGTAATGATAACAAATTTTAATTGGAGCAACTATCCAAAGCCGCGTACTCGTCCGCAGCTGACAAAAGCACGCCCCACGCTATATATTTTATCTATAATGGTAAGCGTGCTGCACGCACGCGTCTTATGTCAGAACGAAACAACACCGCCTTAAAAAGAGTCCTCTCCCGTTTCTCCGGGGCGCGGAACAGGCTCAGGGAGCTGACCTTGTTCCAGCTTGGCGCTTTCATCTGGGTGACAGGCTCGCTCCTTGGCTATCACATTTACAGGCTTGGAGGGCGCGGCTTATACCGGGACCATTACAGTTTGCCGTCAATGCTCCCGATGGGAATAGATTTCAACGCCGTCTATTCCTTCGGCGTGGGACTGCGGGAAGGGACTTCCGCCTATTTCCAGGCGGCGAACTGTTACCCCCCTTTTGTTACCGTGGCGCTGCTGCCACTGACCTTCTTCCCGCCTCACCTGGCTTATTCCCTTTATGTCCTGGTCCTGATGCTGGCACTGTTCGCCATGACCTTCGCCTGCCTGAAGGAAGGAGAGGAGCTGCTCCCCGCGAACGAACTCTTCTATGCGCTGATCATTACCGCGCTTTTATTCTTTTCTTATCCCGTTAATTTCGCCTTTGAGCGCGGGAACAGCGACCTTGTGGCCGGCAGCTTCGCCGCTTTCTCCCTGTTTGCGATGTCCCGCGGGTGGTTCTTTCCCAGTATTATCGCCCTGACTATCAGCACCCAGTTCAAGGTCTATCCGGCCGTACTCATCGTCCTGCTTTCCACGCGCTTCGGAGTTCGCGCGGCCGTATATTTTTTTGCGCTCAACGCGGCCGCGCTTTTTATCCTGGGGATGCCAGCTTTTCTGCACTTTACAAGTTCGCTCCAGACTCTGACCGAAGCACCGTCTGCCTGGCAAGGGAATCACTCCCTGTATGCCTATGTTTCCCGCCTCGCAAAAAAGGGCTTTATTTTTTCGGACAGCCAGGGCCTGGCCAGGAAATTGTCCTACCTGTTCTTTACAGGGCTGTTCTGCGCTGCCTGGGTGAAGTCCTGGCTATCGACTCGGAAGCACTTTGCAGCCGGCGGCCAGAAGCGCGGCTGCCATTTAAGCGGCTCTGAAATTGGCCTTACAGGCATGTCTTTCACCCTGATGAGCCTTCTGCCGGCGGTAAGCTACGATTACAAACTCGCCATTCAAGTAGTCCCTTTCCTGCTGCTGCTGTCGCGCCCGGAAAGCCAGCTGTTTGAGTCGCATGCGCGCGCCCGGACGGTCGCGGCGCTGGCGGCGGCGCTGATGGCCCTGCTTTTGCTTCCGCGCGACCTGGTTTCCGTACTTAAGACCCCCTGGCTGATCCTGCTTTTTATTCTTTACTTCTATCTGGCCTGGACCGGGAAAAAAACCTGCCCGGGAAAGATCTCCGCCGAGAAAGGCGAGGCATGATGCCTGTAATGATAAAATTAACCACGGAGCGCTGCGCAAGAGCAGCGCGGCATTTTCATAAAGGGCGCAATGGCCAGTAAACCCCGGATCTTCCTTACAGGCGGCAACGGATTTCTAGGCAGCAACCTGCTCAGAAAGCTTATAGCGCTCGATTCCGATGTTTTTGTGCTGCTTCGGGCGAAATCAATACTGACCCGGATCGAAGACCTGCGCGGGAAGTTTACCCCGGTATACCTGGAGACCTCCGATCTTGCCGGCCTGTTCACCGGTGAAAGAATAGACTCGATAATCCATTGCGCCACCAACTACGGCCGCGAAAATCAGGCCCCGCTGGATATCCTCGAAGCGAATCTTACGCTGCCGCTCAAGCTCCTCCAGATAGGTTCGGCTTCGGGAGTAAAATGCTTTATCAACACCGATACGGTGCTGGATAAACGGGTCAGCAATTACGCCCTGTCAAAAAGGCATTTCCGCGACTGGCTGCAGAGTTATTCGGACAGGATGACCTGCGTGAACGTCGCCCTGGAGCATTTCTACGGCCCGGGAGACAACCCGTCGAAATTCGTTACGTGGATCATCCAGTCGCTTATCAAAGACCTGCCGGAGATAAAGCTGACCAGGGGAGAACAAAAGCGCGACTTTATCCATATAGACGACGTAGCCGAGGCTTTCGTCTATATCCTGCGGGACTCCCTGACCCGTGAAAAAGGTTTTTTCCACTATGAAATAGGTTCCGGGCAGCTGGTTTCCATCTCGGATTTTGTCTTGACGATAAAGGGCCTGGTCGGGAACACCTCAACTTTCCTTGACTTCGGGGCCATCCCCTACCGCAAGAACGAGGTAATGGCTTCGACGGTGGAGCTCTCCGGCATTAAGAAACTCGGCTGGGAACCGGCGATCGGCCTCAGAGACGGCCTTGGCAGAACGATAGAGATAGAAAAGAGGAAACTTAAATGAGAATACTTATTACGGGCGGCTGCGGCTTCCTTGGCAGCAACCTTGCCGACTATGCGGCCAAAGGCGGGCACAAAGTCGCGCTGTTCGACAGCCTGCGCCGGGAGGGCTCCGTACTTAATCTGCAATGGCTGAAGAGCGCCGGGGACTTCAGATTCGACCACGGGGATATCCGTTCTTCCGAAGAAGTAGAGTCCCTGGTCAGGGATTTCAAGCCCCAGGCGATCTTCCACCTGGCCGGCCAGGTAGCGATGACGACCTCCATCGCTTCCCCCCGCACCGACTTCGAGATAAACGTCGGCGGCACGATAAACCTGCTCGAGGCGGTCCGCAAACACGCCCCCGGCGCCGCGGTCTTTTACTCCTCGACGAACAAGGTTTACGGGGACCTGGAACAATACTCTTACCGCACAACAGCTTCCAGATATGTCTGCAAGGATAAGCCCCGGGGCTTCGACGAAGCCACTCCGCTGGAATTCCATTCCCCTTACGGGTGCTCGAAGGGCGCGGCGGACCAGTATATGCTGGACTATGCCAGGATCTTCGGACTTAAGACCGTAGTGTTCCGCCATTCCTCCATGTACGGAGGCAGGCAGTTCGCCACCTATGACCAGGGCTGGATAGGCTGGTTCTGCCAGAAAGCCCTGGAGCAGAAACGCGGGGAGAAAAAAGCGTTCACTATTTCAGGCGACGGCAGGCAGGTACGCGACGTGCTGCACTCGGAAGATATGCAGCGTCTCTATTTCAGCGCGCTAAAGAGCGTCTCAAAGATAAGGGGCCAGGCTTTCAATGTCGGCGGCGGAATGGCGAATTCCCTTTCCCTGCTGGAACTGTTCTCCTTCCTGGAGAAAAAGACCGGAGTTAAACTCAAGTACGTAAAGCTACCGGTAAGGGCGAGCGATCAGAAAGTGTTCGTCTCCGACCTGGCCAAGATCACCAGGCTGACCGGGTGGGCGCCGCGGGTGGGCAAAGATGAGGGAGTGACCAAAATGCTCGGCTGGGTGGAAAATGGAAAATAAACCAGACCTGAGCGTTATTGTACCGGCTTATAACGAGGCTGAAAACCTCCGGGACCTCCTGCCGCGCCTTACCGGAGTGCTGGGAGCGGAAGGGATCCATTTCGAAATACTGGTAGTGGACAGGATCGCGAGTACTGACGAGACCCCGGAGATCTGCGCCGCCAACAGCGCCGTATATATAAACAGGAAGGACAGCGATTCCTACGGCGACGCTGTCCGCACGGGGATCGCCTGTTGCCGGGGACGGCACGCCATCTTCATGGACGCCGACGGCTCCCATCCCCCGGAGTTCATATCGGAACTTTACAAAAGCAGGCACGACTCCGATGTGGTTATCGCCTCGCGGTATGTGGCCGGCGGCGGCACGGAGAACGCGAAGTCCCTGATCTTAATGAGCAGGGTCCTGAACCTGATCTATTCGGTGGTCCTGAATATCCCGTGCAAGGACATTTCAAACAGCTTTAAGCTCTACCGCAAAGACCTGCTTGCGGGGCTCAGGCTGGATTGCGACAATTTCGACATCGTCGAAGAAATACTTTACAAGATAGTTAAGTCCAACCCGCGGGTAAAGATAAAAGAAATACCGTTCACCTTTGAAAAACGCAAGTTCGGGGAAACAAAGAGGAACCTGTTCCTCTTCATCCTCTCCTTTGCGGTCACCTTGTTCAAACTGCGTTTTGGAATTAAATAGAGCGCCGGTCAGCGCGCGCGGACCGCTTTCCCGAGAACGGCGAGCGTCGCGCCGGCTGCGGCGTCCCAGGAGAAAGCCCCGGCCCGCGCGGCGGCAGCCGAAGCTGCGGCGAGACGTTCCTCTCCGGTGCGCGCAAGGACAGCGGAAACCGCGAGGGAGAGGCCGCTCTCGTCCCCGGCTTCATAATATAGCGCCGCCTCTTTAAAGATCTCGGGAAGACAGGCGCTGCGGGTTGAAACGATATTGCAGCCGTGAGTCAGCGCCTCAAGCGCTACAAAACAAAACGATTCCATGCGGCTGGTGAGGGCGAAGGCGGCGCAGTTGCTGTAGCACCAGGACAGTTCCGCCTCCGGGAGATTGCCAAGCCAGGCAATGTCGCCGGCAACCCCCAGGCCCGCGGCCAGCTCCCTCAAGGAAACGGCGTATTTTTCCGCGCCTGTCCGGGCCCCTCCCGCTATAACAAGTTTGAGGTCCGGGTGCGCAATTTTTAATCCCGGCAAAGCCCGGACAAGGTCTTCCAGCCCGCGGTAAGCTTCGAGAGAACCCGCGGTAAAGATGAACTTCTCCTCCCCTCCGGAGAAGGCGGCAGGCGGACGAGCCGAGCCGGACACCGAGTTCCGCCCGTAATGTATTACGGTCAGCTTTTCAGCCGGAACCCCGGCCTTTCCGGCCAGGAAATCCTTGACGTAGCCCGTGGGCACTATAGCCGCCGCGGCCCGTTCGAGCGCGATCCGCGTCTCGTGGCGCCTGGCTATGGCTACCGCTATTTCTTTTAACCCCGAGCCTGTCTTCACGCCGGCCAAAGGCGCCATGTTCTGCAGCATTACCACTACGGGCAGGTCGTTATAGTTTACATACCGCTCTATAGGGATGAACAGCAGATCGGGCTTGAACGCGTCGAGACCCGCCCTTAGGCCTTCGTCGGGCACGTGTCTGAAAGGGCGGAAAGGCTCGCAGAGGGAATAGGACACTTTCGGGATGGCGGGCAGCCAGTCCCCGGCGGACATCCCGGCGGGAGAGGCGCAAAGTATGTTCTCTATTTCGGTGCAAGCGGCCAGCCGCGGAAGCATATTCTGCAGATACTTGCGGTGACCGCCGCTTATACCGCCGCCGGTAAGGTTGATAATGGCGATTCTCATCTTGGTGGGAAAAGCGGGCTCAGGGCTTGGAAGCCGTAAGGGGAGACGCGCCGGCTTTATCCGGCCTGGCAACAGCTCCCAGCCCTGCCACAGCGCCGAGCGCGATCCAGAAGATCCTTTCGTTTATATAATCGCAGGTGACCATCCACAAGCATACGGTTACCCCCCCGATAAGGAAAGGGAATACCGCGGAGGAAACCCCGGCGCGCAGGCCTGAAAAAAAGATAAAGCCCATGAAAAAGAAAAGCAGCAGGGCGGGCAGCAAACCCGCTTCGACGGTATAATACAGGTACGAATTGTGCGGGATCTGCTTCGTGTTAGGGTCGAATTTATCAGCGGCCAGGCCTTTGAAGAGGTTCGGGAAGGCTTTTTCGTACAGAGCGGGATACTGGCCGATGCCGACGCCCCAGAAAGGATTCGACTTTATGCCGTCCAGCGCCACGCCCCAGGCCTTCAACCGTGTTAAAGACGCGGCGTCATTTACCAGGGCCAGTTTAGGGGAATCATAAACATTCCCCATGAAGGCAATTTTTTCCTGCATTTTATAAACATCAGGATGGATGGTAAACCGGCAGAATGCGACAAAGATGAACATTACAGCCAGACCCTTAAGAACACGCCACAAAGGGACTTTGGAACGAACAAGGATACCCCCAAGAAATATAATGGCCAGGCCCAACCCAAGCCAGGCCCCCCTGTTCATCGTGTAAAAAAGGCCCGCCGCGCCGATACCCAGGGAGAATACATATAACAGTTCGACGGGAAGACGCAGCTGCTCCTTGGGTTCAATGGCGTACCGGCTCAGCACTATGCCCAGCATCCAGGCCGCCGCGCCTCCCGCCCAGATATGGGTATTGCCGAATCCCCAGCCCTGGGTCCCGATCCCGAAATTCAACTGCCCCAGGAAACCCGCAACATAGAACGGACTGACGAAATTCACCTGCAGCAGGATAAGGATGCCGGAAACTATCAGGTAAATTTTCATCCAGTAAACCAGCCTATCAAGGCTGACAGAGTTGACCGCGACCCTGATAAAGAACAGGCAGCAGAAGGAAACGGTATAGGCCTGGACTCCCGCCCTTGAAAAATCCCCGAAGTGTATGACCCCGGCGGAAAACCAGAATAACCCGACTACCAGCGCAAAAATAGAGATGTCGAGCGGAAGGCGGAAAACGCCGCTGCGCACTTCCTGCCATACCTGCAAAGCATAAAGCAGCAGCCCGAAAGCTAAAAAGGGAGTATGAAAACTTATCGGGGAAAGCCAGGGTTTATACGGCACAAGGAAATACAGCGCCAGGTAAACAAAAAAAACGCTGGAAATAGCCGCCTGCAGCGGGAAACGGGAAAGTTTTTGAAAAAGCTCTGACATTTTTACGCCCAAAACGGTGTTACCATTATATATTATTTGCCTTCCTGAGAAATCAGAAGGGCCGCACAACGGATAATATGGAAGTAATGCAAAAGGGAAGTCTAGCTGGTGTGCCTGGCTTTAAAAATCCGGCTGCGGACACTTTCCGGAAGTGGCAGAAAAGAATACAGAAAGACCGCATACCCGTAGGCGAGCACCTTGAGGTAAATAGTACTTTTAACCGCATACAGCAGGGTCTCTGTTTCGAAAAGGCCGCGCAGGAGCGGGAAGGCCTCTTTGCGCTGGCCTGAAGAAACGATGTTGAAGGCGCGGTTAACGTTATCCTTGAGGATAAGCAGTTTAAGCGCGGCACGCTCAGCCGGGCCCATAAATTCAGCGGCAAACCCGGTGGAATAGGCCTCAAGGACCTTCAGCATGTCGTGGGGAGCGGTCTTTTTTCTCAGCGCGGTATAGCTAAAGCTGGTGGCCGCCGCGCCGCGGTAGCGCAGGAGCGGCGCGGGCAGGATCCCTATCGGGGCTGACTTCAATATCCGGAACCAGACATCCAGGTCGGCGGAAGACCGATACCCCGCGGCATCCCACACTTTGATCTGATCCCTGTAGACAACGGTCCTTGCCATCGCGCTGGGGCAAAAAAAGAAATTCCCATACTTGAGCACCGCGCGGAATATTTCCGGGAAAGTGTAAAGCGAAGCTTCCGCGCGGACCAGCTCGTCCGGGAGCTTGAAGATCCTGCTGGGTTTCCCTTCGGCGTTGATATACTCGGCCATCGTGAAGACAGCCCCGGCCTGAGGGTGCTTTTCAAGGAAAGACACCTGTTCGGAGATCATCTCCGGGGTATAGATGTCGTCGGAATGGAAGATTGCGGTATAGTCGCCGCCCGCAAGCTGCAGGCAGCGCGTGAAGTTCCCCTCGGGGCCGACGTTCTCCGTGTGGCGGTAAACCCGCACCCGGCTGTCCCTGGAGGCATAGGTGTCGGCGATCCCCAGCGTATTATCCGTAGAGGCATTATCCACTATAAGGAGCGTGAGATTGCGGTATGTCTGCCCCAATATAGAATCAAGCGTCTCCGGCAGCGTCTTTTCGGCGTTATAGGTCGGGACACAAATATATACAAGCGGCATTGCCGGATCGGTCATGCTCCCTCCCGTACTGCCGCGGCCTTGCGGTAAAGAAGGTATTGCGCAAACATGAAATAAAGGCCCAGGGCCAGCAGTACCGCGAATGAAATTACTATCGACCCGCCATTGTTCCTTACAAGCAGCCCCGCAGGGAACGGCAAAGCCAGCAGCATGGCCATTTTTATAGCCCTGAAATTTATCGCCAGCTTCAGGATGCGGCGCATTCCGGCGATCATAAAGAAAAGAGTAACAAAGCCGGAAAGAACAAGGGTAACGGGCACCCAGAATGAATAACCGGCCGATAGCGAGGCTAAATAGACTCCGCCTGCGGTAAAAACACCGCCAAAAACATAAGGCTTCGCCAGTGGCCCTGTGCGCATTTCAGAATGGGCGACGTTCGAGAAGATATTTGTGGTGATTCGCGCAAATTCCACCCACGCCCCAAAGACGGTAAAGACCCAGACCGCATGGAATTTTGCGTCTACAAGCACCGTCACAATATGCCAGGAGAGAAAAGAAACGAACAAGGTCGTAAGCAGATATATCGGGATAATCGTCCCTGCCATTTTATCCCAGGCGGCTTTCCTGGCGCCGACATCCTGCGTGTTTATCTCCGCGTAATAAATGGGCTGATAGATCTGCTGGATAAGGGACTCCGCGGCCGCGGCAATAGCCGCCGCTATCCCCAAACCCACCGCCATCCGCCCCAGGAAATCCAGCCCGATATTTCTTTCGAGAACAAGCCGATAGGACTGGTTTTGCATCCACATAAAGAATGTTGTCACCAGCAGCGGAAAACTGAATTTGGTTATCCCCTGTAAGCCGGGGTTTTTGATGGTTTCCCAAACCCCTGGGAAGTTTACCCCGTATTCCACTTTGTGCTGAAAATAATATAAGGACGCGGCGGCAAGGGTTATAAGGCCGAAGATCTGGCCTGAGATCCACATCGTCGAGGTGGCGCCGGACGCTTTTACAAGTGAAACGGAAAATGCCAGTGAGAGCAGCAGGGTCGCGGTGGAAAAGAAAACAAAACTCTTCCGGTGGTGGAGCATGTTGAGGGCCGGTATGATAGTCGAGTTCCATGTACCGGCGTAAATATAGCCGCCGGCGAGCAGGCAGAGGCTCAGGGTGCTCATCCCAGTGCCTATCCCGAAGGCCTTTTTGACCAGGTATAAGACCGGGAAAACGGACAGGGAAACGGCCAGGACATACAGATTGTAACAGGCGAAGTAGTCCAGCAGGCGTCTTTCTTTGTGCCAATCGTTCAACCGCCTCGTCATGTACAGGCCTACCGGGCTCAGGAGCACCAGGGAGAAATATGAGGTAACGGAAAGGACCAGATAGACGTTGCCGACCTCGCTTCCCGACAGGAGATGCGTCATCAGGCGCATGGCCGCCAGAGCTACAAAGATCTGGAGCACGCGCCCGGCGCTGAGTATTATGTAATCGCGTTTCATCGATGGAACATTACTTGTTTCAGCTTGCGCAGCCGGGGCACGACTTTTCTCATTGCCTGGGCGGGATTAAGCAGGAGTTCGCTGAAAATACGCTTAACCCACTGCCGCCAGGGCTGGCAGGCCAGTGTTATTCGCGTAACCATGCGCTCCAATTCCTCTTCGCTATGCTCAAGCGTAAAGAACGGGACATCTTTATCCGTCAGCCAGTAGCTGTCGTCTATACGTCCGCTGGCCCGGAGAACTTCATACACCTCGGTATTGGGATAGACCCAGAGGCGCGCCACGCCCGCGAATTCAAAATATTTTATCTTCTGCAATTTCTTTACGAGGTCTATGGTTTCAGCCACGGTTTCATCATTCTCCCCGGGAAAGCCCACCATGAGGTAGGTGGCGATACGGATACTCCTGCCTTTGAGCATTTCAAAGGTTTTGATGACCTCGTCGCGCGTTATGTTCTTATGGATGGACTTAAGCAGTTTTTCGCTGCCCGTTTCCAGGCCGAAGCCGATACCCTCGAATCCGGCCTTTTCCATTATCTCGAACAGTTCCACGCTGGCCGGCTTTATGCGGGCCGAGCAGAGAAACCTCATTTTTATGCCGCGCCGGATTATTTCGCGGCAGATCTCTATGGCCCTGGGCTGGTTAAGCGTAAAGGTGTCGTCAGCTATCTGCAGTACCTTTATCTGCGGAAAGTTCTCGGCTATATGAGCTATTTCATCCACCACGTTCTTTACCGAACGGGTGCGGAAACGGCGCCGGGAAATAGTATGAAGGCAGCAGAAGCTGCAGCGGTAAGGGCAGCCGCGGCTGGTCAGGATACAGCCCATCTCACGCAGCGGCTCAGGTTTGATGAAGAGTTCATGCTTGGGGAAAGGGATGGAATCCAGGTCCTCTATCAGCGGCCTTTGGGGTGTCAGTACAGCGGCACCAGCCTTACGGTAGGCAATTCCCTTTACCGTCCCGAGGTCTTCCCCGGAGGAAAGCACCCGCAGGAGCTCAACGATAGTGGCTTCCCCTTCTCCTATAACCACGCAGTCCAGCGGATAGTTATCAAGCAGCTGCGCCGGATAGATGGAAGCGTGCACCCCTCCGGCTATTATACGGGCCCCGGGGAGCAGTTCCCGGGCTTTCTTTATGGTTTTATAACACTCCACCCGGTTCATGGTGAAGATCTGTACCAGCAGGAAATCAGGCCTGAACCCGGACAATTCCGCCTCTACGGCTGCCGACGCCGCCGCCAGGTCGTCGTTGTTATGGCTTAACGTACGGATGTCGTACCCCTCCCGCTCCAGGACCGCGTGAAGGTAGGCAAGGCCAAGTCCATATGAATTGTCCTTGGAATGAGCCTGAGCGTTTACCTGTAGCGGCGGACTTACAAGCAGGATCTTTTTCATATTTCTCCTAGTAACGCATCAGCTATTGTTTTCGCGAAACGCTCGACTGAAAAGCTGCGGCCCTTTTCGCTGTTCAAGAAGGTTTCTATTGCCTGCAGGCGTGAAAGGTATTCGGCGTCGGTCATTTCTTTCATGCGCTTATACAAAGCTTCGTAATCATGGAACTCCCGCTTATCCAGGAAGCACTCTTGCGGGATGTGCTCTTTGATATTCGGGGCGCCCCAGTAAACCGGCAGGCAGCCCGCCAGAAAACAATCGAATATCTTCTCGCTGATATATCCGGGCATCCCGCAGTTGTTCTCGTAACATACGGAAAATTTATATTTTCCCAGGACATCCAGCTTCCGGGCGGCCTCCCCCCTGTAGGACGGGAACCTGGGGGCCAGTATTTTCCTGAGAAACTTTATCCTGTTAAGAGCGCGCCAGAGTCTGGGCCCCTGGAACAGGTATTCATCCCAGCCTCGCCCATAAAGGTCGAACTCCCCGGGATGGTGGGCTTCGAACCAGCGGATCACCTCTTCACGCTTTGAATACAATTCGACCGGATGTGCGGATTTACGGTGCCCGGCTATCACAACGCACAGGTTCTTTTTTTTCGAAAGGTCCTTGGGAATACTCTGCGGCAGCACGTTCCCGTAATTGAATTTGAAGTAGAACTTATTGTCCACCAGACCATCATTCCATGTCAGTATGCGGTCGAACTGCTTATGCAGGGAGAAGTCCCAGTTCTGCGGCACGATCGTTTCCGGTTCCTGCAATAACACGCATTTGAAAACGCGGTCCGCCCACTTCCCCAGAAGTTCATTAACCGGCCGCAAAGGGATATCAAGGAACAGAACGGCGTCCGGGATGGTATTTTCCGCAAGGTAGACGTCAAAAGTATTACAGCTGCTTCCCGCAGCCTCAATAGTGCTTTTTAGCGCACGGAAGCCGGCCAGGCAATTGTCGCGGTTGAGCACGGAGGCGGCATCAAAGACAGCGTTCTTGGCGTACAACGGGGCGACCCAGATTGCGATTTTTTTAGGTTCCATATCTGCGACTCATTAAACAGTTCCGGCAACACTACGGCTATTATTCAAACAAGCACTTGTAATCGCCTGAAATCATTTTTTTCAATGCCCGTTTAACCCGCGGGAGATTAGGGATGAAAAGCAGCGCCGGCAAATGAATCAGCCAGAATACCGGATATTTGTAAAGATAATGCGCCATCCCTTTCGCAATTTTCACCTTGCTCGCAAGATCCGACGGCTTTAAAGTCAGGATCGCCATCAGGTTAGACGCGACGCGTTGCCTGATAAATTCGTCGAAGATTTCCGGAGAATATCCTTCTGTATTAAGGCGGGACAACGTGTCAAGGTGAGAAACCCCTGCCCATAACTGGTTCCCGAAATTTCCCTGCCATCTCGGGTTGCGTATCCGGACAATTACCGGCGGGGACGACAACACGATCCCGGGCCTGTTCCTCATTATCCTGATCAGGCCGGCAAGATGCACCCATTGGCTGCCGTAAGAATCGGCCAGGTCGATCCGTTCCCAATCGGCCCGTCTGACAATGACCGACGCCATCGAGGAGGTCGCCCACATGGTGCTCTGAAAAAAGGAATTCCCGTCGGGGTATACTTTGTCCGCGGCCGGACGCGCCGCATACACCATCTCTTTGCGAACCATGTTGTAATGATCCGCCGGAGCGATACAGGCGGCCGGTTTGGGATCACTGAACGCTAAAACTTTGGCCCGGATTACGGATACTGCGTCCGGGCTCAAATAATCATCGTCCCCGATGAGCCAGACATATTCACCTTTCGCCGCCCTTATCGCCAGATCGACATTGCGGTCATAACCGGCATTTTCAGCGTTCCTGCGGTATCTTACAAGCCCCGGATATTGCGCCTGATACTTTTCGGATATCTCTCCCGTTGCGTCCCGGGAACAATTGTCCGAGATTAATATTTCGATGTCATCTATTTTTTTCGCCAGTACCTCGTTAAGAATAGAGTCTATGGCCCCTTTAAGATATTCCGCCCCATTATACGTGGGGATCGCGAACGTTAAGAGAGGAAGACTGGTCACATACCCTTCTTTGTTGCTGAAGCGGCAACAGTACGGGAAAGCCCTTCTTTAAGAGAGAAAGCGGGTTTCCATCCGAGGTTTTTCAGCTCTATCGGGTCCGCGAACGAGTTCATTATCTCGTCGTCCCTATAGGGCAGCGCGCCGAAATCCAGGAAGGTCGGGCTGCCGGAAACTTCTTTAACGGTCTCGGCGAATTCCTTTATAGAAGTGCTGACGCCGGTACCTACCTCGAAGGTCTTAAACCTGAAACTGTTTTTTTCCGCGAAATCGACGACGGTCCTGTAAGCGCTGACGACGTCGGACACATAAACGAAATCCCGCTTTTGATGTCCGTAGGTAAGGGCCAGCCGCTCCTGCGGATTAACGGCTATGGCGTCTATCAGCATCGGCACGAATTTAGCGCGTGAATCCCCCTCGCCGTACAGATGTTCCAGCACGAGATTGCAGACCTTGATACTCTTGGAAAAGTGGTGCAGCCATTTTAAAAAGACTTTTTTAGAAAGCGAGTAATTGATCAGGTGAAAATATGAAAGATTTTCCTTGTTGAAATAGGAATCGGTATTAATGAAGGTTTTTAATCCGTGTTTAATCCCTTCCTCGATCAATTGCACAGGGAAGACCAGGTTTGTATCTATCGCCTTTATGCAGGAAGGGTCGCCGCGCCCGTATTCCGTAGCTGCGTGTATGATCGTATCGATCTGTTCCGCGGCGAATATTTCAGGCAGGGCAGTGCGGTCGATATCGTACATTTTAAGAGAGGGATCCGAAACCAGATGGGTTATTCTCTCTAAACTGGAGAAGCTCCTTTTCAGCGCAGTGACTTTTATTCCCTCGCCGGAAAGGAGCATCTCAAGAATATGGCTCCCCAGGAAACCGGTAGCCCCGGTCAACAGAACATTCATTTCCCCCCCCAGATAGCCGACAGGATCTCTTTTAACCGGGCCTCATAGGTGTGCTCTTTTTCAGCCCGGCCCTTACCGGCCAGCAGCACGGCAAGGCGCTCCGGCTCGTTATCGAGGTAATACCTGATCTGCTGCGCGCATTCCTCCGGCGAGGAAAAGACCGCCACTTCTTCCCCGATCTTCAGATAATGTTCCAGGCCGGCGTTGTGCATAATATTTTTTTCGTATTTACATTATATTATATGCGGCGGGCGCATAAGCCCGCTGCCAGGGCACGCATGGACTAACACGCCCAAACTGGCTCGCCGGACCTTGACGGTCAGCGGAGCGGCTATAGGACAAAAAGCAGAAGAGCCGCCAATAAAGCCACGTATGGCGCCATAATCGCCAGAATGAGAGAAACCGGCTGAAACTTGAACTGAACAGTGTAACTTCCTTCCGCGGGAAGCAGAGTTCCCATAAATATATGGTTAACGCTCAGCAGCTGCGCCTTCTTGCCGTCGACAAACACCTCCCACCCTGGAACGAAATTATTATTAAAGGATACCAGAACTGGGCCATTGGTTTGTACCCGTACGACTGCTTTGTTAGGCCACAATTCTGTGTGCAGTATCTTGGCACTAATCTTCACTGCGGGACCAGCTTTCGAAACGGGAATATTTATCGTCGGAATATCCGGACGGGCCAGTATATCGGAGACAACAGCATCGACATAGCGGTTATCGTTCTCATACCCGGCTCTTAGTATCCTGGCCTCTTCCCGGATATCCTGGGCTACGGTAAAGAGATGGGCAACGACCTGGGTGTCCTTAAGATGCCAGTAAATAGGGTTGCCTAAAGGATCGTATCCGTGGGAATAAGGAGACTTCCGCACATACCAGTCTGTATCCGTGTAATCATAATCTTTACTAATTCCGAGCCTTCTCTCATTTAGGTCCATGAGGACCGGGGATACAATTCTTCCTGCAAGAGCGGCCCTGTACGTCTTTTCACAATGTTGCGGTTTGCATATACTGCCTCCAGGTAAACAGTAGACAAGCAACAGCCAGTCAAAAATCGCCAAGGCGGCGACAGCGACAAGCTGATGCCTGCGGGAACTTATAAAACCGTCCACACCAAGAACAAAGTACAGTCCAGAAAGAACCACGAACTCATACCACGGCGCGTGCTGGTAAAGCAGGAACAGGACCAGAAAAGCAAGAAATGTCCGCAGGCACCATTTTCCCCGGCCTACGGCGTTCAGAACGCCGTTGCCGACAGCATCTCCCAACCAGGTAACCGTAAGGATCACCAGCGCGATAATACTGTAATCCACCCCAAGGACCCACCACCGGTTAGAACTAAAAAGCGGCACGCGCCTTATTAATGCGCTCAGATGATGGCCCGTCGCGCTTGAATAGATAAGACCCGCGGCAACGATGGCGCCCCAGAAATAATACTCAGGTCGGAGTTTCGGCTTCCTGCAGATCGCGTTAATGAGAAGAAGACAAGTTGCCCACCCGGCTCCGAGGGTCCAGCCGGCTCCGGCGCCGGGTCGGAAACTCGCCCAGTTGATCAGGCCCAGGATTGCCTGGAATGGGTCGTTATAAGTATATGCCCAGCCGCCACCGCCTAAGGCGCGGAGGCGCGGCTCCGGGTTAGCGTAGTCCCCTGAAAAACCGGAATAGTTAAAGCCAAGATTAGCTAGGCCTGGATAAATAAGGATCAGGTGTACGGCCAGCAACGGGAGCAGGAACAAAACAAGCCTGAGACCGACTTCTTCTAATCTGGCCCTCTCCGCGCAGTACCGGTAAGTAAACAAAACATAAGCGACAAAGATCCCGGTATTTACCAGATTCATCCATTGGTAACCGGAGGCATAAACAAAGCCGAGAAGGATACCGAATAAAGGCCAGTTCGACAGTTTCCGTTCGCCCTTCACTATTGCATGGGCGGCGGCCAGCAGCCAGGGGAGCGCGGCAAACGAAAAAATGAACCACACCTGACCAATATTGACAACCATCGTCGTAAGGGTATAAATGAACGCGCCTAAACAAGCGATATCTTGCTCGGACTCTGCGGCCCGGAAATATACATAGGCCCCTACGCCGCCCATAAGAACTACGAACTGAAGCATCCACTCATAAGCCAGCATGGGAGGGACAAGCAGCGCCAGGACTGCGAAGGGAAACTGGAAAAGCGCAAAATGCCCTATCTGGAAAAGCGAAGGGAAAAAAGTGCCGGACTGAATGAAAGGATTCCACAGAGGGAGCATCCCGTTCGCCAGACAATCGCGGAAATATACGAAGTTGTCGAAACTTAAATCATGGGTATCCCAACCGGTGAAGCCCAGGCCTATCAGACGCTGCGCTCCGAATATAATGATGATGGGGATAAGGAAATAGAACAAAGACATTGGACGCTTCTGGTCCATAAAATTCTCCTAAACCCAGGCATTCCGCTGCCGGCTACGCTTCCTTAACTCCTGCCGAAACGCAGTCGTATGAGCGTAGTTAAAAACGAAAGCATGAAAACAATAAGGTTCCGCTTCGTCTCCCCGTGCTTGCGCTTTTCGAACCTGAACGGCAGTTCTTTTATACGCAGCCCCGGGACCTTCTTCACCAGCTTGTAAAATATTTCTTCTACGATATCGAAGTTCTCCGTGGTCAGTGCAAGCCCCTTGAGCAGTTCCCCCCTGTAAAGTTTGAAGCTGTTGGAGATATCGTTGCAGGGTATCCCGAGCACCAGTGAGTAAATAATATTAAGCGTACGGCTCATCAGCACAAGGGCCAGACTGTTATCTGTCCGCCCCCCGTCCACGTACCTGGAGGCCACCACCACGTCCGCGCTCTCCCTGGCTTGCCACAGTTCGGCCAGGAAGGCCGGGGCGTGAGACCCGTCTGCGTCCATGAAGACGACATACGTGCCGGCGGCCTCTGAAATCCCGGTCCGCACCGCGTCGCCGTAGGCGTCGCTGCCGCGCCGGTTCACGCACCTGACGCCCAGGCCGCGGCACAGTGCCGCGGTTTCGTCCAGCGGCTGGAAGGAGTCCACCACCAGTATCTCGAACGCGCCTGTAAGTTCAGCCGCCACCCGCTTGATTTCCGGGAGCAGCAGGGCCAGGTTGTCCCGCTCTCTGTAGGCGGGCAGCACAATGCTTAGTTCTGTTTTACCGGGCATTTTTCACCCAGTTTAGCATCTTGATGATGCCGGATCTTTTGTCCACGCGCGGGGACCATTTAAACATGGAACGCGCGGCGGTTATATCCGCCACGAAAACCTTCTGGTCGCTCTGCCTGAAAGGCAGCCTTTTGTATTTCAGTTTAACGCCCATGATATCTTCCAGCTCGGCGAACAGCTCCAGCAGGGAAAGGCTGTTGTTCATGCCGCCGCCGATATTGAACGGCCGCCCCTTCGCCCTGCCGATGCAGCCGGGGACCTTGTAATACAGTTCAGCCGCGTCGTCGGCGTGGAGCACGTCCCGCACCTGCTTGCCCGTGCCTGAAATGGTGAAGACTTTGCCTTTACCGGCGGCGGCTTCCACCGCCTGCCGGCAGAACCAGCCTATCCAACCCTGGTCGTAGGTGGAGAACTGGCGGCCGCCGAAGATGGAGGAGTGGCGAAAAACAACGGTCTTCAGGCCGAACATCTTCGCGTAGTCCAGCACGTACTGGTCCGCCGCGCCCTTGGAACAGCCATAAGGAGTTGTGAAGTGCAGAGGCGTCGCTTCATCGAACCCTTTCGGTTTCCCCTTACAGACGAAACGGGTCGGGGTAGCGGCGTATTTGTGATCCTCCAGATCGCCATAGACCTTGTTGGTGGACGAATACACCACCACGGTAGCCGGCGAGAAGCGGCGCACCGCCTCCAGGAGGTTCTGCGTCCCCACGGCGTTCACCTCGAAATCCATCCGCGGGTCCTGCAGCGAAGTGGTCATCGCCACCTGTCCGGCCAAATGATAGATAACGTCCGGCCTGATCGTTTTAACGGCCGCGTCCAGCCGGGACCTGTCCCGGATGTCTGCTTTCAGAAAGCCGAACTTCCCGAGGGACTTCAGCCACGCCAGGTTCTTTTCCGCGCCGTGCCGGTACAGGTTATCGTATACCCACAGCTTGTCCTTCAAAGCGAGCGCCTTGCAAGCGATATTGCTTCCCAGGAACCCGCAGCCGCCGGTGATAAGTATTTTCATTTGAGAATTCTTTCCTTTTCGGATAGTATCGCGCCCCTGAGCCCCCGCGCCAGCGGCATTTTAGGCCGCCAGCCCGCGGCCCGGATAAGGGACAGGTCCACGTTCGATTCCATCACCTCGTTCTCCCTGTAGGGAAAGGCTCCGAAATCCAGCTTCGTCACAGTGTTCCCGGTCAGTTCCTTGAGCAGGCACATGAAGTCCCTGATCGAGATCGTGCTGCCGGTGCCGATCTCGAAATTATAGAAGCCGGCCTTCTTCCTTTTGAGCCATTCCACCACCGTTGAGAAAGCGTTAACCACGTCCGAAATATGGATGAAGTCGCGCTTCTGCTCTCCGGGCGTAAGCCCTATACTGGGGACGCCGCGCAGCAGCGACTGTATCATGAGCGTAACGAACTTGGAATTGTCGTCACCGGGGCCGTAGAAATGCTCCAGCGCCACATTGCCGCACACCACCCTGTCGGAATACAGGTTAAGCCATTCCCTGAACTGTGACTTGGAAAGTGAATAATGGCTGACGCGTTTGTCCAATATCGTATCGGAATTTATGAAGCAATTCAACCCGTGTTCCGCGCCTATCTGCAGCAGGCGCAGGGGCAGCAGCAGGTTGGCCTGCAGCACCGAGACGGGGGGCTCCATTTTCCTGCCGTAATTAGTGGCGCAGTGAAGTATCACGTCGATCTTCTCAGCCTTGAAGAACCTTTCCAACGAGATCTCATCTATGGAGAAAAGCTTTAACTTCGGCACCAGGTCCTTTATCCGCGAGTAGTTGGAGGCGGAGCGCACGAGCAGGCACACGTCGCGCTTCTCGGCAAGGAATTTGCGCAGCAGGTTGCTGCCGAGAAAACCGGTAGCACCTGTCATCAGTATCTTGAAAGGCTTAGCTGCCATATTTAACCCGCGGCACGAATAGTTTCATTTCGCGCATATCCCCGTAATAAAGCGGCGCCCGCAGCACCGCGTGGAGATAAGCCAGGCCCAGGCCATTGGAATTATCCTTGGAATGCGCCTGGGCGTTAACCTGCAGGGGCGGGTTTATCAAGAGGACTTTTTTCATATTTCTCCATGAAGAACGTTCGAGGTCATTTCCGCGAAACACGCCGTTGAGAATCTGCGGCCCTTTTCCCCTGAAAGGAAAGCTTTGATAGCTTCCAGGCGGGAAAGATACTCGGCGTCATGCACCCCTTTCATGCGGCGCACAAGGCACCAGAACACTCACTTTTCACCGAAGATACACGCAAGTATCTCTCTTAACCGGGCCTCATAGGTATGCTCTTTTTCAGCCCGGCCCTTACCGGCCAGCAGCACGGCAAGGCGCTCCGGCTCGTTATCGAGGTAATACCTGATCTGCTGCGCGCATTCCTCCGGCGAGGAAAAGACCGCCACTTCTTCCCCGATCTTCAGATAGTGTTCCAGGCCGGCCACGTAATTGGTGAGCTGGAAGCCGCCGGCCAGGGGGATCTCGAAATTCCGCGCCTTGATCTGCTCCGCCCGCTTTGGCGAGCGGAGATAGTTGGATACGGAACGCAGACTGCTGAAGATGAAACGGATATCCTGGCTGACGCTGTTGGAGAGATTGAGATTTATCCTGGTTTTGTAAAAGATACGGTGCATTTCCTCAAAAGACACCTTGCCGGCGGGCCAGCCCGCACCGAAGCACTGCACCGCGATACCCGCTTTCGCCAGCTGCTCTATGTACCAGGCCCGGAACCTGTTATAGCCGCCGACGAAAGAGACGTCGTGATCGTAGGAACCGGGCGGAACCGGGCCGGGGAGGGCGTCATCGAGCTGCGCTGCCCACTGCGTAACTATCGGCTTGATCCCCAGCTTCCTGTATTTAGGAACGCTGAAGAGGTCAGTGGTCCCCACATGGGAGAAGTGCGGAGCCATTTTCTTGGCGTAAAGTTCGAAACGCCAGGTATCGTCGCCGAACCAGGCAAAGGTGGGCCAGCGCTCTTTGAGGCGGTCCAGGGTTTCGGGGAGGAACTGGTCCAGGTACGGCACGAAGAACACAAGGTCCGGCTGGCAGGCCTCGGCCTTCTCGAGAAGCAGCTGCTGAAGCCTGGGGATATCGTTAATGTAGGCGTCATACCAGAAAGGCTCCACGTTGGCGGCCAGTTTCGACAAGGTCTTGTAAAAATACTCCTTGTCCATGGAAGGTCCGCGCGCTGGGTCGCAGTAGTCCCACTCCATCAGGACGGCCAGTATTTTCTTGTTGAATTTAGCGGTCATTTTTGCGAACGGTACCACTCGATGGTCCTCTTGAGGCCCTCTTCAAAACCCGTAGAGGCTTTGAAAGCGAATTCTTTTGCAGCCCGGGAAGTGTCGAGCATGCGGCGGGGCTGGCCATCGGGCTTGGACGCGTCCCAGATCAGCTTGCCGCTAAAGCCGCTGAGCCGGGCTATCAATTCGGCCAGGTCTTTTATGGCTATCTCGAACCCGGCGCCGATATTCACCGGCTCGGGCGAGTCGTACTTTTCGGCCGCCAGCAGGATGGCTTCGGCGCAATCCTCGACGTACAGGAACTCCCTGGTGGCCCTGCCGCTGCCCCAGACCGTTATCTCTCCGGCGCCGGCTTTGCCCGCGTCTATGCATTTCTTGATGAGGGCCGGGATAACATGCGAGGACTCCGGGTTGAAATTATCCCGGGGTCCGTAAAGGTTGACCGGCAGCAGGAAGACGGAATTAAAGCCGTACTGCTGGCGATAGGCCTGGGACTGCACGAGTAGCATTTTCTTGGCGAGGCCGTACGGCGCATTGGTCTCCTCCGGATAACCGTCCCAGAGAGTTTCCTCTTTGAAGGGCACCGGGGCGAATTTGGGATACGCGCAGATAGTGCCCAGGGCCACGAACTTTTCGACCCCGGAGAGGCGGGCTTCCTCCATCAGCTGTACGCCCATCATGAGGTTGTCGTAAAAGAACTTGCCGGGATTCTCCCGGTTGGCGCCTATCCCCCCCACCTTGGCCGCCAGGTGGATGACCACCTCCGGTTTTGAAAGCGCGAAGGCCCGCTTAACGTCGGCGGACTTTACAAGGTCGAATTCCTGCTCCGTAGGGATGAAGATATCTTTACAGCCGCGGGCTTTCAGCTTTTCGGTCACGAACGAACCCAGAAAGCCCGCGCCGCCGGTGAGCATAACTTTCTTTTTGGAGATGTCGATCATAGTTCAGTGTGTATCCTTATTTTACTCCGGCTTCACGCCATGACGGCAGGCGGACCGCGTCCTTGTCAGGCGTAACGTCTCAGGCAGCTCTTGAGCATATCCAGGTCGGAACCCGTCAGCTCCGGGTAGTTCCCGAAGTAGAAGCCGCACTCGTGCAGAGTTTCCGCGCCTTTCAGGTCGTACGTCTCGCCCACGTACTTGGCGTAGAAAGGCTGGCGCTGCATATTGCCGGCTATCACGGGCCGGATCTCCACGCCGTCGCCGGAGAACTGCTCGATATATTTGCTGCGCAGTTCCTTGGTCTTGCAGAGCACCGGGAAAGCGAAGTTGGAGACGAAGGAAAGATGCCCGCGCTTAAGCGGCAGCAGGTCGGGGTTGTTGTTCACCTCTTCCTCGAGGGCCAGGTAATTCTTCTGGCGCACCTTGCAGTTATCGTCGAGATACCTCAGCTGGGTAAGGCCCAGGAAGCCGGTTATTTCCGTGGGGCGCAGGTTGAAGCCCAGGTCGTAGAACGTGTATTTGGCCTCGAACTCGTTCTTGACCTTGTACTTCTCGCGCAGGCGGCGCTGCGCGGCGAAATTCAGGTTGCGGTCCCAGCCGTTGGCGCGCGTGATGCGCAGCATCTCGTCGAGCTCGTCGTCGTCGGTGCAGGCGCAGCCGCCCTCTATGGTGGACATATGGTGCGCCACGAAGAAGGAGAAAGTTGAGCCGACGCCGAAATTGCCGGTCTTCCCCTCCGGGAGAGCCGTGCCCAGGGATTCGCAGTTGTCCTCAATAAGCAGCACGCCGTTCTTGTTGCACAGGTCGCGGATGGCGCCCAGGTCCCCGGCGAAGCCAAGGGCGTTGGTGATGAAGAACGCGTTCAACTTCTTCTTCTTGAGCGTTTCGGCCAGGTTGGCTGACATGCAGTTGAGCGTCTGCGCCTCGCAGTCCACCGGCACGGCCTTCATGCCCAGCTGCAGGATGGGCATCACGTTAGTAGACCAGGTGAGCGCCGAGAAGCCTATGGAATCCCCGTCCTTGAGCCGCCCCAGGTTCTTGAGCGCCTGCAGCAGGGCCAGGTTGGCGCTGCCGCCGCTGTTGAAAAGGATGCAGTGCTTGCGGCCCTGCACCTTGGCGAAGGCCTTTTCGAATTCCAGGCATTTCTCGCCCATGCTCAGGATCTTGGCCTTCATAATGAAGTCCACCAGCTCTTTCTTGGTCTCGTACTCGTTGAGGAACGTGTTCTTCATCAGTGGTATCATTTTTTGTCTCCTTAACCGGCAAAGCAGATTCCGGACCGTGATCAGCTCAAGTCTTCTCCTGACCGGTCAGGCCGCGCTCCGCTTTTCCGAAGAAAGCCAGGCAGAAGTAAAGCAGGAACAGCAGCAGCAGCCATGGGGTCTTCAACAAAGTCAGTATATCGCGGGGGATCAGGCTCAGGGAAAGAAGCCCTCCGGCCAGTACGGCCGCCAACCGCGACCAGGCTGGCAAGGCGAACAGTTGTGTATCCTCCCTGGAAGTCAGCAGCAGGAACGGCATTGCCTGCAGCACCAGCTTATAGTCATAACTCACCGAGGGGATCAGCGTCATCAGGCAGAAGCTCATCCCCACCAGTCCTATCTCCGCCCCGTTGAGCCGCCGCGGCGCGGCGGCCGGAGAAATAGGCTTCAGTGAGGACAGCCAGTATTTAAGCCAGGCAGCGGCGAACAACCCGAGCGAGCAAAAATAAAAACCATCCCGGAACAGCGCCTGGCTGCCAGAGAAAATGGTACCTTTCGCCGCGAGGCTGGCGACATAGGAATAGATGGAATGATTGCCCTCCCAGGTGGAGGGGGCGGTGGCCATGGTTTTCAGGATCGCTACGAACTGCAGGACTGGCGTCCAGCCTAGCATGAGCAGCGCCGCCGCGTTAAGAAGGATAAACCACAACAGGGACCGAAAACCGAAGCGGAGAAACAAGACGGCAATAAGGATGGCGGGATAGAGCTTGAACTGCGTGGCGGCCGCAAGCGCTATCACGCTGAGGAAGAAACGCCCCCTGGTCATCGCGAACAGGGAAATAACGGCAAAAGCGCCGGCGAGGAGGTCGCTGTTGCCGCGCTCAAGCGCGAAGTTGAACGGGTAGGAAAAGTAGAGCACCGAAGAGATGGCAAGCGCCTGGAAGAACCCTGCCGCACCCCCTGCCCTCCCCCCCTCGCGCAGACAGAGGTATATCATTGAGAACAGGGCCAGGATCAAGACCAGGACATATATGCGGTAGGCCGTATGCGGCGGGAAGTAAGTAAGCGGAAGCAGAAGGATGGTAATAAGAGGCGGATAGCCGCTGCCGGCGGCGCTATAACTTGAGATGCCTTCGCGCAGGGCGGCGCCGTAGCCATAGACATAGCCGAAATCGATGCCCATCGGCAGCATGGACGGCAGGTTATAGCCGTCACGGTAAAGGCCGCCGCCGCCCAGCCTGTAAATAAAATAGCCGGAAATGGTGCCCAGCATCCAGACCATCGCTCCCGCCTGGAACAGGTTGAGATCGCGCAGGGCAAAAAGTTTCTGTCTTTTTTCCATATTAACGGCCGGAGGCACGCTCCGCCTTAGCTGCAAGTACTGCGAAAGAATTCATACGCCCCGGCTATGCCTTCCTTGAGCGTAATCTTCGGGGCCCAGCCCCAGCTTTTCAGCCGGGTAACGTCCACCAGTTTGCGGGCCATGCCGGCCGGTTTCGTCAGGTCATGGGTGAAAGCGCCCTTATACCCGACGACTTCCGCCACGGCCTGGTAATAGTCGTTGACCGAGTGGTCGTCGCCCATTCCGACGTTCATCAGCTCGGGCAGGGAGCCGAACTCGGCCGCGGCCCGGTGGATGCAGTCCGCTACGTCACCGGCGTACATGAACTCGCGCCGCGCGGTGCCGTCGCCCCAGATCTCCACGGTCTTATCGCCTTTAAGAGCAGCCACGTGCAGCTTGCGGATAACGGCGGGGATCATATGCGAATGCTCCGGGGCGAACTTGTCCCAGCGGCCGTAGAGGTTGCAGGGAATGAGCGTCTTATACTGGAACTCCGGGTTCTCGCGCGAAATATAGGAGCAAAGACGGGAAACTACGGTCTTCGCCAGAGCATAGCCCTCATTGGTCGGCTCCAGCTCGCCCTGCAGCACCATCTCCTCCCTTAGCGGGTTGACGGCATTGCGCGGGTACATGCAGGAACTGCCGAGATTCAGCAGTTTCTTAACCCCGCATTGGCGCGCGGCCCAGACCAGGTTGCGGCCCATGTCCAGGTTCTCCAGCAGGAACGCCACCGGGTTGGCCATGTTGGCCTGGATGCCGCCCACGCGGCCCGCGGCGTGTATCACCAGGTCCGGCCTGAATTTTTCGACCGCGGCCTTTACCGCCGCGAAATCAAAAAGGTTCAGGTCGGGGATGTCCGGCGCGCAGAACTCGTGGCCGGCGGCCGCGGGATGCTCCAGGATGTTGTGCCCGACCATCCCCGAGCCGCCTGTAAGGAATATCCTCATTTTCTCTCCGTCACTGCCGCTGCTTCGAGAGCGGCTTAACAATCATGGCCCGGCGCAGCCTGGCGCGGGGCAGCTGCGGCGACATATCCTCTATCGGTTTGTTGACTATCAGTTTGGGCTCTACGGCCGTCTCGAGGCTGAGCTTGACGTCCACCAGGCACGGCCCGGGGCCGGCAAGGGCCTCACGGAGAACCGCCCCGGCCTCTTCCATTTTCTTTATCGTATAGCCTTTCACCCCGTAGGCCGCGGCCACGGCCTTGATGTCGGGGCAACTGTACCCTTCGAGGGTGGACTGCCTGCGGCGGTCGAAATAGATGTCCTGGAACTGGCGCACCATGCCCAGGCAGCCGTTGTTCATCATTATTATCTTCACCGGCAGCTTCTTGGTGACGAGGGAATCGATATCCTGGATATTCACCTGCATCCCGCCGTCGCCGGAGATGACGATGACGCGCTTGCCCGGGGAGGAAAGGGAGGCGCCTATGGCCGCAGGCAGCGAAAAGCCCATGGAGCCCATGCCGCCGGAGAAAAGCAGGCGCTGGCCCTTTTTAGAGCGGAAGGACTGGCCGGTCCACATCTGGTTCTGGCCCACGTCGGCGCAGATGATATCCCCCTCCCGGCAAAGGCCGGACAGGAAGGAGATGAACCTGTTGGGATTGATCTCGCCTTTCTTTTCTTCCGTCTCCACTTCGGGGAAATCCTTTCTCAACTTTGCGATGGCCTTGTACCAGGCCGAAAGGTCCGGCTTTTTAAAAGACTTAAGCCGGGAGTTCAATTCCGCGAGGAAAGCCTTAACGTCGCTGTGCAGCGCGATATCGGCCTTCACCTTGCCGTTGAGTTCCTGCAGGTCGATGTCGACGTGGACCTTTTTAGCGCCGCGCGCGAAGGTCTCGGGGCGGGTGCCTGTCTGCCGGGTATCCAGGCGGGAGCCGAGGATCAGGAGAAGATCGCAGTTGGCCAGGGTGATATTGCTGTAGCGGGTGCCGTAGGAACCTATCATGCCGGTAAAAGCGGGGTCCTCATGCGGGATGGCGTCCAGGCCCATCAGGGAACATACCACGGGGATGCCGGTCTTTTCTACCAGCCTGGCCAGTTCTGCCGTGGCGCCGGCAGTGCGCACCCCCCCTCCGGCCAGGATAAGCGGCCGCCTGGCGGTCCTGAGCAGGGCGATAACTTCCGCCACAGCGTCGCCGGCGGCCGGTTCTTTCCGGGTCAGGCGCTTGTGCTCCGGGCTGCCGTAAAAACCGATAAGCTTTTTGGGGTCTATCTCCGCGCGCTGGATATTCATCGGGATATCCAGCAGCGCCGGCCCCGGGCGCCCGGACTGCGCCAGGAACACCGCTTTTTCAAGCGAGTAGCGGATCAGCTTCGGGTCCTGCACCAGCTCGGCGTATTTCACTATCGGGCGCGCTATGCTGACGATATCCGTCTCCTGGAAGCCTATCTGCCGCACGGGCTTGTCGAACTTGTACTCGTAAGTGTTAACCTGGCCGGTGATGAACAGGCAGGGCACGGAATCGAAATAGCAGCTGCCTATGGGCGTCAGCAGGTTCAGCGCGCCGGGCCCGCTGGTGGCCATGGCCACGCCCAGCCGGCCGTTCATCCTGGCATAGCCCTCGGCCGCGAAAGCCGCAGCCTGCTCGTGGTGCATGGAAACGCAGGCGATGTCCCCGCGGGCGTAGGTGGAATCGAGCAGGTGGGTGATGGCCCCGCCTATCATCTCGAAGACATGATGCACCCTCTCTTTTACCAGGAAGTCTATCACGTAATCTGAAAGTTTCATTATTACCTCTGTAGCCGGCCCGGAGTCAAAAGAACGTGTACATCATCGGCGATTGCTGCGGGCCGGAAGTTATGGCGATCAGGCCGCCTATCACCAGCAGCAGTATCCCCAAAGGGATAAGCCAGTATTTTTTATTGGCGCGCAAGAAGTTCCAGAGCTTTGACATACAAGTATGTTTATCCAGCCTTCTTATCCCGGTAAACCGCCCGCACCACGTCATCCTCGCCCATGTATTCCCCGTTCTGCACTTCCAGCAGTTCCAGCGGCAGCTTGCCCGGGTTCTCTAGCCGGTGCCTGGTGGACTTGGGCACATAAGTGCTCTCGTTCTCGTGGACGATGCGCTTCTTACCGCCGATAGTGACGCTGGCGGCGCCCTTGATAACGACCCAGTGCTCGCTGCGGTGATAATGCAGCTGGTGGCTGACCTTGTGGCCGGGTTTGAGCACCACGCGCTTTATCTTGTAGCGCGGCCCCTCTTCCAGCACGATAAAGCTGCCCCAGGGGCGGTAGATGGTGGTATGTTCGATTATCTCTTTGCGCTCCCGCTCCCTGAGCAGCTCCACCACTTCTTTGACGCGCTGGGCCTGGCCGCGCTTTACGATGAACAGGGCGTCCGCGGTATCGATAACGATGAGGTCTTTAAGCCCAACGGCGGAGATAAGCCGCTTCCCGCCCATCAGGATGGTGCGCTTGGTATCGAGGACCATGATGTCGCCTATCTTCACGTTGCCGTCGGAGTCGGGCTTGACGACGTCCGGCAGGGAATCCCAGGAGCCGACGTCGGACCAGGTTATGTCGATAGGCAGCAAAGAAGTCCTGGCCGATTTTTCCATAACGGCGTAGTCTATGGAGATGGACGGCATGTGCTTGAACTCGGCGGTCATTTTGGCCAGCGGCGCCGCCATGCGCCGCAGGATCTCGGGAGAGTGCGCCTTGAATTCGGCACGCATGGTCCCCAGCGTGAACGAGAACATGCCGGAGTTCCAGTAATAATTCCCGTCGGCCAAATACTTTTCCGCGGTCTTCTGGTCCGGCTTCTCCACGAACCTGTCCACTTTGAACACCCCGCCCAGCTTCGAGCCTTTTTTGATATACCCGTAGCCCGTTTCCGGGCGGGACGGTTTTATCCCGAACGTGACGATGCTGCCGGCCTTGGCGGCTTCCTCGGCCTGGCGGGCGTAGCGGGCGAATTTTTCCACCGGCTCTATGATATGGTCCGAGGGGCAGATGAAGACCACCTCGTCCTTGCGGCAGCCGAGCTTCTCCTCGAAGTACTTGATGACGAGGGCGATGGCCGGGGCCGTATTGCGGCCGACGGGCTCGAGGATGATGTTGTTCTCAAGCTCCGGGGACACCGCCTTCAGGTCTTCCTGCACGTGGAACAGGTAGTCTTCGTTGGTTATCACGAAGATATCCTTGAGCCGGGTCACCGCGGAAAGGCGCTCCACCGTCTGGCAGAGCAGGGATTTTTCGCCGTTGAGCTTTATGAATTGTTTGGGCAGGCCGTAGCGCGAGAGCGGCCACAGCCTGGTGCCGGAGCCCCCGGCCAGTATTACAGCTTTCATCGTTTCACCTCGAGACGCTTGATGTCCGCGTCGACCATTATGGAAACCAGCTCCTGGAATTTAACTTTCGGCGCCCAGCCCAGGGCTGCCTTCGCCTTGGCGGCGTCGCCGGAAAGGAAGTCCACCTCCGACTTGCGATAGAACTCTTTTGAAACTTCCACCAGGACCTTCCCGGTGGCGGCGTCCAGGCCTTTCTCCCCCTCGCCCGTGCCTGTCCAGCGCAGTTTAAAACCGGCCGCCAGGAAAGCGGCTTCTATGAATTCGCGCACGCTGTGCGTCTCGCCGGTGGCCAGGATATAGTCGCCGGCAGCCGGCTGCTGCAGCATCAGCCAGATGCCTTCCACGTATTCTTCGGCGAAGCCCCAGTCGCGGCGGGCGTCCATGTTGCCTACCTGCACCTTCTCCTGCAGGCCTTTCTTTATGCGCGCGGCGGCGGTAGTGATCTTGCGGGTCACGAACTCTTCGCCGCGCAGCGGGGATTCGTGGTTAAAGAGAATACCGCAGGAGGCGTGCAGGCCGTAGGCCTCCCGGTAATTCACGGTTATCCAGTGGCCGTAAAGCTTGGCCACGCTGTAGGGGCTTTTGGGATAGAAAGCTATGCCCTCGGTAAGCGGCTTCTCGCCGGCTTTGCCGAACAGCTCGGCGGTGGACGCCTGGAAGAACCTGGCGGCGGGGCAGGCTTTGCGGATGGCTTCCAGCAGGCGCGCCACGCCCACGCCGTTGGTCTCGGCGGCCAGTATGGGCTGCTCGAAGGAGGTCTGCACAAAGCTCTGCGCGGCGAAGTTGTAAACCTCGTCGGGGCGGACCCGGTCCATCACGTCCATGATATTGGAAAGCTCGAGGAGGTCCAGGCAGACGTCCTTGACACGGCCCTCTATGCCGAGCTCCCGCAGGCGCCAGAGGCCGGAGTCCCCGGCGCGGTCCGCGCCGTACACTTCGTAGCCTTTGGAAAGCAGGAAGCGGCTTAAATACGCGCCGTCCTGTCCGCGGTTGCCGGTGATGAGGGCTTTCTTCATCGTAAAGCTCAGAGGGCCTTGGGGGCGCCGTAGCCGCCGTCGCTCATATAGCGCTCGGCCAGGGCCAGCTTCAGGTCCGAGGCGGCCATGCCGGAAACGAGCTGCTCGAAGGAGATCTCGGGCTTCCAGCCGAGCACGCGGCGGGACTTGGCGGGGTTGCCCAGCAGGGTTTCCACTTCCGCCGGGCGGTAGAACTTCGGGTCCACGCGCACTATCACGTCGCCCTTTTTGAGCTTCACGGCCGCGGCGGTCACGCCGGCTACGGGCTTCACGCTTTTTACTATGCCCGTCTCTTTCAGGCCTTTCCCCTTCCAGGCGATGGTTATGCCCACCTCTTTAGCGGCAAGCTCTATGAACTTGCGCACGGAGTACTGCTTGCCGGTGGCTATCACGAAATCCTCGGCCTTCTTAGCCTGCAGGATCAGCCACATGGCCCGCACGTAGTCCTTAGCGTGGCCCCAGTCGCGCAGGGAGTTCATATTGCCCATATACAGGCAGTCCTGCGTGCCCAGCAGGATGCGGCCCATGGCGCGGGTGATCTTCCTGGTGACGAATTCCTCGCCGCGCAGCGGCGACTCGTGGTTGAAAAGGATGCCGTTGGAGGCGAAGATATCGTAGGACTCGCGATAATTGACGGTGATCCAGAAAGCGTACATCTTGGCCACGCCGTACGGGCTGCGCGGGTAGAACGGGGTTTTCTCGCTCTGCGGTATTTCCTGCACCTTGCCGAAGAGTTCGGAGGTGGAGGCCTGGTAGATGCGGGTTTTCTTAGCCAGCCCCAGCAGGCGCACGGCTTCCAGCAGGCGCATGGTGCCGAGCCCGTCGCAGTCGGCGGTATACTCCGGTTCCTCGAAGCTCACGGCCACGTGGCTCTGGGCGCCGAGGTTGTATATTTCGGCGGGCTTTATTTCCGCGATGAGGCGGGTAAGGTTGGTGGAATCGGTCAGGTCGCCGTAGTGCAGCTTAAGGCGGGGGTGGCGCAGCAGGTGCCCTATGCGCTCCGTGTTCACGGAAGCGGCGCGGCGGCGGACGCCATGCACTTCGTACCCTTTTTTCAGGAGCAGCTCGCTAAGGTACGCCCCGTCCTGCCCGGTAATGCCTGTGATCAAAGCTTTTTTCATCGTCTCTCCCTGGTGCGGCAGAATAGACGGCCATTTAAAGGCCTTAATACTTATTTATATTATAGCAAAGCTATAAAGCGGCAAAATAGCAGGGCCCCCGGGAGGTCTTTACCGGGGGCGCGTTTATGCCGTTTGAAGGGGTCAAAAGTATTTCTGACGGGAGCCTGCTACTCCCAGTCGTCGGTCCTGATATTTTCCGGGGGAACGCCGCGCTCAGCCAGGCTGGTCTTGAAGTTCTTTATCATCACGGGCGGCCCCGAGATGAAATACACGGCGGAAGGCCCGTTTTCGCCCAGGATCTTCAGGATATCCAGCCGGCCGTCTTTTTCCTCGTCGAGCAGCGTCAGGCGGAAAGCGGGGTTAACGCCGCGGGCTTTTTCAAGGTCTGCCGCGTAAAGGTTATGCGCGGCGTTCCTCACGCCGAAATACAGCCGGGGCTCCTGGTAGGCGGCGAAAGCTGCGGACGTGAACAGGGAAAGGAAGGGCGTAATCCCGGTCCCCCCGGCGACGAAAACGGACTTCGCCTTGTCATGGTCGGACGAAAAGAGATCTCCGTAAGGGAGTTTTACACAGATCTCCTTGCCCGGGACCAGTTCGGCCGCCATGCGGGCGGTAAATTTTCCCTTGGCGGCGAAGGTTATCCTGATGGTGTCCTGGTCCGGCGAGCTCTGCATGGAAAAGCAGCGGGACTCGGGCCAGGGTCTGGAAGGGTCGTATTCGTCCAGCGCCAGGTGCAGGAACTGGCCGGGGTTGTATTTGTAGGCCTTTTCCAGCGGGCGCAGCGTGACGGTCCGGATATCGGCCAGGGGATTCTCGACGGAAACCACCTCGGACCTGTACTTCTTTACGATCATTTCGCGAACCGCCCCAGGAATTCTGCCACGCAGTCTTCGACGTAGGAGAACATCTCCTCCGTCATGCCGGGGAAGGTCCCCAGGAAGAAAGTGTTGTTCATGATGAAGTCGGTGACGGTCAGTTCCCCCGCCACCCGGCAGGGCTTGTCGACGAAGGCCGGCTGGCGCAGGATATTGCCGGCGAAGATGTTGCGGGTCTCGATCCGGCGCTCGTTGAGGAACGTCACCAGTTCGTTGCGCGTGAAGGGCGCGTCTTCCCTGACGGAAAGGACATAGGTGAACCAGGAGGGGTCCGCGTCCGGCGTCGGCTGGGTGAGGATAAAGAACTTTTCCCAGGCCGAGAAGATCTTCTGGTAGCGCTTGAAATTAGCGCGCCTTTTCTCGCCGAACGCTTCCAGCTTGTCCATCTGCACGGAGCCGATAGCCGCCTGCATATCGGTCATCTTCAGGTTGTAGCCTATCTCCGAGTAGACGTATTTATGGTCGTAGCCCAGGGGCAGCGTGCCGAACTGCTGGGAGAAGCGCTTGCCGCAGGTATTGTTCTCCCCGCCGGTGCAGTAACAGTCGCGGCCCCAGTCGCGGAAAGAACGGATGATCTGCGCCAGCTGCTCGCTGTTGGTGGCCACCGCGCCCCCTTCGCCCGTCGTGATATGGTGGGCCGGGTAAAAAGAGAAAGTGGCTATGTGCCCGAACGTGCCGGTGTATTTACCCTTGTAGCGGCTGCCGAGCGCGTCGCAGTTATCCTCTATCAGCCAGAGGTCGTGCTCCTTGACCACCTTCAGCACCTCGTCGAGGTTGAACGGGTTGCCCAGGGTATGGGCCAGGAAGATGGCGCGGGTCTTGGGCGACACGGCCTTCTTGAGGGCTTCGATATTTATATTATAAGTGGGCAGCTCCACGTCGACGAAAACGGGGATCAGCCCGTTCTGCAGGATAGGGGTGACCGTGGACGGGAAGCCCGCGGCCACGGTGATCACTTCGTCGCCGGGAACGAGGCGTTTCTTGCCAAGTTTTTTAGAGGTAAGGGCCGACAGCGCCAGCAGGTTGGAGGACGAGCCGGAATTGGTCAGCAGCACGTTCTCGATCCCGAGCAGGTCGGAAAGCTTCTCGGCGAAGGTCTCGGAGTAGCGGCCCTCCGTCAGCCAGAAATCCAGCGAAGAATCCACCAGGGCGGCCAGCTCGTTCTCGTCGAATACCCGGCCCGCGTAACGGACGGTGTCCTTTTCCCTGTTGAACGCCTTGGCGGGGAAAGCGGCCGAATGGTAGGCTTTTACGGCTTTGATTATCTCTTCGCGTTTCATTATAGTCCTTCCTAAGATCAGGTTAATCCGCGTACTCGCGTATCTGCGCCAGGCACGCCGCGCGCACGTCCTCGCCGCGCCGCCACGCCTTGAACCACTCCACGGTCCTGTCCACGGCGGTGCCGACGTTCCAGCGCGGCGCCCAGCCCAGCTGGCGGCGGGCTTTCGACGAATCGAGTTTAAGGTAATGCGCCTCGTGCGGGTGGCGGCCCTTGTCTATCGCATAGCCCGGCGCCTCCGGCCAGCGGCCGAACATGCGCCTGACTATCCACTCCACGTCCTTGGCGTCACCGGCGTCGGGCCCGAAGTTCCAGGCCTGGGCGTACTTCGGCCCGTGCTCATAAAGCTTTTCCGCCAGCAGCAGGTAGCCGCTGAGCGGCTCCAGCACGTGCTGCCAGGGGCGGATGGCGCGGGGGCTGCGGATGCGCACCTTTTCCCCTCTGAGCGCCGCGCGGATCATGTCCGGGATGAGCCGGTCCGCCGCCCAGTCGCCGCCGCCTATGACGTTGCCGGCGCGGGCCGAGGCCAGCGCCACGCCGTGCTTTTTAAAATCCGCGGGGTTGAAAAAGGAATTGCGGTAGGAGGAGGTGACCAGTTCGGAGCAGGCCTTGCTTGACGAGTACGGGTCGTAGCCGCCCATGGGCTCGTCCTCGCGGAAGGCGCGCGCGTGCTCCTTGTTCTCGTAGCATTTGTCGGTGGTGACGTTCACCACGGCTTTTACCGTGGGGCAGGCCCGCACGGCCTCCAGCAGGTTCACCACGCCCATGATATTGGTCTCAAAGGTTTCGGCGGGAGCGCGGTAGGATTCGCGCACCAGCGGCTGCGCCGCCATGTGGATGACGATCTCCGGGCGCGCCGCCAGCACGGCCTTCTTAAGCCGGGCCGCGTCGCGCACGTCGCCGATATTGGACTTAATACGGCGGTCCAGGCGGCAGAGTTCGAAAAGGCTGGGCTTCGTCGGGGGCTTAAGGGCGTAGCCGGTCACCTTGGCGCCCAGGGAGTCCAGCCAGATGGACAGCCAGGCCCCTTTAAACCCCGTATGTCCCGTCAGGAAAACTTTCTTCCCGCGCCAGGAAGCGCTCATTTCCAGACCTTCCAGGGCGGGTTGCCGCTCTTCCAGGCGTTCTCCAGCTCCGTCTTGTCGCGCAGCGTATCCATGCACTTCCAGAAACCCTTGTGCAGGTAGGCGTTAAGCTGCCCTTCCGCCGCCAGCTGCTCCATGGGCTTGCGTTCCCAGATGGTGGGGTCGCCGTCTTTGATATAGTTGAAGATCTCCGGCTCCAGCACGAAGAAACCGCCGTTGATCCAGGCGCCGTCGCCGATGGGCTTTTCCTGAAAAGAATAAACGGCACCGTCGGGGGACATATCCAGGGCGCCGAAGCGGCCCAGGTTCTGTATGGCCGTTATGGTGGCGTGTTTCCCGTGCTTCTTATGGAAAGCGAGCAGTTTTTTCAGGTCGATATCCGCCAGCCCGTCGCCGTAGGTCAGCATGAAGGTTTCTTTGCCCACGTACTTCTGCACGCGCTTGAGGCGGCCGCCGGTCATGGTATTGAGCCCGGTATCGACGAGGGTGACTTTCCAGGGCTCGGCCTTCTGGTGGTGCACCTCCATCTTATTGTTCTTCATGTCGATGGTGACGTCGGCCTGATGCAGGAAATAGTTGGCAAAGTATTCCTTTATCATGTAGCCCTTGTAGCCCAGGCACAGGACGAAGTCGTTGAAGCCGTACTGCGAATAGATCTTCATGATGTGCCAGAGCATCGGCTTTTCGCCCAGCTCGGCCATAGGCTTGGGCTTAAGGTCCGTCTCTTCGCTGAGGCGCGTCCCCATACCGCCGGCAAGGATAACGACTTTCATGGTTCCCTCCAGAAGTTACCGCGAACAGCTCAAGTCCGCGGCCGCCGCAGAACCGGCGTAACTTATATTAATAATTATACAAGGTTTGGGAAGACTATAAAAAGAGGGCGCTAGAATTTAAAGCGCAGCCCGTCACGCGCCGCGGCGGCCCCGGGGAAAGTCCGGCGGGCTACGCGCAGGCCGGCGGCCCTGTCGGCGGGCCGCGGGTAGCGGTCCGCGGAGAAATGGGTAAGGATAAGGCGGCCGGCGCCGGCCTCGGCGGCCAGCCTGGCGGCGGTCTCCGGGTTGAAATGCGGCCAGCCCGGGTTGGCTTCCCCGGGCAGGTGCGAGCACTCGGTTATCAGCAGGTCCGCGCCGCGGGCGAGCTTGAGGGCGTTGGGGCAATAGCCGGTATCCGTGCAGTAGGTCACTATCTTCCCGTCCAGCCTGAAGCGGAAGCCCAGCACGGGGTCGGCGTGCTCGAGCGGCAGGGTCGAAACGGAGAAGGGAAGTTTTTTCGCCTCCGCCGGCAGTTCCAGGACCTTCACCTGGTAAGGCAGCGCCGCCAGCGGCACGGTGAAGGGCTTATTGATGAAGGCGCCGAGTATACGCCGCGCGCCCGCGCCGGCGCAGATGGTGAGCCGCTTGATACGCTTGAATTTAACGAGCGTGTGCAGCCCGACGATATGGTCGAGGTGGAAATGGCTGAGGAACAGGTAAACAGGCCCGCCGCCGTCCACATACCGCTCCAGCCTGTTCAGGCCGTAGCCGGCGTCCAGGACGATGTCGTATTTCTTCGTCCTGAGCAGGGTGCAGACCGTGCTGCCCTGCGGCGTATCGTACCAGCCGGTGGTGCCGAGGAAGATCGCTTCCATTATTTATAGTTCTTCTTCAGCCAGCTGCGGTAAGCGCCGGTCTTCACGTTCTCCACCCAGGCTTCGTTGGCCAGGTACCAGGCCACGGTCCTGCGCAGGCCGGTCTTGAAGTCCACCGACGGGCTCCAGCCCAGCTCTTTTTTGATCCTGCTGAAATCGATGGCGTAGCGCCGGTCATGCCCGGGGCGGTCCTTGACGTAGGTGATAAGGTCCGAGTACTTCCGGCCGCCCAGGGCCGGGTTCTTCGCGGAAGGGGCCAGCGCCTCGAGCGCGCCGCAGATGCCCTTTACCACGTCGATATTCTTCATCTCGCAGTTCCCGCCCACATTATACGTGGCGCCCGCGCGGCCCCTGCTGATTATCCGCCAGATGGCCGAGCAGTGGTCTTCGACGTACAGCCAGTCGCGCACCTGCAGCCCGTCTCCGTACACCGGCAGCGGCTTGCCGCCCAGCGCGTTGAGGATCACCAGCGGGATGAGCTTCTCGGGAAAGTGGAACGGCCCATAATTGTTGGAGCAGTTGGAAATGGTGACCGGCAGGCCGTAGGTGTGGCCATAGGCGCGCACCAGGTGGTCCGAAGAAGCCTTCGAAGCGGAATAGGGGCTGCGCGGGTCGTAAGGCGTGGTCTCCTTGAACTTGCCGGCGGCGCCCAGCGAACCGTAGACCTCGTCGGTGCTGACGTGGTGGAAACGGACGTCCTTGCGCCCCGCCCAGAACGTGCGCGCGGCTTCGAGCAGGGTGAAGGTGCCGTTGATGTTCGTCTCGATGAAATCTTTGGGCCCGAAGATGGAGCGGTCCACGTGGCTCTCGGCGGCGAAATGCGCCACGACCGAGATGTCGTGCTTCTTCATCAGGGCCAGCACGGTCTTGTAGTCGCAGATGTCGCCTTTCGCGAAAACATAGCGGCCGCGGTATTTTTTCTGTATGCCGGCGAGGTTCTCCGGGTTGCCGGCGTAGGTGAGCTTATCGAGGTTGACGATTTTTCCCTTGAATCCGGGCTGCTTGAAAGCGCAGCGTATGAAATTAGAGCCGATAAAGCCCGCCCCGCCGGTAACCAGTATGTTCTTTTTCATTTGTTCTCCCGTATAAAAGCCTTCACGGCCTCTTCCCACGACGGTATTTTGAGCCCGAGCTCTGCTGACAGCGCGGCGTTGGACATGGCCGAATAGCCGGGGCGGCGGGCGGCCGTCTTGAACTCCGCCATTTTGGCCGGGAGCAGTTCTTTGTCTATCCCATACTCCGCCAGGGCCAGCCTGGCCCAGTCATAGCGCGAACACCGGCCGGTATTGGCCAGGTGCCAGACGCCCATCAATCCGCATTTCAAAGCCTCCAGCGCAACGGAGACGACGTCTTCAGTATAGGTAGGGACGGAAACTTCGTCTACCGAGATGCGCAGCGGTCCCGGCTTGGCGGCCCAGCCCTTGAGCTTATGGATGAAGTTCTGCTCCCCCCGCCCGAAGACCCAACTGAGCCGGAGCACCAGGCTGCCGGGGGCCTGCAGGACATATTCCTCGCCTTTAAGTTTGGAGCTGCCGTAAACGTTGAGAGGGTTGGGTTTGTCGGCCTCGGTATAAGGGGCCGCCTTGGCCCCGTCGAAAATATAATCCGTCCCGAAATGCACCAGGGTGGATTCCAGCTTGCGCGCGGCCAGCGAGAGGTTGCGCGGGCCTTCGGCGTTCACGGCATAAGCCGCGGCGGCGTCCGTCTCGGCTTTATCAACCAGGTTGTAAGCCGCGCAGTTTATGATAAGCCCGGGCCGGTAAGGCATCAGGGCGTCCATCACGGCGTTGACATCGGTAATATCAAGCGTGTCGACGTCGGCCGCCTGGTAGTCCCAGCCGTTGGCTTCGAAGCGCCTCACAAAGGAGGTGCCGAGCTGGCCTTTTGCGCCGGTAATGAAGACTCTCATTAAAGGATAGCGTCCTTCAGGAGCGGCAGTACCTTGTCCCTGGCCGACAGGACCGGGTCCTTTATGCCCCACCGCACGCCGATCTGCGGGTCGTCCCAGCGTATGCCGCCTTCGTCTTTCGGGGAGTATTCCACAGTGCACTTGTAAATTATCTCGGCGGTTTCGCTCAGCACCAGGAAGCCGTGCGCGAAGCCCGGCGGCACGTACAGCATATGCGCGTTAGCCGCGGTAAGTTCCGCGGCCACCCATTTGCCGAAGCCCGGCGACCCCCGGCGCACGTCCACCGCCACGTCGAGGATGGCCCCGGCCACGCAGCGCACCAGTTTACCCTGCGCGGCGGCGCCGCGCTGGTAATGCAGCCCGCGCAGCACGCCCTGCGAGGACTTGGAGTGGTTGTCCTGCACGAACTCCGCCGGGATCCCGGCCTGCAGGAAGTCCGCGCGCTTGTAAGTCTCGACGAAGAAACCCCGGTCGTCGGGGAAGACGCGGGGCTTTACCAGCACCGCGCCCTCAAGCCCGGTATTCTCGAATTCAAATGGCATAGGTTCTCACTTGCCTTCGGCGACTTTCTTCAGATAAGCGCCGTAGCTGTTCTTGCTGAGCCCGTCGGCGAGCCGCAGCAGGCTTGCTTTGTCTATCCAGCCCTGCGCGTAGGCTATCTCCTCGATGCAGGCGATCTTCAGCCCCTGCCTGCGCTCCACGGTGGCGATGAATTCCCCCGCCTCCAGCAGGCTCTCAAAAGTGCCGGTATCCAGCCAGGCGTAACCGCGTCCGAGCAGTTCCACGCCCAGGGCGCCGCTCTTGAGGTATTCCCTGTTCACGTCGGTGATCTCGAGTTCGCCGCGGGCCGACGGTTTTATTGAGGCGGCCACTTTGGCCACCCCGTTAGGGTAAAAGTAAAGACCGGTTACTGCGTAGTTGCTTTTAGGCTTCGCCGGTTTCTCTTCGATGGACAGCGCGTTGCCCGCGGCGTCGAAATCCACCACCCCGTAGCGTTCCGGGTCGTTCACGTAGTAGCCGAACACCGTGGCTTTTTTGGCCTTCGCCGCAGCCACCGCCTTCAGAAAGGCCTCCGGCAGGCCGTGGCCGTAAAAGATATTGTCACCCAGCACCAGGCAGACATCGTCGGAGCCGATGAATTCTTCGCCGATAAGGAAGGCCTGCGCTATGCCGTTGGGCGCGGGCTGTTCTTTATACGACAGCTTGAGGCCCCAGGCCGAGCCGTCGCCGAAGATATCGCGGAAGCGGGGCAGGTCCTTGGGCGTGGAAATTATAAGTATGTCCCTTATGCCGGCCAGCATCAGCGCCGACATAGGGTAATAGATCATCGGCTTGTCGTAGACCGGCAGCAGCTGTTTGCAGACCACGCTGGTGATGGGATAGAGCCTGGTCCCGGAACCGCCCGCGAGTATTATGCCTTTCATATTCCCTTTATCTCCTTAAGCAGCGGCAGCGCGCCGTCCTTAGCGGACAAGAGCGGCTTTTTCGCCGGCCATTTTATCCCCAGCTGCGGGTCGTTCCAGCGCAGGCCGCCGTAATGGGCCGCGCTGAACTCCCGCGAGCACTTGTAAAGCACTTCCGCCCCGTCGGTCAGCGCCAGGAAGCCGTGCGCGAACCCCGCCGGCAGGTACACCATCGTCCCCTCCGCTTCGGAGAGGGTCAGGCAGAAAGAGACGCCGAAAGTCTTAGAGCCGCGCCGCAGGTCCACTGCGGCATTGAAGACGCGGCCGCGCCCGCAGCGCACCAGCTTGGCCTGGGCGTAAGGGGCCCGCTGGTAATGCAGGCCGCGCAGCACGCCCTTGCGCGAGATGGAGCGGTTTTCCTGAACGAACGTTTCCCGGATACCGGCCCGGCGCAGTTCCGAAGCCTTGTAGAGCTCCGAACCGGAACCGCGGCCGTCGAGGAACCTTTCCGGCTTTATCAGCAGGACCCCGGGAAACCTGGCGCGCTCGATGACTAGTTTCATGTATGGCTTTTACTTGTTCAGCAGCACGATATCGGTGCGCTGCTGCGCGAAAGTGTCGTCGAAGCCCTCGTAGGAGAGCAGGTTCTCCCCGCACATCAGCGAAGCCTTCAGGCTGTCCCGCACCTGCGACGCCTGCTGGTCGGAGAGGTCTTTCGTCTGGGCATAGACGTTCACCTTGAGCGGGATATTGTAATAGCGGCGTTTTATCAGGTCGGCCGCGGCGGCCAGCAGCGCTTCCCCGCCCGGTTTCTCCACGGTCTTTGCCGACTTGTTGGAACCGAAGAGCAGCGCGGAATCCATGCTGATCACCAGCGAGTTCCCCTTCTGGTAGACGATGGCGGTGAACCTGACGAGTTCCCCTATCACGGTCTTGCGCACCCCCTGGGCTTCGGTAAAGACGTAAAGCGGCGCGTAGCTGTGCCCGGCATGCACCCATTCGTGCTGGTCGTTCTCGCCGCTCCAGTTGATGGTCTCAGGCGGCAGGCCGGCGCCGGAATACCTGTGGAAGTTCCTGCCCTCCTCGTCCGTTATGGAAAGCGTCCACTGGAAATCCTTCGTGACCTTCTCGGCGTAGTTCCGGCCGAACACCTCTTCGAACTTCTTCAGCGGGTAAAAAGCGATGACCGTGCGGTCGTTGAACGACGTGCGCCAGGGCTTTATCACGCGCCCGTTGGAAAGCTTCTCCGGGTAATTCCGGAAAAAGCTGATGAAGTTCCCGGACTCGAACAGGAACAGGTTCTTGTCGGACTCGAAAGAATTCTTTATGCTCTCGAAATTATCCGTCTTGACCTTGAGCGGCGGTTTTTTGGTGCGTATCTCTTCAGCCTCGGACTTCACCAGCACTTCCTGCGGGACTTCGCTGTAGGCCGTGGCCGGCCCGGCCAGGTCCTGCGCGCCCGCCGGGAGAGCGCAGAACGCGGCGGCCGCCAATAGCGCCGCCAGCGCGCGGACGGAGGATGCGGCAACGACCCGTAATGTGTTAGATTTCATAATTATTTTTAATCCGACAGGAACCTGAAAGTTATTATTCCCCACTGCGTCGCGCGCCCCTCTCCCGACGGCTCGAAGGTCCAGCGCTTTATCGCGCCGAGGGCGAGCCGGTCGAGGGGCCCGTACCCCGAAGTTTTCTCCACCGCGGCGTTGTCCAGCACGCGGCCCGCGCTGTCCACGTAGAACTTGATGGAGACCGCGGCCTCCAGCACGCCCCGCTCGCGCGCCCAGTCCGGGAAAGGCGGGGCGTATGAGCTAAGCACCTTCCGGCGGGAAAGGGGCCCGGTTATTTCAAGGCGCGGGGGTTCCGGCGCCGAGGCCTGGCGCAAGGACTCTCCCCTGCGCAGGGATAAGCTCTGCGCGGTCATTACCGGCTGCGGCCTGGAAGCCAGCTGCACCCCGGCGTCGCGGGCCTCGGTCAGGCGCTGCGGGGCCGCGGCGGCGGCGGTCACCGCCCTGGCGGAAGCGAGCTTTCCCTCCCGCTCCGAAAGTCCCTGGGGACCGGCCACGGTACGCCTGGCCCGGTCGACGGCAAGATTGAGTTCCTGCATGGTCTGCGGGCGCACCACCTGGCCGGAATCCTCGAATTTCAGCCCCTGCGGGATGGACGGAGCCCTTTTCAGCCCGATCTCCTCGAGCTCGATGCGCGGGGCTGCGGCCTGCGCCCCCCTGTCCGACCGCAGCTCCAGGCCCGCGTCCTTCGGCGCCGAAGCCAGTTTCTTTCCCATATCCATGTCCAGCTTCTCTGCGGTAGTCAGGCGGCCCTCTCTGCCGGAAAGCTTCTCGGGCAGGTCCAGGGCCTTGCGCACCGGCTCCGGCGGCTTTATGTCCAGCTGCGCCGGGGCCAGCGGCTTGGGCGGCGCCTGCATGGCCAGCTTGGGCAGCTGCGGCAGCGCCAGCTTGAGGAAGTTCATGGTCTTGTTCTGCTCCGGCTTGGCCCTGGCTTCCTTTTCCTGCAAAATAAGGTCCACGTTGTTAAGCACCACGGTGCGGGCCGGCGGGTGCATGATGACGAAATAGACGTACAGGAACACGAAGAGCGCATGGAACGCTACCGACGCGGCCAGCGGATAGGCGATGGAATTGTTTCCGCGGTAGGACATGCCCTATTTCTTCCCTTTCTGCTCCGTGGCTATGGTTATGCCGGACGCGCCGGCTTCCTTGGCCCGCCGCATCACTTCGGTGAGCACGCCGTAAGGCGCCTCAGCATCGGCCCGGATGACCAGCAGCCTGGAGCTGCCGTTCTTTATGGTGTCCTCGACGCAGGCCAGCATGGCCGCCTCTTCCCGGAACACCTTCTCGTTCACCGCGAACCTGGAATCGGCGGAGATGGTGACCGTTACCTTGTCCTTCTCCTCCCCCTCCTGGGTCTTGGCCTGCGGCAGGCTTACCTTCAGGGGCGGATCGGACAGGAGCGGCGCGGTGACCATGAAAATGATAACGAGCACGAGGCAGACGTCGACGAGCGGCGCCACGTTGATGCCGGCCATGATCGAATCGTCGTTCTCAACCTTGAAGGACATCAGTTCCTCATCAGCGCCATCTTAAGCGCCCCGGCCTGCCTGGCTTCGTCGAGCAGGCCCACCACCTGGCCCACCTTGTTGGCGGGATCGGCTTTTACTATCACGAACTTGTCGGCGCTCTTGAGGAGCGCCTTGGCCACGGCCGCGGGATACTCCGCGCGCGCCAGGGCGGCGCCGTTGAGCGTAAGCGTCCCGTCGCTGAGGAGCTTGACCTGGACGCTGTCCGAAACGGACACTTTCCCCACCTGCGCGCTGGCCTTGGACTGCAGCACCTTGATGCCGGCGGTGATGGCGAAGGGCGCCACGGCCATGAAGATAATGACGAGCACCAGCGACACGTCCACCAGCGGCGTGAGGTTGATCTCGGTTATCGGCTCGTCGGAATTATTCGAGGATACGCCCATATTAAGCCGCCGCCGGTCCGCGTTATTTATTCTCCAGCATGATCACCAGGCGGGCGGAGAAGATCTCGAGCTCGCTGGAGATGACCTTGGTCTTGCGCATGAAGTAGTTGTAGATTATCACCGCGGGGATGGCGACCGCGAGGCCGCCGGCCGTGGCCACGAGCGCCTCCGCGATGCCCTTGGCCACCACGGTGGGGCCGCCCGTGCCGGAAAGGGCCAGGTCCCTGAAAGCTTTTATGATGCCGACCACCGTGCCGAAGAGCCCGATGAAGGGCGCGATATTGCCCATGGTCCCCAGCACGCCCAGGTTCCGCTCGAGGCCCAGCCGCTCTTCCTGGCGTTTCGTGGCCAGCAGCTCTTCCAGGTCCCTGCGGGACATCTCCCGGTGCGCCAGCGCGTAATGGAACAGGCGGGAAAGCGGCGAATCTATTTTGGCGGTGAACTCGGCCGCTTTGTCCATTTTCCCCTCTTTAAGCATCCCGCTTATTTTGGAGAGGAATTCATCCACCTTCTCCTGCCGCGCCTTGCGGAAGAACCACCAGCGCTCGAAGGCGAAGGTGAAGGAAAGCAGGGAACAGACCAGCAGGATAAGCAGCGTAAAACTTTCTTTGAACAGCTCGAGGTAACTGATATTCTCCATGTAGATCTCCTGTTTATTTCTTCTTGGTACCTGTCGAAACTTTTTTCTTAGCCGCGGGGGCGGCCTTTTTCTTCGCCGGGGCCGCTTTTTCTTCGGGCGCCGGGGCGGCCGCGGGCGGCTCTACCACGGGGGCTTCCTGCGGAACAACCTCGGCGGGGCCGGCGGGCGCGGGCGCCGGTGCGGCGGCGGGACTTTCCGGCTTAGCGCCGGAAGCCGAGCGCCCCATTTCATGCAGGGCCTTGGCCCTCTCGGCGGCCGCGCCGGCGAACTCGGGCTTGCTGGAGTTCTTTGCTATATCTTCGTAAACGCGCGCCGCTTCGGCGTAGTTCTTCTCGCTCTCGTAAAGCTCTCCGAGCTTGACCAGCCCCTGCAGGCGCCAGGCGTTGTGCAGCGGCGTCTGCCGGCTGAGCCGTTCCCAGTAATCGCGCGCCTCTTCCACCTGCCGGTTGTCGGCGCTCAGCTCGCCCATGTGGTACATGGCCTCCAGCGCGTCCTCCCGCCCCTCCGCTTCGCCGTAGATCTGGGTCAGGATCTTGATCGCGCCGGAGAAGTCGCCGCGGGTCTTGCGGATATTGAAGATCTCCCACAGCGCGGCCAGCGCGTCGTCGGACTTGCCGGTCAGGTCGTAATACCGGCGGTAGGTCGATTCGGCCTTGTCGGTGGCGCCGGTGGCCTTGTAGCTGAGGGCCAGGTTGAAAAGCGCCGGCTTCACGTATTCGCTCGACGGGTAGAGGGCGACCAGTTTAGAATACGCCTGCGCCGCCCGCTCATGGTCCTTGAGGCCGTAATAGGAGCTGCCCAGCCGGAACAGCCCCATGGCGTGTTCCTTGGCGTCGGGATAATTCTGCGCGAAGCGGTCGAAGACCCCGGCGGCGTTCTCCAGTTCACCGGCCTGGAAGTACGCTTCGCCGAGGTAGAACTGCGCGTCCTTAATAGCCGGGTGGTCTATGTAGTCCAGGCTGAACTTCTTGAGGTTCTCCACCGCCCCGGCGAAGTCCTTCTTCTCGAACAGGCGGCGCCCGAGCCGGAACAGGGCCTCGCCGGAAGTCCTGTCCTGCGGCCGGCGCTGGGCCAGCCCCAGGAACCAGTTCTTGAAATCCAAACCCGGGTTGCGGTCGAAAGCGGCTTCCGCGATATCGAAGGCGTCGGCGGCCTCCGGGGCCAGCGGGAACTGGGAAACCGCGAGCCTCGCCTGCTCTGCGGCGGCGGCGTCCTGGTTGAGGCTATAGCGGACCTGGGCCAGCCGCAGCCAGGCCAGGGGCAGTTGCCGGCTTTTCGGGTACTTGGTCACGATAGTGTCGTAAGCCGCGGCGGATTCGTTGTACTTCTGCGCGCGGAACCAGGTATCGGCTATCTGGAAATCGGCGGGCTCGGTCTCGGGCGCGCCGGGATACCTCTTCGAGATCTTTTCCCAGGTATCCACGGCCTGGCTGTAATAGCGCAGCCTGTACAGGGCGAGGCCGGCGCGGTACAGCGCCGTGGCCGCGTACGGGTTCTTAGGCTGCCCGGCGACGAAATCTTCGTAAAGCTGGTAGGCCTTCTCGTAGTCCTTCTTGTTGAAATGGCTGTCCGCCAGCGCCATCTCGTCCTCCCCACCGGGCTGCTGCGCCGCGGGGAAGGCCTCCCTGAGCGTGCGCAGTTTCTCCCGCGCGCGGGCCGCGGCCGCCGTGTCCCCGCCCAGGGAGAAGCACCAGACCAGCCCTTCCTGGGCGTACAGGGCGGTGACGTCGTTGGGGTAGATCCGGACTATGGTCTCGTAAACGTTCCTGGCGTCGGCCGTCAGGTTCATTGCCATGTAGGCTTCGGCCACGTACAGCAGGCTGAGGGCCCGCCACTTGGAGCCGGACTGGGGCAGCTGCTTGAAAATGAACTGGTAGGAAGTGAGGATGCTGTTATAGTTGCCGCGCTCGTATTCGGCGCGCAGGATCATGAACATCGCCTGTTCGGCTACGGAGCTGTCCGGGGCCATATCCACGGCGCTCTGGAAAGCGCGCAGCGCGTCGGGCGACTTCTTGAGTTCCAGCAGCGCCAGGCCTTTGAGGTAATGCGCGTTCTTGGCCAGCACGTCGGACGGGTAAAGCGCCAGGAAGCTGTCCAGCGCGCCGACCGCCTGGGTATGGTCGCCCAGCAGGTACTGGCACCAGGCCAGCTTGTACTGGCTGGCCGGGGCCACGGAAGAGCCGCCGTAGCCGGTGGTCGCCTTGGCATAAGCGAAAAGCGCGTCGCGCACCTGCTTGTTCTCCAGGTACGCCTCGGCGATGAAGAACTGGGCCAGCGGCGAGAAGAAATCCCTCGGGTCCCGGTCTATCACGGCCTGGAAACTGGCCCGGGCGCCGGGGTAATCCTTCTTGTTGAACTGGGAGGCCCCGACGCGGAACAGGGCCGCGCTGTAAAGCTTGGAGTGCGGGTATTTCCGGATGAACTCCTGGTACTTGACTATGGCGCCGTCGAAGTCGCGGGCGTGGAAATAGGAGTCCGAGGCCAGGAATTCGGCCTCCTCCTTGAAATCGACCTCCGGGAAATCGGCGACCAGCTTCTGGAACACCGAAGCGGCCACGTAGGTTTTCCCCTCGTAGAGGTATGCCTTGCCCAGGAAGAACCTGGCTTCCGGGGTATTAAGCTGCGAGAAAAGGTTCTGCGCCGACGCGTAATTCTTGCGGTTCAGCTCTATCACGCCGTTGGCGAAAACCACGGCGGGCTCGCGCGCGTAGGGCAGCCAGGTCTCCTGCAGCCGGAAAAGGGTGGCCTGCGCGTCCTGGTAGCGCCCGAGGGCGATATAGGAGTAGACCTGGCCCAGGAGGCTCGCCGGGACGATGTAGGACTTGGGATACTTGTCCTCCACCCTGGTAAATTCTTTAAGCGCGCGCTCCCAGTTGCCGCTGTTGTACCAGGCTTCGCCTATGCGGTACTGGGCGGAGGGTTCCAGCCCGCTTTTGGAGCCTTTGGAGATAGCCGAGGAATAGGCCTCGGCCGCGGCCCTGAGCTCCGCCAGGGCGGCGGCGTTGGAGCCCGCCATCACCCGGGCTTCCGAGATCATCTTGGAATTTTTTTCCTGGCGCAGGATCTCGGTGCCCTTGGCCATGTGGGACTCGCCCTGCATGAAGAAGGCGTCGGGCACGCGGTTGCTTTTGGGATACTGCTTGAGATATTTCTTAAAGGCCTCCACCACCGCCGACCGGTCCGCGGCCGTCTCATAAAGGGCGGCGATGTTCTGGAACGCCGCCTCGTCCTCGGCCAGCTGGGAGTCCCCCGCCTGCGCCAGGGCGCGGGCGGGCGCCGCGCACAGCAGCGCGGCGGCCAGCAGCGTTCGGAGTCTTATCCGTTCAGACATAGGTCCCGGTAAGAAGCCGTTCGGCGGCTTCCTTGCGCAGGTTCTCGATGAACTCGGCAAGGCTGACGCCAAACACCTGTTTGCCCCCGCGCAGGCGCAGGGTCACCGTGCCGGCGTCCATTTCCTTCTTGCCGACCACGACCATGTAGGGGGTCTTTTCGACCGAGGCCTCGCGGACCTTGGCGTTTATCGTTTCGCTGCCGTAGTTACCGGCCGCGCGCAGGCCCGCGGCTTTCAGCTTCGCCTCTATCCCTCGGGCGTAGGCTTCCGACTCCTCGGTGATGCTCATGACCTTGACCTGCAGCGGCGACAGCCAGAGCGGGAAGTTGCCGGCGAAATGCTCGATCAGGAAACCAATGAAGCGCTCGTGCGTGCCGAGCGGGGCGCGGTGGATGCACAGCGGCGTCTTTTCCTTGCCGTCGGAGTCCTTGTAGACCAGCTCGAAGCGGGCGGGTACGGCGAAGTCCACCTGGTTGGTGGCGAGCGAGAACTCCTTGCCTATCACGCTCCACACCTGCACGTCGATCTTGGGGCCGTAGAAAGCGGCTTCGTTGGGGATCTCCTTGAACGGGATCCCGCCGCTGACCAGCGTGTCGCGCACCATGATCTCCGTGGAAGCCCACAGTTCGGGATTGTCCACGTACTTTTTACCCAGGCCCTCCGGGGCGTGGGTGCTGAAGCGCATCACGTACTTCTCGATGCCGAAGATCTTGAAATACCCGAGGTACATGCGGCAGACGGCCAGGAACTCCTCCTGGAACTGCTCCGGCGTGCAGTAGATATGCGCGTCGTTCATCTGCATGGAGCGCACGCGCATCAGGCCGAACAGCTCGCCCGACTGCTCGTAGCGGTAGCAGGTGCCGTACTCCGCCATGCGCACCGGCAGGTCGCGGTAGCTGCGCGGCTTGGAGCCGTAGATCTTGTGGTGATGCGGGCAGTTCATCGGCTTGATGTAGTACTTCTGCCCGTCGATATCCATGGCCGGGAACATGCTCTCGGCGTAATAAGGCAGGTGCCCGCTTTTCTGGTAGAGAGTTTCTTTGCAGAGATGCGGGGTCTTCACGCGCACGTAGCCGGCGGCGGCCTCCGTCTCTTTCGCGAGCTTTTCCAGCTCCTCTATCATAATGGCGCCGTTGGGCAGCCAGAGCGGCAGGCCCGGGCCTATGTCGTCGTCGAAGGTGAAGATCTCCAGCTGCTTGCCGATCTTGCGGTGGTCGCGCTTGGCGGCCTCTTCCTGCTGCTTCAGATAGGCGTTAAGTTCGTCCTGGGTCTCAAAGGCCACGGCGTAGATGCGCTGCAGCATGGGGTTCTTCTCGCTGCCGCGCCAGTAGGCGCCGGCTATGGACATCAGCTTGAAGGCTTTGAGCTTGCCGGTATGCTCCACGTGCGGGCCCTTGCAGAGGTCCTCGAACGGGCCGTTCTTGTAGATGCTGATGACGCTGCCCTCGGGCAGGTCGTTGATCAGCTCCACCTTGAAGTTCTCCCCCTTGTCGGCGAAATGCTTGAGGGCTTCGGCGCGGGGCAGTTCCACGCGCTCGAACTTCTGGGTCTGCGCCATGATATGCTTCATCTTCTTCTCTATCTTGGGCAGGTCCTCGGGGGTGAAGTGATGCTCGAGGGCGAAGTCGTAGTAAAAGCCGTTCTCGATGGCGGGCCCGATGCCGAATTTCACGCCGGGGAACAGTTCCGCCACGGCCTCGGCCAGCACGTGCGCCAGCGAGTGGCGCATCTTGTGGATGAATTCTTCTTTTGCTGCTTCTTCTTTGTTGTCGTCGGCCATAAGTTAGGTTCCTTAATAATGAAGCCCGCCAGTTCCCGGAGCGGGTTCTAACGGGCCCTGACTGAGTTACTGTCCCGAAAAATTCCGATGAATTTTTCCCTCGCATAGCTCGGGGAGCTTCGCTCCGGGATACACCCTTTCGGACTGGCGCGCATAGCGCTTGTCCTCAACCCGCTTCGCGGGGAATCCCGCCAAGGCGGGATTCGGGATAAAAACTGGTGCCCAGTACAGGGATCGAACCTGTGACCTTTCCCATGTCAAGGGAACGCGCTACCGCTGCGCCAACTGGGCCTTAACTATATCTATATTATACAAACGCTGCGCTTGGGATGGCAAACTATTTTTATTATTACAGAGGTTTCATACACCGCAGCGGGCGGCGCGGGGACCGGAACGCAAACCGCGCTCGGCACACCGTGCCTCGCTCATCCTCCGGCCTCGGCGCTATGCAAGCCTCGGCCTACGGAAGG